>CAZTCJ010000007.1:0-84241 GCA_964612085.1 uncultured Alphaproteobacteria bacterium
GCCGGGGTCGATCAGGATGGCCAGCATGCCGTTGATGATGCCGCCGCCCGCGGCATGGCCGGGCTGGATGGTGCCGCCGCCGCCGACGACGCCCGCCAGCAGCTCGCAGATCAGCGCCAGGCCGTAGCCTTTGTGCTCACCGAAGGGGAGCAGCGCGCCGCGCCGGTCGGGCACCATCAGGCCGGGATCCGTCGCGGGCTGCCCCTGATCGTCAACGATCATGCCGGGCGCCAGCGCTTCGCCCTTGTTGAAGGCGACGAGCACCTTGCCCATGGCGATGCGGGAGGTGGCCATGTCGAGCAGCACCATGGGCCGTTTGTCCGTTCCCGGTATGGCGCAGCAATACGGATTGGTGCCGAAGCGGGCGTCCGAGCCCCGGTAGGGCGCGACGATGGCGTCCACTCCCATGACATTGGCATAGTGCATGGAAACCAGGCCCGCTTCCGCTGCCATTTCGCCCCAGGCGCCGACCCGGCCGATATGATGAGCGTTCCGTAGCGAGAGGACCGTCACGCCGTTGGCCTTGGCGCGGTCGATCGCCAGCGCCATGGCCTCGGCCGCGATCACCTGCCCATAACCGCGCCCGCCATCGGTGATCAGGATGCCGCCTGTATCCTTCACCACCCGGACATGTTGATTGGGGGTGACGTGACCGGCCTCGGCGATGCCCGCATAGATCGGCACCAGCGCCACCCCATGGCTGTCATGGCCCGCCAGATTGGCCTCGACCAGATTGTCGGCGATGGTCTTGGCCTCGCCGGGCAGGCTGCCGAGTTTCTCGAAAATGGCTTGGCACAGAGCGCGGACGGTTTGGTGATCGATGGCCGGCATGGGTCTGGGTCCTTTCGTTTCTGGTTGGATCCAGGCTAGCGCCAAGCTGGAGCGGGCGCAAAAAGCGGACCCCCGCCTCGACGGATCGAGACGGGGGTCCGGTCTTGTTTCAGGTCCGGTCCGTGCGGCCGGTCAGAACGCCTTGGCGATGTTCACGAAGTAGGTCCGGCCGAACGGGTCGTGACCCAGCCCGTTGATGAAGTTGTCGTTGCCGCCCAGGCCGTCGTCCACCAGCGGCGGCGGCGCTTCGAACACGTTGTTCACACCGACCCGCAGCCGCCAGGTATCGGGCGCCCAGGTGAGCGACAGATCGTGGACCAGATACTCGTCATACCGGCGGTATTCGGTACAGGTCGCACACTGAGTACCCGCCGGTTCGCCGAACTCGACCAGCATGGAGTCGATGAACCGGGTGCGCCACAGGAAGGTCACCGCCTCCCAGTTCACCGTCGAGGTGAAGTTGGCCCGCCAGCGCGGGAAGCCCGGTTCGCCCAACTGATGATCGACCCGCGTGGTCAGTTGCTGATCGTTCTCCAGCGCCCGCGTGCCTGCGGCGAAGACGGACAGGGTGACCACTTCATCGAGGATGTCGAATTCCTGACGATAGTTCAGGTTGATGTCGAAGCCCCGGGCCGTCACCTCGCCGGCGTTCACCGAGAACGCATTGACGATATCGATGAAGCCCGTCACCGGGTTCCGGTTGAACAGACTACAGAAATCGTTCGCCAGATTGGGCGTGTTCAGACAATCCGCGACGACCTGGCTGGCGGTCAGGGTTGTGATCTGTCCTTCGACCAGAATATCCCAGTAGGTCGCGGCGAGCTGCAGGTCGAAACTGTCGAAGAAGGTCTGTTCGAAGACGAGACCGGCCGACCAGGCCCGTGAGGTTTCCGGACCGATATCCGGGTTGCCGCCATTTTGCGACCGCGTGCCCTGGCCCTGGAAGGTCAGGGTCGGCGTGCCCAGGCCCAAAACGCCCAGCGATGTGGGATCGACCCCTTGGGCGACACAGTTTGCGAGCACGGTCGGGTCGCGCATATCGTCCGCGGCACTGTAGACCTGATTGCCGTCCGGGTCCGTGATGATCGCGTTGATCGGCACTTCGCACGGATCGAGATCGGCCACGAAGCTGGTGACGCCCAGACCGAACTGCTCGCCTGTGTCCGGTGCCCGGAACGAGGTGCCGTAAGTGCCGCGCAGGGTCAGGAAATCGACGGGCTGGTAGAGGCCCTGGGCACGCCAGGTCCAGGCCGAACCGAAGAATTCTTCTTCCGTGTACCGGGCGGCGGCGTTGACCGTCAGTTCCCGTGCGAACGGTAGATCCTTCAGAACCGGAATGTCGAACTCGAAGAACGCTTCCGCCAGCGAGCGGGACCCCGTCGCGCCCAGATCCTGGAAGAAGCCGAGCTGACCGCCGTCCCGGCCGACAATGTCGGTCTGGGTGACGATCTCGTCGTCCCGGTATTCAAAACCGATCACGGCCGACAGCGGACCGGCGGGCAGATCGTAGAGCGTGCCGGTGGCGAAGCCGTTGACGATGGACTGCTCGACCACCGTGCGCGAGATCCGCGGCGCCACGGCAAAGGCGTTCTCTTCTTTGGTCGGGTACTGACCGGTTTGCAGATATTCCGGCGAGAAGAAGTCCAGCACCACGCAGTTGAGCGGCGTGAACACACCGAAGGAGTCCGGTCCGGTCACCGCGCCGACCGGATCGCAGACCGGGTCGCCGTTTTCGTTCAGCCGGGCGGTGTTCAGCACCTGGGCGATCCGGGTCTCGTTCTGGATGCCCCGGCGGTCGGAAAAGCCGTTGGAGCGGCTGTATCCGCCGTAGAGTTCGTATTCCCAGTCCCGCATCGGGCCGTAATCCATGAAGGGCAGATCGCCCTTGAACCCGAAGGTCGCCCGGACCTGCTCCACCTCAACATCCGTACCGAACCGTTCCAGCGCCACCACGATGGCGTTGCGTCCCAGCGGGTTCAGGGGATAGGTGGCGGGCACGTCGAACACGGTCTGTCCGAACCGGCGCGCGCTCGATTGCCGGTTGGCGAAAGAGGCCTCGAAGAAGACCGTCAGATCGCCGTAGAGCCCCGTGTCGTATTCGCCGGCCGTGTAGAAGGCGAAACGGCGCTGGCCGGGAATGAAGGTCTGCACGTCCCGTTCGGGAAACGAGCGCAGCAGCGGATCGTTGGCCGGTCCGAAGCCCGTGAAATTGAACGGATCGAGCGATGTGGACGAGAAGCCGTCAATGCCGATATTGGTCGTGCCCGGCGTGGGGATCACCGCCGTGCCGAAGCCGGTGCCGAACAGGAAGCCCGACAGGGTGGACGAACATTGCTGGAACAGCCTGCCGTCTTCGTCGATCTCGATGTCGAGTTCGCATTGGGGCGTGTTCGGACTGAAATCCTCGAAAAAGGCGCTGTCCCGGTCGCCGCGCGTGATTTCGTCAGACTGGTTGAATTCGCCCGCGAACACCACATAGCCGCGGTCGGTGTTATAGCCGAAGGTGGCCGTATAGGTCTGGGTCGCGCCCGTGCCCAATTCTGGCATGGAGTAGAAGGCATCGAGCTCAAGGCCGTCGAAATCCCTCCGCAGAATGACGTTGGTCACGCCCGCCACGGCGTCGGAGCCGTAGACCGAGGACGCACCATCGAGCAGGATTTCCACCCGGTCGATCAGCGTGCCCGGGATCAGGCCCAGATCCGCCACCGACGGTGCGCCTTCCACGCCCGCCGGGGCGAGGCGGCGGCCATTGACCAGCACCAGGGTCCGGTTGGCATTGAGACCGCGCAGATTGATCGAGGTCGAGCCCGGGCCACCGGTGGTGATCGCACCGGACACAGTCGAAAAGCCGAGATCGGTCTGCTGGCCCTGGGCGACGTTGCTTTGCTGGAGGATGGTCGCCGTATCCGTCAGACCCAGAGCGCGGGAGATTTCCCCGTCGATGACCTGGATCGGCGAGGCGCTGGTGAAGGTGTCGCGGCGGATCCGCGAGCCGGTTACCACCAGGCGCTCTTCCTCGTCTTCTTCTTCGAATTCGTCATCCTCGTCATCGGCCGTCACGCTGGTGTCGTCCTGCGCATAAGCCGCCAAATCCACCGTCGCATAAGAAACGCAGCCCAAAGCGACCGCCAGGCCCGTCGAGAACACACTCCGCAGCAGCCGTTGTTTCAATTCGTCTAAAGACATCGAAACCCCCTGATCATCCGGCGCCCAATGCGGCGTCCGGTCAGTTGCCCAAATCCTGGCTGGCCTGTTCAGGACCGCTTGAGCGCTGGTTTGATTCGTGTCGGGAGGAGTGATCCCCCATGACGGTCGGTGATTGCCCAAACATGCTCAGCCATCGCATCAACCTTACGGACCGGATTTTTAAACGGTCAACGGCCAACTGTCCGAATACGACCTCTTCTGGGAGACCGTTGCCAAAAGGAGACAAAATCCGCTGTTTCGCTCTGTAAAGAAACAGTTTGAAAATATAGTCTGTATCGTGATTGATATGGTTTTTGTTGCGGTTCGTCGCTCCACGAATGCGTTGGTCCTTCGTTTTTCGCCGTTCGTCTCAATTGCCGCCATTCGTCATCGGGCTGGTTTCCATACGCGGGCAAAACCCGTCTTCCGGTGTAAAACCGCTTTGTTCGTACAGGCCTTATTGATCAAATGCGACGAAACGCGAAGCAGCAGCGATGGGCCGCAGGCATGGGGACGGATGCACAAAAAAACACCCCCGGCGCGGGCCGGGGGCGGTTCAGGCCATGATAGGGGGCGAGGCGACTACCGGGAGCAGGTGCCGTCCAGATAAGAGTCGCGGAAGCGCTCGACGATCGGATGCCAGGCCACCACCGCATTAAAGGCATCGCAGCGGCGCTCGGCTGTTTGCAGGCGGTCGTCCCGTTCCAGGGCGGCGATGGCGCCTTCCAGGGACTCTTCCGTCGCGATCATGCGGATCCCCTCGTCGGAGGCGGCATCGAGCACCAGAAGAGACGGATTGGCGCTCGCGCCCCGGCGCAGCCGCCAGGCGGGCAGGGTGCCGTCGCGGCCCTGGCCCGGATCGCCCGTATACGCGAACTGGGCCCAGTAGGACATCATGGCGTCGGAAAGCGCCACGCGCTCCGCCTCGTTCTTCTGCGTAAAGATGAAGCGGTCCGCCGAACCGAACAACTGGAAGCGGCCGAACATGAACGGGATCTCAAGCCCGTGGGCGGCGCCGAGCAGGCGCTTGAAGTCGGTAATCAGGAAGCGTCCGGCGTCGTCCCAGTCGAACCGGTAGGCATAGACCGCATCGTGACCGCCCGAGGCCATGGCCCGCGCCGGTTCGTCCACCGCGCGGACCCGCCAGATCAGGCTTTGATAGTCCGAGACCACGTCATAAAAGGTCGGGTCCTTCGCCACGTAGAAGATGCCGAAATAGCGGCTCACATAATCCGGGTTCAGAAAATTAAACAGCTTGGTCTCGTCCCGGGTGGTGCCGGTGATGACGGGCACGGCATTGAACCGAGACCTGGACGCGATGGCCTGCCGGATACCGCCTGTGGGCACGGCAATGCCGTCATTGATGACGCGCGGCAGATCGATAAAGCCTTCATCGGCACTATAAGGCGCATAAAGATCGTCCAGGGACAAGCCTTGCAGGAAGCCGGCCAGGTCTTCGGCACCCATGTCCCCGCCCGCGCGGCCTGCCTTTTCCAGCAGGCTGCTCACGACTGCACGGGACGCGTTGACGGTCTCGGGCGCGCCCTCGAGCCCTTCGGCCTGATCGATCGGCATGCTGTCGAAATTGCCGCTTTGCACGATGGCCCTGTGGAACAGATTGGCGGCGAGCGGCGAGGCGAGCAGCGTCGCCACATTATGGCCGCCCGCGCTTTCGCCGAAAATCGTCACCCGCTCCGGATCGCCGCCGAACGCCGCGATATTGTCGCGCACCCATTGCAGCGCCGCGATCATATCGAGGGTGCCCGGATTGGCGCTGCGGTCGAGCGCGCTGTCGGCGGTCTCGCGCAAGGCGCCGTGGGCGAACCAGCCGAGCGGCCCGAGCCGGTACTGGATCGTCACCACAAGGACGTTCTGGCTGACCGCGAGCGTGCTGCCATCATACTGGCCCGCATGGCCCCAGACATTGCCGCCCCCATGGATCCAGACCATGACGGGCAGCCGGTCCTGGTCCTCCGGCACGGCACCCGGCTCGAAGGGCGGCGCATAGATATTGAGGGTCAGGCAGTCCTCGCTGCCGAGCAGCAGGCCCGGCTCCATGCCCTGGCCCTCATCGAGCGCGTTGGTGAGTTGTGGGCAGCGGTCCGAATGGGCATAGGCCTGCCGCGTTTCGGACCAGCCATCGGCCGGGCGGGGCGCGCGCCAGCGCAAAGCGCCGGTCGGGGCTTGGGCGAAAGGCAGGCCGAGCCAGGCTTGGGCGCCTCCGGCAGTGCGCAGGCCCGTCACCGGGCCTTGGGCAATGGTGCGGCCGCTGGCGGGATCGGGTTCCGGGCGCGCTTCAGGCGGCGCTTGCCGGGAACAGGCGCCCACAACCAAAGCCAGAATGCATGAATAGCGCAATAGCGCGGATCTGATGCCCATGATCGCCTACCCCTCTGATAGTCTTCAGCCGCAATGCCACCGGCATGACGAGATCCAGTTTAAAGGAAATCCCCTTGGCCCAAGCCAAATTTCTCGAAGGCAATCTGATGCGCCATGTGGTGTCCATGGCGTTTGCGTCGAGCATCGGCCTGATGGCGCTGTTCTTCGTCGATTTCCTGGACATGATCTTCATTTCCATGCTGGGCGAGGCGGAGCTGGCGGCGGCCGTGGGCTATGCCGGATCCATTCTGTTCTTCACCACCTCGATCGGCATCGGCATCGCGATCACCACAGGCGCGCTGGTGGCGCGCACCCTGGGGCAGGGCGATGCGGAGCGCGCCAAGGCCTTCGGCACCCATGTGCTGGTGACGGGCTTTGTGTTCGGCAGCTTTGCGGCTGCGCTCGTCTGGATCTTCGTGCCGGATCTCTTGAGCTTTTTCGGTGCGAAGGACCGCACGCTTCGTTTGGCGACGGAGTATTTGCGCATCATCGTGCCGTCCCTGCCGGTCCTGATCCTGGCCATGTGCGGCGGCGCGATCCTGCGCGCCCATGGGGATGCGCGCCGCTCCATGTGGTCGACCATCGCCGGCGGCATCGTCAATGCGGTGCTCGATCCCATTCTGATTTTCGGTCTCGACATGAAGCTGCAAGGGGCGGCCTGGGGCTCGGTCGCCGCGCGGGTCGCCGTGCTGATCTTTGCCTTTTGGCCGATCTTCAAGCTTTATGGCGGGCTGATCCGGCCCAGGCTCGCGGGCGTGCTCCAGGATTTGAACGCCATTGTCGGGCTGGCGGTACCGGCTATGCTGACCAATGTGGCGACCCCCATCGGCGCCGCTTATGTGACGCGCGCCGTCGCGCAATTCGGCGACGAGGCGGTGGCGGGCACGGCCATCATCAGCCGTCTGGTGCCGGTGTCCTTCGCCGTTGTCTTCGCGCTGTCCGGCGCCATCGGGCCGATCGTGGGACAGAATTTCGGCGCGCGCCAGTATGACCGGGTACGCGGCACACTGATCAATGGCCTGTTATTCGCGGGCGCTTATGCTGTGTTCGTGTCGGTCGTGCTGTTCCTGCTGCGCGACAGTATCGGCTGGCTGTTCTCGGCGGACGGCACGGCGTTGGCGCTGATCTACCTGTTCTGCGGGCCGCTGTCGCTTGCCTGGTTCTTCAATGGCGCGCTATTCGTGGCCAATGCCAGTTTCAACAATCTGAACCGGCCCACCTGGTCGACCATTCTGAACTGGGGCCGGAACACGCTCGGCACCATGCCGTTCGTCAGCCTGGGGACGCAATATTGGGGGGCTGCTGGCGCGCTGATCGGCCAGGCGGCGGGCGGCGTGATTTTCGCCGGGATCGGGGTCTGGCTCGCCTTCCATCTGATCCGCTCATACGAAGACGGACGGATCGATCCGGACAAGCGCCGCCGCCCGATCTTCCAGTGGTACCGGCCCCTCAATCCCCATACGAATTCAAGGGTGGAGCGGCTTCAAGCCGCGCTCAAGGCCTCGTTCAGGCGTTTTTGATGATCATGCCGCCATCGACCGGGATCGCCACGCCGTTCAGATAAGACGCGGCGGGCAGCGCCACGCTCAAGACGATATGGGCGACCTCTTCCGGGTGGCCGTAGCGGGCGAGCGGCACCCGGCGGCGGGCATATTTCTGCTTGTGGTCTTCAGGGATTCCATCGGTGATCCCTGTACGGATCGGACCAGGGCAGATGCAGTTGACGGTGAGCGTATCCGTGGCGATTTCGGCGGCAAGGCCGCGGGTCAAGCCAATGACGCCATGTTTCGCCGCTACATAAGCACTGTTCATGGGCGTCGCGCCCAATCCTTCCGTGGACGCGATATTGATCACGCGCGCCGCGTCCGACTGGCGTAAATAGGGCAGCGCCATGCGGATCAGCTTCATATGGGCATTGAGCAGAACATCCATGGAGACGGTCCAGGATATGTCGTAATCGTCGCCGTCGATGGGGCAGATCAGGGCGAGCCCGGCATTGTTGATCAGGATGTCGAGACCGCCGAAAGCCTGCACCGTGGCGCCGACCACGTGTGCCATCCGGGCGTCGTCGCGCACATCGAGCGCCCAGCCCTGGGCCTCGCCGCCGCCTGCGCGGATCTCGTCCACCACATGATCGACGCGGGCCTGGTCGAGATCGGTCACGGCCACCTTCGCGCCTTCGGCCGCGAAGAGATGGGCTTCCGCCCGGCCCATGCCGCTCGCGGCACCCGTGATCAGCACGGTCCGGCCTGCGACCGAGCGGCTTAACTGTTTGATGGGCTCCATGAATATTTCCTCTGTTCTGTGGGCTGAGTGATTACCAGGTATCGATGCAGGGCCGTTTGCCTTTGCCCCAACCGGGCAGGGGCGCGGAGCGCAGGCCCTTGACGATCAGCGCGCGGGTCTCCGCCGGATCGATCACATCGTCGATTTCGAAATGGGCGGCCATGTTGAGGCCCTTGCCGTGTTCGTAGGCGCGCGCCACCATTTGTTCAAAGAGGATCTGGCGCTCGGCCGGGTCCTCGACCGCCTCCAGCTCCTTGCGGTAGCCCAGCCTGACCGCGCCCTCAAGCCCCATGCCGCCGAACTCGCCCGTGGGCCAGGACACGCAGAAAACGGGCGCCTTGAAACTGCCGCCCGCCATGGCTTGCGCGCCGAGCCCATAGCCCTTGCGCAGGATTACGGTGAAGAACGGCACAGTGAGGCTCGCGCCGGTGACGAACATGCGTGCGGCGTGACGCACGGTGCCCGATTTCTCCGCCTCCGGACCGACCATGATCCCCGGCGTGTCGCACAGGAACAGGATCGGCACGTCGAAGGCGTCGCAAAGCTGCATGAAACGGGACGCCTTGTCCGCCCCGTCGCTGTCGATGGCGCCTGCCAGATGGGCCGGGTTGTTGGCGATGAGACCAAGCGCCCGGCCCTCGACGCGGATGAAGGCCGTCACCATGCCATGGCCGAAGCCCTTACGCAGTTCGAGCACGGAGTCCGTGTCGGCCAGCGCTTCGATCACCTTGCGCACATCGTAGATCCGCAAGCGGTTTTCCGGGATCAGATGACGCAGATGCCGTTGGTCCACGCACTCCCATTCGGTAAGAGAACCCTGGAAATAGCTTAAGTAGCGCTTGGCGGCGGCGACCGCTTCTGCTTCGTCCTTGACCGGAATATCGACCACGCCATTGGGCACTTGATCGGCAATCGGGCCGACCTCCTCGGGCCGGAAGACGCCCAAACCGCCCCCTTCGATCATGGCTGGGCCGCCCATGCCGATAGTGCTGTTCTCGGTGGCGATCACCACATCGCAACAGCCGAGCAGCGCGGCGTTGCCCGCGAAGCACCGGCCCGAGACGATGCCCACAAGCGGCACATGACCGCTCAAGGCACCGAACATCTCGAAAGCGAGGCAGTCGAGGCCCGCGACGCCCGGCGCATCCGTATCGCCGGGCCGTCCGCCGCCGCCTTCCGTGAACAGAACAACGGGCAATTTGCGCTCTTCGGCGATCTCGAACATGCGGTCTTTCTTGCGGTGGTTCTGAAAGCCTTGGGTGCCCGCCAGCACCATATAATCGTAAGACATGACCACGCATTGGGCGCGGGCGGGACCGAACTGCGCGCCATTGATCTCGCCGAGCCCTGTCACCATGCCGTCGCCCGCCGTGTTGCGGACGAGATCGTCAAGCGAGCGGCGGCGGCGCTGGGCGGCGATGGCGAGCGCTCCGTATTCGGCGAAACTGCCCGGGTCGCACAGATCCTCGATATTCTCCCGCGCCGTCCGGCTGCCGGTCTTGCGCCGCTTGGCGACCGCCTCAGGCCGGGCGTCGTCGAACCCAAGGGCGTGCCGCTCCAGGCTTTCGGCCAGATCGGGTCGGATGTGATCGAGATCGGCCGCATCTGCTTCCTCCGCTCCCAGATCGTCCGTTTCCTGGGGTTCGATAAAGGCGAGCGCCTGGCCTTCCCGAACCGTCGCGCCTGTGCTGACAGCCAGTGCGCGGACGATACCGGCACTTTCCGCGCCGATCACATGCTCCATTTTCATGGCGTCCATGATCAGGAGCGGCTGACCCTTGCGTACCGTATCGCCTTCGGCCACCTCGATATTGACCACGGTGCCGAGCATGGGCGCGCGTAAAGCGTCCGTACCCGGTGGCCCGGTCATCTCGCCGACCGGTCCGCCTGCGCCCGAAAGACCGTCCGGTGCGGTCTCGAAGTAAAGCCGTCGGTGCCTTTGCGTGTCCGACAGCAGCGCCGCGCCGTGTTCTTCCAGAAAGCGGGTGGTGACCTTGTTCGCTGCTACATCCGGGTGGCGCAAAAGCGCCTGAAGCAGGGGCAAGGTGGTCTCCAGCCCCTCGATGCGGGTCTCGCACAAAGCGCGATAAGCGCGGGTCAGCACAGCGGAGAAATCCGGCGAGGATGAAAAAGCGATGAGCTTCGCCAGCAGCGAGTCGAATCCGGGATGGTTCTGGTACCCCGTATAAGCCGCCGTATCGCAGCGCAGGCCTGGTCCCATGGGGATGTCGAAGGTCCGCAGCGTGCCCGACGAGGGGTGCGCCGTACCGTCCGGGCCGATCGTTTCCGCATTGATCCGCATCTGGATCGCATAGCCGCAGGGGCGCGGCGCGCGTGTCTGCTGAAGACCCAGCTCCTGAAGCGTGCGGCCCGCCGCCAGATGAAGTTGGGTCTTGACGAGATCGACGCCGGTCACTTCCTCCGTCACCGTATGTTCCACCTGCAGGCGCGGATTGGCCTCGATGAAGGCGAAGCCGGAAGTGCTTTTCAGGTCGTCCGCCTGCACCAGGAATTCCATGGTGCACAGGCTGCGCACGGAGGCCGCCCGCGCCATCACGACCGCCGCGTCCGTCAGCCGTGCGCGCAAACCTTCGGCCAAGCCTGGGCTCGGCGCGATCTCCACAAGCTTTTGATGGCGCCGCTGGAGCGTGCAGTCCCGCTCGCCCAAATGGCTGACATGGCCCCGGTCGTCCCCCAGGATCTGCACTTCGATATGGCGGGCGCGGGGGATCAGTTCCTCCACATAGACCGCGCCATCGCCGAAGGCTTTTTCCGCTTCCCGCTGGCAGCTCTCATAGGCTGCATCGATATCGTCCGTAGACGTTACGATCCGCATACCCCGTCCGCCGCCGCCCGAGAGCGCCTTGATCATCATGGCGCCGCTTGGGCCCAACGCACTGAGGAATCGCCGCGCCTCGTCAAGGGAGGTGGTATGATTGGTGCCGCGCAAGACCGGCACGCTGGTCTCGGCGGCAAGCTGGCGCGCCCGGGCCTTGTCGCCGAACAGCGCGAGGGTTTCCGGGGACGGACCGACGAAGGTAACACCGGCCTGCGCGCAGGCGCGGGCGAAAACCGCGTTCTCGCTCAGAAACCCATAGCCCGGATGAAGCGCGTCGCAGCCACGATCTTGCGCCACCCGGAGGATCTGCGCGCCGTCGAGATAGGCGGCGGCCCCCGCACCGTCGAGCCTCACCGCGTCGTCGACCTTCCGTATATGGAGGGACGCGCCATCGTCCGCCGGGTAGATCCCGACCGTTTCGATGCCCAGTTCCGCCGCGGCGCGGGCGATCCGGATGGCGATCTCGCCGCGATTGGCGATCAGGAGGCGCGTTATGGTCATGGGCGTCGGTCTCGTCGGTTCCTGAATGGGCGGCGTCTGGCCGCAGGATGCGGCCCGGAAATCCCATAATTGCCGAAAGTCTAGGCTTTCCGCCCGCTTGTGCGAAGGCCTAAGCGGATTTCCGTGCGATCCGGCCAGAATGGGTTTCGCCAAAGCCCCGCCCGCGCATAAACTGCTGCCCGAACGATACTGCAAACAGGTTCGGAGGACGTCCCCCATGTCTGATACGCGCAAATTCTACATCAACGGCGCCTGGGTCGATCCGGTCGGTGACCGCACGCTGGACGTGATCAACCCGGCAACGGAACAACCCATCGCGACCATTTCTCTGGGCGCACAGGACGACGTGAACCGCGCCGTCGATGCGGCCCATGCGGCGTTCCCGGCCTTCAGCCGGACCTCGCGGGAGGAGCGGATCGCGCTTCTGGGCAAGATCGCGGAAGTCTATCAGGCCCATCTGCCGGAAATGGCCGAGACCATTTCCAATGAGATGGGCGCGCCCATGTGGCTCGCGACCCGCGCCCAGGCGCCTTCGGCGCTCGCCCACCTTTTGACCGCCATCGAGGTGCTTAAGAATTATCAGTTCGAGGAAGACCGGGGCGCCACGCGGATCCGCAAGGAAGCCATCGGCGTGTGCGGCTTCATCACGCCCTGGAACTGGCCGGTCAATCAGATCGCCTGCAAGGTCGCGCCCGCGCTCGCCGTGGGCTGCACCATGGTGCTGAAGCCGTCGGAATTCACGCCATTGTCCGCCATGCTGCTCGCCAAGATCATGCATGAGGCGGGCGTGCCGGCCGGTGTCTTCAATCTGGTCAATGGCGACGGCCCGACGGTCGGCGCGGCGCTGTCGTCCCATCCGAAAATCGACATGGTGTCCTTCACCGGCTCCACGCGGGCTGGCATCGAAGTGGCGCGCAATGCCGCGCCCACGGTCAAGCGCGTGGCCCAGGAACTGGGCGGCAAGTCCGCCAATATCATTCTGGACGACGCCGATCTGGAGCAGGTCATCGCCCGGGATGTCTTCAGCGTCATGATGAATTCCGGCCAGTCGTGCAACGCGCCGACCCGCATGCTGGTGCCGGACCATATGATGGATCAGGTGGCGGCCATCGCCAAGGCCACCGCTGAGTCGATCGCCGTGGGCGATCCTAAGGACGAGAACACCAAAGTGGGTCCCGTGGCCTCCGACCGCCAGTGGGACAAGATCCAGGGCCTGATCCAGCAGGGCATCGACGAAGGCGCGACGCTGGTGACCGGCGGCACGGGCAAGCCCGAAGGGCTCAACGCGGGCTATTACGTCAAGCCGACGATCTTCGCCAATGTCACCAATGACATGGTGATCGCGCGGGAAGAGATTTTCGGCCCCGTGCTCTCGATCATCGGCTATGGCAGCGATGAAGAGGCGGTCGAGATCGCCAACGACACCGATTACGGCCTGTCGGGCTATGTGACCTCGGCGGATCTGGACCGGGCGCGCGAGGTTGCCGAGCAGATCCGCTCGGGCAACATCCATATCAATGGCGCGGGCGCGGATTTCAGCGCGCCCTTCGGCGGCTACAAGCAGTCGGGCAATGGCCGGGAATGGGGCGATTTCGGCTTCGAGGAGTTCCTGGAAGTCAAAGCCATGATGGGCTACACGGCCAAGTAAGCCCTGATCGGATTGTGATGATGAGAAGCGGGGTCCCGTGCAGGGGATCCCGCTTTTTCGTGCGCGGTTTGGTATGGTGCGGCGGCTTGAACGGGATGGAGACGGGCAGACCCCATGATTGTCTACGCAGTACAGAGCCTGATCGGGCTTGGCGTTCTGGTGGCCTTGGCCTGGGCCTTGAGTGAGGACCGGCGCGCCGTGCCCTGGCGCTTCGTCGGGATCGCCATGGCGGTGCAGCTCGTGCTCGCTTTGGTGCTTGTGAAAGTGCCGTTCGTGGCCGGACTCTTGCGGGGCTTGAACGTGCTGGTGCTGGCGCTCCAGACCGCGAGCAATGCGGGCGCGGCCTATGTCTTCGGCCATATCGGCGGCGGCGACCCGCCTTACGATGTGACCAACCCGGCGAACGGGCTGGTGGTGGCCTTCCAGATCCTGCCCATCGTCATCGTGACCTCGGCCTTGGCCTCCCTGCTCTGGCATCTGGGCGTGTTAAAAGCGATCACCAAGGGCCTGTCCTGGGCTTTGCAGCGCACGCTGGGCATCGGCGGCGCGGTGGGCCTGGGCGGCGCGGCGAACCTGTTCCTCGGCGTCGTGGAAGCGCCGCTTTTCGTGCGTGCCTATATGGCGAAAATGACCCGGGCGGAGCTTTTCGCGGTCATGGTGCTGGGGCTCGCCACCGTCTCGGGCGTCGTCTTCGTGCTCTACGCCACAACGCTGGAACCCGTTGTGCCCGGCGCCATCGGCCATATCCTGGCGGCCTCGATCATTTCGCTCCCCGCCGCGCTCTTGATCGCCAAGATTATGGTGCCGGGCGTCGATGTCACCGACGGTTCGGTGGAGGGCACGGGCGTGGCCTACGAGAACACCATCGACGCCGTCACCCAGGGCACCATGGACGGCATGAAGCTGTTCTTGAATATCATCGCCATGCTGATCGTCGTCGTCGCCTTCGTGAAGCTGGGCGATCTGATGCTGGCCTGGCTGCCGGAGATCGGCGGCGGGCCGATCACGGTGCAGCGGCTGTTCGGCTGGCTGTTCGCGCCGCTTGTCTGGCTCTTTGGTGTGCCCTGGGGCGAAGCGGGTACGGCGGGCGAACTGATGGGCACCAAGGCGATCCTCAACGAGTTCTTCGCTTACCTGAACTTGGCGGTTCTTCCCGAGGGTTCTTTAAGTGAGCGCAGCACACTCATCATGCTGTATGCGCTCTGCGGCTTCGCCAATCTGGGCAGTATCGGCATGATGATCACGACCATCTCCACCCTGGTGCCGGAACGGCGCAGCGAAGTGATTTCGCTGGGGCTCAAGGCGTGGCTGGCGGGCAATCTGGCCACGGGCATGACCGGGGCGGTGATCGGCGTCATCACTTTTTGATAGGATGCTAAAAACCGGGTGAGGCAGGGGGAGAGCGTGGCCCGCGATCAGGACAAGCAGCAAGCGGTGACGCCGGACGCACGGCCGGTCTCGGCCACGTCGAGCGCGGTCAATCTGGCGAGCTACGGGCTCGGCGGCGTGGTGCTGATCGGCGCGTCGGAGTTTTCCGTCGAGCCGCTCTGGGCGTGTTTCGCCGCGCTCGCCGCCATTGCCCTGCCGATCATGCTCTACGACCTTCTTGTTGCCCGCGTTCAGGATCGCGAAAGCGCCGGACTGGGGGCGCAGAACCCGCCCGATACCGGCAGGGTCGCGGTCAAGCTCTTCGCGTTCTTCGTGACCGTCGCAGTGGTGGCGGGGATTTATTATTTCCTGCCTTTTTACGGGCGGCGGCGCTTCGAGACCTTCCTGGAGGTAGGGCTCTATGTTCTGCCCATCGTCCTGATTCTGAGCATTCCCTATTTCTTCTATATCGACCGGCGGCAGAAAAACCCCCGTGACGGCTCCTGGGAGATGGGCCAGCTCCTCATGGGCCGCGTCGCCGGGCGCGACTGGGCGGTCATCAAGACCTATGTGCTGGGCTGGGCGATCAAGGCGTTCTTCCTGCCGATCATGGCCGGGCCGTTCCTGTCGGTGGGCTCAGGGCTTGCGGCGAGCGGCGTCGATTTTTATCTGCGCAGCCAGGTGCAGGTCTATTTTTTGATCTTCCAGATCGTGCTGTTCCTCGATCTGGCGGTGGCCGTTCTGGGCTATATGCTCACGCTGCGGATCTTCGACAGCCACATCCGCTCGGTCAATCCGCTGGCCTGGGGCTGGGTGGTGACCATCGCCTGTTACTACCCGTTCTGGAGCCTCGGGATCGGCAACTGGTTCTCCTATGGCGACGGCAACAATTGGGTGGATTGGCTGGGCGGCGACATGACTTTGCTGCTCATCTGGGGCGCGGTGCTCTCTGGGCTGAAGATCACCTGGCTGTGGGCCAATGCCAGTTTCGGCCTGCGCTTTTCCAACCTGACCCATCGGGGCATTCTGACCGGCGGGCCGTTCCGCTTTTCCAAGCACCCGTCTTATCTCTCCAAGAACCTGGCCTGGTGGCTGATCTCCATGCCTTTCCTGACGGCGGCCGGGTGGGAGGTGGCGGCGCTCAACTGCCTGTCGCTTCTGGCGATCAACACGGTCTATTTCCTGCGCGCCCGGGCGGAGGAAAAGCATCTCTCGGAAGATCCCACTTACGTGGCCTATGCACTGTGGATGAACGACCACGGACTTTTGGCCTGGCCGTCCAGGCTCATGCCCTGGCTGCGCTACAAAGCGCCTTCGGGCGCGCTTACGGCAATAGACGGCCTGCCGCCTGGCGTCGCTCAGGCCGCGGGTTGGTTGTCGAGCCGCCGCAAGTAAGAGCGCGCGCGGCCCATGGCCATGACCGGGAAATAATGCCGATACAGATTGTAATTGATCATGAAACCGCGGGAGAGCTCCGTTGACTGATAAAGGTCTTCGTCGAGCCCGTCCCGATTCAGATTGATCCGCTGGCCAAGCCCATAGCCGGGGAAGCCGGTGCCGGTGAATTCCGGTTCGTCCCAGGTGCCCTGGTTTTGGTTTCGCATCAGGAAGGCAAGGCCGCGCTCGATGGCCGCTTCGTCCTGCGGGCGTTCGACCGCCAGCAGCGCCATCAGCGCCCAGGCGGTCTGGGAGGCGGTGCTTTTGCCTTTTCCGGCGAGGCTCGGGTCCATATAGGAACCGCAGGTCTCGCCCCAGCCGCCGTCTTCGTTCTGCACCGAGAGGACCCAATCAGCGCCCCGCTGGATGTAATCCTGGCTCATATCCTCGCCGATGGCTTTCAGGGCGGGCAGGGCCGCGCCCGTGCCGTAGACATAGTTGACGCCCCAGCGGCCCCACCAGCTTCCGTCCGGCTCCTGTTCTTTCTTCAGGAAATCAAGAGCGCGGGCGACCGACTTGTGAGAGCTGTCATAGCCCAGCGCGGCGAGCGCTTCGAGCACATGGGCGGTGACATCGACGCTGGGCGGATCGAGCGCTTCGCCGAAATCGCAGAAGGGCGGTTTGGTCAGCAGGCTGTTGTCATTGTCCTTGTCGAACGCGCCCCAGCCGCCATTGCGGCTCTGCATGGCGAGCGTCCAGTTGACCGCCCGCTCAATGGCCTCCGGCAGGCCCTTCGCCTGCCATTCGGGGTCGTTTCTATACGGAGCGAGCACGATCAGGGCGACGGCGGTATCGTCCAGATCCGGATAACAGGCATTGGCGTACTCAAACGCCCAGCCGCCGGGCTCCACCTTGGGCAGCTTGACGCTCCAGTCGCCCTTGGTGCGGACTTCATTGGCGAGCAGCCAGTCGATGGCCTTGTCCACTTCCGCCTGGCGCTCTTCGCTCACCTCGCAGTCATGGAAGGACAGCAGCGTCAGCACCGTGTCCCAGACGGGCGAGGTGCTCGCTTGAATATACGTGGCGCCGTTGCGTTCATAGGCCCAGCGCGGATCTTCCAGGGCACCAAGGCCCGCCCGCATGACCGGATGGCTGTGGGGATAGCCCTCATTATGGAGCGCCATCAGGCCGTAGATCCAGGGCGGCTGGATCCCGCCCCAGACCCCGTCCGCATCCTGATGCTTGACGATCCATTCGAGCACGCGCGCGATCGCGCCTTCGCGAAACGGCGGCATGCCGAAGGGCTGCAGACCGTGCAGGATCTTGTCCGTCCGCAGAAAGAACGCTTCCCAGGAGATGGGCTTGGGATCTTTCGGATAGGTGAAATCGAAATTCTCGCGGCCCTCGGGAAAGAGTTCGTCGAGCCTGGTGCCGCCGGGCAGGGGCGCGACCGGACGGCGCGCGCTCAAGACCGCGATGGGCATCAGGGTCGCCCGCGCCCATTGGGCGAAATTGTAGATCGAGAACGGGAACCAGGTGGGGAAGTAGATCACTTCCACTGGAATATTGGGCGTGTTCTTCCAGGGCCATTCGCCGATCAGCGCCAGCCAGTAGCGGGTGAAGACGCGGATATGCCGCAGGCCCCCTTTCGACAGGATCCAGGCGCGGGCCGTGGTCAGGCGTTCGTCGCGCGGGTCGAGCCCCGCGCAGCGCAGGGCCGCGTAGCATTCCACGGTGGTGTTGATGTCGCCCGCCGGGGCGTTGTGGTAAATACCCCAGGATCCGTCCGCACGCTGCTCGTTCAAGAGCGACATGACCAGACCGTCCCATTGGGGATGATCGCGCAGGCCCATGAAATGAAGCGCCAGGATCCATTCCGCTTCCATGCAGGAATTGGATTGGAGCGCGCCGACCCAGTAGCCATCCGCCGTCTGACGGCGGGCCGACCAGTCCACGCCCGCGCCGATGGCCTGTTCGAGCTGCTCAAGCACTTGGCGCCGCTGCATCGCGGCGTTCTCTCCGTCAAAGATGGCCGTCATAGGGTGCCCTTCCCGATTTCCCATAACATAGGTCAGGGCTTACAAGGTGTCGCGCTCGTAATCAATCCTAAACAGGATCACAGATGCCTGAAAGGCCGCATGCGGATTTGTAACTGCGGTGACGGTCGATGGCGGTTCCTAACCGGCGGCGGCCTTCAGCTTGGCGTCCGCTTCGGCGAACTGCTCATGGGCCTTGTCCACATAGGCGCGGGCTTCGTCGATATAGCCGTCTGCTGAGGCCGACCAGATCCGGTTCATGAACCGCTCTCCGGCGGCGAAGGCGCCCATGATATCCGCATAGGCCTGAAGGCCGAACAAGGGGATCATGCTTTCGCGCGCATCCACGAAGCGCAGGAGATCGTCCCGGAAGCCCGAATCGATCTCCTCACGGAAGGCCTCGACGGAGAGCGTCTCCTTGCGGGCCTTCAGGTCTTCCAGATTGGCCACGATATTGGCGAGGCTCGTTTCCAGGTCCTGCCTGTTGCCGAGAAGAATGGCGCTCGACCGCGCTGCCTGATGCCGGGCGGTGCGGACCATCACGACACCGATAAAGCCCAGGATAATGGTCACGGCGAAGACCGGCCAATTCACCGTGGCCGGATCGAGCGAGACCACATAGGCCGCGCTCAGAAAGCCCAGGACGAGGAGGAGATAGCCGAATTTGATCATGGGTCTCTCCCGCTAAGCCGTGACCACGTAGTAAACCGCGAAGCCGACGCCGACCAGCGCCTCGCCGACGATGAAGCCCGCGGCGATTGGAATGCCCACATCTTCCGCCCAGGTCTTACCCATGAACCGGTCGGCCAGGAGCCGCGACAGGGTGCCGAGCGCATAGGTCAGCACGATATTGAAGGGCAGATAAAAGCCGAGCGCGACCGTGATGCCGAGCCCGCCCTGGACGGCCGTCAGAAGCGCGCCCATGAGCGCGCCCGCCGCATATTTCTCAACCGGCACATCGCCGCCCAGAATGCCGTCCACCGTCGAGGCCAGCGCCTGGCCTTGCGGCGCGGGCAATTGCGTGCTGCCGAGGCCGTACGACTCATGCAGCACGAAGATCAGTCCAATGATCAAAAGTGGCCCGATCCAGGCGCCGGAGAACTGCGCCCATTGCTGGCGGCGGGGGATCGCGCCCACCATATAGCCCGTCTTCATGTCGAGCATCAGGTCGGTCGCCTGGGACATGGCAACGGCGGTGGCGGCCCCCACGGTCACGGCGGCGACGATGGCCTGGCTGCGCTCCATGTCGCTGACCAGGAAGATCAGGATGGTGACGCCGATCAGCGTCATGCCCGACAGCGGCGACCAGTTGGTGCGCCCGATGGCTTCCGACAGGATGATGCCCGCCATCCAGATCCACAGGGTGCCGAGCACAGCCATCAGGATGCCGCGCCCGAGGCCGACATTGTCCACCGCATTGACGGCGATGAAAGCGAGCAGGATGGCCGCGCCGACAATGGCGGCGTAAAGCAGGGAAATGGGCATCTCGTCGCTGCCCGCCGCTTTCACCTTGGCGGAATCCGACATGGAGCGGATGGCCGAACGAATCAGCGGCAGGGAAAGGATCACGCCCATCACCGCGCCGCCGATCAGCATGCCGATGCCCACGGGCCGGAACAGCAGCAGGCGCAGTTGATTGGGGTCGCTTGTGATCTCCCCCGTCGCCGGGTCGGTGGGAAACTGTCCCGTCGCCGCCAGAAGCGGGGCCACGACCCAATAGACCACGAAGCCGCCGATGATGAAGGCCACGCCGCCGCGCCCGGCGATAAAGCCCACACCGATGGTCAGCAGGGAGAGATACCAGATGCCGTTCATATACTCCGGCATGCCGATCTGCGCGCCCAGATTCCAGTTGCCCACGCCTGTCACCTGGCTCAAGCCGTGCAGACCGCCCGCGATTACGGCGGCGCCGACCAGCAACTGGGCCTTGCGCAGCCCCGCGCCGGGCGATTTCAGGATCGTGGCCACGGCCACGCCGCCCGGATAGGTCAGGCGTTCGAAATCGATCATCTGTTTGCGCAGAGGCACGATGAAGGCGATGCCGAGAAACGCGCCCGCTATGCAGCCGAACGTGATGAGATAGGGATTGAGCTGATCGCCATAGCCCAGGATGAAAATGGCGGGCACGGAGAACATCATGCCGGAGGAGGCCGCGTTCACGGAACTGGCCGCCGTCTGGGCGATATTGTTCTCGATGATCGAGCGCCGTCCGAAGATCCCGCGCAGGATCCCGAAGCCCAGGATCGCCGCCAGCTCGGAGCCCTCGATCGAGAAGCCGAGGATCAGCGCCGCATAGCCGATCGAGATCGCGATGATGGCGCCCAGAAACCAGCCGGTCAGGATGCCATGCCAAGTGAGTTCGGGATATGGACCCCGGATCGCAGCCCCCGCCACAGCCTCACCCCTTCATGTTGCCGTGTGTCAGAACCGCGACAGCATACCCCGACACGGAGTAAGGACAAAGGGCTTCGCGCCGCTTCAGGCAACGCCTGCGTTATACGCCTCCCAGAACGGCGCCCGCAGATCCCGTTTCAGGATCTTGCCGGAGCCCGTACGCGGGATGTCCTCCATGTAAGAGATGGAACGGGGTACCTTATAGCCCGCCAGATGCTCGCGGGCATAGGCCTGGATGTCCTCCGGCGTCAGGCTGACGCCCGGCCGCAGCACCACCACCGCATGCACGGCCTCGCCCCATTCTTCATCGGGAATGCCGAAGACCGCCACATCCATGATGTCGGGATGATGTTCGAGTACGTCCTCGATCTCGGCCGGGTAGATGTTCACGCCGCCGGAGATGATCATGTCCTTCTTCCGGTCGCAGATGAAATAAAAGCCTTCATCGTCGAAATAGGCGATGTCGCCCACGGTCTGCATGTCCTGGCGCCGGTCCGAAAGATACTTGTCATGGGCCTTGTAATAGGTCGTGAAGGCATTGGCGCTGCGCACATAAAGCTCGCCCGGCGTATTCGGCGTGGTGACGATGTTGCCGTCGTCGTCGAACAGGGTGATCTCGACACCCGGCGCGGGCTTGCCGCAGGAGCCCGGTTTGCGTAACTGATCTTCCGGGCGCAGCACCGTATTGACGCCCAGTTCCGTCGATCCGTAGACCTCGAAAAGCGAGTTGTCCGGGAAGCGGCTCAGATAGAGTTTCTTGAGCGCGAAGGACCAGGGTGCGGCGTTGGCGATCATGATCCGCATACTGGCGACATCGTATTTCCCGGCGGTCTCTTCCGGCAACTGACAGACCCGGCGGATTGGGGTCGGGGCGGCGAAAGTGTGGGTCACCTTGTATTTGTCCACAAGCCGCAGCCAGTCTTCCGCGTCGAATTTACGTTGCAGAATCACTGTGTTGCCGAGCATGTGGGAGATGGCGAGGAACCCTCCGGGGCCGGAATGATAAAGCGGGCCGGTGGTCAGATAGACATCCTCATTGGTATAGCCGATGTGATTGATCAATTGGCCCAGAACCTCCGGATCGCCCACACGCGGGCGCACGGCGCCTTTCGGCTTGCCCGTGGTGCCGGAGGTGTAGATCATGGTCTGGCCCTGGTCCGGAATGCCGTCACGCGGCGCGGGCTCGGGGCTGGCCTTGGAGAGCAGGTCGTCCGCTTTCAGCATGTCCTTGCCGGCCTCGCCGTCGAAGACGAGGACCGCGCGCACTTTCGGTGTGCGGGGGCGGATGGCCTCGAACAAAGGCGCAAACTCCGCATCCGTGAAGATGACATCTGTATCGGAATTATCGACCACATAGGCAGCTTCATCTTCCGTCAGCCGATAATTGAGCGGCACCGCGACGCCGCCGACCTTCCTCGTGGCATGGCCGCAGGCGACGATCCAGGCGGAGTTCTGGCCGCAGCCCATGATCTTGGCTTGCGGTTTGACACCCAAATCCAAGAACACATTGGCGAGCCGGTTCGCATTGGCTTCCAGGTCGGCGAAGGTCCACTGAATGACCGTGCCGTCGGGGCGGTCGTCGATCAGCGCCGTTTTGGGGCCCAAGGCCGCGGCGAGCAGGGTCAGAACATCTTGTGCGGGCGTATCGGACACGGGGCCGTCCTCCTGTTGGGCTTTTCTGTGATCTTCTTTCTTTGAGCTATTGTTCTCGCGGTATGAGAAGACGTCAACCGGTTCGGGATCACGCGGCAGGTTTGAGCGCGTTTCGCGTGAGCACGGGCGCGATCCGGGCCGCCGCGCCGGATGCACGAGGCCATTGGCACGGCGTTCACCGGCACCGGTAGTCTTCACCGGGCCGCCGCCGGTCGTTATGGTGACGCGATGGACAGAGTCTTGGCGGCCATTGCCGGATTGCTCATTCTACGGATGGTTGAGCGGGATCTCGCGGGTTAACGTGATAGAGGCGGGCATATGATGAAAACGGTGGGTCTGTTGACGCGGTTTGTCATGGCGGGCGCTCTTTCTGCCGGGCTTTCATGCCAGGCCGTCGCCCAGGAACCGGACGTCCAGGCCCCTTACCTGGGGGCCTGGCTGACCGAAGGCGTGGATGCCATGGTCGATATCCAACCGTGTACAGAGGACCGGGGCAAACTCTGCGGCACCATCACCTGGGCCTGGGATACGGAAGACCAGGTATTCGTGGGCCGTCAAATCCTGAAAGATTTCGAATGGGACGGCGAGAAATGGCGGGGCGGCACCATTATCGATCCGGAGGACGATGCAGAGTACCGCAGCCGCTTCCAGCTTGAGGACCCGGACCGTCTGGCGGTGCGCGGCTGCCTGCTGCTGTTTTGCCGGACCCAGACCTGGCTGCGTGCGCGGGTTCTGAAAGACGCCCTGCCGGACTGATCCGGCTCCGGTCAGTTTTCGGGTTGCGGGCGCTCGCCTTCGGCATAGACGATCTGGAAGCGCATGGGCACGACGAAGCGCAGGCGGTCATGGGTGATGGAGCGGGGCAGGCGGGGCAGGCGCCGCACCCGCCGCATGGCCCGGGTGATCTCGCCATCGAGGATCGCCTGGCCCGTTTCCGTACGGAATTCCCAGTCCAGCACGCGCCCGCGCCGGTCAACCACCAGGATCACTTCCGCGAACCCTTCGATGGCCCGTTTGCGCGCTTCCAGCGGGTACTGAATTTCCCGGGCCACCCGCGCCTGGGATTCCCGCAGCCAGTCTTCCAGCAGGAGATATTCCTCGATCGTCAGATCGCCGCCGCCACCGGCCCACATGGTGCGCGGCGGTTGCGGGGGTGGCGGAGGCGGCGCGGGCGGGCGCGGTTCCTCGCGCGGCTCCACGGGCGCTTCCGGCGGCGGGGCCTCGGGCGATTTCTCCTCGATGACCTCTTCTTCCGGCTCCGGTTCCGGTTCGGGCTCAGGCTCCGGTTCGGGTTCCGGCTCTGGCGGCGGCGGGAGCGGCGGCAGGGGCTGGTCGAGCATGATGCCGATGCCGCCCTGGTCGCCCGGTCCGACGCCGATGATCGGCGGCTTCGGCTTGGCCAGGAACGGTATGGCGGCCACGCCATGGATCAGCACGGCGACGGCGCTGCCGATCAGCCAGGACCGGCCGCTGGGCGCGGTCGGACGGGCATCGCCCAACAGGCTCGTTCTGGGCGTATCCGTTTGCGGATCATCGCTCATGGCGCGCCTCCGGGGGCGGTCGCACCCTGGGCCTCGCCGCCCACGGTCAGCAGAACGAGGGAGCGGGCGCCCGCTTCGCGCAGGCGTTCCATCACCTGGATGACCCGCGCGGCTTCCGCGTCCGCGTCCGCTTTCAATTGAATGGCGGTGCCCGGACTATAGGTCAGCCACAGGGCCGTGTTGCGAATGAGCGCGCCGTCATCGGGCAGAAGCTGGCCATTGAACGCCACCGAGCCGTCCGCGCCGATCAGGATGATGAGATCTTCCTCGTCGCCGGCTTCCTCCGCGACGGATTTGGGCGGATCGACGGCAATGGCGTCGGGGCGTTTGATGGCGCCCGCCAGCATGAAGAAGACGAGCAGGATGAACACCACATCGATCAGCGGGGTGATGTTCACCAGGTCTCTCGGTTTGCGCGCCCGTTGCAGTTTCATCGCGCGCCTCCCGTGCCGGTCAAAGGCGCGGCGCGCGGCGGCGAGAAGGAGACGGCGACAGCACCGGTCTGGCGGGCGACGCCGAAGGCGTCAATGGCATCCTGTAACGGCACGCCCGGTTCGGGCCGGATCAGAAAGGCCCGCCCCGGATCGATGGCGAGCACATTGATGATCGCCTGCGACAGGTCCTCCGGGTCGATCGGATCCCCATCGAAGTCCATCTCGCCATTGGCCTTCAGCAGGATGACGATGGCCGCTTCGCTTTTCTCCACGACGCGGGTTTCCTGGGGCGTTTCGATCCGGATCAGGCGGAACTGCGCGAAATTGGTCGCCACCATGAAGAAGACGAGCAGGATGAACACCACGTCGATCAACGGCGTGATGTTCAAATTCGCCATGGGTTTGGTGCGTCTCTTCAGGCGCATGGCACCCTTGTCCTTAAACGGTCCGTATCAAGGGCTCGGGGCTCACCCGGCGGTTTCCGGCTCGGCCGCCGCCGGGGCCGGCGCATGGTAGAGATCGGCGCAGAACACCTGGGTTGCCGCGTCTTCCATGCTCTGGGCCGTGACATCCACGGTGCGCTGCATCCAGGTGTAGAAAGCCGCCGCCGGGATCGCCACGGAAAGGCCTGCGGCCGTGGTCAGCAGCGCTTCCCAGATACCGCCCGACAGGATCGCCGGATCGACCCGGTCGCCCACCGCTTCCAGTTGCTGGAAGGCGTCGATCATGCCCAGCACCGTGCCGAGCAGACCCAACAGCGGGCTGATCGTGGCGATCAGGCTCAACAGCGTCAGGCCGCTTTCCAGACCGTCGAGTTTCTTCTGGGCGATGCGTTCCACTTCCTCGCGCGCCAGTTCTTCTTCGCGCCCGCCGAGCTTCTTGCCGCGCACCGCCGCTTCCATCACCCGGGCGATGACCGCTCTTTGCGATCCGAGTTCGCCCAATGCCTCATCCATCCGGCGCTCCTGAACCAGGGTCACGACCGGGTCGATGAAGCGTTTATTGCCGACGCGCAATCTGGCGAACTGGGCGAGCTTCACCAGAACGATGGCGAGGCTGACGATCGACAGAAACGCCAGAATGACAATGATCGGGCCGCCCGCGATGACGAGATCGGCCAGCGGCTGGAAGCGGCCATAATTGACCGGCTCTTCTTCCTCGGTCAGCGCTTCGCCGTCTTCGCCTTCGGTGGCCGTTTCATCCCCTTCGACCGCATCGCCCTCGTCGGAAGAGCCTTCATCGGAAGAGCCTTCGGGGGCGGGCTCATCGGTCTCTTCGTCCGCGGGCGTCTCGTCTTCAGCCGGAGCGGCAGGCGCATCTTCCTCCGCCGGGGCGGCCGGTTCGTCAGCCTCTTCAGCGGATGCGTCTTCCTCGGATGGTTCGTCATCCGCAACGGGTTCGGCCGGTTCCTGGGCCTGGGCCAGGCGGAACCCGTCGCTAAAGGTCACGCCCAGCGCCGCCTGGGCCGGACTCACCGTGAAGTATGAAAGAAATATGACAGTGCACAGAGCGCAAGCGTAATGACCGCTGGCGCTCTGGCGCAGCGTTCTGCCGATCATCGTCATGGTTTTAGACCCCCAGCTTGCCGTTCGGTCGGGTGAGGCGGTGCGCTGTCCGCGTCTCCTGTCCGCATACGAGGCATCACTCTACTCAAACACGCGGCAGAGGTCACGGCCTATCGGTGAAAAAAGCTTGAGGTTGTGGGCTTGCGTCGCCGGAGCCCGGATGCACCCGTTTAGGTCGCCGAGGCAGCGGGCAGGGTTTCGTAGTTTTCCAGATCGGCCGTCCGTGTACGTCGCCAATAGGTGATGGTTGAGCCGGACCAGTTGTTCACGATCTTGCCGTCCTGCTGCTTGTACCAGCTATCGCAGCCCGCATTGAACACGGAGGCGCGCAATTCCTCCTGAAGCGTCGCATTATGGGAGTCCATCACGGGCCGTTTGATATCGACCGAGCCGATGCGGCGCTCTTCCATCTGGCGCAAGGCATCGAGGATGTAATGGACCTGGCATTCGATCATGAAGATGATGGAGTTGTGGCCCAGATTTGTGTTGGGGCCGTACATCATGAAGAAGTTCGGAAAGCCCGCGACGGTCATGCCCAGATAGGCCTGCGCGCCGTCCTTCCAGCTATCGTGCAGATGCTTGCCGTCCAGCCCCAGAATATCCATGGGCATCAGGAAATCCGTACTCAGAAAACCGGTGGCGTAGATAATCGTGTCGGCTTGATGCACCTGGCCGTCATCTGTCTCGATGCCGTCCCGGGTAAGGCCTTTGATCGGTGTGGTGATGAGATCCACATTGGGCCGCTCCAGCGCCGGATAGTAATCGCTGGAAATCAGCACCCGCTTGCAGCCGATGGGATAATCGGGCGTCAGCTTCTGGCGCAGGTCCGGATCGCTGATCTGCTCTTCCAGATGCTTGAGCGCCACCTTGGTGAATTGCCGGTTGCGCCAGCCGACGCCCGTGAAGACGGCAACGCGCTGTTCCAGCAGCCAGTAGATCAGCATCCGCGTATACCATTCATAACCCGGCACGTTGCGGAACAGCCATTTTTCGAAGCTTGAGAATTCCTTGTCGGGCCGGTCGATGATCCAATTGGCCGAGCGCTGATAGATCTGCAGCTCTTTCACTTTCGGCGCGATCTGGGGCACGAACTGAACGGCGCTCGCTCCGTTGCCGATGACCGCGACCCGTTCGCCGCTCAGGTCATGCTCATGGTTCCAGCGGGCGGAATGAAACGTCGTGCCCTCATAAAGGTCCGCGCCGGGGAATGTGGGCGTATGCGGACGGTTAAGCTGACCGACGCCGCTCACCAGAATGTTCGCGCCCAGCGTATCGCCACTGGCAAGGGTGATCTGCCAGCTCTGGCGGACGGCGTCGTAGCGGGCCGTATCGACCGGGCTGTTGTAGCGGATGAATTGGGCAATGCCGTATTTGTCCACGCAATGGCGCAGATAGGCGAGGATTTCCTCCTGGAGCGAAAAGGCGTGGCTCCAGTCCGGATTGGGCTCGAAGGAATAGCTGTAGAGATGGGACGGCACATCGCAGCCGGAGGCGGGATAGGTGTTGTCCCGCCAGGTGCCGCCGATATCGTCGGATTTCTCCAGGATCGAGATGTCGGTATAGCCCGCCTGTTTCAGGCGGATCGCCATGCAGATGCCTGAGACGCCCGCGCCGATAATGGCGACGCTGAAATGACGGGTTGAAGATCCCTGTGCGGTCATGCCTGCCCCCGGTTTGTTTTTCCCAGTTTAGGGAAGACTGGGGGGCAGGTCACGGGGCCTGTCGGCAGGCGGCGTCCTGCAAGGCGCTGGAAGTGGTTTCCAGCTCTTCGGATGACGCAACGGCAGCCGCTGCCAAGGCGCTCAGATCCATGCGGGTCATGGCGATCCCGTCGAGCCCCTCGACCTTGATGGGCGTGCAGTCGGCTTGTGCCGCGCATTGGCGCAAGCGGCCCCCATAGCTGCGCAAGGCGGTGCCCGCGTCCACGAGCGGGGCCGTCATGCCATCCGTCCCACAGGACGCGGCAGCCGCCGGTTGCGCTTGAGCCGCCTCGGCCAGCGTCTCCGTTGTGATCGCGGCGGAGGCGAGCGCGTCGGCGATCTCCACAATCTGTCCGCCGATCAGCCGCGCGGTCTCCGGCGCCGTCATATCGGCGTCTGCGGGCACCATCGCCGCCAGGGTGCTCAGCCCCGTCTTCAGATCGCCCAGGGTCTCGGCGAAATCGTAGGAGCCGGTGCCCGTCAGTCCACCGCTCCAGGCGAGCGTGAAGGCCTGCGCATGGGCCGCGCCGAATGTCTCGCTCAGACCGGTCAGGGTCTGTTGCAGCGGCACGCCGTCTTCGGACGTGCTGGTCGCCATGGCAAGGGACTGAAGCGCTTCCCGCGTCTGCGTTTGAAGACCGGCCAGGGTTTCCGTCAGGGACTGGACCGTCCCGGCGGTGGCGGCGGGATCGATCCGCCGTTCGCGGGCGAGACGGCTGCCCAGTGTGGCGCCGTGCATGCCAGCGCCTTCAAGCGCCGTGACCGCCGAGGCATAGGCGGCGCAACTCAAGGCCGGGCAGCTCTGGGCGCAGGCGCTCAAGGCGCTATCCACGCCCTCGGCATGTGTCGAGAGCATCTGGGACAGTGCCGTGACCTGTTGCGGCGCTTCGGAGGCGCAGAAGACGGATGTGCCTGGCGCGATCGCCACGTCGCCCGGGGCCGCGCGGTGACGCCGGGCCGTCAGCTCGTCAAGCCGCCCTTTCAGGCTTTCGGCCATGGCCGTCGCGGCGTCTCCGTCCACGGAGGACAGGCGCGTCACGGTCTGATCGACGAAAGCGGTCAGACCGGGGGCGACCCAGGTATCGGCTGCCGGGGGCGGGGTGGCGGGCTGTTGCGGAGCGGCGGCGGACGCAGGTGTGGGCGCTTCGGCCGATTGGGTCTGGGATCCGGTATCGCCGCTCTCGCCGCATGCGGCAAGCACAAGGCTCAGCCCCAGAAGGACCGTCAGAGGAAGGCGCTGTGTCATGATCACTCTCCCGCGGGGCCGGTTTGAAGCGGATTGAAGCGTTCCACGGATACGCCGTCGAACGCGAAGCTCAGAGGATCGTCGGCCGGACCGGTCCAGTGCCCTGCCGCAGCCGCATCTTCGATGACGGCCAGAAGGGCGAGGTTGGGATCGGCGATATCGGCCACCAGCGCATCGAGATCGCTGAGGTTCTCCAGGGCCAGGCTCGCCGTCGGATCGCCGGTCCGGGCCATGCGCTCTTCCAGGTTCCATCCGAACCCGTTGTAGATAAGCTGGTGGAAATCTTCCGTACGCTTCTCGTTGCCGAACCGCTCGATGTAATGGGCCCAGGCCCAGGCACGGGATGCGAGCCGTTCCCGCCAGGACGCGAGATCGAGCACCGCCGCCCGGATGCGGTTGACGATTTGCAGGCGGAGCGCCGGGTCGATGGCATCCACCGATCCATGCACCGCATCGAGCGCCGCCTTGGCGTCCCGTTCAATCAGGGTCAGTTCGAAATGGGTCTGGGTGATTTTCATGACCCAGAGCCGGCGCAGGGAATAGCGCACATTGTAGTCGGCCCATTGAATCAGTTTGCCCGGCCAGTCGTCCAGCCGGCCGATATAGGTCGCGTTGTTCACATGCGCGCCGTGGGCCTTGTGCAAGTCCCGGACATTCTCACGGAAATCTTTGTACTCGTTGCGGGAGGGCCGCCCGGTCTTGATGGCGGAAAGCTGCGCCTCGCCATAATCGCGGCCGAACCGGGCGGTCAGGGCCCGGGCTTCGCTGAGCTGGCGGGCGAGCGCCTGATCGGCCCGGGCGTAATAGTCGCCGAGATCCGCGAGGGCGTCGGCGCGGGTCTCCGCCGCCGCGTGTCCTGTCACAGGTTCAAGGAGCATTACGCTCCAAAAAGCCAAGGCAGCCGCAATGATTTGACGACCCATGGTGTCCCCACTCCCTCTGCGCCGTGCGATCCGCATGTCGAAACTGGTTGGTTTCGGGCGGTAAGCTAAGCGGATGCCTGCGTTAATTCAAGACGGGATGGGCGCCGGACGGCGCGCGCCGCCGGAAGCGATGCCGAATTGGGACAGGTGCGCGGCCCGCGTTAGAATGGCCTGACCGAATCGCTTCCCGCGAGTCCCAGGGGTATTTCAAATGGATATGTTTTCTGTCGTTTTTGCCGCCGCCGGGCTTCTGGTCGGCATGTCGCTGACGGCCCTCGTGATGTTCGTCTCCAAAGGAAAGGGGCTTGCGCGCCTGCGCGACGAGCTGGACGAGGTGCGCCAGCGCCTGGCTGAAAAGACCATCGAGATCCGGGGCCTTGAGACCGAGCGCGCCCATCTCCAGGCCGATCTGGAAGACCGCAAGGTGGAACTTGAGCGCGCCCGCCAGGCGGAAGCCGCCTTGAGGGTCCAGGCGTCGGATCTCACCGTCAAGCTCACCGAGATCGAGGCCACCCGCGATCAGGAACTCAAAGCGCATGAGGAAAAGCGCCAGGAACTGATCGATGTGCGCAAGAATATCGAGGACCAGATCAAGGTCATGGCCAACGATCTGATGGAGAAGAACACCGAGGGTTTCCTCAAACGCGCCCAGGACTTCTTCGAAGGCCATCACAAGACCAGCAAGCAGAGCGTGGAAAACCTGGTCAAGCCCATGGGCGAGGCGCTGAAAGGTTACCAGGACAAGCTCGCCGAGATGGAAAAGGAGCGCAAACGCGACGAAGGCGAGATCGTCCAGCAACTGCGCTCCGTGGCCGAGACCCATGGCAAGCTCAAGGACATGACCTCCAATCTGGTGAATGCGCTCCGATCCGCGCCCAAGACCCGGGGCCGCTGGGGCGAGCAGCAGCTCAAGACCGTGCTGGAAATGGCCGGTATGATGGAGCATGTGGATTTCCTCACCGAACACAGCGTCGAAGGCGAGGACGAGAAGAAGCTGCGGCCCGACGTGGTGCTGCGCTTACCCGGTGGACGCCAGATCGTGGTCGATGCCAAGACGCCCATGGCCGCCTATCTGGACGCGGTCGAAGCCGCGAGCGATGAGGAGCGGGAACAGTTCCTGCGCAAGCATGCCCGCGATTTGCGGGTGCATGCGGAGCAGTTGGGCTCCAAGAAATACTGGCAGTCACTGCCCGAAGTGCCCGATTTCGTGGTGCTGTTCGTGCCCGGCGATAATCTCTACGCCGCCGCGATCGAGCGGGATCCGGATCTGTTCGAATTCGCCTACGACAAGCAGATCATCATTGCCACGCCCACCACTTTCCTGGCGCTTGCCAAGGCCATCGCCTTCGGCTGGCGGCAGGAGCGGGCTTCCCAGAACGCCCAGCGGGTGATGACCGAAGGTTCGGAGCTTTACAAGCGCCTGCAAGGGCTTGGTGAGAAGGTCATGCGGCTGTCGAAATCCCTCGACCAGACGGTGACGCGCCATAATGAATTCGTCGCCTCCCTGGAGACCCGCGTGCTGCCGCAGGGGCGCAAGCTCAATGATCTGGGTGTGGGTACGGCCGTCGGCGATCTGGCCGAAATGCTGCCTGTTGAAAAGACGCCGCGCCTGCCGCTGAAGGGCAGGGATCTTCAGTTCACGGAGCTTGAAGCCGAGGATGATGACGGCGATGCCGATACCGATGCCGAGGAACCTGAACTGCTGACGGCGGGAGGCAAATGATGGCCGATCCGGTTTGCGCGATCATCGGCGTCGGCCCCGGCAATGGGGCCGCCTTCGCCAAACGCTTCGCCCGGGAAGGCTATGCCCTCGCCCTGATGGCCCGGAATGAGGCCTATCTGAACGGTCTTGCGTCCGAGATGGGTAACGCGCGCGCCTATGCCTATGACGCCAGCGATCCGTCGGTGGCCGGTCCCGTCTTTGAACGGATCAAGCAGGATCTGGGGCCGGTGGACGTGCTGCTTTACAATGCGGGCTCCGGCCATTTCGGCAATATCGACAAGATCACGGCGGAGGATCTGGAGACCAATTGGCGGGTCAACACGCTGGGCCTGTTCGCCGCCGTGCAGGCCGTGCTGCCGCAGATGCGGGAGCAGGGGCAGGGCAATATCGTGGTGACCGGCGCGACCGCGTCGGTGAAACATTCGGCCAATTTCTCCGCCTTTACCTCGGCCAAAGCGTCCCAACGGGCCCTGGCGCAATCGCTCGCGCGCCATCTGGGTCCGGAGAATATCCATGTCTCCCATGTGATCGTCGATGGCGTGATCGATATCGAGCGGACACGGAAGATGATGCCGGACCAGCCGGACGATTTCTTCCTGAAGCCCGAAGCGATCGCGGATGCTGTGTGGTTCCTGACCCGGCAGCCCAAATCGGCCCGCAGCTTCGAACTGGATCTCCGGCCCTACGGCGAGAAGTGGTGAGGCTTTCTTTCTGATTGCCTGGCCGGCCCACTCCCCCTCCCGACCACCCAATGAGGGTACCCTTGTGGGTGGTCGGGAGGAGGAGTGGGCCGGTGGTGCCACTGAGAAAGAGAGATCATTTCGCAAAGATCTGCGACTCATTCCTGAACGCCTTGAACTCCAGCGCGTTGCCGCTGGGGTCCTTCACGAACAGGGTCGCCTGTTCGCCCGCTTGGCCTTCGAAGCGCACATAAGGTTCGATCACGAACGCCGCTTGCGCCGCTTTCAGACGGTCTGCGAGTTGTTCCCAATCGTCCCACGCTAGGATCAGGCCGAAATGGCGGGCGGGCACCTGATGGCCGTCCACGGCGCTGGTGGTGCGGCAGGCCACATCGTCAGGGGCCAGATGGGCGACAATCTGGTGCCCATGAAAATCGAAATCGACCCAATGCTCCGCGCTGCGCCCTTCCGCGCAGCCCAGCACGCCGCCGTAAAAGGCGCGGGCCGCCGCGATATCGTGGACGGGAAAGGCCAGGTGAAAACGGGGGCGGGTCGTCATGGTGTCCTCGGATTTAAACGGGCCCACGGGTCGAGCCGGCCGTCTGCGGACGGAAATCAGGCCCACATAAGGCGGTCGCATACAGGCCGGGATCCACATTGCCGCCGCTCAGCATGACCACGACCGTCTTGCCGCGCATGTCGATGGCGTTTTCGCGCAAAGCGGCAAGGGCCGCCGCGCCGCCCGGCTCCAGCACCAGTTTCAAGTTGCGGAACGCATAGCGCATGGCCGACAGCACGGCCTCGTCGCACACGGCCATGCCGCCCGCGAGCAGGCGGCGGTTGATCTCGAAAGTGATCGCGCCGGGTTCGGGCGCCAGGAGCGCGTCGCAGATGGAGCGGGCGTCCGGATCGTTGGCCACGCGCTTACCCGCCACCAGCGAGCGCATGGTGTCGTCGAGCCCTTCCGGCTCCACGGAAAAGACTTCCACCTCCGGCCAGACCGCTTTCAGGGCGATGGCCGTGCCCGCCGTCAGGCCGCCGCCGCCGCAACACACCAGCATGATATCCGGCTTCAGGTTCAGCGACTGGAGGTCGGCGGCGATTTCCCGGCCCGCCGTGCCCTGGCCCGCGATGGTGGGCGGATGATCATAGGGCGGAATGATGGCAAGCCCGCGCGCCCGTGCGATCCGCTGACCGATCTTCTCACGGCTTTCCGTATACCGATCGTAAGGCACGATCTGCGCACCCAGGGCATGGGTGGCTTCGATCTTGGTGCGCGGCGCGTCCGCCGGCATGACGATGGTCGCCTCAAGCCCCAGAAGCTTCGCCGCCGCTGCCACGGCCTGGGCATGATTGCCGGATGACCAGGCAATGACGCCGTTCTCCCGGTCCGCGGGTGACAGGCTTTTAATGGCGTTCATGGCACCGCGAAACTTGAAGGACCCCGTGCGCTGAAGATTTTCGGGCTTGAGCAGTACCCGGGCGCCTGTCTCTTCATTAAGCTTAGGGTTGTAAATCAGGGTCGTGCGGACCGCGTGCGGCGCAATCCGCTCCGCGGCCTTGTCGATATCGGCGGGTGTGACGGGCAGCGCGTCGACCAGACCCAAAACCGTATCCTTTCCTGCAAGAAACCCGCTTGCAGGCTAGACCCTTGCGCCCGCGCTTGACAATAGACCTTAAGTGTAAGGTCAGGCCTTGTCCGCGCGCACGCCCCACAGGTCGTAATCGTCCGACTGCTCGATACGCACGGGCAGGATATCGCCCGGCGTCAGGTCCGTCTCGCCGTTGAGGAACACGGAGCCGTCGATCTCCGGCGCATCACCTTGAGAGCGGGTGAGCGCGCCTTCTTCGTCCACCTCGTCCACGATCACCGGGATCGTCTTGCCGACTTTGGCCGCCAAGCGCCGTGTGCTGATCTCTTTCTGAGCCGCCATGAAGGCATGCCAGCGGGCCTCTTTGACATCGTCGGAAACCGGAGAGCCGAGCGCATTGGCCGCCGCGCCCTCCACCGGCTCGTATTTGAAGCAACCGACCCGGTCGAGTTGCGCTTCGCCCAGCCAGTCGAGCAGGAACTGGAAATCCTCGTCCGTCTCGCCGGGAAAGCCGGTGATGAAGGTGGAGCGGATGGTCAGGTCCGGGCAGATCTCCCGCCAGCGTTTGATCCGCTCCAGAACCTTTTCCTGATTGGCGGGCCGGCGCATGGCTTTCAGCACGGTCGGGCTCGCATGCTGAAAGGGGATGTCCAGATAGGGCAGGATCTTACCCTCCGCCATCAAGGGCAGCACGCTGTCCACATGGGGGTAGGGGTAGACGTAATGCAGCCGCACCCAGACGCCCAGATCGCCCAGCGCGTCGCACAGATCGGTGAAATGGGCGCGCACGGAACGGTCCCGCCACGGGCTTTCGGCGTGTTTCAGGTCGGTGCCATAGGCGCTGGTGTCCTGGGAGATCACCAGGATCTCCTTGACGCCCGCCTCGACCAGTTTCTCCGCTTCGCTCAAGACGGCGCGGGCCGGACGGCTCGCCAGCTTTCCGCGTAAGGATGGAATGATGCAGAAGGTGCAGGAATGATTGCAGCCTTCGGAGATTTTCAAATAGGCGTAATGGCGGGGCGTCAGGCGGATGCCCTGGGGCGGCACCAGATCCACATACGGATCGTGCACCGGGGGCACGGCCTCATGCACCGCGTCCATCACCGCCTCGTACTGATGCGGGCCGGTGATCGCCAAAACGTCCGGATGGCGCTTGCGGATCAGGTCGGCTTCCGCGCCCAGGCAGCCGGTGACGATCACCCGGCCGTTCTCGGCGATTGCCTCGCCGATGGCCTCCAGGGACTCGTCCCGTGCGCTGTCGAGAAAGCCGCAGGTGTTCACCAGCACCACGTCGGCGGCGTCGTAACTGGGCGAGACCGCATAGCCTTCCGCGCGCAGGCGGGTGAGGATGCGCTCGGAATCCACCAGCGCCTTGGGGCAGCCCAGGCTGACGACGCCGATCTTAGCCGGTTCTTTTAAGGAACGAAGTGTGCTCATGGCCGCTTCTATACGTTGGCTGCGGGCCTGCGCCAAGCCCCAGCGCGCATCCCCCTTTGACGGAACGCCGCCGGCACGGGATCATAAGCGTCAGAAAAAGACCGTTGGGAGGATCTTATGAGTGCACCGGTGACCCCGCCGCCCCCGCCTGCCATGAGCATGGCCGAGGCCCACGCCATGCTGACCGCGCCCGGCGCGCCGTTCGAGATGGAGGAGGTGGTGATCGGCGGCGTGAGTTTCCGCACCTATAAGCATCAGCCGCCCAGTTTGCGCGCCGTGTTCGAAGCGGCCCGCGCCCATGGCGATCATGACTATCTCGTTTATGAAGGCGAGCGGGTGACCTTCGCGCGCCACTACAAGGCGGTCGCCGCCCTTGCCCATGATCTGAAGGATATCTTCGGTGTGGAGAAGGGCGACCGGGTGGTCGTCGCCATGCGGAACTTCCCGGAATGGTCGGTGGCTTTCTGGGCCGCCGCCGTGATCGGCGCGGTGGTGGTGCCGCTCAATGCCTGGGGCACGGGCCAGGAACTGGACTACGGCATTTCGGACTCCGGCGCGCGCATCGTCATCGCGGATGAGGAGCGGCTGAAACGCCTGGAGCCCCATCTGCCGGATCTGGAACTCACGGGACTGATCGTCGCGCGCAGTTCGGGCGTCTTGCCTGCTCAAGCCGAACGGTTCGAGGATCTGGTGAGCCCGACGGGCGACTACGGTCTGCTGCCGGACCGTCCGCTGCCGGACGTTCGGATCGATCCGGAAGACAATGCCACGATCTTTTACACCTCCGGCACCACGGGCAAGCCCAAAGGCGCGCTCGGCACCCACCGGAATATTCTGACCAATTTCATGAACTTGACCTGCTCCCAGGCGCGCGCGGCCCTGCGCCGGGGCGAAGGCATGCCCGCAATCGATCCGGATGCGCCTAAACGCTCGGTCCTGCTGGCGGTGCCGTTCTTCCACGCCACCGGCTGCCATTCCGTGCTGGTGCCTTCGCTGATCATGGCGTCGAAGATCGTGTTGATGTACCGCTGGGACCCGGAACGGGCGCTTGAGTTGATCCAAGAGGAAAAGGTCATGCAGTTCGGCGGCGTCCCCGCCATCGCCTGGCAGGTCTTGGAGCACCCCCGCTTTCACGAGTTCGATCTGTCCAGCGTGCAGGCCATTTCTTATGGCGGCGCGCCCGCCGCGCCGGATCTTGTGGCCCGCATTCGCGAAGAGTTTCCCGATGTCTCACCGGGTAACGGTTACGGCTTGACCGAGATTTCCTCCGCCGTCAGCCAAAATCTGTCCCATGACTATCAGCGCAAGCCCGATAGCGTCGGCCCGGTCTTCCCCGTCAACGAGGCGAAGATCGTGGACGATCACGGCAACGCCCTGCCGCCGGGCTCCATCGGCGAGCTATGGCTGAAAGGCCCGAATGTGGTCAAAGGCTATTGGAACAAACCGGACGAGACCGCCAAGACCTTCGAGCAGGGCTGGCTCAAATCGGGCGATGTGGCGCGCATGGACGAGGAGGGGTTCATCTATATTCTCGACCGGGCCAAGGACATGCTGATCCGGGGCGGCGAGAATGTCTATTGCGTCGAAGTGGAAGACGCGCTTTACAGCCATCCGGCGGTGATGGATGCTGCCGTCATCGGTATTCCGCACACGGTCTTGGGCGAGGAAGTAGGCGCCATCGTCCAGGTCAAGCCGGGCGCTACGGTCACTCAAGAAGACCTGCAGGCCCATGTGCGCGCACTGCTCGCGGGCTTCAAGGTGCCGGTCAAGATCACCTTCCGCACGGAGCCATTGCCGCGCAACGCCAATGGCAAGATCCTGAAACGTCAGTTGCGGGACGAGTTTCTTCAAGAGACGGAAGGTAAGGCTTAAGCGGGCGCTTCGGCTTTCAGATCCGCGAGCGCTTTGCGGTGCAGCGCTTCCGACTGGCTGCCGAAGCAGCATAAGATCACCATGCGGATCGACGGCAAGTCGCTCAGCGCCCGTGCCACCGCGCGCACGGCGATGGGCGCGGCCCGTTCCGGCGGAAAGCCGAAAATGCCGGTGGAGATCGCCGGGAAAGCGACGGTCTCCAGATGATGCTGCGCTGCAACTTCCAGAGAACGGCGATAGGCGGAGGCCAAGAGATCGTCCTCGCCCAGATGGCCGCCTTTCCAGACCGGCCCCACCGCGTGGATGACATGGCGGGCCTTGAGCTTGTAGCTTTTGGTGATTTTCGCGTCCCCGGTCGCGCAACCGCGCAGACCCCGGCATTCCAGTTCCAGATCCGGCCCCGCCGCCTTGTGAATTGCGCCGCATACGCCACCGCCCGGCGCGAGCGATTCATTCGCGGCGTTCACGATTGCGTCAACGTCGAGGGTCGTCAGATCGCCTTCGACAATGGTGATGCGGTCAAGAACGGTCATGGCCAAAGCTTGCAGAGGCGGGGCTATCCGTGTCAACTCCAGGCCTTTGAAATGTGTAGGACTCGTGACGATGTCCAGACGAACGAATTCGGCGGGGAACGATGCGTTTCCCGTGATTGCCCTTAAACCGGGCGCGGACCGCCGCCTTTCGCGCGGCCATCCCTGGCTCTACTCGAACGAAATCGAGATGACGGCCGAGGCCAAGGGTTTGGCGCCGGGCGGCCTGGTGCGCATCGAGGCGAAGGGCGCGGACGCGGGCATCGCCATGTTCAATCCGCATACGCTGATTGCCGCCCGCATCCTGGCCCGCGATTCGGGAGAGGACGTTAACGGGGTCTTTCTCGCTGAGCGCATCGCGGCGGCCCAAGCGCTTCGCGACCGGTTGTTCGACCGGCCGTTCTACCGGCTCGTGCATGCGGAAGGCGACGGGCTGCCGGGCCTGGTGATCGACCGCTATGGCGATGTCTTCGTGGTCCAGGCCAATACGGCGGGCATGGACCGGCTAACGCCGCTCATTCTGGAGGCGCTCGACGCGCAATTCGCCCCGAAGGCGATCGTTCTGCGCAATGACAGCCCCGCGCGCGATCTGGAAGGGCTGGAGCGGACGGTCGAGCTTGCCAAGGGCACGCTCGATGGTCCCGTCGAGGGCGAAGAGAACGGCGCGGCTTTCCTGGCCGATCCCATGGGCGGTCAGAAGACCGGCTGGTTTTTCGATCACCGGCTGAACCGGGCTTTCGCCTCGGGATTCGCCGCTGGCGCGCGGGTGCTTGACCTTTACAGCCATACGGGCGGCTTCGGCCTGCAATGCGCCGTATCCGGAGCGGCCCATGTGACCTGCATCGACCGCTCCGCCCCGGCGCTGGCGCTCGCGGAACAGGCCGCCAAGCGCAACGATGTGGCCGAGCGGCTGGAAGTGCGCAAGGCGGACGTTTTCGCGGCCCTTGAGCATCTGATCCGCGCGGGCGAGCAGTTCGATCTGGTGATCGCCGATCCGCCTGCCTTCGTCAAAAGCCGGAAAGACCTCAAGGCCGGGATCCGGGGCTACCGCAAGCTGGCGCGTCTCGCGGGCGGCGTCATCGCGCCGGGCGGCATCCTGGTGGCGGCCTCCTGCAGCCATCTGGTGGATCTGGATGCGTTCCGTAGCCAGACGGTCCGGGGGCTGGCGGAAGCCGACCGCCAGGGCCGGATCCTCCATACGGGCGGCGCGGGGCCCGACCATCCGGCCCATCTGCATTTGCCCGAAACCGCTTACTTGAAAGCACTGGTCATGGCCCTTGATTAGGATCGAGGCGCCAGGATTCCCCGGCCTACTCGCCAAAGGGCTTTCGACACGGTAGCTTGGGCGTCATGAATCGCGATTGAGGGCATTTCAGTCATGGCAGACCGGTTGGCTGCGCAGCTCAAAAGGGCCGCGCTCGGGGGGATTTTCTTTACAGTTGCGCTGGTCCTGGCGGCCTGCGGGCCGGGCGAGCCGGAAAGCAGCGCGCCACAAACCCGCTGGGCGCACGAGACGAGCGACATTCCGGTCGATCCAGCGGTGACCTGGGGACGGCTCGAAAACGGCCTGCGCTACGCGATCCTGCCCAATGATACGCCCAAGAATACCGTATCCATGCGGATGCTCGTCGAGGCCGGATCCCTGAACGAGCGGGACGATCAGCGCGGCGTCGCCCACTTCCTGGAGCACATGGCGTTCAAGGGCTCCGATGGGATGCCCGGCGACGAGGTGGTGAAATTCCTGGAGCGGCTGGGGCTTGCTTTCGGGCCGGATACCAATGCCAGCACCAGTTTCGATCAGACCATCTATCAGCTCGAACTGCCCGAGGCGTCCGATGACCTGCTGCGCCAGGGCCTTCAAGTGTTCCGGGAATATGCGGGACGGCTTTCGCTGGACCCGGACCAGATCGAGGCCGAACGCGGTGTCATCTTATCCGAGATGCGCTACCGCAACACGCCGGGCTTTCGTCAGACCAAGGCGCTTTACGAGTTCCTGCTGCCCGGCAGCCGGGTGACGAACCGGTTTCCCATCGGCATTGCCGAGGTGATCGAGACGGCGCCGCGCGAGGTGTTCGTCGATTTCTATGAGGCCTATTACCGTCCGGAACGCACGGTTCTGGTGATCGTGGGCGAGGTGGATGCGGATGCCACCGCCGCCATGATCGAAACGCTGTTCGCCGATTTCATGCGCGAGGGCGATGCGCCCGCCGATCCGCCTGCGGATGTGTTCAAGGAACGGGCTCTCTCCGCGGGTTATTTCAGCGATCCGAACGTGCCGACACAGGTCCAGATCTTCGGCATGGCGCCGGCGGAAAATCCGCCGGATACGGAAGCCACCCGGCGGGAAGCCATCCTGCAAGCGCTCGGCAACACTATTTTGAGCCGCCGCTTTCTGACCCTGTCGCGGGAAACGGACGCGCCGTTCCTGTCGGGCAGCGCCAGTTTTTTCGAACTGCTTGAGATCGCCGATGTCAGCATTGTGGGCATGACCTCGTCGCCGGACCAATGGCGCGAGGCGTTGGCGGCGGCCGAGCAGCAATTGCGCCGGGCGCTCGATCATGGCTTCACCCAGGCCGAACTGCGCGAGCAACTGGCCAATTTCGAAGCGACCATGGTGGACGCGGTCGAGATCGCCGAGACGCGGGAGTCCGCCGGTCTCGTGGCTGAGTTGCTGTCGGTGGTGTCCGAGGACGGCGTCTTCACCCGTCCGGAGACGGATCTCGCCTTCTACCGCTCGGTGGTCGAGGATTTGACAGTGGAAGACGTGAACGCGGCGTTCCGGGAGATGTGGGCGGGGCGCGAGCCGCTGGTCTTCGTCTCCGGCAACCTGTCGCTTGGCGATCCGCAGACGGAAATTCTGGCTGCCTATCGCAACAGCACCCAGGTCGCCACCGTGCCGCCCGAGGAAGAGGACGACCGCAGCTTTGCCTATACCATGTTCGGCGAGCCGGGCGAGGTGATCGAACGCGACCGGGTCGAGGATCTCGAAATCACCCGGGTGCGCTACGACAATAATGTCCGCCTCAATATGAAAGTGACCGATTTCGAGGACGAGACCATCCGGATTTCGATCCGCATCGGCGGCGGCATGCTGGAACTGCCCAAGGACAAGCCGGGTCTGGCGCTGCTGGCCGATCAGGCTTTTCTCTCCGGCGGTCTCAAGCAGCACAGCTTCGACGAGGTGACGCGCATTCTGGCGGGTAAGACCGTCGATCTCGATTTCGAAGTGGGCTCGGAGGCCTTCGAGCTTTACGGCACCACCGATCCGGCGGATCTCGATACCCAGCTCAATCTGATGGCGGCGGTGCTGACCGATCCGGGCTATCGGGAAGAGGCGATCGTCCGGTTCCGGAAGGGGCTCGATATCCTTTACGAGACCATCGACGCCACGCCCGAGGGGGTCGTGCGCCGGGATGTGGGGCGGATCGTGCGCAGCGGCGATCCCCGGTTCGGCCTGCCGGACAAGGCGCAAACCACCGCCCGCAGTCTGGAGGAACTGGCCGCCTGGCTCGAAGAGCCTTTGGCCTATGGGCATATGGAAATCGGCGTGATCGGCGATTTCGATCCTGAACGGATGATTTCTGAAGTGGGCCGGACCTTCGGGGCACTGCCCGCCCGGGCGCTCAATCCCCGTCCGTTCGACGAGGCACGGAAAATCCAGTTTCCCACGCTGGCCGAACCCGTGGTCCTGCGCCACGAAGGGGAGGCGGATCAGGCCATCGCCCAGGTCTATTGGCCGACCACGGATTCCACCGACCGCTTGCGCGCGCGCCGTTTGAATATGCTGACCGCCATTCTGCGTCTGCGGCTCACGGAAGAAGCCCGCCGCCGCCAGGCGGTGACCTATTCGCCCCGTGTGGGCAACAGCATGAGTTCGACCTTCCCCGGCTACGGCTATATCGTCACCAGCCTCAATCTGGAGCCTCAAAATACGGAGCGGTTCCTGGATGAAATGATCGGCCTTGCCCGCGCGATCGCCGATGAGGGCATCACGGAGGATGAGTTCCAACGCGCCCGCGCGCCCATTCTGGAACGCTTCGAAGAGGAAATGGAGCGCAACGCCTTCTGGCTTTATAACGCGGTCGCCTATGCCCAGTCGCGGCCCGACGAGTTGGAGCATGTGCGCAGCGTCATACCGGCCTACCGGGATATGACGCCCGATCAGGTTCAGGCCGTGGCGCGGGACTATCTGATCCCGGAGCGCACGGCGCAAATCCTCGTTCTGCCTCAGGAATGACCTGCGCCTGGCGCGTTACCGCAGATCCCGCAGGTCGGCATATTCCAGAAAATGCCCGTCCCATTCCCCGGCGCGGGCATCCCAGGAACCGATCTTGGGATCATTGAGCGCGTCTGCATGCTGGCGCATCCATAAGTCATCGTCGCTCAGCAAACGGATGGCATGATCCGCGAAGTCCTGCGGCTCGGGTGCGATGAAGCCGGTCTTGCCGTCGCGCACCCGTTCCGACAGGGAACCGATGCCGCGCGTGACGATGGGGATGCCGCTGGCCGTCGCTTCGGCCGCCGCGTTGCAATAGGTCTCGTCCTTGTGCCCCGGATAGAGCATGACGCGCGCGGATTGCAGTTCCGCCGCCAGCTCGTCCTTAGACAGACTGTCCCGCCGCACGATCCCTTTGGACCGCATGGACTCGAGCCATGTCGGGGTCTGGCGCGCCTTGGGCGTGAAGACATGCAGTTCCGCGTCCGGCAGTTGGGGGTGGATCTTCGTGGTCCACACATCCACCAGCCAGCCCAGCCCCCGATAGGGCTGGGAGGTGAAGATCGCCCTCGGCGCGGGCGCCCTGATGGCCGGGACCGTACGCCGGAACGCGTCTGACACCCCATGCTCGATGATCCGCCGCGTGGCGAACGGCATCAGCGGATGGGTGATATCCTTGTGATAATGGGACAGAAATACCGCATGGGGACGATAACGGAACAAAGGCACCAGACTGCCTTTCTTCAGCATGCGGGAAAAACTCGTCGGGTTCCGGAACCAGGCCACCGGCAAGGCGTCCGCATAGGCGAAAAGATGGAGGAGATTGTTGGCGATGGCGATGTCGCCTTGCGCGCGCGGTCCGGCTTTGAGGGATGTCAAAGGCCGCCAGGCGACGCCTTCATAGTCGAGCGGCTCTTCGCTGAGCGTATAGGCCGTGACCTGATGGCCGAAGCGCGCGAAGGCTTCGGCCAACAGAACGGTACCGCTCTGGATGCCGCCAAGCGGTCCGTCGCGCAAGCTGCGGCCGTTGAAGGGCCGGGTCTCGTCAAGAAACAGGATCGTCGCCATTATGCCATCAATGCTTTGAGGTCCCGGTCCAACGCGTCCGGATCGACCGTGTATCGCTCCCGGTGGCCGCCCGGACCCGCGATCAGGTAGCGGTAGGGAAAGCCAAGCGAGCGGCTCATGAGAAAATAGGTGTTGCGCAGCTTGTTCTCGGGGAAAATCTCCAGAACGCGCGTGCCTTCCGGCGCGAACAGCAGATTTGTCAGGCCCGCCCCATGGGTTCCGGCGATCGCCTCCGCGCCCGCGAACAGCCTGACCTGTTCCTGGAACGGCATTTGCCCCGGCATGACGGTCTCGAAGCCGTGGCGCTCCAGCACGGGGAGGAGATCCGCTTCATTGGCGATCTGACGTTTCTTGGTGTCCTGGCGGCTGACCCAGAGCCGGCGCCGTTTTTCCGCAGGCTGAATGCCGTAGCCTTCCAGATACAGCGACCGGATAAAATCATAGACCGCCCGGTCGGCCAGGGTGCTTTTGGTGTTCTGCCAATTGTCGAGCGTATACAGCGTATCGAATTGCCAGCGTTCCGTGGACGGCACAAGCGTCACGCTCAGATTGGAGTAACGCGCGGTGAGAAACCGGTAGAGATCGGCCTGGAACCCCGGCAGATCGTCATTGACCAGAATCTCCACCGGTCCCTGGCCTAGCTCGAAGCGGTTGAGCAGATAATAAAGCCGGGGCAGGCGGTCCATGATGAAATGGAACAGATGCCGGTGGCCCTTCCACGAGCCCAGCATGGTCAGGCTCGGGCGGCCCTTGCGGGCGACAGGCGTCAGGGCGGTGGGCCGGAAGTCGTGATAGGTCACGAAGGGCCGGGCGCCTTTGTGGGTGAGCAGGGTCTCGCGCGCCTCGTCCACGATCACGCCCGTATTGCCGAGCAGCGTCGCATTATCGAGCGCGATGAGCGCGGTGCGCCGCTCCAGCCGGTTCGGGATCGTCTGCCAGGCCACATCTTCCGGGAGTCGGTCCACCAGCGCTTGCTCGTATGGCGTGAAACGGAGGTCCTGGCTCTCCTCGAGCACATCGGCGCGGCCCGCGTCCTCGGCTTTCGTGACGGAGCGGTAGAAAATCATATCCCGCCCCAGGCCCGGCACGGCCTCGATCAGGCTTCGGGCCGCCAGCCAGCGCAGATGCCGCACGCTCAGTTTCCGTACCGCCATGGGGTCGTTCAGTCCTCACAAGGGTTCACAGGCCGAAATTGACGAGAGCTTTTTTTGATCAAAAACCCTGGTTTTGGATCGCCTGTCCAGTCTGCCATACTCCCGCGCAAGCTGGAGGCTTACGGCGCTCCGGCCATCCGATCAAGGGAGGGTATGAGATGTTGTCTAAAGGATCGCGGATTGCCATGGCTTTGGCCATGGGCGTTTCGCTCACGGTTTCGGCCGCTTTTGCCGCCGAACGGATCGAGCGGGGCAATCTGGTCACCGAAAATGTGCCGGAGGTGCCTGCGGATGTGCGCGAGCGGCTGCGCCAGTATCAGAATGTGCGCGGCGCGGGCTTCGCCGACTGGACGCCGGACAGCGAGAACCTGCTGATCCGCACCCGTTTCGGCGACACCAGCCAGTTCCACCTGGTCGAAGCGCCTTTGGGCATGCGCCGGCAGCTCACTTTCTATGACGAGCCGGTATCGGGCGGTGATTTCGCGCCGCCGGGCGGGCCTGACGGTTTCCTGTTCCGTAAGGACACAGGCGGCGACGAGACCTTCCGGCTCCACTTCTTCGACGCGGAGACCTCGGAAGTCCGTGTGCTGTCGGACGAGGGCGTGCGCATCGAGAGCTATGGCTGGTCGCACGACGGCTCCATGATGATGTGGGTGGAGGCCTCCAACGAGACTGCGACCCGCAAGGTCATGGTGGCGCCGAGCGACGATCCGTCCGACGGCCGGCAGATCTTCGAAGGGGAAGGCTATTGGTTCCCGGTCGAGGTCTCCAAGGACAACAGCAAGGTCATTCTCTTCAACTATGTGTCGATTACGGACAATAGTTTGCATCTGCTCGACATGGAGAGCGGCGAGGTCACGGAAATCAATCCGTCCGACGAGCCCATCGCCTATAACGGTCCGATCGCGCTGTCCAACGACGCCAAGACGCTGTTCTTCTCCTCCGACGAAGACAGCGAGTTCACCCGTCTGGTGCGCTACGATCTGGAAAGCGGCGAGAAGACGGTCCTGACGCCCGATATCGATTGGAATGTACAAGGCGGCGAGATGTCGCCGGATGGCCGTCTTTTGGCCTTCACCACCAATGAAGGGGGCCTGTCGAAGCTTTATATCCGCCGGGTCCGGAACAACCGGGACCTGCCCGTTCCCGATCTGCCCACGGGCATTATCGGCGGTGTGAGCTTCAGCCCGGACAGTGAAAAGGTTGCCTTCGTGCTGAACGGCGCGTCCATGCCGTCGGATGTCTGGGTCTACGATATCGGCGCCCGCGATCTGACCCGCTGGACCCAAGGCGAAGTGGGCGGCCTCGACACCAATGCCTTCATCGAGCCGGAACTGATCCAGTATCCGACCTTCGATGAGGTGGACGGCGAGCCGCGCCAGATCCCGGCCTTTGTGTACAAACCTGCTGGCGAGGGGCCGCATCCGGTTCTAGTCTCGATCCATGGCGGACCGGAAAGTCAGTACCGCCCCGGTTTCTCGTCCACCTACCAGTATTGGCTGAACGAGCTGGGCATTGCCGTCATCGCGCCCAATGTGCGGGGATCGAGCGGCTATGGAAAAACCTATGTGCAGCTCGACAACGGCATGAAGCGGGAAGAGTCCGTCAAGGATATCGGCGCGCTGCTCGACTGGATCGCGACCCAGAACGATCTCGATGCGGATCGTGTGGTGGTCTATGGCGGCTCTTACGGCGGCTATATGGTGCTGGCGTCCATGGTCGACTATGCCGACCGGCTGGCGGGCGGCATCGATATCGTGGGCATCTCCAACTTCGTGACCTTCCTGGAGAACACCAGCGAATACCGCCGGGATGCCCGCCGCGCCGAATATGGCGACGAGCGGGATCCGGAGATGCGGGCCTATCTGGAAGAAATCTCGCCCAACAACAATGTGGAGAAGATCACAAGCCCGCTCTTCATCATTCAGGGGGCGAACGATCCCCGCGTACCCTTGAGCGAGTCCGAGCAGATGCTCGAAGCGGTCAAGAAAAACGGCGGCGTGGTCTGGTACCTCATGGCCAAGGATGAAGGCCATGGCTTCCGCAAGAAGAGCAACCGGGATTATCTGTCGGAGTCCGTTTCGCTCTTCCTGGAAGACATCCTTCTGAAGGACGACTAAGCACTCCGTGGTCCGGACGCTGCTGAGATGGCGGCGTCCGGCGCCAGGAGCCTGGCCTTGACCAGGCCCCGAACCCCATTGCTCAAGTAAATAGCATCGGCTGTTTGCAGATCGCTCAGGGTCAGGACCGCTTCGCGGGCCTGGCCTTCCGCGATCATCCGGTCCCGGACAACGCCCGGCAGCGCCCCGGAGGACAAGGGCGGGGTCTGCAATACGCCGTTCCGCGCGATATAGATCGTGGTGCGGCTGCCTTCGGCCACCTCGTCCCATCGATTGAGAAACAGCACCTCATCACAGCCGGTCTCGGCTGTCAGGCGTGCATGCTCCGTGTCGTAAAGGGCGCGCCGCGTGGTTTTATGCGCGAAATGGGGATCGGCGGCGTCGATCCTCTTGTCACTGAGAACGCAGACCATCTCCCGCGCCGGGTCGGCGAGGGGGATGGGTGTGACGGTCACGGGCGCGGAACCGTCCGCCTGAAGAACGAGGCGTATACGCGCTGCTGGTGTCTCTGTGCCGGAGACGGCTTGATCGATCGCATTCCGGACTTTTTTCTCGTCTAAGGTAAAACCGAACCATTGGGCCGAGCGGGCGAGCCGTTTCATATGCCCATCGAGCCGGGGAATGCCGGTCTCCCGCGTCCAGCCCATGGTCTCGATCAGGCCGAACGGCTCGGCGTCCTCCATCAGGAACCGGGCCTTTAGGAGGCATTCGTCATATTCCGAAGTAGCATCGGAATCCGCCACGATGCCGCTGCCGATCCCCATTGTGGCCTGGCCGGTCCCTTGAACCGTGATGGTCCGGATCCCCACATTGAAGCGGGCAAATCCGTCCGGGCCCATATGGCCGATGGCGCCGGTATAGGCAGCGCGCGGACTTGTCTCCAGATCCCGGATGACTTCCATGGCACGGATCTTGGGTGCACCCGTGATCGATCCGCACGGGAACAGGTGGGACAGAATGTCCGAGGGGCCAAGTCCGTCCCGCACCCGCGCTTCCACGCTGGAAGTCATGGTGTGAAGGGTGGGGTAGCTTTCCACCTTGAACAGGTCCGGCACGCGCACCGAGCCGATCTCGGCGATCCGTCCCACATCGTTGCGCAACAGATCGAGGATCATCAGATTCTCGGCCCGGTTTTTCGGGTCCTGGGCGAGCCAGCGGGCCAGCCGTGTGTCTTCGTGCGGGTCGGGGCTGCGTTTGACGGTGCCCTTCATGGGCCGGGTCCGGATGACCTGGGTGTCCGTCTCATAAAAGAGTTCCGGTGACAGGGACAGAATGTCCGCCTCGCCCGTATGGAGGAAAGCGCCGTAACGGACCTGCTGGCGAGCACGCAGGGTGGCATACAAGGAAAGCGGATCACCCCATAGACGGAAGCTCAAGGGAAAGGTGAAATTCACCTGATAGACGTCGCCCGCCTCGATCAGATCCTTGATGATCTTGATCCGCACGCCATAGGCGTCCCGCATCAGGCTGAACCGCAGGTCCTCGATACGGTGGCCGCTCACCATCCGTTGGCGGAGGAACTGCGCCACCTCCCGGTCGCCGAGGGTCTCGCGGGTCTTAAACACGCCGAACCAGAGCAGCGGGTCCTGCCTGTCCGGCGGCACCAGCGGGCGCAGTTTCGCCTCGAATCCATAGCCCAGCTCATAGGAACAGAAGCCGGCGGCGTAAAGTCCGGCTGCCAGCCCGGCATCGAGGCGGGCAAGCGCTTCGGGCACGTCCTCCATCCGGTGGCAGGCGATCACATCGCAGGGGGCCTGATAAAGCCAGGCTTGTCCGTTTCCGGACAAACGGTCATCGATCAGCACGAACGGGGTGTCGGCGGTGCTCAAGGCACGGGTCTCCCGGCTGGGCCGGCGGCGGGGTCAATCGTCGTCGTCATCTTCAGGCGGGTCCGGACACTCCCGGTCGCCGTCAAGGGCATGGCCGATCAGGCGAAACAGTTCGATCGGCGCGTTGGTCACCGGATCGCCGGCGGGCGTGAACGGACCGTCCACCTGGCCCACATAATAAAAGATCGGCGGCAAAGTCTCGCGGATGCCTTTCAAATCCTCGCGCAGGCGCAAGCCCGCATCGCAGCCTTCTTTCTTGCGGTCGATATCGCTGACAATGACATCGACGGGGCGGCGGGCCACATGTTTGCGGGCCTGCTTGTTGGTGGTCACGATGGCCTGGTCGAAGCCCAGATATTGAAGCGCGGCGATTTCGTTGCGCACGGATTTCGGATCGTCATAGACCCATAAAATATGGGGAATGCGGACAAGGCTCGCAAGCCATTCGCGCACATCCTTGGAATCCGGATTGGGCAGGTCCCACACGGCATTGGCCTTGGCCAGCCGGTCGGCCGCCAGCTTCACATTGATGCCCGTGATGCCGATGGAGACTTCCTCGACGCCGCGCCCTTCGAGCAGGCCGGGCAGCAGGCGCGGATAACGCACCAGGACGACAATGATCACGCCCAGAACCAGAAGCGGGATCCCGAAATCCCACTTCCAGAACTCGATCAGCCAGTCGCGAACCGTGTCGAGCCAATCCCAGGTCATGTGTCAGCCGTCAAAACGGGCCAGCTGATCATTCGATGCGGCTCGCCACCAGGCTGACAGAGACCGTGATGGTGTCGCCCACATCGCCGCCGGGCGCGCCCGCTTCGAAAGCCGTCCGGTCGAGGGTGGTTTCGCCTTCGACCGTCGCCACGCCCTCGTCGATGGTGGCGGTGAAGGGCAGGGTGACGGGCAGGGTCTTGCCTTTCATGGTGAGCGTGGCGTCGGCCTCGTAAGAGCCCGGCGCGGTTTCCTGGAACGAGGCGACCTCGAAGACGGCGGTGGGCGTGCTGCCCGTATCGAGCCAGGCCCGGCTGCGCGCCGTATCGTCCAGGAACGAACTGACGGTCTTGACGCTGGTCAGATCCACGGTCACCACGGCGGAGGCATTGGCCAGATCTTCCGGACCCGACTGAATCGCGGCCGTCCAGTTCTCGAATGTGGCGTCGTAAGGCTCGTCTTCATAGGTATAGGTGACTGTGAGGCTGCTGGCGTCGTAATCCACGTCCCAATCGCCGGGAATGTCCTCGATCACCTCTTCGTCGCCGAAATCACTCGCGCTGTCCTCGGCGGCCATGCCGTCGGCCTGGGTCTCGCCGCCCGTATTGTCGCTACAGCCCGCGAGCAGCACGACGAAAAGCGAGGCCGCGACCATGCCCATGCCAATATTGATGAGGGCGGTGCGGCTTTCTTCCGAACCGGGACGGCTCATGGAGGTGTTGCCGGCTGGCGTCAGATCATTCAGTTGTGTCATGGGGTTCTCCGTAGAAAGATCAGAAATCTGTATGTTGGCGGGTCCGTCCGGGCAGCATGCGGACGAAAATCGTATCGTCATCGACGAAATGGTGTTTCATCGCGGCCAGAACATGAACGGTCAAAAGGCCGATAAAGGTGAAGGCCAGGATCTCGTGGGTCTCATGCATCAGATCCTCGAGCGCCTCGTTCGGCCCGGTGATATGGGGAATTTCAAAAAGCCCAAAATACTTCGTGGGCACCTGAAGCGGCGAGGCCGACGACATGATCCAACCGGTGATCGGCATGGCAATCATCAGCCCGTAAATGCCGACATGGAGCAGGTGGGCGCAGGCCTTCTGCCAGACGGCCATGCTCGTGGGCAGGATGGGCACCGGCCCGGGCGCGCGCCAGGCCAGGCGCACGATGGCCAGCGCGCCGATCGTGAAGCCGAGGGATTTGTGGAGCTGATAGAGATTGATCTTCTCCTCGCTCAAGCCTTCCAGGCTGGTCATGTAAAAGCCCAAGCCCAGCATGGTGACGATCATCAGGGCCATCGTCCAATGCAGGATTTTTGAAACGACACCCCAATGCCCATGGGTGGGGCGCCAATCAATGCCCGCTGCAGTTTGATCCGTCATGTTTCCTCTCCGACCCCACACGCCTCACGCGGTTCTTGCACCCTGCTTTGAGGGTGCCCTTCAAGAGACCGCGACTCACGTGGCAGTGACTATAGTGCGCTCCCAGGCTTCGCGTAAGGTCTCGGCCAATAACTGATACTCCGCCGCGCGGCTGGAAGTGCGCCGCCAGGCCAGTCCGATCTGGCGGGCCGGATCGCCGTCCTCGAAGCCGACCGCTTCGAGGGTGCTTCCCGTCAGAATGCCGGACTCAAGCGCCATTTGCGGCACGAGCGTCGCGCCAAGACCGCTTTCGACCATATGCACGAGCGTATGAAGGCTCGTGGCCTGAAATGTATTGAGCGGTCCGCGGCCCGCAACCCGGCAAGCGGTCAGGATGTGATCGCGCAGGCAATGGCCGTCTTCCAAGAGCAGCAGGTCCGCCGGGTTGAGACTGTCCAGGCGCGGCTTGGCCGGTGCGCCGGTGCCTTGCGGGCGGCACAGGCGGAACGGGTCGTCGAACAGATGCGCCACACTGAGGCTGGCGTGATCGTAGGGAAAGGCCAGGATCAACACGTCCAGCCGGTTGGCTTCGAGCAATTCGATCAGCCGGGCGGTCTGGTCCTCGCGCAAAAACAGTTTCAGATCGGCGAACCGGTCCCGCAGCACGGGCAGGACGCGCGGCAGAAAAAACGGCGCGATGGTGGGGATCACGCCGAGCCGCAGGCTGCCGGACAAGGGCGCGCGGCGGGCCTGGGCCACAGCGACCAGGTCTTCGGCGTCGGACAGGAGGCGGCGGGCCCGCTCCACCACTTCCGCGCCCACGGGCGTCAGCGCCACTTGCCGGCGCGTGCGGTCCACCAGGCGCACATCAAGAGTCGCCTCCAGGTCTTGTATTCCTGAGGACAAGGTGGATTGAGTCACCGCGCAGGCGTCCGCCGCCCGGCCGAAATGGCCCATATCGGCGAGGGTGACGAGATAACGGAGCTGTTTCAGGGTCGGAATCATGCGGTTTTCCTAATCAATCGCTTTTCCCGATTAAAATAGGATGAAATAACCAATTTGCTCAATATATCTGGATGGTGTAGGACTGTGCCCGCGTCGAGATCGAAAACGCGATCTTGCCCCCTATCTCCTTTCCGATTTCCAACCCAAACCAAGGAGCAGATCATGCTGGGTGTTGGCGATAAGCTTCCCGAATTTTCCGTCGTCGGTGTGAAGCCGAAATTCATGAGCCACGAGCAGAACGGCGAAAGCGCGTTCGAAGACATCACGCAGTCGAGCTTCGCCGGCAAGTGGAAGATCATTTTCTTCTACCCGAAGGATTTCACCTTCGTGTGCCCGACCGAGATCGTCGAGTTCGCCAAGCTGAACGGCGATTTCGCCGACCGGGACGCGGTCGTGCTCGGCGGCAGCACGGACAATGAGTTCTGCAAGCTGGCCTGGCGGCGCGAGCATGGCGATCTGAAGGAACTAGATCAGTGGTCCTTCGCCGACACCACCGGTTCGTTGGTCGACGGCCTTGGCATCCGCGCCGAGGAAGGCGTGGCCCTGCGCGCGACCTTCATCGTTGATCCGCACAATGTGATCCAGCACGTTTCGGTCAACAGCCTGAATGTGGGCCGGAACCCGAAGGAAATCCTGCGTATCCTCGATGCGCTGCAGACGGACGAACTGTGCCCCTGCAACCGCGAAGTGGGCGGCGCGACGCTCGCGGCGTAAGCTCATTTTAACGGGGCCCGCGCGGGATACCTGTCCGGCGCGGGCCTTTTTTATTTCTTTATCGTGACCCCTGGAGTTCGCCCATGTCCATCGATGCCCTGAAAGACCAGCTTCCGGACTATGCCAAGGATCTGAAGCTCAACCTCTCGACCCTGTCGAATGACGAGACCCTGTCGGCGCAGCAGCGCGCGGGCGCCATGCTTGCCTCCGCTCTGGCCTCGCGCAACGCGTCGGTGATCCGCGCGATCCAGGACGAGGTGGGTGCTCAGCTCTCGGACGAAGCCCATCAGGCCGCCAAGGCCGCCGCTGCGATCATGGGCATGAACAATGTCTATTACCGGTTCGTGCATCTGGCCTCCGCGCCCGATTATAAGACCTTGCCCGCCAAGCTGCGCATGAATGTGATCGGCAATCCGGGCGTGGACAAAGCCGATTTCGAGCTGTGGTCGCTCGCCGTGTCCGCCGTCAATGGCTGCGGCATGTGCATCGACGCCCATGAGGCGGAATTGCGCAAGGCGGGCCTGTCGGCCGAACAGATCCAGACCGCGATCCGCATCGCCTCCGTGATCCATGCGGTGGCGGCGACGCTCGACGGCGAAGAGGCGCTCAAGGCGACCGCCTGACGCCCTGGCTTTGACGCACCATGACGGTTAAAGTCCTTCCTTGAATGCAAGGGAGGACTTTTTCGTGTCAGCATACCGTTTCATGACCCGCCGGGCCTTCGGGCAGGGTGCCGCCGCCGGTCTCGCCGCTCTGGGAGGGGGACTGTCCGGGTCCGTCCTGGCCCAGACGGACGGGGCGGCCCGCCTCGATCCGGAAAGTGCGGCCCTGAACGACCTGCTGGCGGGCGAAACCGTCCGGCCTCTTTACACGCAAACGATCCGTGGGGTGCGCGACGGCATTGCCGATGCGGGCCGGCTCATGCAGAGCGTGCCGGTCGAGGTCGCCAGCGTGACCGACACCACCGTACCCGGATCGATTCATATTGTCCCTGCGCGCCTCTACCGCCCGGCTGGCGATGACGGGTCGGCCCAGCTTCCCATTGTGCTCTACTTCCATGGCGGCTTTTTCGTCGCCGGGTCGATCGATACCCACGACCATATGGCCCGGCGCCTTGCCAATGCCTGCGGCGCGCTGGTGGTCAGTATCGGCTATCGTCTGGCACCGGAAGATCCTTATCCCGCCGGTCTCGATGACTGCACGGAAGCCTTGCGCTGGGTCTCCAATCAGGGCCGGGCCTTGGGCGGCGATCCGAGCCGGATCGCTCTTGCCGGCGACGATACGGGCGGCGCACTTGCCGCAGGGGTGGCGATCCGCGCCCGCAGCATCGGTATTCCCGGGCTGCGCTTCATGGCGTTGCTGACGCCGCTCTTACGGGTGACCGGGGCGCGCACGCTCGATACCCATCTGGCCTTCGGGGAAGGCGGCTACCGCCCCTCGCTCAGGGATATTCAATGGATGGTGGACAAATATCGCGGCGAGCCGGAAATCACGGTCGGGCCCTTATCGCCGCTCGATGTTTCCGGGCTCGACGAGATGCCCGAAACCCTGGTGATCTCCGCCGGCTTCGATGCGTTGCGCGACGAGGGCGGCTTTTTCGTCCGCCGTCTGCGGGAATCGGGCGTGACGGCGGGGGAGCGGATCTTCCCGACCACCATCCACGATTTCATGTTCTATCCGGACATTCTGCTGCCCGCGCGCACGGCCTATGACGTGGTCGGCGCCCAGTTCAGACTGGTGATGGGCTAAACCCTATCGGCCTGCCGCCGCCTGGGCTTTCTTCGCCCTGGCATAGGCCTGGGTGCCGCGATGGTGCACCCGGTCGCTCTCCAGCACATCCTCGGGCTGATAGTCCGGACCCGATTGCAGACTTTCGTAAAGAGGTGCGAAATCCTTGCGCACCGTCGCCTCGAACAGTTCGTCGAAACTGTCGATGACAAAGTAAGTCTGCTGATAATCGTCGATCCGGTACTTGGTCCGCATCACCCGTTCAAGACCGAAATGGATGCGGTTGGGGGACGGATCGTCGAGCGCGAAGATCGACTCACCCTTGGACGAGACGATGCCGGAGCCGTAGATCCGCATGCCCTCGGGCGTGGTGATCAGGCCGAACTCGACCGTATACCAATAAAGCCGCGCCAGATTGTGCAGGGTATCGAACCCTTGCGCGCGCAGGCCGCCGCGCCCATAGGCTTCCATGTAATCGGCGAAAACGGGGTTGGCGAGCAGCGGCACATGGCCGAACACGTCATGGAAGATGTCCGGCTCCTGCAGGTAATCGAGCTGTTCGCGCTTGCGGATGAACTGGCCCGCCACAAAGCGCCGGTTGGCCAGATGTTCGAAAAACACGTTGTCCGGCACGAGGCCGGGCACGGCGACGACGCTCCAGCCGGTCAGTTTGGTCAGATCCTCGCTCAGGCGGCGAAAATCCGGAATGCCCGTATCATCGAGCTTCAACGTTTTGAGGCCGTCGAGATATTCCTGGCACGCCCGTCCCGGCAGAAGCTCCGCCTGCCGACGATAGAGCGTGCGCCAGACATCGTGCTCCTCGTCCGTATACTGCTCCCAACGCTGATCGATGGTGAAATCCGCTTTTACGTCCGGATAGGTTTCGCGGTAGATGTCGAGCGTGGTCATGGGGAATCCTCCGTCGCGCCTTTTCAAGGGCGCCAAATATGCATGCCGTGTCCGGATCCTTTTTGGATCCGGCGCAAGAGGCTTGGACGGAAATTTCTGACAAACGGCGCGCGCGCGCAAGGGCCTAGGCGGTGGACGGTCTGTCAGTTAGGTCGGGCGGGCGACGGGGCTGGCGTTCACGAAGGCGAGAGGCAGGGTGGAGCGCGGTTTCACCGATTCGAGGACGAAGCTTGAGCGCACTTCGCGCACGCCGGGCGTTTTCAACAGGTTTTTCATGGCGAAGTTTTCGTAAGTTTCCAGATCCGGGGCCACGACTTTCAAGACATAGTCGAAACTGCCGGTCACCGCGAAACAATCGACCACTTCGGGCATGCCTTCCATACGCTCGCGGAAGGTTGTGGTGGCGTCGGCGTCGTCCTGTGCCACCTGCACCTGCACGAAGGCGATGAGCCCGAGACCGAGTTTCTTGGGGTCGAGCCGTGCCGTGTAACCTTCTATAAAACCTTCCGATTCCAGCGCTTGCACCCGGCGCAGGCAGGCCGAGGCCGAAAGGCCTACTTTCGCTGCCAGATCCACATTCGACAATCTGCCGTTGTCTTGGAGCGTGGCGAGAATCCGCGTATCGATTTCATCGAGCCGTCCCGTTCCCATGGCGAAGTCCTCCGTCGAATATTATTGCGTCAGTACGCGCTATTCCGCGCGAGAACGCAAGGACCTGTCTCGCAAGCAAGAGCTATATTGTGCAGGACAAAAAAGGTTTTCAGGCGCGCCAATTGCGCCGCCACCCCAGCCCTCTCAGGTTTCAAGGAGAAACGTCCATGTCCGTAGCATCCGCTCAACCGAACGCCGCTCAAGACGGCAGCCTGTGGGAGAATCCCATGGGTACGGATGGTTTTGCGTTCGTCGAATTCGCGGCCCCGGATGCCGCGCCGCTGCACGCCCTGTTGAAGCAACTGGGCTTCGTTGCCATCGCGGCGCACAAATCCAAAAACGCAACGCTGTACCGCCAGGGCGGTATCGATTTCGTGGTGACGGAAGAGGCCTCCGGCCATGCGGCTGAATTCGCCAAGGCGCACGGACCGTCCGCCTGCGCCATGGGCTTCCGCGTCGCCGACGCTGAGAGTGCCCATGCCAAGCTGATCGCGCTGGGCGCCACCGACGGCGCTGCCCATGCGGGGCGCGTGCTGGATGTGCCGTCCATCGAAGGGATCGGCGGCAGCCTCGTCTATCTGATCGATGACAAAAACGGCTCTGTGTTCGAAAATGCCTTCGAACCGTCTCCGGGCGTCGATCAGCATCCGGTGGGTGTCGGCCTGAAGGTGCTCGATCATCTGACCCACAATGTGGGCCAGGGCCGGATGGACACCTGGGCGGGCTTTTACGAGAAGCTCTTCAACTTCAAGGAAATCCGCTTCTTCGATATCGAAGGTCAGCATACGGGCCTGCGCTCGCGCGCACTCACGGGACCGTGCGGCAAGCTGCGGATCCCGATCAACGAATCCTCCGACGACAAAAGCCAGATCGCGGAATATCTGGAACAGTACAAAGGTGAAGGCATTCAGCATATCGCGCTGTCCACGGACAATATCTACGAGACGGTGGACAAGCTGCGGGCCGCCGGCGCCAAATTCATGACGCCGCCGCCGGAGACCTATTACGACATGTTGGAAGAACGTTTGCCGGGCCATGGCGAGCCGGTGGACGAGCTGAAAACCCGCGCGATCCTGATGGACGGTGCGGACAGCAAGCACCTGCTGCTGCAAATCTTTACCGAAACCGTGATCGGTCCGATCTTCTTTGAAATCATCTCGCGTAAAGGCGATGATGGTTTCGGCGAAGGCAACTTCAAGGCGCTTTTCGAAAGCATGGAGCGCGATCAGATCCGCCGGGGCGTCCTGAAGGTCGAGTAAACGCGGCCACGTCCCATGTCTGCCTTCCGCCTCCGGATCGGTCGATCCGGGGGCGGACCCGCGTTCCCGGCAAGCGGTTTATCAAGGGAGAGACGGTCCCATGGCATCCAAGAAATATATTTCCTTCCCGCGCGTTGAAGGCAAATCCTCGCGCCAGGCCCATGCGGATCTGCCCGAAGGCACATTCGAGCGGGAGTTGGGCAAGGAAGGTTTTTTCGGCCCCGCCACCCACATGTATCATACTCATCCGCCCACGGGCTGGACGGCGTTCGAAGGGCCGCTTCGTCCGCGTGCGTTCGATCTCAACAAGATCGATCCAGCCGATGGCTCGCCTTGGAGCGCGGGTGAGGTGTTGTACAACACGCACACGCGGGTCCGGTTGTGGCGCTGTCCCGGCGCCATGGATCATCTGGCGCGGAACGCGGATGGGGATGAACTGATCTTCATCCACCGGGGCGAGGGCGATCTCTTTTGCGATTATGGCCATCTGGCCTTCACCAAAGGCGATTACATCATGCTGCCGCGCGGCACCATGTGGCGCGTGGAGGCCCGCGAACCGGTCATGGCGCTTCTGATCGAGGCGACCAACGGCACTTATCAGCTCCCGGAGAAAGGCCTTGTGGGCCCTCACGCGATCTTCGATCCGGCCCTGCTCGACGTGCCCACCATCGACGAGGCGTTCAAGGCGCAAGCCTCAGCGCCCGGCGACTGGCGGGTGCAGGTCAAGCGGCGCAACGCCATTTCCACCGTGACCTATCCCTTCAATCCGCTCGATGCGGTGGGCTGGCACGGGGATCTGGCGCCCGCCCGGCTCAATGTGCGGGACATCCGTCCCCTGATGAGCCACCGCTATCATCTGCCGCCCTCGGCCCATACCACGTTCGTCGCCGACCGCTTCGTGGTCTGCACTTTCTGTCCGCGTCCGTTCGAAACCGATCCGGGTGCGCTCAAGGTGCCGTTCTTCCATAACAATGACGACTATGATGAAGTGCTGTTCTACCACGAAGGCGATTTCTTCAGCCGGGACAATATCGAAGCCGGCATGATGACCTTCCACCCTTGCGGCTTCACCCATGGGCCGCACCCGAAGGCTCTGAAGAACATGCTCACGCAATCCAAACCGGCGACGGACGAATATGCCGTCATGCTCGATACCCGCGATGCGCTTGAGGTCGGTTCGGCTGCGGAACAGACCGAATGGACCGGCTATAAGGACAGTTGGCGGATGGATGGCTGATCCGCTCCCGCGTATAACCTGACAAGGATAACCGAACATGAAGCTTGCGAGCTTGAAAGAGGGCGGCCGCGACGGCACGCTCATTATTGTGTCGAAGGATCTCTCCCGCGCCGTACGGGCCGATGGCGTCGCGCCCACATTGCAGGCGGCCCTCGATGACTGGGCTGCCACCGCGCCGAAGCTGGAGGACTTGTCCCGCCGCCTGAACGCGGGCGAGGCCAACGGCGCCTTCGAATTCGACCAGACGCAAGCCGCATCGCCTTTGCCGCGCGCCTATCAGTGGGCGGACGGTTCGGCTTACGTCAACCATGTGGAGCTGGTGCGCAAGGCTCGCGGCGCGGAAATGCCGGAAAGTTTCTGGACCGATCCGCTGATGTATCAGGGTGGGTCCGATTCCTTTATCGGTTCGCGCGATCCGATCCTGGCGGCGGACGAGGCCTGGGGTATCGATTTCGAATCCGAAATCGCGGTCATCACCGGCGACGTGCCCATGGGCGTGCCGGAAGACAAGGCAGGGGAGCACATCCGCCTGCTGATGCTCGTCAACGATGTTTCCCTGCGCAATCTCATCCCGGGCGAACTGGCCAAGGGGTTCGGCTTTTTCCAATCCAAACCCTCTTCGGCGTTCTCGCCCGTTGCGGTGACCCCGGATGAACTGGGCGGGGCCTGGGACGGCGACAAGCTGCATCTGCCCTTGCGCACGATCCTGAATGATGCGGTGTTCGGCGAGCCCAATGCGGGCGTCGATATGACCTTCGGCTTCCGCCGCCTGATCGCCCACGCGGCCAAGACCCGGCCGCTGGCCGCTGGCGCCATCATCGGCTCGGGCACCGTGTCGAATTACGACCGCTCCGCCGGGTCGTCCTGTCTGGCGGAAAAACGTATGCTGGAGACCATCGAGCATGGTGAGGCCAAGACGTCCTTCATGCGCTTCGGCGACCGTGTACGGATTGAAATGCTCGACCAGGCGGGCGACAGCATTTTCGGCACGATCGATCAGGTGGTCGAGAAATACACGCTCTGACAGACAAGCCGCGAGGACCGTCCCCCATGAAGCTTTACGATTATTGGCGGTCCTCCGCCGCTTACCGCGTCCGGATCGCGCTCAATCTGAAAGGTCTCAAGGCCGAGCATGTGCCGGTCAATATCGCCCCACAGGCGCTCGATAACCGTCAGCCTGCCTATTTATCGGTCAATCCGGCCGGCAAGCTGCCGTCCCTGGAAGTGGAAGGGGCAACGCTGGTGCAGTCGCTCGCCATCCTCGAGTATCTGGACGAGACCCATCCCGAGCCGCCGCTCTTGCCCGCCGACCCGGTCGCCCGCGCCCATGTGCGGGCGTTTGCCCAGACCATCGCCTGCGACACCCATCCGATCCAGAACAGCCGTGTGCTGGCCTATCTGAAAGAGCGCGGCGGCTTCGACGGCCCGGCCATAACCGCCTGGGTTCATGAATGGATTAATGCGGGCCTCTCGGCGCTGGAAGAAACCGTGAGCCGGCAGGGCCAGAGCGGGCCCCATGCGTTCGGCGCGCAGGTGACGGCCGCCGATATCTGCCTGGTGCCGCAGATGTATAATGCCCGCCGGTTCGAGGTGGATCTGTCGCGGTATCCACGGCTTGTGGCCATCGACGAAGCCGCGCGCGCGCTCGATGCGGTCGCCGCCGCCGCGCCCGAGCGCCAGGCCGATGCGCCCAAGGGCCCGAGCGCCTGAGCCTCTTTGCGATTTCTCGCATGACCGTGGGCGCAGATGGCGTACACTTCCCCTCGCGGCACAAGGAGAGGATTTCGCTGTCATGTCTGAGAGCACCGGACGCCTTGCGGGCATCGCCTGCCGGCCCGAACGCCTGGCGCCCATGGTCACGCTGGAGCGGGTGGCGGTTTCGGCCGAGACCGGCCTGGAAGGCGATCATCAGCACAAGCACCCGAACCGGCTTGTGAGCCTTCTCAGCCGGGAGGCCTGGGAGGCGGCGCTCGATGCGCTCGATCCGCGTCCGAATCTTCCCTGGACCACGCGCCGGGCCAATCTGCTCGTGGAAGGCGTGGATCTGCCGCAAGCGGCGGGCTGGATCGTAACGATCGGCCCCGTCATTCTGGAAGTCACTTGCGAAACCGAACCCTGCGCCTTGATGGAAAAATCCCATCCGGGCCTCAGAGCCGCCCTAGCGCCCGACTGGCGGGGCGGTGTGTGCTGTACGGTGCGCCGTGCCGGGACCATCGCCCTGGGCGACCCGGTCACGGTTTCGGCCCATTCAAGTTGAGGATACTGATCATGACCAAGGCGGCGCCCAATCCCAGCCTGCTCGACATCACGCCTTACGTGCCGGGAGGCTCTCAGATCGAGGGCGTGGAACGGGTCATCAAACTGGCGTCGAACGAAGCGGCGCTAGGTCCGAGTTCCCTGGCCGTCGATGCCATCCGGGAGCTGGCGGAAGATGTTCATCTTTACCCGGACTCGGAGCTGAGCGAACTGCGCGGGGCCATCGGCAGCCTGTATGACATGGCGCCGGACCAGCTCATTTTTGGGCCGGGGTCGGAATATCTGCTCGATCTGCTGGTGCGCTGTTATGCGTCGTCAGGTCATGAGGTGCTGTTCCCGCAGCTTTCCTTCCCGCTCTACCGCATCATCACGCTGGCGGCGGGAGCAACGCCTGTCGAGGCGGCGGCGCCCGATTTCACGGCGGATGTGGATGCGCTCTTGGCCGCCGTCACGCCGCGCACCAAGATCGTCATCATTGCCAATCCGAACAACCCGACGGGCACCTGGATCGACAACCAGTCGCTGGCCCGGCTGCGCCGCGAACTGCCCGATCATATCCTGCTGATCGTCGATAGCGCCTATGCGGAATATCCAGAGGACAGCGCCTATTCCGACGGGCGCGACCTGGTCGATGCCTATCCGGAAAACACGGTTATGACCCGGACCTTCTCGAAGATGTACGCGCTGGCCTCGGCAAGGGTCGGCTGGGCCTATGGCGGACGGGGCGTCATCGAGACGCTGTCCCGCGTGCGCCTGACCTTCTGCGTCTCGCGCATGGCCGAAGCGGCGGCCTGCGCGGCCCTGTCGGACCAGGACCACGTGGCGGCGGAGCGCTCCCATTGCGACCATTGGCGGCCCGTCTTCATGACCCAGCTACGCCAGTTCGGCTTCCGGCCAGTGGACGGGGCGGGCAATTTCGTCTTCGTGCCGGTGCCCCAGGCCAAGGGCGGATGGAAACTGCTCGACGGCTATCTGCGTTCCCGGGGCATTATCGTGCGTCCGATCCCGCCCGCCAGCGCGTTGCGCATTTCCATCGGGTCCACGGAAGATAACCGGGCGTTCCTCACGGCCATGATCGCCTATCAGGAGCGCCTGGACGAGATGCTTCAGCGCAGCCAGCGGGGACCGGCCGCGCAATAGGGTCCGGACCCAAGGAAGACAGTTGCCGGTCTGATGGATTAGACTTCCTCCATCCTTGGTGGGGGCGGACCCGTGTGGGTTGCGCATGTTGAGAGGGAGATACCCATGGTGAGAACCATTCTGTCCTGGGTCCTGGCGATCGGGATCGGCGTGATCTTTGCCCAGTCGCTGTTCTTCAAGTTCACCGGACACGAAGACAGCGTTCACATCTTCAGTCAGGTCCAGTTGACCATCGACCGGGTGATGGGCCTTGAAGTGTCCGAAGAGTATCTGCGGCTGGGCACCGGCGCGGCGGAAGCCTTGGCGGTCCTGCTGCTGCTCATTCCGGCCACGCGGCTTGGCGGCGCGTTCCTATCGCTGATCATCATCGGCGGCGCCATTTTCTTCCATACCCAGGAACTGGGCATCGAAGTGCGTCTGCCGTCGGCTGATTTCGAGCCGGATCCGACGCTGTTCTACATGGCCTGCGGCATCGCCGTGGCGAGCGTGCTCTTGATCATCGTGGAGTCCATGAAACCCAAGAGCTGATGATCCGCTGATCGCGTTTTTGAAAGGGCCGGTGCCGCACCGGCCCTTTTTTATGAGCCGAAATCGCTGGGCCGGGCGCGGAAGAAAAGCCACACCCGTCGCTTGAGGCCGCCACTGCCGGCCTGGCCAAGCCGGGCGAACGCGTCCCGCCGCCAGGTGCGCGCCGGTCCGTCATGCTGGAGGCCGAGCATGCGGCTCAAGGCGAAGGGCTCGCCCCTTTCCCGGCCGTTGAGCAGCAGCATTTTGAGGACGACGATCGTCAGGCTGACGAAAATTCCCGCATAGATCACATCGCTCAGGAAATGGGCGCCCTGGACGATCCGTATGAGCCCGATAAAGGCGCCGAAGAGAAGCGCCGCGATGACCCAAGTCTTGCGCGCCCAGGGGATCAGCAGGGCCACGGCCAGAAGCGCGAAGCCCATGGAGGCATCGCCTGAGACGAACGAGCAATTGCGCGGACACTGATCGGCGATGACGAGCGGCGGGGTGAAGGCAAGATCGCCGCCGAACTGTTCGATCTGGCGGGGCCGCGCCCGGCCCCACTGGTTCTTGAACAGCACATTGGCGATGAGGCCGGGCCCGAGCAGCAGGCTCAAGGTCAAAAATCCGTAATGGCGCAGGCGCAGATGCAGAAGAGACCAGCCGGTCCAGGCGGTGTAAGCGAGCCCGCCCAGGGCGAACAGCGCCAGGACGAGCGCCACATGCTCGATGAAATCGTTGAACCACAGCGCGACCGGGTGGCGGGCCAGGGTGAACTTGCCCGTTTCCGGGTTCCAGAACGCGCCCGCTACGGCGAGATCGATCTCGGGCCAGGTCAGGAACACGATGCCGCTCACGATGGCCAGACCCGTCAGGCCAAAGACCGTCATGAGATCGCGCTGATGCGCCCGGGGTTCGGTCACAACCGTCTCCCCGGCAGATAGGTATCCAGGGCGTAGAAGGTGAAATCGCGGGTCCGCCCGCCGCCGATCTCAGTGGACATGCGGCCGATCTCGGTGACGTGCCGGAAGGCCGACAGCACTTTCGAGGGGTCCTTCGAACGGGTCACGAACAGCACCAGGCGGCCTGAGTCCCGGGTCAGCGGATCGTTCAGCTCGAAATGGTTCTCCGGCACATTGTTGGCGTCCCACATTTTCAAGGGCGCGGCCAGGGGGCGGGCGTAATAGAGCATTTCGCCGAACACCAGCCGGTCCTTGACGAGCACCGCCGTATACGGACGGCCGTCATGGCCGAGAGCGGCCTGGGCGTGCACTTCCCGTCCGATCACGTCCCAGCCGCGCACCCGTTTGAAGTCGTTGCTGCGGCCCATGGCCTCGACCAGTTCCGGCGAGACCACCATGGCGTAAAACAGCAGGCCCAAAATCGTGTGCAGGGTGGCGGACACGGGCAGCAGCCAGTTCACCTTCGAGCGCAGCAGCCAGGCCACCACCAGCAGGGTCGCCGCCGCGTAAGCGGTTGCCGCCCAATTGGCGTTGGCGCGCGAAATGAAGGCCTGGCCCGAGACGATCAGCAGCGGCGGCAGGGCGAAAGCCAGCAGAAAGACGACCGCGCGGGCGTTGTCCGATGCGCCGAGCCGGCTGCGCAAGGTCACGAGGCCCCACAGCAGGCTTGCGAACAGAACGGGGCCGAAAACGCCGAACTGATCGCCGATGAACTTCAACAGCTTGTCCGGATTGAAGAGTGCGCCGCCCCAGCTCGCATTGGCCGCCGTATGGGAGAGGGTGGCGAAGTCGTTCGACAGGTTCCACAGAATATTGGGGGCCAGAAGACCGCCCGCCAGCAGCAGAATGACCGCGCCGTTAAGACCAATCAGCGCCTTTCGGGCCTGTCTGTCCGTCAGCAGAACGAGCGCCATGCCGATGACGAAATAGAGCATGGCGTATTTGCTCAAAAACCCGAGACCGATGGCGAGGCCCGTGGCGGCGGCCCATGCGACGGTCCTGGTTTCCACCGTCTTCCACAGGAAGAACAGGCCGAAGGACCAGAAAAAGAGCAGCGGCACGTCCGTCGAGGCGATGCCGGCGGAAAACCATACGGCGGGCACGGTGGCGAAGGTGACGGCGGCCCAGAAGCCCGCCCGGGCGCTGAACATGGCCCGGCCCGCCAGGAACAGCGCCATGCTGGTGCCTGCGTGCAGCAGCGGCGAGGTCAGGCGGATGCAGGCCTCGCCCTCGCCGCAGACGGCGGTCGACGCGCCGATCAGCCAGGCCAGCATGGGCGGCTTGGAAAAATACCCAAACGCGAAGTCTTTCGACCAGGACCAGTATTGCGCTTCATCCGGTCCCAGATTGAGACCGTTTGCCGTCAACACGATCACCCGGATGACGGTCAGAAGGCCGACGATCAGCAATGCTGCTGAAAACCAGCCGATGCGGATCCTGGTCCGCCGCTGGGGTTTCGCTGCCGTGTCTTTCACCGGAACCGGACGGCCGGGCGCCGTGGCGGCGTCATGGGTCATGATGCGTTCTCCACTCTCAAGGCCGGAGCCGGTTCGCGCGTGCCGATGGAGAGGTCCGCGAACCAGACGCGCTTGACGATCAGCGCGGAGGCGAGGCCGATATAGGATCCAAGCAGAACATCACTCGGATAATGAGCCGAAACCATGACACGGCTGAAGGCAATCACGGCGGCGAAGGGCAAAAACACGAACCAGGCACGGGGAAACAGCACTGTGAGGACGGTCGCAACCGCAAACGCCGTCTGAGAATGTCCGGACGGAAAGGAATTATTCGACCAGTCCGGATTACCATACATGAAGAAACCGGAAAGGTCGTCCTTCAGCAGATGTTTCGGCCGCAGACGCCCGAAAGCGAGCTTGAGTGTGTGCACCACCGCGCCTGAGACTGCCATGGTGACGAGAAAGTAAAGTCCCGCCCTTGCGATCGTGTAATAGGTCCGCGCTAGGCGGTTAGGCACGCTCAAGAGAAAAAGCGCCCGGCCGCCCACAAAGGCGAGCGCGCCCAGGATCAGGTAACCATCCGCCTTGCCGATATCGGTGATCTTGCGGAACCCCTTGCGGATTTCCTTCGAAACATCCTCGCCCACATAAAGGGCGGCGGGGGTGTCCACGAACAGGATCATCAGCGCGCATACGGTGATGACGCCGAGGGTGGGCAGGAGGAAAGCGGGGGAGCGCAACGCGGACATCCGGGCGGTCAGTCGGCCGTTGCGCCCGCACGGCGGTAAAGCGTGATGCTCACGTCCTGGCCGTTGGAATAATTGTGGCCTTCCACCTTGTCGAAGGCTTCCACTTCGATCCCCAGCTCATCGAGCCGGGCGCGGAATTTCCGTTCCTTGCGCGCTTCGATCATAGCGATACCGTCGGGTTGATCGCGCAAATGCTCCGCCGCCGTATGGGGCGTGACGAGCCGCGTGGTGGTGGCGGTCAGGAACACCAGGCTCGGCTCCACGAAGCCGGTGGAGGCGATCACCGGCCAGGCCAGATGATCCTCGCCGTAATGGGTCTCGACGGCAGCGGTCAGGCGCGGCGAGACCTTGAGCCGGTCCAGATTGGGCAGGGTGATCTCCAGGATCGAACCGAACAGCACGGCCGCCGCGATCACCGCCGTGCCCGTGGCGGCGAGGAACCGGCGGCGCAGGGCGAAAACCGTCACGGTGAAGACGAGGCCCGCGCCTAAGAGGCTCAAGGGCAGGCTCCAGGGGCGCAGGCCCTCGCCATAGATTACCGGGCCCAGGCTCGCGAACGTGGCAAGCGTCAGACCAAGGAGCGTCCAGACCGCCAGGTTCACGCGTCCCAGCGCGCTCGTGAGGACCTCACCCTTGCCCCGCATGGCGAGCGCGATGGCCGCCGCCGTCATCAGCGCCAGGGCCGGATAGGCGGGCAGGGAATAATGCGGCAGCTTGGTGGGGAAACACTCGAAGGCGATCCAGGTGGGGATCGCCCAGGCCAGGCAATAGCGGATCGCCGGGTCGAGCCGCTCGCGCCAGGCATGGCGCACGGCCGGCCACAAAAACAGCGAGCCGGGAAAGAAGGTCAGGGTCACCAGGGCCAGATAATAGCCCGGCGGCGCGCCATGGCTTTCCTGGGCCGACAGCACCTTGGCCGCCAGATCCTTGCCGATGGATTCCTCGTAATAGACGCCGCTCGTCTCGAACCAGATGGCAAGCCCCCAGGGCAGGCACAGGGCGAGGACGATGGCCGTGCCCATGGCCGGGCGCAGGCCCTTGAGCCAAGACCAGTCCTTGTCCGCCAGGCTGATGGCGACGATGGTCAGCCCGATGACCATGGGCGCGATCGGCCCCTTGATCAGAATGCTGACCGACAGCGCCACCCAGAACAGGACCGCGTGCCACAGGCCCGGCTCGGTCTCGGCGAGCCGGTTGGCGCCCCGCGCATGGAGATAGCGTTTGATCAGCACCGCCTGCATGGCGATCACTGTGGCGATCAGCACACCATCGGTCTTGGAGATATTGGTCTCGGCGATGAGCGCCATGCTGGCGCCGAGCAGTCCCGCCGCGATCAGCGCCGTTTCGTCGTCGAAAAGCCTTCGGCCCGCCCAGTAGAGCAGCAGCACCGCGATCAAGGCGCCGAGTGCGGACGGCACCCGATAGGCCCAGATGCCCGCTTTTTCCGGCCCGCCCGCGAGCGCGGCGGAGGCCGCCTGCATCCAGTGGATGCCTGCGGGCTTCTTGTTCCGCGCGCCCCGCAGGAAGCGGATGTTCACATAATCGCCCGTCTCCAGCATCTGCTTGGAGGCCTGGGCGAACCGGGACTCGTCCCGGTCGAGCGGCGGCAGGCTGAACATGCCCGGCAGGAACATGGTCAGGCAAAGCGCAACGAGCATGGCGCGCGGGTGGCGCTTGATGAACGCCCAGATGGCACTGGCGCCAGTTTCCCGGACGGCGGGGCGAGAAGCGGATTGCGTTGCGGTTGGGGGCGTCATGCCTAAAACCCCTTGAATCACTGCCTTTGCTTACGGATTGCGCGGGAGCCTAGCCGAACCGCGAGGGGTTGTCTCGGCTTTTGGGGCGGGCCTTTTCCGGCACCGCCGGTTCAAGCGCATGGCCTGCGTTTGATTGGACTTGCCTGTGCGGGGACGCCAAGCCAGACTCGCGAACGGGACAACAGGACGGCGGCGGCGCTGTGCGAGGGGGCGTGGACGATGGAAAAGCTGTTCGACCTTGAGTGGTCGTTTTTGAGGCTTGTGGCCGATCAGGCGGATCGCGTGATCGAGTTCAACCTGTGGACCACGCTGCTTTACGCCGCCGTTGTCCTGGGCGGGCTGATCGCCATCGGCACCATCGTCACCCGCGTTCAGGAAGGCACCAGCGGTACCAAAGGGGTCTCGGCGGTCGGCCAGGCGATCACCGTGCTGCCGGTCACCGTCCTTTACATCGTTCTGTTCTGGATCCTCACGGGCCGCTTCCTGTTCGAATATGTGGTGATGGTGGCGGGGATCTGGATCGTCTCCCAGATCTACTTCCTGGTGGTGGACAGCCTGATCGGCCTCAATGACGAGACCAAGCGGGAAAAGGTCCAGTTGATGCCCCAGGTGCATATGAACCTGGCGGTGGGCTGCATCACGGCCGCCTTTTCCATGCTCAATATTGCGGTGCTGTTCTGGGCCTTCTACATGGCGCTGATGGCCTCGTTCCGCACCGATCTGGACTCGGAAGACGTCCAGGCGCGGGTCTCGATCTTCCTGTTCGCCATTCCCGCGATCTCGGGCTTCCTCCTGACCGTGCCGACTCAGCTCGCGGGGCTGTGCAACCGGCTGATCGACGGCGAGGTGCGGGGCTATCTGCTCTCGCGCATGCTGCCCTTGTCGCTCGCCACCTCGGTGACGCTGGTTTTCCCGGTGTTTCTGTTCGGCGACGCCGCCCTTCAATATGTGCCCTTCCTGCCGACGCTCGACGATCTGGGCTGGCTGCCGATCGCGCTGTTCGGCATTTTCGGCGTGCTGCCGTTCATCTACAGCTCGTCGGTCCATGGGGCGCTGTTGAAGAGCCGGTATCAGTGGCGGCGCAAATGGCTGCGCGATCTCTCGGAGGCCCTCGGCAACGACACGCGCTGGGACTGGCAGCGCCAGAGCCTGGTGGATGAGATCTGCCGCATGGTCAAGCGCAGCCCTTATTTCGAGAACTATCTCGTGGTGCTGATCAACGACCACTACAGCGGGGACGAGGAACGCCGTCAGGAACTGTTCGGCCTGTTCGGCATGCAGGAACACGCTTTTGATGACGCCCAACTCGCCATTCTGGCCGACCATAAGCGTGATCTGCCCATGTGGGACCGGCTGACGGCCTATGTGGACGACCTGTTCCTCTATTTCCACACGCTGGAACATGAGGTGGTGGAACAGGCCAAGATCGGCCAGTGGCAGCAGAACGCGGCGGAGATCCATGAAGGCCTTAAGCCCAATCAACTGTTCTCGCCGCTCATCGGCATGATCGTGACCGGTGTCGGCGGCCTCGTCATGGAGCGCTTCATTCCCTATATCGAGGTGGTGCTCGACCAGATGTTCAAGTAAAAGCGCCGGTTCACAACGCTTGCTTTTGGCCTTGCCCCCATGGGATAGAACGCTGAGTACCGTCGAATCGCCTAAGGCCCAGGACGGGGCGGGATCGGGGGATCCTCTTTTCAGGATATGGGAATGCGCCGGGATCCGGCCCGTCCCGAAGGGAAGGGCGGCCCGAGGCTTTATTTTTTTGGATAGACCAGTCCATGGAACACCAGCCGATTACCAGTGATGACGTCCAGCATGCGCCCCACGCCGGCTTTGTGCCGGATGACGCGCCGTCCGTTTCCGTGGCCGTGCCGGTCATGAACGAGTCCGGCAATGTGGTGCCGCTTCTGGAAGAGATTCACGGCGCGTTGCAGGGCGAAGATTCTTTTGAGGTGATTTTCGTCGACGACGGCAGCACGGATTCCACGGTCGAGGAGTTGCTGGCCGAGCGCGAGCGCTTTCCCATGCTGCGGGTGGTGCGCCATGACGTGAATTGCGGCCAGAGCGCCGCCATCCGCACCGGCGTCCTGGCGGCGCGCGCGCCCATCGTGGTGACCCTCGACGGCGACCGTCAGAACGATCCGGCCGATATCCCGAAAGTGCTTGAGGCGTTGCGCGATCCGTCCGCGCCGGATGTCCAGCGCATGGTCTCCGGCAAGCGGGTGAAGCGCCAGGACTCGGCCATGAAAAAGGCCGCCTCCAAGCTCGCCAATGCCATCCGCTCGAAGCTTCTGAACGACGGCACCGCCGATACCGGCTGCGGCCTTAAGGCGTTTTATCGGGACAGCTTTTTGAAACTTCCCTATTTCGACCATATGCACCGCTATATCCCCGCTTTGATGCAGCGGGAGGGCTTTACCATCGGTTTTGTCGACGTGAACGCCCGCCAGCGGATGCACGGGCAATCAAAATACGGTGTTCTGGACCGGCTTTTGGTCTCTTTGAGCGATATTATCGGCGTGATCTGGCTGAATAACCGCTGTCATCTGCCGGGTAAACGCACGGAACTTTAATGAACTGGGGCTCGGTTTACGGCTCCCCTTTTGAAATGTCAGAAAAACTGCCTTCCCGAAGCCTCGCGCCGCTTCTGATCCGCGCCGGGGTCGCATTTGCCGTATTGGCGGCCCTCGTCGCTGTCGTCTGGCTGCAGCTCAGCGCGCCGGGCGAGGGCGATCTGCGCGAGCGCATCGAAGCGATCATGGCCCAGGCCCGGGATTCCACTTGGGGTCTCGCCCTGATGGTGCTGGTCTTGGGCATCCTCAATGTGGCGGGCGTGCCGCTGATGATCCTGACGGCGGGGGCGACGGTGGTCGCGGGCACGGTGTTGACGGGCTTTGCCGTGTCCTGGGCCGCCTCGATGATCGGGGCGGCGGGCGGTTTCGCCCTTGGCCGGTTCACGGGCGGCGAATTGGTGCGGGCCTATGGCGGCGAGCGGGTCAACGCCTTAAGTAAAATGGCCGGACGGCGCGGTATTCTGACCTCGTTCGGCATCCGGCAGGTGCCGACCGCGCCCGCCGTCATGGTGAATATGGCGATCGGCGCGTCCCATATCAGTTTCTGGAAATTTCTGGTTGGAACGGGACTCGGGATTGCCCCAAAATTGGCGTTTATTGCCGCGGTTACAAAAGGCGTCTTGGCCCTGGAGACCAGATTCAGCTTTGTTTTGACCGCTGGACTTGCCGCCTTGTTGGTGTTCTGGATTGTGACCATGGTTGTTTTGCGCCGGTTCGTGAAACGCCTGGCGCCTGAAACGGGCCCCGACGATCCAGCACAGCGGTCCGGGTCTTGAGCGGGATCGGCATCCCGAAATGATGGAACCATAAATGACAACACAGCCTTCTGCTGAGCCCCGGCCGACCTTGCTGTCGCGCTTCGACGATCCCGACCAGCGCCGCCTCATCCTTCTGGTGGGCCGGGCGCTTCTGGTGGTCGCCGCCGTCGTGGCGCTGATCGTCGTCATGACCTCGCTGGCGTCGGATCTGCCGCGCGACGCGCAAGGCAATCCGGATCTCTCCGCCCTTATCGGCCTGGCCCAAGCCTCTCCCTGGGCGCCGTTCCTGGTGATCGCGGCCTATATCCTGCTCAATTTCGCAGGCATCCCGCAGTTTCTGCTGGTGGGCGCGACGGTGATCGCCTTCGGCCCCTGGCTCGGCTTCGCCTATGCCTGGATTGCCACCATGTCCAGCTCCAGCGTCGGGTTCTGGCTCGGCCATTTCTTCGGCGGGGAATTGCTGCGCCGCTTCGGCGGCAGCCGCGGCAACCAGTTTTCCGAACGCATCGGCCGCCATGGCATCGCCACCAGCGCCATCGTGCGGGTGGTGCCGGCGGGACCCGCCATCATGGTCAATATGGCGGCGGGCGTCTCCCACATCTCCTATCTGAAGTTTCTGATCGGCACCGGGCTCGGCATTACGCCGAAAATTCTGCTGGTGGCGCTTGTCGGCAAGAGCCTGCAGGCCTTCGTGCAGAACGGCAATGTGGTCACCCTGGTTGCCATCGCCGCGCTGATCGTGGCCTGGGTCGGCCTGATGATCGGTGCGCGCTACGCCATCAAGCGCTGGCGCCGCCGCCAGGGCCTGACGCTGGACGAAGAGGTCTCAAATTAACGGCCCGGAATTGCCAGGGGCGGCCGTTTGACTGCCGGATCAAGGGGATCCGGGCTTTTTCCCGGTCCGCAAACGGCTTAAAAGGGGATTGATGCCGGGTCGCTGCGCAGTTCCGCGTTCTCTGGGCATCCAAAACCGTGTAAAATCCATCGGGACTTGGCTCATTTAGAGGGGATTACACCATGGCTACGGTTAGACAGGGCGGCTTGGTCGCGTTTCCGGCGATCGCGCTTGTCGTGATTCTGTACAATGCGCTTGCCTTTTTAGGCCCCATGTTCATGGGGGAGACGGAAAGCGCCCAGCCGGTCAGGGACCTGTTGGCCCGCGGCTTTGACATCACCTTGATGTCCGGCGACATCTGGACGCTCAGCATCAGCGACATTCTCATCATGCTGGGTCTGGCGACGCTGTTCCTGGAAGTGATCCGGGCCACACAGACCAGCGGCACCTCGATCATCAACCACTCCCTGTCGATGGCCCTGTTCGTGGTCTGCCTCGTTGAATTCATCATGCTGCAAGGCTTCGGCACATCGACCTTCTTCATCATCATGCTGATGACGATCTTCGACGTGACGGCCGGCTTCACCATCACCATCGTCGCCTCCCGCCGCGATATCGGCGTCGGCGGCGCGGGCGCGGGCTTCGTGCCGCTCAACGGCGACAACTAAGCCTGACGCGCATTATGGAAACGGAAAGGCCGGTCTTGCGGGACCGGCCTTTTTCGTTACTCAGCTACGCCAGCGCAAGGTCGTTTCGTCCGTGACGGGATTTTGAAACGGGATTCCGGCCTCCGCCGCCTCGGCCCAGGCCTTTTTCATGCGCTGATACCAGCGGGCCTGGGCATCGGCATCGCCCACCAGCATCAGCTTGGGATCAAAAGTCAGCCCTTCGTTTTGCAGGGCGATGGCCTTGCGGTCCTGGTTCAGGAACACCCGGCCCAACGCATGCAGCATGGGCTTGGCGACCGAGAACCAGGGCAGGGTGGAAAAGAAGATATGGGTGACTTCCGTATGGGCATCGTCGATCGGCGTCACAGTGGTCGTGCTGCAAATGGCATTATTCCCCAAGCGGATCAACTCGGTCCGGATGCCCGGGATCTGAAAAGTGATTTCCGTGGTGATGTCCGAGCCCAGAAGTTTGTAGAAAAACGAATTCTTGGACGGCTTGTGCGCCACCATGGAAAAGCCGCGCGGCGTCGGCGCGAAATGCTTGGCCTTCTCATGCATGGACTTGCCCGTCCGCCACCACCAGGCGCGGTGCACGAAGGGGCCGTGGGCCGGGTCGATCAGTCCGATCACCGCATGATCGATATAGGAATTGAACGTCATGGAAAACTGCATGGCCGGGGGGCGCTCGCCGACGCCCGGCATTTCCGGCGCCTCGAAAGCGGGGTCCTCGGGACCCTTCGCCAGCGCGCCGTCGAGCGGCTTGTCGGACATGTAGATCCAGATCAGACCCTGGCGCTCCTGGACCGGATAACTCCGGATGCAGATTTTCTCCACATCCACCTGGCGGTCCGCCGTCAGCGCTGGGATCGAGGCGCAGCGCCCGTCCGTGTGAAAACGCCAGCCGTGATACGGGCATTCGACCTGCATGTCGGAAATCGGGGTGCCGTCCACAGTATCGCCCGGCTTGTAGACGCGGCCTTTGGAGAGCAGCACGCCCCGGTGCGGGCAGATGTCGCGCATGGCGAACACTGCGCCGTCCTCTTTGCGCCCGATCAGAACCGGTTCGCCCAGCAATTGCCGGTGCACCACCGTGCCGCGTTTCAGCCGCGTGCCGGGCATGGCGTGATACCAAAGGTTTCTCAAGAACATGGTTGTCTCCCCAAAACGCCGGGTCCGGCGTGTGGGGCCCCTTTTAGAGCGAGGCCGGGAAGGGTGGGAAGCGCTTTTCTAAGAAAAGCGGGAGAAAATCCCCTCTTTAGACGCGAAACCGGTGCGAAACGGCGCTTTGACGGCGCCTTCCGGACCGGCGACCGTTTGTCCCGGCGCGGCACACCCTCAACGAGACACTCTGCAACCCCGATTCGCGCTTCCTTAAGCCCTGTCTCCTAAACTGGCAGGTACTGATCAGTTTTGGGGCAGGCGAACGTGTCCGTCAGGCAAAAGAAAAAGCAAGCCATGGCGTCCGATCGAGGCGAGCGGACCGATCCGGTCCTCAGGGTTCTCGCCGCATCGGGGCAGGCGGTTTATGACTGGTCGCTCAAGGACGACCGGTTGTCCTGGTCAGGCGATACGGCCGGCATATTGGGCTGTTGTCCCGCTACCGGCGAGGCTTTCCGGGACGCGCTGCCGGCAGCGGCGGAAAGACGCAATGAAGCGGTACACTCCGGCACCGGCCGCGATCTTCAGTTCACGATAGAATATCAGATCCTCCGGGACGGCGATCCGCACTGGATCGAGGAAACCGGCGTCTGCCGCCATGGGTCCGATGGCACGCTCGAACGCATGTCGGGCGTGGTTCGTCTGGTCACGGAGCGCAAGATCCGGGAAGCGGCGCTGTCTTATCTGGCGACCTATGACAAGCTGACCGGTCATCTGAACCGGACGGAGCTGACCCGGACCCTGAACGAGGCGATGATCCGTGTGCGGCATGGCGGGGAAGCCTGCGCCTATCTGGTCGCCGGCATCGACGATCTGTGGGTGATCAACGAGACCTATGGGTTCGAGGCCGCCGATGAGATGATCGCAGCGGTCGGCCTGCGCCTGTCCCAGGCCTTGCGCCCGGGCGATGCGATCGGGCGCATTTCGGGCAATAAATTCGGCATGGTGCTCGCCCAGTGCAGCGCCAACGAGATGACCGGCATCATCGACCGTCTCGGGGATTGCGTGCGCGGCACGGCCGTGACGACGAGCGCGGGCGAGATCGAGGCGTCGGTTTCCATCGGCTGCCTGCATTTGTCCGAAGACGCCGGAACCAGCCAGGAAGTCATGGCGGAGGCGGCCATGGCGCTCGACCGGGCCCGCCATCGCGGGCGCGATGCCCATGTGGTGACCCAGGCCTCCGGCGCATCCGAGCGCAAACATGTGGCCGGGATTGCCGACTGCGTCCTGTCCGCGATCCGGGAAGGGCGGGTCAAGCTCGCCTATCAGCCAATCGTCTGCACCAAGACGGGCGAGGTCGCCCAGTGGGAGTGTCTGGCGCGGATCCTCAATGAGGAGGGCGAGCTGATCCCGGCGGCGTCCTTCGTGCCGGTCGCGGAGAAGCTGGGCCTGATCCGGTCGATCGATCTGCGCGTGCTGGAAGGCGCGCTGTCCCGCCTGAAAGAAGACCCGAAACTGCATCTGGCCGTGAACGTGTCGAGCATGGCGGCCGTCGAGATCTCGTGGCTCTCCAGCTATCTGGGGCAGATCCAGGCCGAGCGGTCGCTTGCGCCCCGTCTCGCCATCGAGATCACCGAACATTCCGCCATCGAGGATCTGGAGCGCTCCTGCGAGTTCATCGCGGCCTTGCGGTCTTTCGGATGCAAGATCGCCATCGACGATTTCGGCGCGGGCTACACCTCGTTCCGGAACCTCCAGAGGCTGAACGTCGATGTGGTCAAGATCGACGGCTCGTTCATCCGTAATATCGCGCGCGACAAGAACGATCAGTTTTTCGTCAAGACGCTGATTGCGCTTGCCCGGAATTTCGATCTGGAAACGGTGGCTGAATGCGTCGGCTGCGCCCGGGACGTGGCCATCCTCAATGAAATGGGGGTGGATTTCCTGCAGGGCTTTTATATCGGCCATCCGGAGATGCAGCCCAAGCCGCCCCGCAAGCGCGCGGGCCTGAAACAGTCCGTGAAGGTTGCTTAAAGACTCAAGCCCCGAACGCCGTCAGTTCTTCTTGGGCTGACCCGGCTTGTCCATCTCGTCCAGGCGCTGCTGCATGGCCTCGATCTGCTGGCGCAAGGCATGAATTTCCGCATCCGAAGGCGCTTCGGGCTCCTCGTCGGCAGCGCCATTGGCTGCCGGCGCGGACGGCGCGGACGGCGCGGCATGGCTGCCGGGGAGATCCCGGCCCATGGGCGCGCCGAAGGTCATCATGCGCTTATAGGCTTCAAGCCAGGTGTCCTGGAACAGAGCTGCGTTCTGGCGCGACAGATCCTCGAAGAACTTGAATGTCTGTCCGCCGAAGGTTTCCGCCATGCGATTGCGCAGCTGTTCCTGGTTGCGGGCAAAGGCTTCCATGCTGACTTCAAGATAGCGGGGCACGGCCGACTGCAACTGATCGCCGTAAAAGCCGATCAGTTGTCGGAGGAATTGAATGGGCAGTAGGTTCTGGCCCTTGTTTTCTTCCTCGAAGATGATCTGGGTCAGGACGGAGCGCGTGATGTCGTCATTGGTGCGCGCATCGTAGACGTTGAAGTCTTGTCCCTGTTTGACCATTTCGCACAGGTGATCGAGCGTGACATAGCTGCTCGTCGCCGTGTTGTAGAGGCGCCGGTTCGCGTATTTCTTGATTGTGATCGGGCCCTCTGTGGCTTTGGATTTTCCGGGCACGGTACGCCTGCCTTTTCTGCAAAGAGTGCGTTTCGCTCAAGCGCGGGGGAGGCTTTTTGCTGCGGCTGCTTGCGAGTGCCGCGATCCTTCGCTCCAGCGCGTCGGCCATGACGGGATTTTGCGAAGCCCGGCCCATGGCCCTCGACAAATTGTCGCGCTTTTTCCTTCTGCATCATTACTAACCCAAATTGACGGGACGGAAAAGATGGCAGCGGGCTGGGATAGGGATCCGAAAGGGCTAGAACAGTTCCAGCAAACGTCTAGGTAAGGTGCTCTGATCGTTTTATCATCTTCACGATCAATGCTTTCGCGATGCCGAATCCGGGCATTGTGCCAGCATGTCCCCCGGCATGGCTCGGATCGCGCGCCATGTTTTAAGGTGAAGTCTCAGAGGTGAAGGCTTCCCGCCGGTCCGGCGGGGGACATATCGAAAAACTGTCAGAAGCCGTGAAGGAGGGTCGCACATGGAAAGAGTCGCACTGGTCACCGGGGGCACCCGAGGCATCGGGCTCGGCATCAGCCAGGCGCTGAGGGAAGCCGGATACAAGGTTGCCGCCACATTCTACGGCAATTCCTCTGCCGCCAGGGCGTGCGAGGAAGCGCTGGGGATCAAGACCTATCAATGGGATGTCTGCGAGTACGAGGCCTGCCAGGCCGGCATCGCGCAGGTCCAAAGCGAGCTTGGGCCTGTCTCTGTCCTGGTGAACAATGCGGGCATCACCCGCGACGCCATGCTCCATAAAATGGAGCTCGACCAGTGGCAGGCGGTGATGCGCACCAATCTGGATTCCATGTTCAACATGTCCCGCCAAGTGCTGCCCGCCATGCGCGAGCAGACTTTCGGCCGCATCATCAATATCTCGTCGATCAACGGCCAGAAAGGCCAGATGGGCCAGACCAACTATTCCGCCGCCAAGGCCGGCGTGATCGGTTTCACCAAGGCACTCGCCCAGGAAACCGCGCGCAAGGGCATCACCGTGAACTGCATCGCGCCCGGCTATATCGACACCGATATGGTCGCCGCCGTGCCGCAGGCCGCGCTTGACGGGATCATCGCGACCATTCCCGTGGGCCGGCTCGGCACCGCCGACGAGATCGCCCATTGCGTGACCTTCCTGGCCGACGAAAAGGCCGGCTTTGTCACCGGGTCGGTGCTCACCGCCAATGGCGGCCAGTACATCGCCAACGGCTGATCCGGGACATCATTTTTGCTGATCGGGAGAACCGGCACGGTCCTTGCGGGCCATCGTGCCGGTTTTTCTGTTGTGGCCATGCGGGGCAAGGCCGGATCTGGGCGCAGATGCGGCAGAAACCGGTGCGTCCTGCCCTTACCTCGCCTTAATGTGTCACGCACGGGACACACTGTCGCTTGAATGCTCCGGCACTATCCATCTTGGTTCCGGCGGGGTCTTTAAACCGGTTTGCCGATTGTTCAGATTTGGCACACGGGTGATCGCGACGGCCGGTCGGCGGGGCTTTCGAAGCCCGCGCGGATCCGGCGAGCAGAGGTGACAGGACCAGCATGACAGCAGGCGCGACAGACCATCGCCAGGAGACCGGACATCGCCAGGAGACCGGACATCGCCAGGAGACCGGACCATGGCATCGGCCGGTCTCGATGCTGTTTTCCCTTTTTCTTTGTGCCTTTGCGGCGACCATGGCCACCGCACAGGCCGATCAGCGCACCGGCCATCATCTGTCCTATTACATGAGCGGCGATGGGTCGGTGGGCTTTGTGCTCGACCGCACCGGGGCGGTACCGCGCATCCAGTTCAACCGCTCAGGCGATGTGATCGCCCTGGAAGCGGTGCCGGCGGCACGCGGGGACATTCTGCTGAAAGACGCCGACGGCGATACTGTGGTGCGCGTGACGACTTTCGGCGCGGCGACCTACTACCCCAAAGGAAATATGTACGGGATCCCGTTGGAGCGGGCGAGCCACGGCGTGCCCCTGGGCAGCCAGCGGGCCCCGGCCAAATTGTCGGCCCTGCGCCGTGAGGCCAATCTGATGGCGGAGAATATCGCCGCGGCTCTGGGCCGGCCGATTGCCTTCGAGGCCGACTGGGATCTTTATCGCGACGATGTCATGCGCGCCGATGTGCTGTTCGAGGCCATCGAGGCCTGCGCCCTGGCGTTTGCGCGCATTGCCCGCCAGCCCGCGATGCGGACCGATATCTGGCAGGATCTGAAGCGCATCCGCTTTATCGAGAGTGACCGGGTCGGTCTCAGCCGGAGCCCGACCACCCTTTATGTGCGCTATGTGAGCGAGGCCAAGAATGCGGGCCGTCCGGGCGCCTCGACCATCGTCCGGTTTTTGAGCCCGGTGGAGCGTCAGAGCCCGCCGCCGGCGAGCCCGCGCCTGCCGATCATGACCGTCTCCCAGCCGATCGGGGGCAATTGAGACCCATGATGATCCGGCGCGCGCAATGCTGCTGCGGTGGCATTGCCATAGAGTGTGACGGCGACGGCGACGAGATCGTCATCTGCAACTGTATCGATTGCCAGCGGCGTACGGGTGCTCCATTTGGGGTCAGCCATTACTACGCCGCTTCGCTGATCCTTGCCCGCCACGGCAGCCCCAAGATTTTCACCCGCACCGGCTCGATGGGGACGGTCTACCATTTCCATTTCTGCCCCGATTGCGGATCGACCGTGTACTGGACCGTCGAAGGCAGTGATGAATTCGGCGTTTCGGGTGGCTGCTTCGCGGCGTCCGATATGCGCAAGCCGGACAGCGTCGTTTATGTCTCGACCGCCTATCGGTGGATTGAGCATCCTGACGATCTGCCCTGGTACGACCGCGGCCATTCGAGCCCGTGCGTGCATGAGGGCCGGGGTCCGGCTTCTTCGTCTTAGGCGCCTTGCGGTGCCCAGCCCTCGGGCGCCAGTTCGAACCCGGCGAACTCAAAGCCCGGCGCGACCGTACAGCCCACAAGTGTGTAATCGCCAAGACTGCGGGCCGCCTGCCAGGCGCCGCGCGGCACGATCCCCTGCGGCCGCTGCCCGGCGGCCAGATCGGTGCCCAGGGTAAGGCGCTCCACCGCGCCCACACCGTCGGCAATCGACAGGTCCAGCGGTGCCCCGGCATACCAATGCCAGACCTCGACCGCGTCCACCTTGTGCCAGCGGGAGGCTTCGCCGGCCTTGAGCAGGAAATAAATCGCTGTCGATGCGGCCCGTCCGCCGGTTCCCTCCGGGTCGCGGAACATCTCCCGGAATGCGCCGCCTTCGGGATGGGGCTCCAGTCCCAGCAGCGCGATGATCTCGTCGGCGGTCATCAGGCGGTGTCCTTGCGCCGGCGGATTTCGGCGAACACTTCCCAGTCTTCGGCGCCTTCCATGCCCAGCGTCTTGCGGATCGTCGGATCGGCGGCGCGCAGGAACGGGCTCGTGCGCTTTTCCAGGCCGAGCGTGGTCGGGATCGTCGGCTGGCCCTTGGCGCGCAGCTCTTCGACCTCTGCGGCGCGGGCTTTCAGATCGGCATTGCCCGGATCGATCGTGAGCGCGAAGCGGGCATTCGACTGGGTGTATTCATGGCCGCAATAGACCCGTGTGTCGTCGGGCAGGGTCATCAGCTTGGACAGCGAGCGCCACATGTCCTGGGCCGTGCCCTCGAACAGCCGCCCGCAGCCCATGGAAAACATCGTGTCCCCCACGAATACGGCACTCACCGCCGGGATGTGGAACGAGATATGCCCCGCCGTATGAGCCGGCGTGGACAGGACATGGACCTCGGCATTGCCCAGCGGGAACACTTCGCCGTCCTTGACGCCCACATCGACCGCCGGAATTTGGTCCTGCTCGGCCTGGGGCGCGATGATCGTGGCGCCGTGGCGCAGTTTCAGGGCCTCGTTACCGCCGACATGGTCGAAATGGTGGTGGGTGTTGAGGATGTGCGTCAGCCGCCAGCCGCGGGCCTCCAGTGCCCGTGCCACCGGCTCTTCTTCGGCCGGATCGACAACGGCCGTCATATCGGCGGCGTCGTCACGGATGAGGTAGGCGTAATTGTCGCTCAGGCAGGGCACGAGTTCGATGTTCATCGTCCAGTCTCCAGTCGCGAGAAGATGACTGCCGCCGGACCAATGGCTCATCGGCCCGGCGATGGCGCGCGGGCCGGCCTTGCGCCGTTCTTGTGGCGGCGGCACTTTGCACCAACCTATCAGGAGACTCGGTGATTGCAGAATCGCGTGGTGGAAGCCTTGAGCATGGATGTGACTGAGCTGCGGGATTTTTATGCCGGCCCCAAGGGGCAGATGGCGCGCCGTCTGGTGCGCCGGCGCATCCGGGCGATCTGGCCCCATGCCGATGGGCTCGATGTGCTGGGTCTGGGTTATGCGACGCCCTATCTGCGGTCCTACCGGGACGGCGCGCGCCGGGTGATCGGTTTCATGCCGTCCTGCCAGGGCGTGGTGCCCTGGCCTTTGGGCGAGGCGCCGTCCACCGCCCTGGTCGAGGACACCGCGCTGCCGCTGCCCGATGCCTGTATCGACCGGGTGCTCATGGTCCATGAGGTGGAGAACAGCGAAGCCTTGCGCCAGATGATGCGCGAGATCTGGCGGGTGCTGGCGCCGGAGGGGCGCATCCTTGTCGTGGTGCCGAACCGGCGCGGGCTGTGGGCGCGGTCCGAAAGCACGCCGTTCGGCCATGGCCGCCCGTTCAGCCAGGGGCAGATGGACCGTACGCTGAAGGATTGTATGTTTCAGACCGAGCAGGTGGACTGGGCGTTGTTCGTCCCGCCCTTCGCCCTGGGGCCGTTGATGACCTCGGCGGCGGCCTGGGAGAATGCCGGTCACCGGTTCTGGAAGCATTTCGGCGGCGTGCTGCTGATCGAAGCGTCAAAGCGCGTCATCGCGACGCCCCGGGGCAAGCGGTTCCCGGTCCTCAAACCCGTGGCCGATCTGGCGGGGCGCGGCTGGCGCGGCGCGTCGCCGGTACCGGTCGGCACACGGACGGCCGGGGGGTGTACCGCGCGGGTGGCCCGCACCGGCGACTGAGTTCGGTCCAGGAGCGCGCGCTCAGAAACTGTACGCGCGGATCTCCGCCCGGAGCGCGTGCTCAGAAACGACGAGAGCCCTTGCGGATCCCTACAGCGCGTCATCGAGCCAGGTGCTGATCAGGCGGGCCATTTCCGGTTCATCCAGGAGGAACGCGTCGTGGCCCTTGTCGGAGGCGATCTCCTCATGGGCCGCGTCGATCCCGGCTTCCAGGGCGGCATCCAGAATAAGCCGGCTTTCCGCCGTCGGATAATGCCAGTCGCTGGTGAAGGACAGCAGGCGGATCTTCGCGGTCGTGTGCGCAAAGGCGAGGGCGAGGCGCCCGCCATGGGCCGCCCCAAGATCGAAATAATCCATCGCCCGGGTGATGTAGAGATAGCTGTTGGCATCGAAGCGGGAGACGAAACTGCGGCCCTGATGGCGCAGATAGCTCTCGACCTGGAAATCGGCATCGAAGGTGAACGACACGCGCGCGCGGTCCTGGAGCGAGCGGCCGAATTTGCGGTCCATGGCGGTGCCGGACAGATAGGTGATATGCGCGGCCATGCGCGCGACCGCGAGGCCTTTTTCCGGCACCACGCCATAATCGGTATAGGCGCCCTCATGCCAATGGGGATCGGCCATGATGGCCTGACGGCCCACTTCGTAAAACGCGATGTTCTGCGCCGTATGGCGCGCCGCGGCGGCGATGGGCATGGCCATGCGCAGCCGGTCCGGCATGGCGCTGGCCCATTCCAGGGCCAGCATGCCGCCCATGGACCCGCCGATCACCGCCGCGAGTTGATCGATGCCCAGATGATCGATGAGCAGCGCCTGGGCGCGCGCGATATCGGCGATGGTGATGACCGGAAAATCGAGCCCATAGATGCGCCCGGTGGCCGGGTTGAGGCTGGAGGGGCCGGTCGTGCCCATGCAGCCGCCCAGCGTATTGGGCACGATCACGAAAAACCGGTCGGTGTCGACGGGCTTGCCGGGGCCGACCATGTGATCCCACCAGCCCGGCTTGCCCGTCAGCGGATGGGCCGAGGCCGCGAACTGGTCTCCGGTGAGCGCATGGCACACCAGAACCGCGTTGCTGCGCTCCGCGTTCAGCGTTCCATAGGTCTGATAGGCGATGGTCACCGGCCCCAGGGTCGTGCCGGCGTCCAGGGACAGGTGGTCGGCGGTCATGCGCGGCGAGGCGTCGCCAAGACGGGTTCCGGCACCGGTCGCATCGGGGCGCGAATAAGGTAAGCTGACCGCTTGGTGTTCATGAGCCGGGCGCCCGTCCGATGCGTCGCGATGCGGAGCGGAACGGGGCGGACGGGTCATGGAATGGTCCTCTTGCCGGGGTTTGCGCATGGCGGCGCCTTCCAGTCTTGATGATCTGCGTCAGCGGATCGATGCCATTGATACCCAGCTGCATGATTTGATCATGGAGCGCGCGGGCCTTGCCGAGCCCATCGCGCGTCTCAAACAGCAGTCCGGGGACGTGTCGGATTTCATGCGGCCCGGACGCGAGGCTATCATCCTGCGCCGTCTCCTGGCCCGCCATCAAGGGGCATTGCCGCCGAGCGTGATTCTGCGCCTTTGGCGCGAACTCATCAACGCCAATCTCTATCTGGAGTCCGGGCTGAGCCTGCATGTCTATAGCGGGCGCCAGGACACCGACCTGTGGGATCTGGCGCGCGGTCATTACGGGTTTTTGAGCCCCATCACAATCCATCACAATCCGGTCCGGCTGGTGCGCGCGGTCGCCGAAACCGATGGCGCGGTCGGCTTGATGCCGGTCCCGGCCAAGGAGGACGACGAGGCGGCCTGGTGGCGCCCGTTGATGACCGCCCAGGCCCGGGCGCCGCGGATCGTCGGGCGCCTGCCGTTTCTCATCGAAGGGGTGCAGACCGCCGAACCGGCTTACGTGCTGGCCCGGGTGGCGCCGGACCCGTCGGGCGATGACACCACGCTGATTTCGGTCGTGACCGATCCGGAAGTCAGCCGGTCCTGGATCGACTCGCGGCTGGCCAGCCACGGCTTTCAGGTCACCTGCATCGCGTCGCGCCTGGAGGCCGGCGACAGCCCGGCGCGGCTTCATCTGTACGAGGCCAAGGGCGCCCATCCGTCGACGGACGAACGGCTCGCGGCCATGGGCCAGGACCGGGACAGCGGCATTCAGATGACCATGGTCATCGGGCTTTATGCCAATCCGATCCGGCTCACCGCGCGCGGTGCCGATGCCGGTCAGCGGGCCGAATAAAGCGACGGCACCTTGGCCACTTCGACGCTGGACAGGTGGACCCGGCCGTCCTTGAGTTTGACCGGTAGGGTCATCGAGCCGTCGTCCTCGCCGCCGAGCGCCGTGAGGATCTGCACCGCGCCGCGCAGCACCGCCGTCATGTCATCGTCCAGTCTGGCGCCTTGCGAAAACGCCGCGACCGCGCCCATCGGGTCCTCGGTGCGCAGGGCGATCCGGCCCTTGGGGCGGCCGCGTCTGTCGAGCTTCAGCGTGCCGGTGCCGGACAGGCGCAGCGGCGCCCAATCCAGCATCATGGATTCGATCTGCACCTCTCCGTCATCGGCTTGCCAGGCGGTCAGGGTCTCGTCATCGAGAAAGCCGCGCTTGCGCACCAGCCGTTCGGGCAGGCGGGTCAGGATCGTCAGAAGTTCGGCCCGGGCGATGGTCTCGCCAAGGCCCGGTATCAGATGATTGGTCCACTGAATGCGGTCGGCCCGCACCGCGAAGCGATGGGCGCCGCCTTGCGCCGCTGCGTCCGATTCAGTCTCGGGCCAGCTGCGGGCCGAATGAATCTGGAAGCGCTCAACACGCAGCGTCTCGTCATGGGTGCGCACGAGCCCGCCATCGAGCGGCTCGGCCGAGGAGGCCCGCGTGCCCTCCAGGTTCTGGATGTCGATGGCCAGCCGGTCGAACAGGCCTTTGCTCCACACCACACTGGCCCGCGCGGTCTCGGCGATGCCCGACAGGCGCTCGGTCACGGTGCCGGCATCGGTCTGGACGCTGATCACCGCGTTCTGCACGCCCTCGGCCGCGATGATCACATGGGTGATGTTGTAGGGCATGGCATGGGCATGGAGCGCCTCGCCCTGCCAGGACCAGGCCAGGGTATCGGTTTTTTGCGCCAGGCGCGGATTGGCAAGGCGCGCATGGAGCCGGTAGGGATAGCCATCGACTTTGAGGCCGTCATACTCGACCGTCCAGCCGCGCGCGCGTTGCTCCTCGGCCCAGTTTTCCAGTTCGCGTTCGATCCGGGCGGCGGAGTCGAACCACAGCCACGTATAGGCGGCGGCCAGCAGGGCCAGGACGGCGGCGAGTATCGCATAACGCATGGATCGGGTCCGGATCGGGGGTTCACAGGCCGGTGTTAAGGCCAATATAGGCGCAAGGGGACGGCAATCCCAGACGCGGGCACCCACGGGAGACGATGGTGGCGGATCACGGCGATCATTGGATTTTCGGCTATGGCTCGCTCATGTGGCGGCCGGGCTTTGAGTATGCCGAGCGCCAGGAGGCACGGCTGCACGGCTATCACCGGGCCTTTTGCGTCTATAGCCATGTCCATCGCGGCACGCCGGAGCGCCCGGGTCTGGTGCTGGGGCTCGACCGGGGCGGCTCCTGCCGGGGCGTGGCGTTTCGCGTGACGCCCGAGGTCTGGCCCGCGGCCTATCGCTATCTCCAGGAGCGCGAGCAGGTCACGGCGGTCTACCGCGATGTGTTCACGCCGGTCCGGCTCCTGGAAAGCGGCACCACGGCGCCCGCCGCGCTGACCTTCGTCGTGGACCGGACCCATCATCAATATGCCGGTATGCTGAGTATCGAGGCGCAGGCCGAGATCGTGGCCGGCGCGGTCGGCCGGTCGGGCGCCAATCCGGACTATCTGGACCGCACCGTGGATCATCTCGATGAGATGGGAATCCATGACGCCAGCCTGCGGGCTGTGCGCGCCCGGGTCCGCGCGATGACCGGTGTTTCGGTGTGAACGGCATCAGCCCCAGGACCGTGTGCACGATATGCAGCCTTGAGCCCGCTTCATGCGAGGATCGGCGCTAAACCGCGCCGGCCGTAGCGCAAGCCAATGAAA
>CAZTCJ010000008.1:0-75571 GCA_964612085.1 uncultured Alphaproteobacteria bacterium
CCCCCGCAACCAATCCTTTTTCCCGATCCTTTCGTATCACCTTATGGGCTGGATGCTTTAGCACGGCTCAGACGATAGTGCCTGCTGGCCATGTCTTCTTCATACAGGTATCTTCTGTAGAAAGACCATGTGCGGGATCAAAGACTTGTGACCTGCAGGTACTGTCCGGTTTGCTTATGGTCATGTGAAATCTATGGCGCAGTATGAAGGGGAAGGCGATGGGCCGTCTGGCGCGAACAGCATGGATGGTATCCGTAAGCCTTTCGCTCGCTTTGTGTTCTGTACAAAGCGCCGGCGCGCAAGACTTTGTGGACAGCTTTTTCAAGGACGCCAAACCGATCCTGGATTTGCGCTTGCGCTATGAATTCGTGAACCAGGAAGGGTTTCCCAACGATGCCCAGGCGGTGACGCTTCGGGGGCGGGCGGGATTTGAAAGCGGTGAAGTCTTCGGGCTCAAGCTTTTGCTGGAGCTGGAAGGTGTGACCGATGTGGGTGTCGATGAATTCAACAGCACCACGAACGGGCGGACCGCCTTTCCGGTCGTGCCGGATCCGGACGGTATCGAACTGAACCGGGCTCAGATCACCTATAGCGGTCTTCCCGATACAAAAGTCACGATCGGCCGCCAGCGGATCATCCTGAACAATGCCCGTTTTGTCGGCAATGTCGGCTTCCGGCAGAATGAGCAGACCTATGATGCTGCCCGCGTCACCAATACCAGCCTGGGCCCGGTCAAGTTGACTTATGTATTCATCGACCAGGTCCAGCGGATTTTCGGCAATGAAAGCCCCATGGGCCAATTCGAAAGCAAGAGCCATGTGGGCCAGGTGGACTGGACCTTCGCGCCCGGTCAAACCCTGTCGGCCTATGCGCTTTACCTCGATCTGGACGAATCGCCCGCGCAATCCACCCGGACGATCGGCGCTCGCGCCACCGGCAGGATCCCAGTGAGCGAAAAGATAACCCTTCCGTATGAAGCGGAATATGCTTTCCAGACGGACTATGCGCAGAATGCGGGCGATATCGATCTCAATTATTTCCACGTGGCGGGCGGTGCCGATACGGGCGCGGTCTTCGCCAAGGGGGGCTTTGAGTTTCTCGGCGGGGACGGCGCGGTCGGGTTTTCGACGCCCCTCGGCACCCTGGCGAAATTTCAAGGCCGGGCCGATGCATTTCTGGTGACGCCTGCAGCGGGGATCAAGGACCGCTACGGAGAGGTAGGCGCGCGCTGGCGCGATCTGCCGTTCGGCAAACAACTTTCCGCCTCCATCATTTATCATGATTTCGATAGCGAGGAAGGAGACGTCGATCTGGGCCGGGAAATCGACGCCAAACTCAATCTGGCGATCACCGACCGCGTGAGCGCCGAAGCCATGGCCGCGTTTTTCGAAGGCCAGGCCGCGGGTCCCGCCGACCGGACCAAGGTTTGGGCCGGTCTTCAGTATAGATACTGACGAAAATGTGCCGGACCTCGCAAGGCCCGGCACAGCATGGTCTTAGAAGCTGAAGAGATCGGCGCTCAGATCATCGAGATCGAGGCCCCGGATGTCGAGCGTGTTGCCGTCGCCCAGATCCAGCGTGACGCTTTTCCGGCTTTCTTCCACAGACGCAAGAATAGCGTCGAAGCTCGTGTCGAACGCGCTGAGATCGATCGTGTCTTCATCTTCGTCGAACCGGCGGATGACATCCTCACCGCCATTGAAGACAAAGGTATCGGCCTCTTTCCCGCCTCTCAGCAGGTCGTTGCCGGCACCGCCGTCCAGCAGCGATCCGTCTTTTGAGGCGGTGAGCACATCGTCGCCATCTTCACCGAACAGGGAATCCGACCCACGGCCGCCGCGGATTACGTCGTTGCCCGCGCCGCCGAAGATCGTGTCGTCACCGTCGCCACCTTTGATCCGGTCGTCCCCGTCACCGCCGAAGATGGTGTCATCGCCGTCACGGCCTTTCACACGGTCATTGCCGCCGCCGCCATCAATCACGTCATCGCTGTCGTCGCCGCGCAACCGGTCACGGCCGTCATCGCCTGAAATTTCGAAGGCGAAATTGTCGACCGTGAAGGCGGGCAAGGCATCAATCGCGTCCTGGCCCGTCACATCCGTCAGGGCATTGAGGATGGTGAACGCCGCTTCACCGTCGGAGAGATCCGGCGTATAGACCAGACGGTTCAGATCGAGTGCGGAGTTGAAGTAGAGGAAGAAGCCTTCACCGGCCTCCTCGACTTGCTCGGCGATCAGGCGCGCGGCTGAGCGGGCATTGAACACCGTGTCCGGATTATTATCATCGTCCGCATCCTGCAGTACGATGACATTGGCATCGCTGCCGGTGAGATCTTCAGCCAGGGCATTCGCGAACACAAGGTCATCGTCCACGCCGAAATCGGCCGGGTCGAGCAGGAAGCGGTCCTCGGCGATGGAGAAATCCGCGATCTGATCCGGGCCGGAGCCGAAGGACGTGTCGTCGAACGCGATCGTATCGGCGCCGTCGCCAAGCGTGATGTCGTCGGCTCCGGCCTGTCCGCGCACCAGGTCATCGCCGCCTTGGGCATCGATCACGTCATCGCCGCTGGACCCGGTCAAGACATCGTTGCCGTCATCGCCCGTGAATTCCAAAGCGAAATTCGCCGCCGTGAACGTGGGCAGGGCATCGATCGCATCCTGACCCGTCAGATCGGTCAAAGCGCCGAGAACCGTGAAGGCCGCTTCGCCATCGGACAAATCCGTTGAAAAAACAAGGCGATTGAGATCGAACGCGGAGTTGAAATAGACGAAAAAGCCAGCGCCGGCGTCTTCGACCTGTTCTCCAATCAGGCGGGCGGCGGAGCGGGCATTGAACACCGTATCCGGATTATTATCGTCATCCGCATCCTGCAGTACGATGACATTGGCATCGCTGCCGGCCAGGTTTTCGGCCAGGGCGTTGGTGAAGAGAAGGTCGCCGTCCACGCCGAAATCGGCTGCATTCAGCAAAAAGCGTTCGTCCGCGATTGAAAAATCCGTGATCTGGTCCGGACCGCTGCCAAAAGATGTGGCGTCGAATGCGACCGTGTCCGCGCCTGCGCCGAGCGTGATCTGATCGGCGCCTTCCAGGCCGCGAATTGTGTCATTCCCGTCAGTGCCGTTAAGGATGTCATCGCCTGCCGTTCCGATGATAGTCATGATCGATCTCCTGCAAAATAAGGCCTAGGCTGACCGTCTTGAGACGGTCACCGTAACGCCGTAAACGGATTATCCGGGGCATGGGGGACCCTTCCCGTATCCGACGGGAGAGAACAGCCTGAGACGCCGTTTTATTCGGTTGAGGCAGGAAAAAAGGCCGTAAAACTCATTGTGATCGGCCGGTTCGGAAAAAATCGGACCGCCGGACTTGCCACTTGCAGCGGGCGGATTAAGTCCGTCAGATCAGGCGGCTGTAGAGCACATCGGACAAGGCCTTGATCTGGTCCGGCTCCGTTTTGCCGATCACCACATAGCCGAAGCCGTCCTTGTCCCAGCCGATCAGGTTGAGATCGTTGATGGCGGCAGGGGCAGGCGGTTTTTCCGTGGCGGCCTTGGGGCTCTTGATGATGCAGAGCAGGATCGGCTCGCCGCTCTCGCCCAGATAGGCGATCTGCGCCAGGGGCATGCCGTTGAAATTTAGAATTTCCGCGCGCGCCAGCCTGTATCCCTCCACCGTCAGATCGCTTTGCGGCAAGGGCAGGCCCAGCTCCCGTTCCACATGGGCAAGGTCGCTGGCGATTTGCGCCTCGGACGGCTCTTCGTTCACGAAGGTCGAGCGGCCGTAAAGCTCCGCATAGTCCGCGACGGCTTTTTTCCAGCCGCGTTTGGCCGGAGCGGGCTCAGGCTTTGCGGGCTCGGGCGTTGGTTCCGATACGGAGGGTGGCGGGACCGGGCGTTCGGCCGTTATCACGGGACCCGTCTCTTCCCGGATGATCTCGTCGATGAAGACACCGAGCGCGAAGGCGATGATGATGCTGGCGGCCATCAGCCACCATTCCGGCGATATGCTGCCGCGATGCTCCAAGTCGACCGTTTCGACCGCGCTGTCGAGCAGCGGTTCCAGGTCGTCGGAGGACGGCGTGACGGCCGCCAGGGCATCGGATGCCTGCTCGAGCGGCGGGGCGAGCGGATCGAGCCTGAGCAGACGCGCTTCCAGATCCCGGTCCTCTTCCAGGGCCGCCTCGATTTGCGCATGCGTCTCCGTGTCCAGCTCACCGTTCAGATAAGCCAGAAGATCAGCATCCGTGAACCGGGTATTCTCTGGTGTCTGCGTCATTCGTGGCCCCCCCTGCTGTCGGTGGGGAAGGCGTCGCTGTTCAAATGGGCCAGGGCCCTGCGGGCGGAGGCCAGCCGGCTCATTACCGTGCCGATCGGTATGCCCAGGGTCTCGGCCGCTTCCTTATAAGTCAGTCCCTCAATATAGACTAAACCGACTGTAATGCGTTGTGTATCGGGCAGTTTCTGAAGTTCGTCCAGAACCTGCGTGGCCAGCGCCGATTGTTCCGCGTTCGCGCCTAAGTCGCTATGGATGGAGGCGGCCTGATCCAGATCCGCCGAGGCGCGGCGCACGGTCTCGGCCCGTATGTGGTTTTTCCAGACCGACGCCATGATCGCGAAGGCCCAGCTATCGAGGCGGGTTCCGCCCTCGAACTGGTCGGCGCGCTCCAGGGCGCGCACGCATGTGGCCTGGACGAGATCGTCCGCAGCCGATGGATCGCCCGTCAGCGAGAGACCAAACCGCCAAAGGCGCGGCAAGAGCGGTTTCAAGCCCTCGCCAACGGCTTCTCTATGTGCACTGCGCGCGCCCATGGGAGCGTTTTTGCCCCGTTCCTAACAAATACGAAGGACTGCTGTGTAAGCGCGATGCCCCAGGTTGGCAAGCAGATCCTGCGACTTTTGTGTGTTCACGCATGTGTCATCGGATCTTTGGCGTCCTTTGGCGCGCTGGAGCGAATAAATCCGGCGATGAAGTGTTTTCAAACGGCTGGAGATCGCGGGGCGTGTTTTTTCCGAGGCATCTCCACGCTGGCGCGCTTGAGCCAATTGTCTGGCTTGAGCGCGCTTTACTTGAAAATACAGGAGGTTGGGTCAGATGAGTTTTGATAATTTTCTGCGTGGCGGCGAGGGCGACGACATCCTCACCGGCGGGTTTGGCGATGACTTGGTTTTCGGGTTTGGCGGCAATGACCGGCTGAGCGGCCGGTTGGGCGCCGACATTCTGCTGGGCGGCCGTGGCAACGATGTCCTTCTAGGCGGCGGCGGCCGTGACGTGCTCGACGGCGGCACGGGCGATGACCTGCTCCTGGGCGGGCGCGGCGGCGACACCCTGATCGGCGGCACGGGCACGGATTCCGTGGACGGCGGTTTGGGCCGCGACCGTCTGGTCGTCAACACCATCGATGCAGGCGATATCTTCGATGGCGGCACCGGCGGCTTTGTACTGACCAATTCGAATGTGGTCGTGACCGATCCGAACGGAGCTGTGACCGCTGACCAAATTCTCGCGGAAGCGTTGGCGGGCAACATTTATTTCAACGTGCATTCGACGGCCTTCCCCGCCGGTGAAGTGCGCGGCCAGCTCGAACTGGTCGAGGATGAGCGCGACGCCAACGGCTATGGCGAGGTGACCTTCGTTTCCGCGCTTGACGGCGACCAGGAAGTGCAGGATCCGCCCGTGGTTACGGACGCCACCGGCGAAGGCCTGGTGACCTTCAATGTGGCGCCGGACGGTGTCATCACCTATGACCTGGTGCTTTCGGTTGAAGGTGTGACGGAAGACACACTCACGGTACTGCATTTCCACAATGCGCCGGCGGGAGCCAACGGCCCCGTGGTCGTGGATATTGCCAGCGATGCCGGCTTTCCTCCGGGCTCGACCAGTTTCGAAGGCACTGAGTTCGAAGTGGCGGGCGATGTTGACACGGTCGATCTCTCCGGTTTCGCGGAAGGCGTGTTCGTCGATCTCGATGAGGCTTTCGCGGGCATCGCTGCGCCGGGCTTGAGCCAGGACGGCTTCATCCGGAACATCGAGTCCGTCGGCGGCGGCGAGATCACCTTCGAGGCCAATCTGATCGACGTGGAGAACGTCATCGGCACGGCGTTCAACGACCGCCTGTTCGGCAATGCGGAAGACAATATTCTGCAGGGCCGGGGCGGTAATGACGTGTTCCACGCTTTCGCGGGCAACGATGTCTATAATGGCGGTCTGGGTACGGATCTTGCCCTGTTCAACCAAGCGGTCGTCGGAATCGATGCCGATCTGGCGGAAGGCCGGGTCATTGCCGGTGACGACATCAATGTTCTGATCTCCATCGAAAATCTGAACGGCGGCAATTCCGGCGATGTGATCAGCGGCGATGACGGCGTCAATGTGCTGAACGGCCGTGGCGGCGACGACATTATCCGGGGCCGGGAAGGGGCCGATGAAATCACCCTTGGCGAGGGTGCCGATACGGTGGCGTTCGACGGCACGTCCTTCGGGTCGGGTCCGGATCAGATCGCGGACTTCTCCATTGCCGAGGACCGCTTCCTGCTCAATGCCGCTGACTTCGGTGTGGACGGCGATCTCGCCTTCGCCAATGCTCTGGCGGAAGATCTGGCTGGCAGCGATGCCAATGTGATCGTTCTGCAGGATGCGGACGATGACAACAATCCGGACACGGTGTTCAATGCCCGTTCCGCCGCCCGCCTGATTGGCGAGCAAGTGGAGGAAGACGGCGCAGGCTTCTTCGTCTACTTCAATTCGGCCTTGAACCTGAACCGGCTCGTCCACACGGCCAATCTGGCCGATGGCGAAGCAGGCCTCACCATCCTCAATGCCCTGACGGATCTGACGGGCGAGGACGCCATCGCCGCTCTGCCGACCTTCACGGAAGCCAATTTCGCGTTCGAGGATGACGGTGACGATGGGGACGCCTTTGCTCCGGTTGCCTATTATCCGGCGACGGGCGATGTGGGCAGCGACACGCTGACCGATATCGCGGGCGACAATGACGGATCGTTGGAGAACGGCGCTGCTGTCGTGGCGGACGGTATTGCCGGTCCGGCCTTGCAGTTCGACGGCGTCGATGATTTCGCCGTGGTTGCGCATTCCAGCGACTTCGAGCTGGGCAGCGGCGCGGTGAGCTTCTGGTTCTCCACTGAAAAGGCCGGCTATCAGGGTCTTGTCTCCAAGGACTCGCTCGGTTTCGACGATGGCGGTCATCTGAACATCGAGCTTGATAATGACGGCCGGGTTGAAGTCCGCCTGCAGAGCACCGAGGCGAGCTTCGAGCTGGAAAGCGAGGCCTTGAGCTTCGGTGAGGCGCATCACGTCGTGGTGAACTTCGGTGAGGAAACCGGCCTGCAACTGTTCGTGGACGGTGTTCTTCAGGATGAGACCGATTTCACCGGCGGTCTTCTCGGTAACCAGGAGGCCTTCACCTTCGGGGCGAGCCAGCGCCGGTCTGACGATCTCTCCGTCGATCCGTTGGTCAATTTCTTCGAAGGCCAGCTCGACGAGATCGCCATCTTCGATGAGGCGTTGAGCCAGGAAGAAGTCGAAACGGTCTTCGAGATCGGTGCGAGCGGCGCGGAACTGCCGCTGGAAGATGGCTTCGCTTTCGTGTAACAGCCCCTCTCTGCACGGAACGAACCGGAACACGCCCGCAGGTGTCTGCGGGCGTGTTTTTTATGCCGGATCAGAAGACGGCGGGAGCCAGGGTGAGCGCGACGATCGAGAGCAGAATGACGCCGGTCACGTTCAGCCAGAAGCCTGCCTTGACCATGCGCGGTATGGAAAGATGTCCGGAACTGAAGACGATCGCATTGGGCGGTGTCGCCACGGGCAGCATGAAGGCGCAACTGGCCGCCAGGGAGACGGGGATCACGAACACAAGCGGATCCTGGCCGGTTTCCACGGCAATGGCGGCGATGACGGGCAGAAAGGTCGCGGTCGTCGCCAGGTTACTGGTCAGTTCCGTGAGGAAAATCACCAGGGCTGTGGCGGCCAGCACCAGCACGATGATGTGAATTTCTCCGAGCCCCGCCAATTGCTGGCCCAGCCAGAGCGCCAGGCCGGATCCGGACACCGCCGAGGCCAAAGACAGGCCGCCGCCGAACAGGATCAGCACGCCCCAGGGCAGCTTTGCCATGTCCGGCCAGGCCATCAGCGCGCCTTTGGTGCCGCCGCCCGCCGGGACCACGAACAAAAGCACCGCCATCAGCATCACGATGCCGCTGTCGGTCACCATGGACAATCCGGGGATCTGAACGATCTGCTGGCGGAAGACCCAGCCCACGACCAGCAGAAGGAAAACAAAAGCCGTGCGCTGTTCCGCGACCGACATGGTGCCCACGTCCACCCGCAGCCGCTGCAGGTGCCGGCGCGTCTCGTCGCTCGTCCTGAAATCGACGGGAAACAGAACCCGCGTCAACAAAAGCCACGCCAAAGGCAGCATGACGACACTGACGGGAATGCCCACCAGCATCCACCGGGCGAAGTCGATCTCCACATTATACGTGTCCGCCATGAAACCCGCCATGAACGCATTGGGCGGCGTGCCGACCAGGGTGGACATGCCGCCGATCGTGGCGCCATAAGCCAGGCCCAGAAGCACCACCGTGTTGAAGTTGCGCTGTTCGGTCTCGCTCAAGGAGGGCACGGTCTCGTTGATCAGGGTGACCACCGACATGGCGATGGGCAACAGCATCAAGGTGGTGGAGGTATTGCTCATCCACATGCTGATGACCGCGGCGGCGAGCATGAAGCCGCCGACAAGGCCACGGGCGCCGGTTCCCACCCAGTCGAAAATCGCCAAGGCGATGCGCCGGTGCAGACCGCAGCGCTCGACCGCCGCCGCCATGATAAATCCGCCCAGGAACAGATAGACGATCGGATGGGCGTAAGGGGCGGCTGTGTCGCGAAAGCCCTGAATGTTCAAAAGCGGAAACAGCACGAGGGGCAGAAAGGCCGTCACCGGCACCGGGATCGCTTCGGTCGCCCACCAGACGGCCATGAGAACCGCGACGGCCGCCGTCGCGATCGCGGGCCAGCCCAGCTCTGTGTCCGCCGTCTCGGACCACCCCTGGATGCCTAGAGTGAAGAGCAACAGCACCGCAAGGCTGAGAGCCGGTCCGAGCGCCAGGCCGATCTTTTGATAAAGCGCCCTGCCTTCTGCCACACCATCGCTCACGGCTTTCTCCTCATCCGGTCAGTTTCTCCCTTGGGACGCAGACGCCGCACCGGCGGCGGTCTCCATCAGGACCGCCATGAAACTCAAAGCCGCCTGCCGGGATAGATCCTCAATGACGCGGCGCTCCGTCTCGTCCCCGAATTCCACGGTAATAGCATGGCTGTTCTTATTCCGGAAAAACCAGGTTTTCGCGGATGGCGCGCCGGAATCGAGCCGTGCCCGGCGGCGGGGCGTATAGTCCGGCAAGGCCCGGTCGAGCCGCGCCAGCCAGTGGCGTGCGAAATTGGGTGGGCTCAGTCCGGCATCATCTGTCTGCGTATAAAAGACATCGCGTCTTGTGGCATGAAAATCGAGCATGACGGCGACCGGTCCTGCGCCTGCCGCCTCGAACCGGGCAAGCCTGTCCCGGACGGCGCGGGTTTCCGGCTGGGTGAACGGTCCCCAGTCCCGGTTCAGATCCACCAGATTGGCATTGAGCCGCCAAAAACCGGCCTCGACCCCGTCCGGGTTCAGCAATGGCACGGCCGCCAGCGTGTAGCGCTGGCGAAACCGCTGTGCGAGATCTGTGTCGTCCATCAGGGTGCGCACAAAAGCCTCAAGCGCGAAGGCGCCGGGTATTTCCGGCGGATGCTGACGGCCCAAAATGACGATCAAGGGGGCGCCCGAGTCTTGGGCGCGCGACAGCATCATATCAATGGGCCGGCCTTCGACCGATTGGCCGGTGACCGAGCGGCTGACGAAAGGCTTTTGCGCCATGGCGGCCATGAACGCCTCGTGCCGTGATACGGGGAAAAGGTCTTGTGCGGCCACCCGCGTACCGTCTGGGCCCGTCTTGACGGTGAACCAGGCCGTCTTGCCGTCCTGCGATTGGCGCACGCGCCCCGGCGCGATCTGCCATGGGTCCGTTCCCTGACGGAGTTTCGGACGATAGCGGTGGCGTGCGTCGGCATAGTAAAGGACGATGGACGCGGAACGCGGTCTGGACGCACGCAGATCGAAGGCATACCAGGGGCTGGGATTGATCGGCGTTGTTTCCGGTTCGATCCGGATCCGGTAATGGCGGCCGTCGAACCGGCAGGAGGCAAACGCGCCGCCGGAGAAGTCGGCGGTCACCGTGACGGGACTGGACAGGCAATCCGTATACCGCGCTTTCTCCGGGCCGGAAGCGCACGCCGTTAGGCCCACCAAACCGATAGCGCTCAGGGCGGGCCAGCGCGCCGTCGGCATCACTCCCGGTCCCGGCCGGCAAGCGCTTTCAGGATCGCCTGCAGGGCCGGCGGCGCCATGCGGGCATTGTCATGATCGACGCCCGGAACGGTTTGCAAGGTCCAGTTGAACGGCGTTTCAAGGGCGTCCGCTTTCGCCTGAGAGGCGCGGTAGAACGTCTTCCCACGGGCAAAGCGATGGGGCCCTTGCAGCATGGCCTCAGGCGTGCGCCGCAGGCTGCGGCCTTGAGGATCCGTATCCTGATCGCCCAAGAGGACGGTCACGGATCGTCCGTAAAAGACCCGTAAGGCATCATCGCTGACCGATGTGCCTTTCAACCCATAAGGCCAGAGCTGTTCCCGGTCGGGCATGGTGTACCAGCCCGCATTGGCGAGGATCGCGTGGTGCACCCGCGCTTCGGGCTTGTGATAGAGAAAGCGGTGCACGAACTGGGATCCGGCGGAATGGCCGAACAGGGCATAGCCTGTCTGCGCCGATCCGGTGCGCGCCACCACATGATCGAACAAGGGGTCGAGCGCGGAGAACGTCCACTGATCTTCCGGCCGCAGACTCCCGTCCTCATCGAGAACCCAGCCGAGATTGTATTGGGTATTCTTCGGAAACTGATCCCGCTGGAACCAGGGCGCGATGACGAGCACGTCGTTTTCCGCCACAAGATCGAGCCAGTTATCCCGGTAGGTATCGGCGTTCCGGCTGTTGCCGTGCATGACGAAGACGATCGGCGTCTCAGGGGTGATGGCGCCGGGGGCCGCGACCTGGACTGTCAGCTCCGTCTCGTTCCAGCCTGAAAAGACGAACTGGCTGGCGCCGGGCGGGAAGGCCGGTTCGCGCGCCAGGGCCGTCTGAAGGCAGAGAAAGAGGCCTGCGAGGAGAAGAAGGGCGCGCACCGATATCTGCTGATAGAGCGTCATAGCGTTTCCTTAGACTGCGTCCGCATAGAAAAAGGGCGGCAATGTCTGCCGCCCCTTCTGGTGATCCCTGTCCGGATCAGAAGATGCCGCGCACTTGAAGATAGAACTCCCGTCCGCGTACGGAATGGACTTGCGTGAAGAAACCGCGGGATTCATCGGCCAGCGGCGGGCGCTCATCCGTAATGTTGTTGATGCCGAACCGGATGCGCAGCGGATCCGCCGGACCGACCCCCAAGCGATAGTCGAAATAGGTGTTGAACCGCGTATAGCTCTCCACGGGGAAGAAATCCGGGCGGCCATCGTCGTTGAGATCCGGATCGGCGCTGGTGTCCAGGAAGCCCGAGACATAGCGCACCGACATGCCCGCGCCGAAGGGGCCATTGCGCCAGCGGGCCGTGCCCGAGGCGCGCCATTCGGGATTGCCGTTCAGCCGGATGCGGTCGACGGCCAGCGCATCGAACTCGCCCGCGAAGATCGGGTTTTCGACAAGTTCCTGGAGCTGCTCGTTGCGGATGATGTCGAGTGTCATCAGCTTGGTGGCTTCCGCGTACAGGCTCAAGGACCCGAGCCAGCCCATATCGAAATCGGCCTGCATGGCGAAATCGAACCCGTCCGCTTCCTGACTGTCCAGGTTGATGTAAGGATCGTCCACGAACAGGACGACACCGGCGGCCTCGCGCTGATCGTCCGGATTATCCGCATTGAAGGCATCGAAGGCGGCCTGGTCCGCTTCCGTCACGCCTGCGCGCACGACCGCCGGGTTAAAGGAGCCTTCCTGACGCAGCAGGAAGTCGAGCGCCAGGGCTTCTTCCACGCCGAAATTATCGATGACGCCGGTCTGTTCGAAGCGCCAATAGTCCACGCTGAAGCGCAGTTCGTCGATCCAGGAGACATCGAACGTATCGGAGAGGTCGAGCACCGTACCCAGAACGATGGTCTCGGTGTCCTCGTTCTGCAGATCCGGGTTGGAGCGCCGGACCGAGGCCCGGAAGGTCTCGCCGGTGTCGTCCGGATCGCCGGTCACATCGGCCCGCCAGAAGTCTTCGTCGCCCTGATTGAGGCGGCTGATATCGCCCCGATTGAGCTGCACCAGATTGGGCGCGCGGAAGCCTTCCGCGTAGGCGGCACGGAAATTCAGTTGACGGATCGGGAACCAGGACAAGGCCACTTTCGGGCTGACGGCCGCATCCTCGATATCGTCGAAATATTCGACCCGTACCGCGCCTTGCAGATTCAGTTCGTTGACGAACAAGTCGTGATTGCCGCGCCACAAAGGCACGAGGGTTTCCGCGAAGGCGGAATAGACGTTGCGGCCCGCGTCCGAATCCGCCGTTGGGCTCACGCCCACAACATCGGAGCGGTCGGAGAGATCGCCGGTGCCGCTGACGAACTGGGTCGAGCCGTCCAGGCGCGGATCGCGATCCTCTTCATACTGTTCATTGCGGAATTCGATACCGGCGGCCACGCCGATGGGACCGGCCCACAGATCGTAGACATCCGAATTCGACACCCGGAAATCGGCGGTCAAAAGGGAGGTTCTGCCCACATTTTCAACATCGATCCGGATCCGGTCGAGCTGTTCTTCCGAGTTGGCGTTCGGCCCGCCGAACGGGTTGATGGCATCCGGCGTCGTCTTGGACAGTTCCTGAAACAGTTTTTCCTTGGAAATCCGGTTGCCGGAGCGGTCCGTGGTCGAATTCGCCGAATAGCCGACGGCGCTTTCCCACTCCCAGTCCCACATCGTGCCGCGCACGCCGCCCAGCACCCGGTAAGTGGTCGAATCCACTTCGAAGATCCGGGGACCGTGTTCGGTCGGACGCCAGCGGGAGATCAGCACGTCGAGGCCTTCGTCCGGCGCATCAATGCCCGCCACCCGGTTGGGGCTGCCGATCGGCCCGACCGGGTTCCAAAAGTTCTGTCTGGGGACGACGATGAACGCCAGACCGTCGTCGAGGGGCTGGGCGGCGCGGTTCGAGGTGGTCGCGGAATGATAGACTAGCACTTCGCCGAAGGCTTCCAGACCGTTCGCGAAATCGTGCTCCATCAGGCTGTAGAAATTGAACCGGTCCGCGCTGGAGATGAACTGCCGTCCGTCCCGGCTCAAACTGTCCAGTGAAATCTCTTGGCCATCGCCGAAGGAATTCACGGGCTGATAGCTGTTGAAATCGAAGCGCAAATCCGCGTTCAGATTACCGTCATCGAGACCGACGCAGCCGACGCGGGGGTCGGATGCGCCCACTTCCACTTGGGTGCCGGAGAAGCCGCAGGGCTGCACATGAAAATCGCCGTCATTGGCGGTCAGATCGCCCACATCGATCGGCTCGAACACGCCGCCGACCAGTTCACCGACACGGAACTGGCCGAAGGGCGAGCGCGTCGAGGTGTTGCGGAAGTCGTTGTTGGCGGTGGCATACGGACTGTTTCCGAGGAAGTTCCGCTTGTCCACATTGCGGAACTGGCCGTCGAGTTCCGTGGCGAACAGGCCGTTGCGCGTGAAATAGGACGCGGTCAGCAGAAGTTTGGTCTGCCCCTGATTGAACTCGAACCCTTTAACGCCATCGATCTGGAACTCGGCGAAATCGGTGCCTTCCAGAAAACCGTAGCGCGTAGTCAACCGGCTGCCGTCATAATCCGCCGTCAGAATGGTGTTGACCACGCCCGCGGTCGCGTCCGAACCGTACAGGGCCGACGCGCCGTCGCGCAGGATTTCCACCCGGTCGATGGCCGCGGCAGGGAAGGCATTGACATTCGTCACCTGGCGCGGCACGGAGCCCACATCCTGGTTGATGCCATGCGCCGTGATCCGGCGGCCATTGAGCAGGACCAGGGTATTGCCGGTGCCAAGGCCGCGCAGATTGACCGTGGCGATATCGCCGCGCGCATCGTTTGGTCCGTCTGCGGAATCATTGATTTCGAAGGAGCCGGCCTGGGGAATGTTCTCGAGAAGCTCGCCCGTGGAGTTCTGGCCGAAGGCTTCAAGATTTTCCGCCGTGATCGTGGAAACCGCGATGGCACCGGAATCCGAAGCCCCGGCGATGCGGCTGCCCGTGACCACCATCCGGTCTTCCAGAATGTCGTCTTCAGACAGGGTTTCGTCAGTGTCGGTCTCTTCGTCAGAGGCCGTTTCTTCGACCTGTGTGTCCTGATCGTCAGCCGTCTCATCGTCCTCCTGCGCATAGGCGGTGGTTGCCGTCAGCAGGAGCGTCGCGCCAGCGACCGAGCACAACAAGCGAGAGCGAAAAATCTCAGACATTCTGTTCCCCAAGATACCCTTCGTAACACCCCATCTCAAAAGGTGAGACGGACACGCATTATTATTCGTGCGCATAGCGCCCAATATCCCATACAAGCGTGGCGGGCAGGGGCAATCAGTGTCAATAACAAACGGCAGGCCGTTTCAAATCCACCGCCTGCTGTGGGCTACAGGTCACGGAAAGCGGAAGAAGACAGACCGCTGAAACAGTCTACACTGAGGAGAACGCAGATAAGCCTACACGCGATCAGCGTCCATCGCGCTTGATGGCGGAGCCTTGGACGATGGACTGAAACCGTGCGAGCCCACGGGCCGCGCCCGGTCATACCCGGCTGGAACGGGCCGTTTTTCAAGAACCTGCCGGCCTTCAGGCTGTCTCGGCCGGGCACTGAGCATCCCTTGGATCGCGCCCTTGTTTCCAAGACGGGAGCTTCAGGCCGGAACGGGTGGCCGCCGCCCGCCGATCACACAGGTTTACCCGTCACAGTATTTACACGTTTAGGGCTGAAGCCTGTTGATCAGCCCTGTTTGTTCTTGATGTGTTCCAGCCCGTGCGGGATGCTGCGTCCATGGTGCAACTCGGTTTGTTCAATACGGGCGACACGGCCCTCTTGGAAGAGGTCGACCGGCGGCTGGGCGATCATTTCGACCACCCGAGCAAGCGGCGCGTGCTGCTCGATCCCGTCAGTCAGCTTGTCTTCTCCATGCTCGGGGCGCGGACCTTGGGAACCGTTTCCTTACAGACCTTCGAAGGACTGCGGTACCGGTACCGGCGCTGGGAGGACTTGCGCGACGCGCCGGAAGACGAGATAGGTGCGGCCATCAAGCAAGTGACCTTTCCCGAAGCCAAGGCGGCCTATCTCAAAGCCTCTCTTCAGAAGATCACCGACCTGCAAGGACGCCTGGCACTCGATTTTCTGGAAGCGTACACGGTGCCCGAGGCTTTGAGCTGGCTTGAAACCCTGCCTGGCGTCGGCCGCAAGATATCGGCGGCGATCTTGAATTTCAGTACGCTGTGCAAAAAAGCCATGGTCATCGATACGCACCATCAGCGGATCATGCAGCGCCTTGGGCTTGCCGCCAGAACGGCCGGTATCAGCGATGTCTATGACCGTGTCATGCCCTGCGTGCCTGAGACATGGTCGGCTGATCGCGTGGAAAAGCATCACTGGCTGGTGAAGCGGCTCGGGCAAACCCTCTGTAGGCGAAGGGACCGGTTTTGTCCGCAGTGCCCGCTCGAAGACCTGTGCCCGACGGCGCGGGCCGGTCCTTTGCCTCGCCGCAGGTAAATCCTTTCAAAAAAGAGGGGTGTTTTGGGCTTGTCTTTTTCAGGCATGCCTCAAAAGTGACTGGCTTGCAGGTTCCCATCCCGGCCCTATTTCCGTGACGGGATTTGACCGCGCCGTTTCACAATTCAAGCACAGTCTCTTCACATGAAGCGGTGCGCGCCGCCTTCATCCGGGCCGACACCAGGATTTCGTTCACATGCCGCAGGATCTTGCCGACAGCCCTGACAGACTGGAAAACCCCGCCGCGCGCCCGGCACGGGGCGAGTCATCCTGGCTGCGTATGCGCCAGGCCATACAGCGCCTGGTCGGCTATCCCTGGTTCTCCACCTTCATCACCGGGGTGATCGTCATCAACGCCATCACTTTGGGCCTGGAGACCTCCCAGACGGTCATGGCCTCGGCGGGGCCTGCGCTGATGATCATCGACCGCATCGCGCTTGCCATTTTCGTGGTCGAATTGATCCTGAAGCTGATCGCTTTCGGACCCCGGTTCTTCCGGAGCGGCTGGAATGTGTTCGATTTCCTTGTGGTCGGGATTGCCTTGATGCCGTCGGCCGGCGCGTTCTCGGTCCTCAGGGCCCTGCGCATTCTGCGCACCTTGCGGTTGCTGTCGGTCGTGCCTCAGATGCGCGCCGTGGTCGGCGCCTTGCTCTCGGCCGTGCCCGGCATGGGGGCCATCGTCGCTGTCCTCCTGCTTGTCTTCTATGTGGCGGGGGTTATGGCGACCAAGCTCTTTGCCGCCAGCTTTCCCGACTGGTTCGGCACCGTGGGCGGATCCATGTACACCCTGTTCCAGATCATGACCTTGGAAAGCTGGTCCATGGGCATCGTGCGGCCCGTCATGGAAGCCTATCCCTGGGCGTGGATCTTTTTCGTGCCCTTCATCATCGTGACGAGCTTTGCCGTTCTCAATCTCTTCATTGCCCTGATCGTCAATTCCCTGCAGGCCATTCACGATGCGGAAAACCGCGAGCAGATCGAAAAGGTCGAGGCGGCGGCCCATGACGAGCGGATCGAGCTGTTCAATGAAGTCAAGGCCATGCGCCAGGAAATCCGCGACATGCGCGCGGCCCTTGAGAAGTCCTCCAAACCGTGAATTCGCCTCAGAACTGCGATAGCGGATTGAACGGCAGGTCCGTTATGCCGTAATCGATCCCCGCTTTATGGAGTTCGGCTGTGACCTGCGCGCGGTGGTGGGTCGCATGATTGAACATTTGCATACAGAAAAACATGCGCGGCGCCGCACGTCTGATGTTCAGTTTCGGCCTGTCGAAAACGATGACCTGGTCGAGCCAATCCTCGGCCATGGACCGGAAATGATCGATCAATTCGCTGTCGAAAGCGGTTCTGCCGTCGCGCAGATTCTGATACTCCGCCCAAAGGCTTTTGGACGGATCGAACGGGTTATCGGGCGGACTGCCCGTCACCACGAAATGCCAGAGCCTTGTGTCGACCAGAAGGATATGGTCGAGCGTGTTGTGGATCGATGCGAAGAACATGCCGCGATCCCGCGTCCGGTCCGCATCGCTCATGGCGTCGAGCAGGCCGAAGAGCGTTTCGTTCTGCCACTTGTTGTAAAGCGCCATTTCCATGGCCCAGATTTTGGCGTTCATGGGACTGACGATCCTTTGCGGTGCCGGGCGGCCGGAGCCGGTGTTCCTATTGTGCCGTGAGCAGAATATAGATGATCAGGCCGACACCGAAGATGAAAACGAGGATAAACCACCAGGGGCTGTTCCACCATCCGCCGCCGTCACCTTTTTTGTCGTCATCGTCGTCGCCCATCGGCAAGGGAACCATCAGCCTCTCCTTATCAAGATCAGTCGGTATCTCCGGTCATCCGGCGCCAGCCGAAGCGCAGGAGCAGCAAGAAAAGACCGCCGGCCAGAATGGCGGCGGGCACCAGGAAAGCGCGCAGGCCGCTTTCGCCTTGCGCCAATTGCGTGGCCGCATCGCCGGGGCGCACCAAAGCCGCGTCGATGGTGCGGGGCGGCTCGCCGGCGACAAGACCGCGTATGGTGACAAGGCTGTCCGCCCGCAGGCCGGTGATGCGCGTCTGCGGATCAGGCCTGATCCGGTTCTCCATGCTCACCCGATCGATCCGGTAGCCTTCCTGGACCTGAACCGGGCCGCCTTCCAGCTCAAGGACAAAGGCGGGGACGGCGCGCTCCGCCACATCCCAGTCCTCATCCTCGTCATCGGGATCGAGGCGTTCGGTCACCCGCATGACGAAGCCGGTTTCATCGGCCGGCGTGTCCGGAGCGATCCGCCCGGCCGCCACCACGGGGCTGTCCGGCGCCAGGGCGTCGAGCTCGGCTTGACTGGTGACGATCGTCGCCTTGGGCTGGCTTTCCGCGAGCATGATCAGGACCGCCACCATGACGGAGATGGCGACGGCGGACATATAGGTGAACGCAAAGAGCTTGGCCATACAGCCCCAAAGGCACCCTGCGGCGCTGTCCCTTGGACCGGACAAGCGGTCTTCCTCGGTCATGGCGAACCCAGCCTTGCGTCATCCTGAATGGACTCAGTCAAGCGCATCGCCCGACCGGCTGCAATCGTCCAGATGGGGCTGGACGCAAGACGGGCGAGAAAGATCAAGGGCTTGAGAGGCCGTTGCCCATCCAAGGGCATGGGGACTGGAGGATGAGGTGATGAAGGTCCAGCGACATGGGGGATTGGTACGCAATCACCGGACCTTCACCGACCCAACTGACTACGCACCGCGCATGATCGGGGTCCATACACGGCCCCATGGTTGTCCCATTTCCGAACAGGATATGCAAGACGCAAGCTAATTCAAGGGTGCGATGCGCTTTATAGGTGTGGTGTCGCCGGGCCGCACCCCGCAACTGGCGCGGTTTTGCAGCCGCATCGGGCGAACGCTCATACCGGCAGGCTACCTCCAAGTAGTATTTGTATGTATCCTCAAGAACTTGTGCCCGATACACAAAGCTAGCCTTTCCTGTGGCAAGGTGGACACGGTTAATGATATGCTTTGACTTATTGGTGTGATGGGGTCGCCAAGATTTACAGGTGAAATCGACGGGCAATCCCTATTAGGGCCAGGTCGGCAAGACGGGCACGGTGCATGCGTTTTTGTGCGCCTCGGGGGCCCGGAAGGCCGCATGGCGTGGCGACCGTTTTGGCGGGAACCGGCGACACAGTCTGTGCATGCGTAACTGCATGAGCATGCCTTTCGAGTGTCGGCCGGTCGGTGTGTTGGGGGATATCTCATGCCGCTAGATCTCACGAATATACAGAATATCAACGATACCGTTACGCTTGAGCTCAGCCGGCTCGCACATCTGCACACGGCTGAGGTCGGCGGCACGACCTTTCTCTTCACCGCGGCCGAGTTCGACAGCGGTATCAGCGTGTTCGAGGTCGAAGACGATGGCACGCTGACCAATGTCTTCAATCTGCCCGATGAGGGCGAACTGGAGCTGTTCGGATCCTACTGGAACGAGACGTTCTCCATCGGCGATACAACCTATCTTTATACGGCGGGTTTCTTCGACTGGGGCGTCAGCGTCTTCGAGGTCAATGACGACGGCTCCCTGGTCAATATCCAGAACATTGCCGATGACGATACGCTGGAGCTTCAGGGGGTCACGGCCGTCCGCGTGGGTCTGGTCAACGGCAATCCCTTCCTGTTCGCGGCCGGGTTCAATGATTTCGGGATCAGCGTTTTCCGGGTCAACAACGATGGCACGCTGACCAATGTGGACAATGTCCAGGACAACGGGTCGCTCAATCTGTTCGGCGTTGTTCGGGTCGAGCCTTATATCGTTGGCGGACAGACTTTTGTGGTCGCCACCGGACAGGACGACCGGGGCCTGAGCGTCTTCTCGGTCTCCAATAGCGGCCAACTGACGAACATTCAGGATATCGAAGACTCCGACGAGCCCGAGTATGAGCTTGACGGCGCGTTCGATGTCATCATCGAGGAAATCGGCGGCACGCAATACGCCATTGTCGCGGCCGTGTTCGACGACGGGCTCAGCGTCTGGGAAATTGGCGATGACGGCCGGCTGACCAATGTCTTCAATATCGACGACGATCCGGATCTGAAGCTGGAAGGGGCGGTCTCCCTGGCCACGACGGAAGTCGCGGGCATTACCTATGTGATCGTGGCCTCGATCGACGATGACGGTCTGCAAATCTTTGAGCTGAACGCCGACGGTTCGCTGACGCCGTCCTCGATGATCGGCGATGACGCGACGTTGGAGCTGAACGAGGCGCGGGCGGTCGCGGTCGCCGACAATAACGGCGAGCCGGTGATCTTCGCGGGCGGCCGGGTCGATAACGGCATCAGCGTGTTCGGCGCCGAAGTGCCGGTCGAACTCACCTTCAGCGAAACCGGGCCGTTCTCGATCCCCGAATTCAGCCTGGCCGGCACGGCGGTCGGCGATATCGACGCCAATGTCACGGGCGATCCGGCCGATGACGGCATCACCTATGAGATCATCGGCGGCAACACCAACGCAGATGCCGACGGCAATGCGGCGCTGGCGATCGATCCGGATACGGGCGAACTCACCGTCAACGACGCCGACGACATCGATCCGGCGGCGACGGGCGGCGCGATCGTGCTCACCATCCGGGCGACGGACACGGATACCACCGATACCGCCACGGCGACGGTGACCGTCAATATCGAAAGCGATAACGACGACCCGGTGCTGGTGGTGCCGGAAGGTCTGGAGACCGACGAAGACACAGGGATCGCCCTCACCGGTTTCACGGTGACGGACGAGGATAGCGATCCCATCTCCGTGACCTTGACCGATGCGGGCAGCACCTTCAGCGGCACGGTGACCGTGCCGGTCACGGTCAATGGTCTGGGATCGGACACGATCACGGTGACGGGCAGCCCGGAAGATATCGACGATGCCCTGGCCGAGATCGATTATACGCCGCCCCAGGACTTCAACGGCATCAGCACGATCGATGTCACCGCCGATGACGGCGCGGGCGGCATGGCGACCGGCACCGTTTCGATCACGGTCAATCCGGTCAATGACGATCCGGTGGTCACGGCCCCCAATCTGACGACGGCGGAGGACACGCCCGTCCTGTTGAGCGGCTTCTCCGTGGTCGATGTGGACGGCGATCCGGTCGCGCTGACCTTGATCAATCCGGACGGCATCTTTACCGGCGCGTCCAGCGGCTTCGTCACGGGCCTCGGCACCGGTACGATCACCGTGACCGGCGATCCGGCTGTGGTGGAAAGTGCGCTGGCCAATATCAGCTATGATCCGCCTGCGGATACGACCGGAATTTTCCCGGTCGATTTCGCCGCCACCGACGGGCAGGGCGGCACCGACACCGGCACCTTCACCATCACGGTGACCGATGACGGGATCAATGAGGACGAACCGATCTTCACCGCGACGGGGCCGTTTTCCGTCGCGGAGATGAGTCCCGAAGACACCGATGTCGGCGATGTGGGCGCCAACATCAATGGCGGCCCTGAAGATGCGGGCATCACCTATGCCATCATCAACGGCAATGCGGATGTGGACAACGACACCAATCCGGCGTTTAAAATCGATGTGGATACTGGTGAAATCGACGTCAACGACTCAGGCGATCTCGATTTCGATCTGATGCCGGTCTTTGTCCTGACGATCCAGGCAACCAATACAGCAACGGGCGACACCAATACGGCGACCGTCACCATCACGCTGACGGACGAACCGGATCCGGTACTTGATGCCGTGGACGATCTGTTCCGGATTCAAATCAATGAAGTGATCACCGGCGATGTGACGCTGGACAATGGCTTCGGTCCGGACGTTGTGAGCGACGGGGCGACCGTTTCTCTGGTGCTGGGGTCCGGGCCGGACCACGGCTCGCTGGTGCTCAATACGGACGGCACCTTCATCTATACGCCGGACACGGCCTTTTTCTGCTCGAGCCCGGCGCCGGAAGACAGTTTCACCTATCAGTTGAGCGACGGCAACGGCACGACGGAGACGGCGACGGTCTCCATCGATATCGGCCTTTTCGATCCTGACGTGCCGCTGGCGGAGCTCTTCCCCACCGTGCTCGAGGGTACGGCCTCCCGCGACAGGCTCAAAGGCGATGAGTCCAGCGAGCTGCTGCTGGGCGAGGCGGGCCGCGATAATCTGAAGGGTCGGGAAGGGGACGATGCGCTGCTCGGCGGGTCCGAAAAGGACAAGCTGAACGGCGGTAATGGCGACGACATTCTCTTCGGCGGCAGCGCGCGCGACAAGATGCGCGGCGGCAGCGGCGACGACATTCTTCAGGGTGAGGACGGTGACGACGCGGTTGACGGCGGGGAAGGGAACGATCTTCTCTTCGGCGGCAACGGTGACGACCGCATCAAGGCCGGGGCCGGCAACGACGCTGCCGACGGCGGTGCGGGCGATGACCGCCTTTTCGGCCGGGACGGTGACGACGCGCTGCTGGGCGGAGACGGCAACGACTTCCTCACCGGCGGCAAGGATAACGACCGCCTGTCGGGCGGCGCCGGCGATGACGAACTTGAAGGCGGGCTGGACGCCGATACCTTCGTCTTCCACCGGGGCGACGATCTGGAAGACATTCTCGACTTCGATATCGACGAGGATCAGATCGATCTGTCCTGCTCGGATTTCGACATTACCTCCTTCGAGGAGCTGCGCGCCTTTGCCCAGCAGGACGGCCGGAACGTGTCGATCCGCTTCAACGAGACGGACGAGATTTATCTGCGCAAGGTCGATCTGGACGATCTCGATGCCAGCCACTTCATCTTCTCCGAGCCGGAGATGATGGACGTAGAGATGGTGTAAGAGCCGGTTTTCCGGTGTGAGCGAAGACGGCCCGTCCTACTGGCCGTCTTCGTCCGTTTCCTTGCCCGTGGTGACCATGGTGCGGGCATTCTCGATGAATTTTTCCTGCTCTTCCTTGCTGTTGCGGCCCCGCATCAATTCGGTGATGTCGTAGGGCACTTTGATGCCCCGGTCGGCCGCGGGCCGGGCGCGGATCTGACGGATCCAGCGGTGCAGATTGGGGAAGGGCTCGATATCGACGCCGCTCCAGGCATGGGTGCGCGCCCAGCACCAGTTGGCGATATCGGCGATGGAATAGTCTCCCGCCAGATATTCGTTGTCCTGAAGACGCGTATCGAGAACACCGAACAGGCGGGCAACCTCGCCGTGATAGCGGTCGATCGCCGGCTGGATCTTCTCCGGGAAGTAGCGGAAGAAAACATTGGCCTGGCCCATCATCGGGCCGACGCCGCCCATCTGGAACATCAGCCATTGGATGGTGAGCGACCGGCCCTTGGCGTCCGTCGGCAGCAGGCGGCCCGCTTTTTCCGCCAGATAGATCATGATGGCGCCGGACTCGAAGATCGGAAAATGCTCCGCCTCCCGATCGACGATCGCGGGGATGCGCCCGTTGGGGCTGATCAACAGGAAGGAGGGCTGCTTCTGTTCGCCGATGGACAGATCGATGGCGTGCGTCTCATAAGGCAGCTCCAGTTCTTCCAGGGTGACGGAAGCCTTGTGGCCGTTCGGCGTCGGGGCTGTGTAAAGATCGATCATGGCGGCAACCTGTGTTAAATGTGACGGCTGAAGGAAAGGATCCTCCGGTCCGGATAGTCCGTCAAGTCCCGGCCGCGGGAGGCACAACCCATTCACCCGTCATCCGCCGAGGAGCACGCCATGGACGTCGTCAACCGCCTTGGACCGAACGAGGATCAAATCAATGGCTTGATGCAAGCAGGTCCCGACGGCCCGATCGTGATGGTCAATCTGCTGAAATTCCGTGAGCGGGCGGAATACGCCGATGGCCGCGACAGCCATCTGACGGGCCGGGAGGCCTATCAGCGCTATGGCACGGCCGTGAAGGACCTGGTCGAAAAGCACGGCGGCCGCATCCTGTTCGTCGGCGATGTGAGTTTTCTGACGCTCGGCGAGGTCGAGGATCTATGGGACGAAGTGGCGTTGGCGGAATATCCCAACCGGGCCGCTCTCGTGGCCATGTCGCAGTCGGAGGAATGGCAGGCGATCTCGGTCCACCGGGAGGCGGGGCTTGCCGGTCAGCTCAATATCGAGACGGTCTACAATCCGGCGTTCCTGGCGCTTCTGCGAGGGAACTGATCCTCGCGGCGGTTAGCCCGCGCGTCTAATGCTGGGAGCGGGCGGGGCGCATGTCGCCCGGCTCCGGCACGGTTTCATCCGTATGCGGTTTCATATCCCGTGTCTTCCACAGCGAAACGGCGATGCCCAGCGTCAGGATTGCGACGGTCACGAGCAGGGACAGCATCGGCGGGACCTTCGCGATACCCAGCATATCGGCCACGAAGATTTTCGAGCCGATAAAGACAAGCACCAGCGCCAGGGCGTATTTCAGATAAATGAATCGGTGCATCAGGGCGGACAGGGCGAAATAGAGCGCGCGCAGGCCCAGAATGGCGAAGATGTTCGAGGTGTAGACGATATAAGGGTCGGTGGTGATGGCGAAGATCGCCGGAATGGAATCCACCGCGAAGATCACATCGGCGATCTCCACAAGGATGAGCGCCAGAAAGAGCGGCGTGACATGCAGCGCGATCCTGCCGGTCTTGCGATCGGTTTGACGCACGAAGAATCGTTCCCCGTGCAGCTCATCCGTCACCCGGAACCGGCGGCGCATGAATTTGAGCACCACGTTCGATCCCACATCATAAGGCTCATCGCCCATCAACAGCATTTTGATGCCGGTCAGGATCAGGAACGCCGCGAACAGGTAAAGCACCCAATGGGCGTGGGCGATGACGGCCGCGCCGGCGCCGATCATGATGCCGCGCAGGATCAGAACGCCCAGAATGCCGTAGATCAGGACACGGTGCTGATATTTCCGGGGAACCGCGAAATAGCTGAAAATGACGGCGATGACGAAGATGTTGTCCATCGCCAGGCTTTTTTCCACCACGAAGCCCGTGAGATAGGTGACGGCGGCGGTCTCCCCCAGCTTGATCCAGACCCATATGGAAAAGGCCAGGCCGAGCACGATGTAGAACGCGGAGAGCTGTAAGCTTTCCTTCATGCCGATTTCACGGCAGCGGCGGTGGAGAACGCCCAGGTCGAAAGCCAGAAGCACGCCCACAAATGCCAGGAAAGCGAGCCACATATAGCTCGGCGTGCCCATGACATCTGTGAAGAGAAAATCGGTCATTCCGATCAGGCGGCCCTTTTCAGGCTAAGTGTGTGTGCGTGTTTGCCCGTTTGACGGGCACAAGTGCATAAAATGGTAGACAGGTGAACGTTGCGCAAGGGATGCCTGTCACGCGCCTGTCGCACTTACGGTAAATGGATCGATAACTTTGAAATGGAGCGCTTGCGGGCGGTTTCGATATATCCAGAAGGGTATTTCCGAGCCGATGCATGATATGGTTGTAATTTCGGCCGGTGGGCCGTTAAAGCGCTGGAGACGTGGGGGCGGTCATAAGGAAGCAGGCTTCACCGGTCCAGAAAGGCTCTTCCATGACATCGGCTCCCAGCGATCCGCGCACCCGCGCCCTGGCAACCATGACCATCGGCCTTGAGACCGGCCTGGATGCCATGCCATCGGCAGTCTTCAACGCATTGACCGATGGCATCGGCTGGTGGTGGGGCGCGCCCTATCTCATGAGCGCGCCCGACACGCTGGATCTGACCCTGGAGGCCCGGCCCGGCGGCTTGATGCTGGAACAGGCTGACGGACAGAACGGTGCGGTCTGGGGCATGGTGGAAGAGGTCAAGCGCCACAGCCGCCTGGTCCTTTCAGGCCGCATGAGCATGAGCGATGCGGTGTGCGGCGTCGTGCGGTTCGATCTCGCCCCGGCCTGCGGCGGCACGCGCCTGACCTTGACCCATACCGCCCTGGGGCGTCTCGACGACAGAACCCAGGAGCGTTTCGAGGCGGGCTGGCGGGATTTGCTGATGACCCGCCTCAAAGCGTATGTTGAGACGGGGCAGGCCTCTGGCGTGCGCCTCACATCCCAGGGAAAGAGCCGCCGACAGGCTGTCTGAATGCTGTCTTATCGCCACGGATTTCACGCCGGGAATGCCGCCGATGTGCTGAAGCACAGTGTGCTGAGCTTCGTGCTCGACTATCTGGTGAAAAAGCCGAAACCGCTTTATCTGCTCGATACCCATGCGGGCGCGGGCGCTTACGATCTGACCGACGCCATGGCGCACAAGACCGGCGAACATGCGCAAGGCATCGGGCGGTTCGATGGTCTGACGGCGGACGGCCCGGCCCTGTGCGCCGCTTACCTAAAGGCCTTAACCAGTTTGAGAAAAACGGCGGCGGCCTATCCCGGATCGCCCGCCTTTCTGCAGCACTTTCAAAGGGAAGGCGACCGGCTTGACTTGGCCGAGCTGCACCCCACCGATCATCTGGCTTTGTCCGGCCGTTTCAATGGAAAGGAGAGGGTGACCGTCCATAGGGAAGATGGCCTCGCTCTGATGATCGCGCGCCTGCCGCCGCCGGAACGCCGCGGGCTCGTGCTGATCGATCCGAGCTATGAGGTGAAATCGGATTATGAACAGGTGGTTGCGCGTCTCGCCGGCGCCCACAAACGGTTCGCGACTGGCGTCTATCTCCTGTGGTATCCGGTGATCGACCGGGACCGGACGGAGGTCTTTCTGGCCCGCCTCGCGGAAACGGGCATGCGCAGGCAGTTGCGCATCGAGCTTTGTCAGGAAGCGGACCGTCCGGGACGCGGCATGACGGGTTCGGGCCTGATCGCGGTCAATCCGCCCTGGACCCTTGAAGCGGCGGCGCGCGATGGGCTTGTCTGGCTGTCAAAGACCCTGGATGCGGGCGGGCCGTCCCGTGTCGAATGGCTGGTTCCGGAATAAAGCCGCCCGGGCCTAATCGCACTTCATCTCGCCAAGGGCCTTCACGTAGGAATCGCGCCAGGCGACCACGTCGTATTTGCGGACATTCTCGAACAATTTGGCCCAGCGGTCCTGACGCTCCTCGAGCGGCATGGTCAGCGCCGTATGCAGAGCGTTCACCATGTCGTCCTGATCGTAAGGGTTGACGATCAGGGCGGATGTCAACTGGTCCGCGGCTCCGGCGAAGCGGGAGAGCACCAGAACGCCCGGATCGGCCGGATCCTGGGCGGCGACGAATTCCTTGGCCACCAGATTCATGCCGTCGCGCATGGGTGTGACGAAGCCGACCGCCGCCGCCCGGAACAGGCCCGCCAGTTCGTTGCGCTGATAGCCCTTGTTCACATAGCGGATCGGCACCCAATCCACTTCCGCGTACTGACCGTTGAGGCGGCCGGTCAGGCTGTCCAGCAGGTCGCGCAGGTCCTGATATTCCTGAACGTCCGAGCGCGACGGCGGGGCGATCTGCAGCATCAGGACCTTGGAGCGGTGTTCCGCACGGGTCTCAAGCAGTTTCGAATAGGCTTCGAACCGCGTATCGAGCCCTTTGGAATAATCGAGCCGGTCCACGCCGATGATCAGGCGCCGGCTGCGCAAGGACCGCTTCATGCGGTTGAACATGGCCGTCGCCCGGCTCGATTTCGACATGGCGAGGAAATCGTCCGTATCGGCACCGATCGGGAAGGCCGAGACCTGGATCGATTTGCCGAAACACTCGATCCGGTCGTTATCGAGGATCTTGCCGTTTACTTCGTGGACGACATAGTCGCGGAAGGCATCCACATGATCCTGGGTCTGAAAGCCCACCAGATCGTAGGCGAACAGGGATTCCACGAGCTGCTTGTGATTGGGCAGGGTGATGAGCAACTGGCGGGCGGGCCACGGGATGTGCAGGAAAAAGCCGATGCGGTTCTTTAGCCCCATCTGGCGCAACTGGTCGGCCACCGGGATCAGGTGATAGTCGTGGACCCAGATCAGGTCTTCCGGCTCGATCAGCGGGGTCACGGTCTGGGCAAATTTCGTATTGACCCGGTGATAGCCGGTGTCGAAGGCCCGGTCGTAAGCGGTCAGGTCGATGCGGTAGTGGAAGAGCGGCCACAGGGTGCGGTTGGCGTAACCGTTGTAATATTCTTCGTAGTCGTCGTGATCGAGGTCGATGGTGGCGATTTTCACCCCGCCCACATCCTCCACCTTGATCTGGTTGGCGTCGTTGGCGTCCACCACCTGGCCGCTCCAGCCGAACCAGATGCCCCGGTATTCCTTCAAGGCCGCATGCAGCGCCGTCGCCAAACCGCCCGAGGCGCCCTTTTCCCGGGAAGAGGGCTCGACCAGGCGGTTTGAAATGACGACGAGCCGGTTCATCTAGCGTCGCTCCAGGGCTTGCTCAGCAACACCGCCGTATTGATGATGCCGACAAGCGAATAGGTCTGGGGATAATTGCCCCATAATTCGCCGCTTTGGAAGTTAATGTCCTCCGACAGCAGCCCGACATGGTTGCGGTGAGACAGCATGGTCTCGAACACTTCGCGCGCCCGGTCCTTCCGGCCGACGCTCCACAACGCCTCAATATACCAGAACGTGCAGATATTAAAGGCGTTCTCTGGCGCGCCGAAATCGTCTTCTTCCGCGTACCGCATAAGATGGTCGCCCCGCAGCAGGGATTTTTCGACCGCCTCCAGGGTTTTGACGAAGATCGGGTCTTCCGGTTCCAGGAACTTGATGTCCATGAGCTGGATCAGGCTCGCATCGACCTTGAAGGCATCGTAAATGGCCGACATGCTCTGGTTTTCCTTGTCCCAGGCCCGCATCATGATGGTGGTCTGGATTTTTTCGGCTTTCTTGCGCCAGTCGGCCGCCCGGTCGGGCAGGCCCAGATGATCGGCGATCTTGCTCAACCGGTCGCAGGCCGCCCAGCACATGCTGCTCGAATAGGTATGGATGCTCGCGATGGTCCTGAGTTCCCACAGGCCGGCATCGGTCTGGTCGTAAAGCTCGAAGGCGCGCGCGCCCACTTTCTCCAGAAGTTCGAAATCGGCCCGGCCCACGGGACGCAGCAGCCGTTCGTCGAAAAAGGCCTGGGCGGCGGAGAGCACGACCTGGCCGTAAACGTCATGCTGCAGATGTTCATAGGCCTGATTGCCGATGCGCACAGGCCCCATGCCCCGGTATCCCGGAAGATGGGCGATCTGATCTTCAAGGAGTTTGTTTTCCTGGCCGATGCCGTAAACGGGCTGCAGGTGACCGCCATCGGCCACGCCGACGATATTGCGCAGATAGACCAGATAGCCTTCCAGGGTATCGACGGCGCCGAGCCGGTTCAGGGCACGCACGACGTAATAGGCGTCGCGCAGCCAGCAATAGCGGTAATCCCAGGTCCGGCCCGAATGGGCGGCTTCCGGGATCGAGGTGGTCATGGCCGCGATGATCGCGCCGGTTTCCTCGTAATAGCAAAGCTGCAGGGTGATGGCGGCGCGGATCACCGCGTCCTGCCATTCGAGCGGCAGGGATAGATGGCGCACCCATTCGCGCCAGTAATTGCCGGTATTCTCCAGCATCTCCCGGCAGGTGCCCATGACGTCGCCGGTGAAAGATTCGTCCGGACCCAGAAAGAACGCCAGCTCGTGTTCCAGATAGAACCAGCTTTCGTTGCGCACATAGGTGACGGGCGCCGTGGTGCTCAGCCGCAGGGTCAGGTTGGGTCCGACATAACGCACATGGTTCGAGCCCTGGGTGATGTCGGGCAGGGTTTTGCCGTAATCATAAGTCGGGCGCATTCGGATGCGGATGCGCGGCGTGCCGTTGACGGGCCGCACCATGCGGATATGGGACATGGGGCGGAAGCGCCGCCCCATGCGGTTGAAGCGGGGGGCGAAATCGATGATGTCCAGCGCCCGGCCCCGGTCGTCTTCCAGACGGGTGATCAGGATCGCCGTGTTCTTGATATAGCGCTGCTCGGTGCGCGCCAGATTTTCCACCTGGATTTCCCAGAAGCCGTGGGCGCTTTCTTCGTCGGGATCCTGGTGGCTCAAAAGGGACGAGAAGACCGGATCGCTGTCGAACCGGGGCATGCAGCTCCATACGACCCGGCCGCGCTGGTCGATAAGCGCACTGAATGCGCAGTTTCCGATAACGCCCAAGTTAAGATCGGCTTCAAAAGCCATGTCCGCCTCTCGATCTGACCGGCCTTCGGGTGTCTGTCCGGAAGACGCCTCCCTTAAGCCTGCTGCCCCTAAGATGTCCCTACAAAATGTGAGGCGCCATGGTTAAGACCGCGCGCGCCCGACGGCAAGGCCGATCTTTCCACTCTTCCGGATAGGGGCTTAGTTGCGGGAAACAGCCTGTCAATCTTGATCCGTAAGACTGGGATCTGCCTGGAAAGCGGCCTGAAGGGGTGTCCCGCGCTGGTCTTTCCGCTTGCTTTCAGCTAATCAGAGAGAAACAAAAGCAGGATGAGACGGTAAGACGGGTGCCTCGCGGCCTCAAGCAGGGATCGCAGAGCATACCGGGCGTGCGTCCCGCCAGGAGCCGGGGTGCCGCCATCCCAATGCGCCCTGGACAGACCAGGGCCAAGGCTCCATCTGCACCTATGTTTCCGGCTCGGTAGTGACGAGGATTGCCAGTGAACGCGGCCAAAGCACAACAGACCCAGCAAACGCCGATCGAAGCCCTGTTCAAGGGCGCCGGGGCCATTTTCGGCTATGTGGGGCTTTTCAGCTTCTTCATCAATCTGCTGATGCTGGTGGGACCGCTTTATATGCTCCAGGTCTATGACCGGGTGCTGGTCTCCCAGAGCGTCGATACGCTCTTGTTCCTGACCCTGGCCGCCGTCTTCCTGATCGCCACCGGGGCGGGGCTGGAATATGTCCGCTCGGTGGTGCTGACCCGCCTGTCCGGCAAGCTCGACGGCAAGATCAACAACGCCATGTTCTCCCAGATGCTGGGGGCGTCGCTGCAGACCCGCAGTTCAGGGACCGCGCAGCCTTTGCGCGACATGGATCTGTTGCGCAATTTCGTCAGCGGCAACGGGCTGCTCGTGTTCTTCGATGCGCCGTGGACGCCCGTTTTCATCGCCATCATTTTCCTGATGCATCCGCTTCTGGGAGCTTTGGCCCTGGGCGGTGCCCTGGTCCTGTTCGCGCTGGCCCTGGCGAGCGAGCTTCTGACCCGCAAGCCGCTGAAGACGGCGGCCGGTCATTCCATTCAGGCGACCAATTTCGCGGAAAGCAGCATGCGCAATGCCGAGGTCATCGAGGCCATGGGCATGCTGAACGGCATCAAGGCGCGCTGGCTGACCGAACACAACAAGGCTTTGGCGCTTCAGGCCGACGCCAGCGACAAGGGCGCGACCGTCCGCAGCGCGATCAAATTCGTCCGTCCCGTGCTGCAAGTGGGTATCCTGGGCGTCGGCGCCTATCTGGCGCTGCAGCAGGTGATCACCCCAGGCATCATGATCGCCGCCTCGATCATCATGGGCCGGGCGCTCGCGCCGGTCGAAATGGCGGTGGGCAACTGGCGCAACTTCATCATGGCGCGCGCCGCCTATGGCCGTCTGAAACAGTTCCTGTCCACCTGGGAAGACCGGCAATACATGCCGCTGCCCCGGCCCAAAGGCGCGATCTCGGTGGAGCGGGTCGTGGGCGTGCCGCCGGGCGGCAAGAAGCCCGTGATCAAGGGCGTGTCCTTCAAGATCGAGCCCGGCGAGGCCTTAGGGATCATCGGGCCGAGCGCGGCGGGCAAATCCACCCTGGCCCGCCTGCTGGTGGGTGTGTGGAAACCCATGAGCGGCCATGTGCGGCTCGACGGTGCGGATGTCTCGTCCTGGAACCATATCGAGCTGGGGCCCTATCTGGGCTATCTGCCCCAGGACGTGGAACTGTTCGATGGGACGATCGCGGACAATATCGCGCGTTTCAACGAGCCCGATCCCCAGGCGGTGATCGAAGCGGCCCAGCTTGCGGGTGTGCACGAGATGATCCTGCGCTTCGAGGACGGCTACGACACGCGGATCGGCGACCGGGGCGCCATGCTCTCCGGCGGCCAGCGCCAGCGCCTCGGTCTGGCGCGCGCCATTTACAACAATCCGTCATTGATCATCCTGGATGAGCCCAATTCCAATCTGGACGGCGAGGGCGAGGAAGCGCTCAAGCGGGCGCTCATGACCCTGAAGTCCCAGGGCACCACCGTGATCATGGTGGCGCACCGGCCGTCCATCGTGACGGTGCTGGATACGCTCCTGGTGCTGCGTAACGGCCAGGTGGACGAATTCGGCCCGGTGAAAGAGGTCCTGCCCAAGGTGACCCGCTCGGGCGGCGCGGCGCAAAAGCGCAAGCCCGGCCAGCCGACCCTGGAAAAGACGGCGGTATCCGGTTCGGCCAAGCCCAAGGTTCAGCCGGCGGGCTGACGCGAACGTGACAGGCCGGCCATGGTGTCGGCCCAATATGTCTTAGAGTAGCGCTCACTTTTGGTGAGGTGAGACGAAAGAACGGAGCGGTCCATGCCACAGTCGAGCATGCGCGATTGGTTTTCAGGATTAGGGGCCCGTCTGAAGGAGACCTTCGATCCGGGCGATGACGAGGCGGATGTGCCCACCACGCCGGACGGCGAAGCGGTGGTGCCGACCAATCCGCGCCCGGCCATCACGACCGGGCTTGTCATCATCGCCGTGACCTTCGGCGGCTTCGGTACCTGGGCCGCGACCGCGCCTCTGAACAGCGCCGTGATTTCGTCGGGCACCGTGAAAGTGTTCTCCAGCCGCCAGAAGGTGCAGCATCTGGAAGGCGGCATCGTGCGTGAGATCCTGGTCTCCAATGGCGACCGGGTGGAAGCGGGCCAGACCCTGGTGCGCCTCGACCAGACCCGCGCGCTCGCCGATTACGCCCGCGTCCAGGGGCAATACGATCAGGCCCGCACCACCGTGGCCCGTCTGATGGCCGAGCGCGACGACCTGGAAGACATCGTTATCCCTGAGGATCTTACGGAGCGCGCCGGGCTTGAAAATGTCGACGAGTTGATCGAAGGACAGCGCACCATGTTCATCGCCCGCCGCCAGAGCCGCGACGGCCAGCTGTCCATGGTCAATGAGCGGATCAATCAGCTTTCGGAAGAAATCAACGGCCTTGAGGCTCAAGCGGCTGCCAAGTCGGAACAAATTCGTCTCATCGGGGATGAATTGGAGGGGTTGCGCGAGCTGCACGAAAAGGGATTTGCGCCCAAGACGCGCATTCTGGCGCTTGAACGGGGCGCGGCCGAGTTGAGAGGCGAGCTTGGCGACCACAAGGCGCGCATGGCCCAGGCCAAGGTCCAGATCTCCGAAGCGGAACTGGAAAAGCTCCAGGTGCTGAAGAGCTACAAGGAACAGGTCGTCAGCGAACTGCGTGAGCGCCAGACCGAGATGTACGATCTGGCCGAAACCCTCGACAAGGCGCGCTTCACCCTTGAGGAAACCGACATCAAGGCCGCGACGGCTGGCGTGGTGGTCAACAAGCAGGTCTCCGCCATCGGCCAGGTGATCCGTCCGGGCGAGCTGGTTCTTGAAATCGTGCCTCAGGACGACACGCTGATCATCGAGGCGCAGGTCCGGATCGTCGATATCGACAATGTGCACAAGGGCTTGCCCGCCGATGTTCAGTTGACGGCGTTTTCCCAGCGCAACACGCCCCGCATTGCGGGCGAAGTGACCTATGTGTCCGCCGACTCCCTGGTGGATGAGCGCACCGGCATGCCCTATTACACGGCCCAGATTTCCGTGCCCGAAGACGAGGTGTCGCGGATCGGCAAGGACAACCGTCTCCAGCCCGGCATGCCGGCGGAAGTGTTCATTCAGACTGGATCGCGCACGCCGCTGGGCTATCTCATTCAACCGATCCAGGAAAGCATGAACCGCGCTTGGCGCGAGGGGTGATCGGGTTTGAGCTGGCGTGGATCTTGCGGTTAACGCCCGTCGAGGGACGTTCGGATGAGATCAGACGCCAGGCACTGTCAGCCCAGGCGGACCCGCTACGGCGCTTGAGAGGATCAGGCGCCGTTTCGGTCGATGAGGGAAGGGCTGTCTCATGTTGCCATTATCCGACAGCAATCGGGCCTACACCACGCCGGTCATCACCTGGCTGCTGATCGCCGCCTGCGTCGCCGTTTTCGTCTATCAGTTTTCGCTCTTGCAGAACGATCCGGGCGCGGGCCAGGCCTTCATCGATGCCTATGGCATGCGGCCGGCTCTGCTGTTCGGCTACATGACGGCGGACTACGCCCCCGTTCCGGCCTGGGCCACCGTCATCACCTCCATGTTTCTCCATGGCGGCATTCTGCATCTTGCGGGCAACATGCTTTATCTGTGGATCTTCGGCGACAATGTCGAAGACGCCATGGGCGGCTTCAAATATGTGATCTTCTATCTGCTGTGCGGTGTCGCCGCCGCCATGACCCAGGCCTATGTGCAGCCCGACAGCGACATTCCCATGGTCGGCGCCTCGGGCGCGATTTCAGGCGTGCTCGGCGCGTATCTCTTCATGTATCCCCGGCATAATGTGAATACGCTGATCTTTCTGGGCTTCTTCATCACGGTCATCCGTGTCCCGGCCTTGATCGTTCTGGGCTTCTGGTTCGCGCTGCAACTGGCGAGCGCTTGGTTCGCGCCGACCGACGAGCCGGGCGTGGCGTTCTGGGCCCATGTGGGCGGCTTCGTGGCGGGCGTGGTGCTGCACCGGCTGTTCGGACGGCCAAGGGCGTCGTTGCAATACTGATCAGCCGCCGCAACTGGCGCCGCCCAGCACACAGAATTTGGCGCAATGGGGATGGTTGAGGGAGATGGGCTCGAGCGCGCCTTTCAGCGTCGGTCCGTAGTCGAACCGTTCATCGTAAGGCAGCAGCGTGCAGGATACGACGCTGGGCGTCTCGGCGCCCTTGCGCTTGACCACCATGCGCGAGGTGGCGCACATGATCTCCGCCGGATCGACGTTCAAAATCCCCCAGCAGGCCGTGGTGATCTCCGGCACGTCCACATCGGCGTCCATTTCCGGAAACAGCACCAACGCCTCGCGGTCCTGGACATCGATGGAAACGCCGAGCTTTTCGAACAGTCTGGCGTATCCGGCGCGCAGCTCCTCTTCCGTCTCGCCCGAGAACTGGCGTCCCGCCACATGGATCCGGAAGCCGTTTTGTCCGAGCCAGGACAGTCCTTCGACGGCGGGCGCCCATGTGCCGGCGCCGCGTTCGGTTTCATGCAGGGCCTGGCCGTAGTGATCGAGCGAGACCCGGATGGTCAGACGCTCCGCGAACCGCTCTTTCAGGGCCAGCAGAGGTCCGGCAAGCCGCATCATCGGCCGCATGGCATTGGTCAGCACCAGGGCCTCGTATCCGCGCGCCAGCGTTTCTTCCAGCATGGGCAGGACGTCCGGGTTCATGAACGGCTCGCCGCCGGTGAACCCGATCGTCCGTGTGCCGAGGCCGAGCGCTTCGATCTCGTCCAGATAGGCCGAGACCTCCGCCCGGCGGATATAGACCAGACGGTCGTTGTAGGGCGTCGATTCGATGTAGCAGTTGGCGCAGGCGATATTGCACAGGGTTCCGGTGTTGATCCACAACACCTCCAGCCGGGTGAGAGGGACGCGGGCGCGGGTCTCGCCCGCCGCGGTCCGGTCCGGATCCTGGAATTTGTCCTGGGTTAATGCCGCCGGTTGGAACATCGTTTTTACATCATTACTGAACTCATGGGCTGCAACCCTAAATCGGATCGGCGGCGGATGTGTCAACGGAGTTTCCGCCTTCAAGCAGACGTGATGAGCATAGGCCAGATCGGCAGGGCAATGTCTTGTGCGATGTGCGGTGCGTCCTCATCTGAAAAACTGCGATGAGCAAAATGGTACAGCGGTAAAGGAGCATGTCATGACCGACCCCACGATCAGCCAGGCCGTACGGGACGCCTACGGACGGGTTGCCCAGGCCGGGATCAGTTCGCGCGACGAGGGCGCGCGGCGTATCGCGGAAGCGTTCGGCTATTCCGCCCAAGAGCTTGAGAGCATTCCGGCGGACGCCAATATGGGCCTGTCTTGCGGCAATCCGACGGCCATCGCCAGCCTGCGGGCTGGCGAGACGGTGCTCGATCTGGGGTCGGGCGGCGGGCTCGACGTCTTTCTGGCCGCCAAGGCGGTGGGCGAGACGGGGCGCGCCATCGGTGTCGATATGACCCAGGCCATGATCGATCTGGCCAGGCGCAATGCGGAGACGGGCGGCTACCGCAATGTGGATTTCCGGTTGGGCTCCATCGAGGAGCTGCCGCTCAAGGATGCCAGTGTCGATTGCGTCATCAGCAATTGCGTCCTGAACCTGGTGCCGGACAAGGACAAGGCCTTTGCCGAGATTTTCCGCGTGCTCAAGCCGGGCGGACGGCTGGCCGTCTCCGATATCGCGCTAAAGAAGCCGTTGCCCGAATCGGTCGCCGGTCAGGTCTCGGCCTGGGTCGGCTGTATTGCCGGGGCCGTTTCGATCGAGGCCAACGAACAGGGTCTGGCGCGGGCCGGGTTCCAGGATGTCCAGGTGATCGACGCGGGCGCGGATCTCAATGCCTACAAGGAGATGGAAGGCCAGAACGGCTGTTGCGCGCCCGTGCCCGAAGAGACGGCAACGGCTTGCTGCGGTCCGGCCCCGGCGGCTGAGGCCACGGTGACTGAAGAGACGGGCCCCATCCACAAGGATCTGGCCGCTTTGATCGATCAGATCGACCTCAATAGCTTCGCCGCCAGCGTGAAAATCTTCGCCTTGAAACCCTGATGGCGGCGTTCCGCCTCCTCTTATGACACTATAAGTGTCATGATCAGCGGCGTCGTGTCGGCTTGTGCCATTCCCGGTCACACTGATGATTGAGGTCGGGGGCGTCTTGCGGCACAGTCTATGCGGCATTCGCAGCGGCGGACCCAATGGCTACGGGTTGGCCGCATCGTGTCTTGCGAAGCGCGTTCGGGCCGCCGGCCCGGACTGGGGAGGAGGCAAGCATGAGTGTTTCATCGAACGGCTCCGAGATGCATCGCGACAGTCCGGACGTCTGGGTGCACCCGCCCGTTCTGTTCGGCGTCACCCTCGTGGCCGGCCTGGTGATCAACTGGTGGCTTGGCTGGGGCTTCGGCAGCTTCGGCGCCGGGCTCGTTCATGAGCCGGGCTGGATCCTGGCAGCCTTGGGCGTGCTGTTGAGCGGCGGCGGCATTCTGCAATTCGTGACGGCGGGCACCAATCTGCGGACCGATCAGCCGACTCATATGATTGTCACGAACGGGCTTTACGCTTATTCGCGCAATCCGATCTATATGGGCATGATCATTTTCGTTGCCGGTCTCGGCCTGGCGTTCAACGCCCCGTTTGTCTTGCTGCTGCTGGTGGGCGCGGTGCTCATTTTACGGTTCGGCGTCATCGAGGCCGAGGAAGAGTATCTGGAGCAGAAATTCGGCGACCACTATCTTCAGTACAAGTCCGATGTGGGCCGCTGGATGTTCGGCATATGAGGCCTAGGGCCTGACGGCCGGATGTGACACCATCTTCAGGCGGGACCGTCCGGTCCCGCCTTTTCCTTGGATTGATAAGGGGCGGCGCTTCGTATCCGGGTGCCGCAGGACGGCATGGGAGAGGGGCGGGCGATGACCGACAAGCGGGCTGAGGCGAACCGGCGTGAAGCGCTGAAACTGTTTCTGGCCGGGGCGGGCTGTTACGCGGTGACGGCGGGGCAGACCGCGAGCGCGCAGACCGGCGAAATGGCGGGCCCTTTGGGCCGCTATGTTTTTCCCAATGGCGTTGCCTCCGGCGATCCGATGCCGGACGGTGTGGTCCTGTGGACCCGGGTGTTGCCCGCCGATGGCTCCGCTGAGCCGGTGCCCGTCCTCGCGGAAGTCTCCGAGACGCCCGCCTTCGAGACGATCGTCGCGGCCCAGATCATGGAAGCAACGGCCGGCAGCGACCACACGGTCCGGCTTTTCGTCACAGGGCTCGCCCCCGATCAGGTCTATTTCTACCGCTTCCGGGCGGGCGGCGATGTGAGCGCGCCGCTGGGACGGACGATCACCGCTCCGGCCCCTGACGATGCCCGGCCCATCACCTTCGCCACGGCCTCCTGCCAGAATTATCAGTCGGGCAGTTTCGCCGCTTACCGTCATATGCTCCAGGAGGATGAAGCACGCGCGCCGGAGGACCGGATCCGCGCGGTCGTCCATATGGGCGATTTCATCTATGAAGCGATCTACCGGATGCCCGATGAGACTGGCGCGCTGCGGCAGTTCGGGGTCCGGGAAGTGCCGCCTTTCCCCAGCGGCGGCGGCGTCACGGGCGATTATCTCTATGCGCAGACCCTCGATGACTACCGTCATCTGTACAAGACCTATTTGAGCGATCCGGATCTGATCGCCGCGCGGGCCCGTTGGCCGTTCGTGTGCACCTGGGACGATCATGAGTTCACGAACGATTCCTGGCAAAGCCAGGAGACCTTTATCGGCGAAGGCAAGCCCGCTCAACGGCGCAAGGTGGCCGCCAATCAGGCCTGGTTCGAATTCATGCCGGCCTTGCTGACGGGCGCGCGGGGTGTGGGCGGCGTCGCGCCACGGGCGCGGGATTTCAGCTTCGCCGAGGTCGAGGATGCGCCGATCACGGGCGTGGATGAGGACAACCGCAGCCTGGAACCCAACAACCGGGCGGCCGTGGAGACCCTGACCATCTACCGGTCCCTGCGCTTCGGCGCCCATATGGAACTGGTGGTCTCGGATATGCGCTCCTACCGCTCCGATCATCCGGTGCCGGAGACTTTGAGCGACAACTGGATCATCGCCGAACGGGCCGGCATGCCCGTCTCGCTCGTGGATGTGCTGGACGCGGGCCGCGAAGCCAATGACGGCAATCCCCCCGATGAGGTCGACGTGCTGGGCGAGACGGTCGCCAATCCGCGCCGCGCGAGCCCGCCGGGCACCATGATGGGTCCGGATCAAAAGGCCTGGTGGAAAGCGACCATGGCTAGGTCCGGCGCCACCTGGAAAGTGTGGGCCACATCCGTGCCGGTGATGCCGTTGCGGGTGGACATCTCCAAGGCCGAAGAGAGTTTGGAAGATGTGGTGATGAGCACCGATGCCTGGGACGGCTATCCCCGGGAGCGGCGGGAACTCGGCGATTTTCTCCATACGGAGGGCATTGGCAATGTCATCGCCGTGTCCGGCGATCATCATGCGGGCTTTGCGGGCGTTCTCGCCCGCGATTTCTCCACGGATGAAGCCGAGCCGGTCGCGGTGGAATTCTCCACGCCCGGCATCAGCTCGCCGAGTTTTTACAGCCAGGCACGCATGGTCAGCAGCGACCAGTTTCAGACCCTGGTGGCCTACCGGCCGCTGACCTGGACCGGCCGGGCGGCCGAGCACGTGGCCAATCTCAACGCGACCTTGCTTTACGGCGTGCGTACCGCCGCCGTCGCCGCCTATACGGGGCTGATCGCGCTCGGGCGCTGGTTCCGGAACCCTGAACAAAATCCGCATCTGGCGCATATCGATACGGATGCCTATGGCTATACGGTGGTCCGCGTCTCGGCAGGCCGTGCGGATGCGGAACAGGTGGTGATCGAAGCGCCGCGATTGCGCGACGGTCAGGACGCCACCGTGCGCTACCGGATTCGGTACGGCGTTCCGGCCTGGGCGGGGGGCGAGCCTGCCCGCCTTGAAGGGCCCGAGTTCACGGGCACGCCGCCCTTTCCCTTCGGGTCCTGATCCTTGATCGCGGGGGCCTATAGGGTGCTCAGCACGGGCGCCTGATCGGCCACCTTGCGGTAAAAGGCGAGCGAGTCTCTCAAAAACGCATCTTTGGTGAACTGCGACTCATAAGTGCGCCGTCCCCCTTCGACCACGCGCCGGACCAGTTCGGGCTCATCGATCAGACGGCGGATGGCATGGGTCAAGGCATCCACATCGTCCGGTTCGATCAGAAGCCCGTTTTCCTCATTCTGGACATAGGCCTTGGGGCCGGCCGCCGCCGCGGCGATGAGCGGGCGTTCCGCGGCCCAGGCATCGACGGTAACCGTGCCGAACGGTTCGTAGCGAGAAGGAAACGCCACGATATCGCAGGCGGCCAGCAGCGAGCCCCGGTCGTCGCGCCAGCCCAGAAACCGCACCCGGTCCTCGATTTCAAGGAGCTTGGCCTGGGTTTCCAACTCTTCGCGCAACGGGCCGTCACCGGCGATCCACAGATAAGCCTCCGGCACGCGCGCCAGGGCATTGAGCAGCGTATCGAGCCCTTTCTTCCAGTGGAGGCGGGCCAAGGCCAGCAGCAAGGGCGCGTCCTCCGGCGTGTCGAACAAGTCCCGGGGCGTGGGCTTGGCGTACGGAAACTCCGCATAGGTATGAATGAGGCCGATATTGTCCGTATCCGCGCCTTGTTCGCGGATATGGCGCACCAGATCCTTGGTCAGGCCCACGTGATAATCGCAATTGTGGAAGCGTTCGAGTTTATAATAGCCGCCATACCAGCCGATATTGCGCTCGCGCATGGCGGCGGGCGCGAAGGTGCCCGCCCGGCCCATCCAATATTCGATGACATCGGGCTGAAACTGGCGGATGGCTTTCAGGATGGTGCGCTGGGTCGGCAGCCGCCACCAGGTGGTGAAGGCGGCGGTGGCGAAGGGGATCTTGCGTTCCTCGAAGCATTTGATGCGGAACGTATTGTTGTTGCGCGTCACCACGAACTGGTTGAGCCCGGCATCGTCAAGCGCCAGCACGCTCTCCAGGAAGATATTTTCCGCGCCGCCGGTGGGCGCGCCCGCCATCACATGCATGACTTTCATGACAAATTCTCAGCCCTTTGGACCTGCTTTTCCATTCGGATCGGCGTCACGATAGTGTCGCGGCAGGTCTGAGACAATGGCTGACCGTGTCCGGCGGATGCACGGACCCCTTTGGCCGGGCTCCCGGTAAGCGTGTTATATCAAGGGGATGTGGGGCGGGTGCACAGGCTCAAGTAGCAAGCAGAGGCCTTAACCTATGTTTATTCGGGATGTTTCCTTTTATATATTTTGACATGATGGCTAGTTGATTAAGATCAAACAGCTGGCGATGAGTGCTGAGATGACAAACGAGAGCCCAACTGCGGATAGCACCGGAACCTATTGGCAAGCGGCCACTCCCCATGGCGCACGCAACAATCCGTGTGCGGCCTGCACGGTCCGGCCGTTCGCCATGTGCGGTGCGCTGGAAGACAGCGATCTGGACCGCCTGAATGCGATCTCGGGCACGGTCACGGCTGAAGCATCGCAAGCCATCGTTTATGAAGGCGACACTGCGGATTACGTGTTCAACGTGCTGAGCGGTGTCGTGCGCCTGACCAAGATGATGTCCGACGGCCGCCGTCAGATCACGGGCTTCCTGTTTCCTGGCGATTTCCTGGGCCTATCCGTAAAAGGCATGTATGCCTGTTCGGCCGAGGCGGTGACTGGCGTCAGCCTGTGCCGGTTCGCGCGCAGCCGCCTGACGACCCTTTACAAGGACCGCCCGGAACTGGAACACCGTCTGCTCGACATGGCCAGCGATGAGCTGGCGCGGACCCAGGATCAGATTCTTCTTCTGGGCCGCAAGACCGCGCGGGAGCGGGTGGTCTCTTTCCTGCTGCTGTTGAGCGATCAGGCCGAGCGCATCGACCAGCCGGGCAATCCGGTCGACCTGCCCATGTCGCGATCGGACATCGCCGATTATCTGGGGCTGACCATTGAGACCGTCAGCCGGACCATGACGGGTCTGGCCAAGGACGGCTTGATCACCTTGCCCAACGCCCATAGGGCGGTGCTGGAAGACAAGGCGGCCCTTGAGGCGATCGCCTCCGGCGATGACGGCCTGTCCTGATCTTTCTCTTTTCCGCCTTTGAGCACTCCCCCCTTTGTCGGCTAGCATGGTGGGCAGGCCTTCGCGAAGACTTGCCATAAGCGCCAGAAGGCTGGGTTCGGTTGAGGGGAGGGTCAGTATGAGTGCACCGTACCGTCTGTTCGGCGGGGAGTTGTCGCCTTATTCCGTCAAGGTGCGCTCCTATCTGCGCTACAAGGGTCTCGCCCATGACTGGATCGTGCGCAGCGGCGCGCGCGAGGAAGAGTTCCGGCGCCTGGCCAAGCTGCCTTTGATCCCGCTCCTGGTCACGCCCGAGGGCGAAAGCCTTCAGGATTCCACGCCGATCATCGTCGAGCTGGAACGCCGCCATCCGGAGCCGCCGCTCGATCCGCCCGACGGCGCGCGGGCCTTTCTCTCCGCTCTGATCGAGGAGTATGCGGATGAATGGGGCAACAAGGCCATGTTCCATTACCGCTGGACCTATGAAGACGACCAGCGCTCGGCCGCCGAACGGATCTGCGCGGAGACCATGCCGGACATGTCCGACCAGGAACGGGCCCGGGTCGCCGATATGATCCGGAGACGGATGGTAGACCGCCTGTTCTTCGTCGGCTCGCACGAGGGCACCCACGATATAATCGAAGGCAGTTTCCGCCGCCTGCTGGCGATCCTCGACAGCCATCTGGAGCACCGGCCCTACATGTTCGGCGGACGGCCCTGTCTCGCCGATCTCGGCCTGTTCGGCCAACTCTATCAACTGCTCTCCGATCCGACGCCGGGGACTTATCTGCGCCGCCGCCATCCCCGCCTGGTCGGGTATATCGACCGCATGCTTGAGCCTAAGGCGCTCGGTCCGTTCGAGCCTTTAAAGGCCCTCGAACCGACCTTGAAGCCGCTGCTGTGCGATGAGATCGCAGGCTATTTTCTTCCGTGGTCGGAAGCCAACGCCCGCGCCATCGCGGAGGGCCAGGAGCGCTTCAGCGTGGTCTTGCGCGGTGCCGTTTTCTCCCAGACGCCGCAGAAATATCATGCGAAATCCCTGTCGGCCTTGCGGGCCCGCTATGGGGCGCTGAAAGGCGATCCCGAACTGAGCACCCTGCTGGCCGATACGGGGTGCCGTCCCTGGCTGGTGGAAGGGTAGAAGGCTTGGATTTTTCCAGCGACAACGCGGCCGGGGCCGCGCCGGCCATCCTGGAGGCGTTGGCCGAAGCCGCCCATGGCACGGCCCCCGCCTATGGCGAGGACCCCCTGACCAAACGGGTCGAGGCGCGCATCGCCAATCTGTTCGAATGCGATCCGGCGGTCTTTCTGGTGGCGACCGGCAGCGCCGCCAATGCCTTGGCGCTCGCCACCCTGACCCCGTCCTACGGGGCGGTGCTGTGCCACGAGGCAAGCCACATCCAGATGGACGAATGCGGCGCGCCGGAGTTCTTTAGCGGTGGCGCCAAGCTGATCCCCTTGCCGGGCTTCGCGGCCAAGCTGACGCCTGAGACGGTGGAAGACGCCTTGCGCTATCTGCCGTCCGGCGTGGTGCACCATGTCCAGGCGCGCTGTCTGAGCCTGACCCAGTCCACAGAATGTGGCACGGTCTATACGCCGGATGAAATCCGCGCTTTGTGCGATCTGGCCCATGGCCATGGCCTGCGCGTGCATATGGACGGGGCCCGCTTCGCCAATGCGGCGGTTGCGCTCGGCCTGGCCCCGGCGGATCTGACCTGGCGGGCCGGCGTCGATGTGCTGGTGCTGGGGGCCACCAAGAACGGCGCGCTGGGGGCCGAGGCCGTTATCTTCTTCGACAAGGCGCTGGCTGGGGATTTCGTCTTCCGGCGCAAACGGGCAGGGCATCTGATCTCTAAAAGCCGGTTCATCGCGGCCCAAGTCGATGCCTATCTGGCCGGTGATCTCTGGCTGACTCTCGCCGCCCATGCCAATGACCGGGCCAGGGAACTGGCGGCGGGCCTGAGCGCCTTGCCCGGCGCGGAGGTGGTTTATCCCTGCCAGGCGAATGAGGTCTTCGCGGCCTTGCCGGATGGCCTCGGCGAGGCGCTGCTGGCAGCAGGCGCCCGGTTCTACCCCTGGGTGACGCCGGGTGATCCGGCGGCCGGGCGGTTGGTCCGCATGGTGACGTCTTTCCAGACAAGTCCGGAAACCGTCAGCCGTTTTCTTCGCACCGCACAATCCGCCGTCGGACAGCTTGACCGGGCAGGCTCCTGAACCCCTGATTGTGCGGCGCATTCAAGCCTTTGTAAGAATCCGTCGAAAAATGTGATTACTTGTCATGGGCTTTAACCTTTTCGCCATCATTCGCTGTGCTAGCGTTAACGTCTTGGCCCTAGAAAAGGGGTCAGGCGTGACAGGCGCCGGGACCTGTCTGACCAGCGAGGCACTGAAGAAAGGCGGGCGTGGGCTTGTCGGTGCCGTAGCCTGACCTAAGACGACCAAGACCGGTAAGAACAAAACCTTCAAGGACAAGAATCACAAGGAGACGTTCTAGGATGACCTTTCAAACCGTCCACGCGGAACCGAATTCCCCCCATGGCATGACGCGGATTGATCCGGACCGGGAAGTCACCTGGGTTATCGTGACCAATGGCTGCCGGGCGCGGATCTATGAGACCGACGGTCCGGGGCGCGGCATTCGCCCGGCCCTGACGCAGGATCTCTACGGCGATTGCGCCACGGCGGACGATCCCTCCAGCACCGTGCGGCGCACGTTCGACCGGAGCACGCCGCCCCATGCGGTCACGGCACAGAAGCTTGCCTTCGCCCGGACCATGGCCCGCCGGATCGACGACTCCCTCAGTGCAGGACGGTTTCACCGTCTGATCCTGGTGGCGCCGCCGCAAACGCTCGGGGATTTGCGGGGGGCGTTGTCCTCCATGGCCCGCGCCCGGGTGAAATGCGAAATCAGCCGCGATCTGACAAATGTGGCCGGTTTCGAATTGGCGGACTATCTGGGCCCGGCCCTCACCGCGTAACCCACGCACAGAATAAATGAAGCCCTGCTGGAACCATCCGGCGGGGCTTTTTGTTGCAAGTATCCCTGCCTTAGTCTGGCTGCAAATCATGCCATAGTGCCGCCTCGAAACTGCCGGAACGGGCGTTTATGGGTGTGCGGTGCGTTTGACCAGTTCAGTTACGAGACAGATAGCCGGTGTGATCGGGAAAGGGCTGCTTTGTATTTGCGTTTTTGCATTGATTGCCGGAGACGGGCGCGCCCAGACGGATACGCAAGACAGCTTCCCCTACCGGCCGCAGATCGAAGGCGTTGACGACCGGGACTTGCGTGCCGTTCTGGAAGGCAGTTCCCAGCTCTTTACCCTGAAGGATCGTCCGCCTGCCACCCTTGCAGGGCTGCGCCGGCGGGCGGAAGGCGATCTGGAGCGGCTCAAGGTCGCGCTTAAATCCGAGGCCCGATATGAAGGGCGTGTCGCTTACCGCATCGACAGCGAGGAAGATCCCGCCATCGTGACCTTGCGGGTGGACCCGGGACCGGCCTTCACCTTGCGCCGGTTCGACATCGAGATCACCGGCGAGGGCACAACCGATCCCGATGTCAGCCTGCCGCGCAGCGGCGCCGATCTGCAGTTCCCGTCCGGAACGATTGCCAAGGCTCCGGATATTCTGAGCACCCAGGCTCGCGCGATCGCGCAGGTCAGGCGCCAGGGTTTTCCGTTCGTCCGTCTGCGCGACCGCAAAGTGGTTGTTGATCTGCGCGATCATGTAGCCGATGTCAGTCTGATCATCGATGCCGGGCCGCGCGCCCGGTTCGGTCCCGTCAAGATCACCGGGCTGGAGCGGGTCGAGCCGTCTTTCGTGAAAGCCTATATCACCTGGGAGGCAGGCGCGCTCTACGATCCCCAGCGGATCGCCGCGTTCGCCGAACAGTTGGAGCGCTCCGGCCTGTTCTCCGCCGTGCGGGTCCGGGCGGGCGAGACCCTTGGACCGAACGGCCGCTTGCCGGTGATCGTCGAGCTGGTCGAGCGGGAACGGCGCACTTTGGGCGTTGGGGCGTCCTTTTCCACGAACGAGGGGCCCGGCGGCAATATCTTCTGGGAACACCGTAATCTGTCCGGAGAAGGAGAAAAGTTCCGTACCGAGCTGGAGGTGGCGGTGATCCGGCAGGCCTTGAGCGGGCGCTATGAGGAGCCGCAATTTCTGCAGCCCAATCAAACCTTGGTGACCACGCTCACCCTGGAGTCCGAGCGCACGGACGCCTTCGAGAGCCGCAGCGTCACCACGGGTATCGGCCTTGAGCGGGACCTGACCCGTCAGGTCAGGGCGGGCCTGTCGGCCGAGTTCGAATATGCGCGTACGGATGACAACGAAACCAAGACGGACTCCTATCTCGTCTCGTTTCCCTTGTCGGTGACGGCCGATACCACCGACAGTCCGCTCGACCCCAAACGGGGATACCGGCTGGCCTACATCACAACGCCATCGGTGGGTCATAATGACGGCAAGATCCTGTTCTTAAAAACGGAACTTCGGGCGTCCGCCTATCTGGGCCTCGGCGAGACCAAGCGCTGGGTTCTGGCGGCGCGCACGCGCCTTGGCGCCATCTCGTTCGAGGAGACGGAAGATATTCCGGCGGGCCGGCGCTTTTTCGCCGGCGGCGGCGGCTCCATTCGCGGCTTCGCGTTTCAGGAAGTGGGGCCGCTCGATGACGATAATGACGCCATCGGCGGGCGCAGTGTGATCGAACTGGGCGCGGAGGTCAGGGTCCGGGCGACCCAGTCTTTCGGTTTTGTGCCCTTCGTGGAAGGCGGTAATGTCTTCGATGCATCCTTCCCGGATTTTTCGGGCCGTTTTCTCTGGGGCGCGGGGCTGGGCGTTTACTACAATACGCCCGTCGGGCCGCTGCGCATCGACGCGGCCGTGCCGCTCAATCCCCGGGACGGGGTCGATGATCCGTTCCAGGTCTATGTCACCTTGGGCCAGTCTTTTTAACACTCTGGCCTTTAGTGGGTTCCGCGGCTTCAAAACGCTTCGCGGCGCTCCAATTGTCTAACCGGTATGATCGACACTAAACGCCCCGTTTGGCGGTTCCTGCGGATCGCTTTGATATCTGTCTTGAGCATTGTGGGCCTTGTCCTTGTGACAGCGCTCATCGCCCTTGGCGTGCTCGCGACGGACCAGGGGCGCAACTGGGCCGGGGCCTTTGTGCTCGATACGGTGAGCACGCCCGGGGAGCTGGAGCTGTCGGCGGACCGTTTCACTGGCACTTGGCCCTGGGCCATGGGCGTCGAAGGCCTGATCGTGCGCGACGGCGCGGGCGCGTGGCTGACGGCGGAACGGGCGGGCCTGACAGTCGATCCGTGGGCGCTCCTTTCCGGCCGCCTCCATGTGAACGCCCTGTCGGTGACCGCGCCGGTGCTTTTGCGCCTGCCTGAGGGGCCGCCCGAAGAGCCCGCCGCGCCGGACGCTTTATCGTTTCCGCAGCTTCCGGACCTGCCGGTGACGCTGGTGATCGACCGGGCAACCGTCAGCGATGCGATGATCGGTGAGGCGGCTTTCGGCCAGGCGGCGCGGCTCGATCTGTCCGCCAGCGGATCATGGGCGGGACGGACGGTCGCGGCCGAGATTGATCTTCTGCAGACCGACCGGGACGGTCTTTTCCTGCGCGGCGATTTTGCTCACGATCCGTCGAACGGGCTTTTGCGTTTCGATTTGCGTGGCGGCGACCGGGCGGGCGGCGTTCTGTCCGCCGTGGCGGGCGACCCGGATCTGGGCGCCGTCTCCCTGTCCCTTCAAAGCGGCGGCAGCGCCCAGGACTGGCAGGGCGAGGCCGTGATCGACGCGGACGCCTTCGGGTCGAGCCGGCTTGCCGCCCAAGGCGGGTGGACGGACGGTCAGGCGCTCGATCTGGTTTGGATTGCACGGCCCGGCCGGGCGCTGGGACAGGACCTGCGCGCCGCTGTCGGCGAAGAGGTCCGGTTGGAGACCCAGTTAGACGCAAACCGGTCCTTGGACGGAGAAATGGGTTTTTCTTTTCGTGAATTCGAGCTGTCCACGGCCGTCATGACCGTGACCGGTAATCTGGGTGTCAGTCCTGAGCGGCGTGCTGCGGGTGGCGCGCGCGTCGGCGGTCATATCGATGCGGATCTCAAAGATGTCCTGTCCCTGCTGGAGGGCGGGGAGCCGGTCACTGTCGGCGACGGCCTGCTCACGCTCGATCTCAGCGGCGATCTGGGAGCGCCGCAAGCGCAACTGTCCGTATCCGCCCAGACCATCGGCGCGGGCGCTGTGACGGTGGCGGCGGCGGATCTGATGGTTCAGGTCGCGCCGGAAAACGGCGCGGGGCTCTTGGTGACGGCCGAGGGCGAGGCGTCCGGCATCGATCCCGGCCTGGCCGATGGCGCCTGGCCGTTCGGCGACCGGGCGGTCTTGCGCCTGCGCGCCCGGATCGATCCGGACCGCTCCCTGATCCGGCTCGATGAAACCCGTCTGGAGGCCAAGGACCTTGCTCTGGAGGCGGATGGACAATGGGATCTGGACCGGGAGACCGGATCCGCCGATGTGACTGTGTCCATGCCCCGGCTGAGCGCCGCCGTGCCCGATCTGCTGAGCGGCGGACAGGCGAACGCGCGAATCCAGATTGCCAAGAGCGCATCGGATACGGATTATAGCGTTTCCCTGAAAGCGCGGGCCGGGGATCTGGCGTTTCTGGAAACGCGCTACGAAGAAGCCATCGGGCGCGCCGCGAGTCTGACCGGTGAAGCGGCGATCGACCCGTCCGGCGCCGTCCAGGTCTCCAGCCTGACCGTCCGCTCCCAGATCGAATCGCTCGTGGCCGAAGCGGCCGGCTCCTTCGCGCCGGATACCGACACGGTGGACGCGCAAGGCCGGTTGGCGGCATCCGACATGTCCATTTTCGGCGCCTTGGCTGGCATGCCGCTGGAGGGCAGTCTCAATGCAGACCTCTCCGTAAGTGGATCGCTGGATGCGCCCGTTCTGTCGGCTGCCGTCACCGCGCCAACGCTCCAGATCAGGGATCTGGCCCTATCGGCGCTGTCGGCAGACGCGAAGGTTGCGCCGGATCGCGGCGGCCAGGCCATCGCTTTCGACCTTGCCTTCCTGACACGGAATGAGGCCTTGGACGAAGCGGTGCAGCATACCGCGACCCTCGACATGGTCTGGCGGGACGAGGCGTTGCCTGAGATCGAAATGTTGTCGGCCAATCTGCTCGGCATCGAGGCATCTCACGAAACCGGTCCGCAGACGGTGCAATTCGAAACGAAATCGTTGGCGCCGCTGTCGCGCAGCATCAGGGCCGTGCTCGGGCCGGACAGCCTTCCGCCTGTTGACGGCGGTTTGAAAGGCGAGGTTCGGCTGGGGGATCAGCCGGGGCTGACCGCCAAGGGGTCGGAATGGGCCGTTTCGCTTCAAAACGGCGCGCCGGTTGAAGTGCAGTCCTTTTCCCTGTCCGGCGCTTACGATGCCGGGAGAACGGATACGCCGATAACCATGGCCCTGGAGGCGTTCGGCTTGCGCACGGACGGCCGGGAGTTGCGCAAACTGACGGCCTCTGCGAACGGCACGCTTCAATCTCTCGCTTTCCAGCTCGACGCGAAAGATCCGCAGAAAGAGGGTCTGCGGGCCAGTCTTGCAGGCACCTATACGGATGCTGAAGCCGCCGCCATTGCCGTTACGGATCTGGATCTCGATCATCGGGCCGGGCGGGCACGGCTTGTCCAGCCATTTACGGTTACCTTGAGTCAGACCGGTCCTGCCTTGTCGCCGCTCATCCTGTCGGTGGCGGACAAAACAGCGCAGACGGACGGTACGGTCGAGGCAAGCTGGGAGGCCCTGGAGACGGGCTGGAGCGCCCGCGTGACGCTCGATGCCTTGCCGCTCAATCCCTTGACCATGGCGGCCGGCATGCCGTCGCCGGGCGGCACGGGCACGGGTCAGATAACGCTCAGCACACGCCCCGTCTCTCCTTCCGCCACTATCGATCTGGCGTTCGAAGGGCTGGGCGCTGGCGGCAACCGGGATCCGGCGCGCTTGATCCTGCAAGGCCAGTGGACAGGCCAGCGGTTGCGCCTGGACGGCCAGCTCAGTCAAACGGGCCGTGAGGCCGCCGCCATCCAACTGGGTCTGCCGTTGCCGGCGGGACCCAGCGGTCTGCCGGTCCTGGACGAGACCGCGGCTTTGAGCGGCAAGATCACGGCCGATGGCCGTCTTGAAGCGATCTGGCCTTATTTTCCGTTGCCGGAGCATCGTGTCAAAGGCGCCATAACCGCCGATCTGGTCATCAGGGGCACGGTCGCCGCGCCCTTGGTCAATGGGCAGGTCAAGGTTGACAAGGGGCGGTACGAAAACCTCGACACGGGCCTCATCCTGCGGAGGGTATCCTTGACCGCGACGGCGGACGGGCAGGCGGGCACCATTGCCGTTGACGCCCGCGACCGGTCAGAAGGCCGTCTTGAGGGCGAGGGACAGATTGCGTTCGGCGCCAGGGGCCTGCGTCTGGATACCATGATCGGCCTGGACAATGTTCTGATCGTCTCCCGCGACGATGTGACGGCTGTCGCCAGCGGCAAGGTCGCGCTGACCGGCACCAGCAGGGACGGATACCGGGCCGAGGGCAAGATCAGGCTGGACGACGTGGATGTGATCATTCCGGATCAGTTGCCGCCCAATGTGGTGAATCTGGAGGCGGTGGAAGTCTACGGCTCCCAGGATGTGGCTGAAGAGACATCCGAAAACGGAAAGACGCCGCCGGTGACGGTAACGCTGGCCATTACGGTGAAGGCAGAGGATACTGTCCGGGTGCGCGGGCGCGGGCTCGATGCCCTGTGGAACGGCGATCTGCGGATCACCGGCACTGCAAGGGATACGCGGGTGACCGGCGATGTGGCCATGCGGCGGGGGCGGCTCGATTTCCTGAGCCGGCAATTCAATCTGACCCGTGGCACCATTTCGTTCGATGGCGGACGGGACATCGATCCGCGTCTCTTCATCGAGGCCCAGTACGAGGCGACCGAAGTGACCGCCATTGCCACGATCACGGGCACGGCGTCCAACCCGAAAGTCGAGCTGTCCTCCCAGCCGCCCTTGCCCCAGGACGCCATTCTGGCGCGTCTGCTGTTCGGCAAGGATCCCGGTGCGCTCAGCACGTTCGAGGTCGTTCAGCTTGCGGATGCCCTGGCGACGCTATCGCGGGGCGCGGGCTCCACATCGCTTATCGGCAAGGTGCAGAATGCGCTGGGGATCGATGTGTTCCAAGTGAATATGGACGAGGATGCCGAGGACGGCAGCCTGACGGACAATGTCAGCGTGACCGTGGGCAAATATGTGCGCGAGGACGTCTTCGTCGGAGTGACCCAGGGCACACAACCCGGCACCAGCGCCGTGACCGTCGAAGTTCAGTTAACCGATCACTTGACGGTGCATACGGATCTTGCGCAAAGCGCGGAAAGCTCGGTGGGCGTGCGCTGGCGTTGGGATTATTAAGATCGTGCGGCGCAATCGATGATTCGCGGAAAGTCACGTTTAATCATACTCTTTTAATCTTTATTAATCGAGAGTGCTCAAACTTCACACGAATCAGGTTGAATTCAACTTGAGAAAAACGGGGCCGTTCGGACGGTGTCCCGACGCGGATGCGACAAGCGCGTCCGGGCCGGTGGCACTGCCGTCCGGAACGGCATGGAGGTGAAGAGCATGTCTGCCGGCGAGACTGGAGAAACGTCCATTCGAGACAAAATCGCGATGGCGGAAGCGGCCGTCGCGGCGCTCGCCGATCAGTTTCTGGAGGCGGCCCGCGCCGATGCGGCAAATCTGCGGGCGCTTGCCGAGGAGGCCCGCGCCAAGCCCGGCCGCAATGCCCGGGAAGTCCGCCGGATTTTCGAGATCGCCCATAACATCAAGGGCCAAGGCGGATCGTTCGGGTTTGATCTGATCACGGAGATCGGCGCGTCCCTCTGTCTCCTGACCCGGGATGCCGTCCCCCTGGATGAGGACGCGCTGACGGTCATCGACCATCATTTGCGCGTGCTGTCGGTTGTCATCGAAAAAGGCATCAAGGGCGACGGCGGCGAACTCGGCATGCAGCTCATCGCCAAGCTGCGGGCCTTGACGCTCAAGCCCGCTGCTTGATCGGCCGCAGCACCACGTCGTGAACGGACGGTACTTCCTTGGACGGTGAAGCGACCGGCGTCCGCACAGGCTCGGCCACCATTTCATCCTCACGCCAGATGTTTTCGTCCTGGGTCATGGCTTTGATGAAGCCCGCCGCCCGGTCGATGGCGTCCCGGGCTTCCGGCACGCGCGGGAAAAACGGCAGCACATGCAGCGCGCTTTCGAACGCATCGAAAGTTACATCGATGCCCGCTGCTTCGGCCTTTGCCGCGAAGCGCTGTCCGTCGTCGAACAGAAGTTCCCGTTTCGAAGCCTGCACCATGATGGGCGGCAGGCCCTGACAATCCCCGTAAAAGGGCGAGGCCAGAGGATCCGTGGGCGAAATGCCCTTGAGATACAGGTTCGCGCAGTAAGACAGCATGGGAATGGTCACGAACGGATCCCGTTCGCCATTGGCGTGGATGCTCCAGCCGGTCATGGCGAGGTCCGTCCAGGGCGAGATCAAAAGCGCGCCTGCGGGCAGTCGGTCTTCATTGTCGCGCAGGGCCTGGAGCAGGGACGCGGCCAAGCCGCCGCCCGCGGAGTCGCCCGCAACGACGATTTCCTCCGGTTTCAGACCATTGGCCAGCAGCCAGCGATAGGCGTTGAGCGCGTCTTCGAGGGCGGCCGGATAGGGATGTTCCGGCGCCAGCCGGTAATCGAGCATGAGCGCGCGGGCCTGAGCGGCCTCGCACAGGCGCGCCACCATGGCCTGATGTGTCGCGGGCGAGCCGAAGACATAGCCGCCGCCGTGCAGATAAAGCACCACGCAGTGGGGACGGCTGCCGGGCAGTTCGATCCAGCGCGCCTTCCACTCGCCATGGGCGACCAGCGAGGTGGTGGCGGTGTCCGGCAGGCGGGCCACTTTCAAGGCCAGCTTGTTGAAGCGGTCGCGCCAGCGGGCCGGATCCTGGGACGCCCGGATCTTTTGCAGATCGCTCGTGACGAAGCGCAGCATATGGGCGGTCAAGCGGCCCTGCCAGCTTTCCACGGGCTCCTCGAAAGCCGCCGGTGAGACGGCTTGCGCTTTGGATCCGAGAGTTTTCGAAAGATTAGACTGACGCACAGCAACACCCATTCCACGCGGTTACCCTTCTGACGAGAGGGCCGGAAAAGCGTGAACAAAACCTTAAAGCTAACCATTGGTTAAGGAGAGTCGCGTGCAGGCGCAAGACAAGCACAAGCGCGAGGCCAGTTTGCACCGGCCCCGCACCCGTTTTTAGTTTTCCGCAGACAGACGGTCAGACCGTCCGGTTACGCAGCTTTGCCTTCGAGCTGTTTCGCGGAAGCGTTCAGGTCCTGGATTTCGATCCGGCGCGGTTTCAGCGCTTCGGGAATTTCCCGTTTCAGATCGATGTTCAAGATGCCGTTCTCCAGATTGGCGCCGGTGACGATCACATGATCGGCCAACTGGAACCGCCGCTCGAAACTGCGTTCGGCGATGCCCTGATGCAGGAACCGGCGCTCGCCACCGTCTTTGGTGTCCTTCTTGCCGGTGACGGTCAGGGTGGTGTCCCGCACTTCCAGATCGATGTCACCGGTCGAGAAGCCCGCGACCGCCATGGTGATGCGGTAGGCGTCTTCGGCCGTCTGCTCGATATTGTAAGGGGGATAGCTGGGAGCGCTGTCGAGACCGCTTGGCGAGTCGAGCAGATCGAACAGGCGGTCAAAGCCGACGGTGGAGCGGTAAAGGGGTGCGAAATCATAACGACGCATGGGTCATATCCTCCATTGAGCGACATGAAATGACAGGTCCGCCTTGAGGGCCGGACCACGTTGATCCCCGCAAAGACTGTCGGGGACCATTCCGTGCCGGACCCGCTTCGCGGCATCCGACAGTAAATAGGTGGGAACGGGATTTGGCCGGTTCAAGAGGGGGCGGAAAGGGGCGTTTGCGTGCTTTTGCGGGTGAGCCAGAAAAGGGCTGCAAAGCCCGCCAGACCGGCCATGGAGAGCCACAGAAACCCATGGGGCCAGAGCAGAATGAGGGCAAGCGTAATGGCCGCAAGGCGTCCCAGAACGCTCATGGGGCCTTCCAGATAGCCTTCCATCGCGGCGGTAGCGGCATAAAGGCCGAAACTCGTGAAGAGGGCGATCAGCGCGATCTCGCCCGCGCTGCCGCCGATCAGCGGTGTGTAGGCGAACAGCAGCGGGATCACGTAAAGCCCTTTGGCGATGCGCCAGGCGGCGAATCCGGCGCCCATGGGCGGGGTCTTGGCGATGCCGGCGGCGGCAAAGGCGGCGAGGCACACGGGCGGCGTCACGTTCGAGTCCTGGCTGAGCCAGAAGACGATCATATGGGCCGAGAGCAGCGCGGCGGTGACAAAGGCCGGGTCCAGACCATTGGTGTGGAGCTGACCGGCCAGTTCCGGCGGCACTTGGGTGAGCAGGGCGCGGGCCTCACCTAAGGTCATGGGCTCGGCAAGCGCGGTCATGGCGTCGGGCACGGCGATCATGATCAGCGCCCGTACGGTCTCGTTCGCCGTACCCTCGGCAAGCGAGCGGGCCAGTTCCGCATCGAGCATGAGCCCGTGGATCGCGGGCGCGGAGAGGGCCGCGAGCACGATATAGGCGGCCGTCACCGGCAGGCCCATGCCGAGGATGAGGGACGCGAGCGCCACCAGCGCGATGGTGAGCATAAGACTGCCGCCCGCCCAGGTGTTGATCATCAGGCTGACCGTATTGCCGACCCCGGTGGCACCGATCACCATGACGATGAGGCCGACGGCGATGAGCAGCATGGCGGTGGCCGTCATGGTGCGGGTGGCGTTCAGCACCGCTTCTATAACGGCCTTGACGCCCATGGGCGTCGGCGAGAGCCAGGAGGCGGCCACCACGGTCACGGTGGCGATGCCCGCTGCATAGGTCGGCGTGAATCCGGCGATCAGCAGGCCGATCAAAAGCCCGAGCGGGATCAGAAGCGGCCAGCCCCGGCGCAGTACGGAGCCTAGTTTCAGATCCGGGTCGGGCTCGGGCCGCAGGTCCAGGCGGCAGGCCTGGATGCGCACGTAAAAGGCCACCGAAAGGAAATAGAGGAGCGCGGGTATGGCCGCCGCCGCGATGATCGCGGTGTAGGAAAGCTGGGTGAAGCTTGCCATGATGAAGGCGCCAGCACCCATCACGGGCGGCATGAGCTGGCCGCCGGTGGAGGCCGCCGCCTCGATGCCCGCCGCCGAGCGGGGCGTCAGGCCGGAGCGTTTCATCAGCGGGATCGTCACCACGCCGGTGGAGACCGCGTTGGCCACCGCCGAGCCGGTGACCGAGCCCATGAGGCCTGAGGAGAACACCGCCACCAGGCCCGAGCCGCCCGCGAGCCGTCCCGCCGCGAGACGGGCCAGATCGATGATGAACTCTCCGGCTCCGGAGCGCACGAGAAAGGCCCCGAACAGAATGAACATGAAGACCACGGACCAGGAGATCCGCGCAATGGAGCCGAACATGCCTTCGGTGCTGAAATAGCCGCGATAGAGCAGGGTCTCCAGGCTCAGCCCCGGAAAGGCGAAGACGCCGTCGAGCCATTGGCCCCAGACCACCACATAGCTCAGGGCCAGGACGGTCAGAATGGGAATGAGCCAGCCGGTGGTGCGCCGGACGAATTCCAGCGCCAGCACAATGGCGAGGCTGGCGGCGATCCAGTCGGTGGCGGCGAAGCGCACGCCCCGGTCGTAAAGCGCCTGTTCGAAGGCAAAGAGATAAAGGGCCGTACCCAGGGCGGCGAGGCCCAATACGATATCGAGGGCGAGCACGGCGCGTTTCGCCGCCGCTCCCCGGACCGTCGCGGCCGGGATGGTCAGGGCACAGATCAGGCCGAACAGGCCGAAATGAAGCGCCGAGACCCTCAGATCCGACAAAGTGCCCAGGGTGTTGAAATAAAGATGGGCCAGCGCCGTGGCGAGCGCCAGGGCGATGACGAGACGGCCGAGAAAGGGCGGCAGATCGCGCGGGCCCGTGCCTGTGCCCGCGTCTCCCCTGTCCTCGACCGCTTCAGACATGCCGGGTCCTGACCTTTAATCCGCTGTCAGCGTATCGGGCACGTCGAGGCCTTGTTCCCGGAAAAACCGCGCCGCACCCGGATGAAGCGGCAGGGAGAGGCCGTCAAGCGCGCGGGCCAGCGACATGTCCTTGGTGGCGCTGTGGATGCTGTTGAGCAGCGGCAGATTGCCGTAAAGGGTGGCGGTGATCCGGTAGACCGCGTCCTCGTCCACATCGGCGCGCACCGCCAGAATGTTCGGATGGGCGATGGTGGCCACGTCCTGGTCCTGATTGGGATAAGTGCCCGCCGGAATCACCGACCGGGTCCATAGCGGGAAGCCTTTGTTGACGGCGGCGAGCTGGTCGTCGGTAAAACTCAGCAGGCGTAGATTTTTGCCTGCGGTGGCGAAGGCGCGGGTGACGGCGCTGACGGGCGTGCCGGCCGGCGTGCTGATGCCCTCGACCGTGCCGTTGGCAAGCGAGTCCGCGCTCGGCCCGTATCCCTGATAGACCAGGGTGAGGCTGTCCGGATCGATGCCGAGTTGGTTCAGCACATAGCGGTTGGAGCCTTCCGCGCCGGAATTGCGCGCGCCGATAGAGAATTTCCGCCTCCGGAGATTCGCCATATCGGCCACGGTGCCGGTCTTGGCGTGGCGGGCGTGGATGACGAAATGCTCCACATTGTCCCACAGCATGGTGATGGAGCGCAGATCGTTCTGCGGTCCTTCCGCTTTCAGCGGGCCGTCGCCCTTATGCGCCCAGGCGCCCCACAGCCCTTGCAGGATCGCGAACTGGGCTTCGTTCTGGCGCAGCAGACGGATGTTTTCCGCCGAGCCCGCTGAACTGATGGCCGAGAGAGAAATGCCGGTCTCGGGCGCCAGCCGGGTCTTGGTGACGGTGGCGAGCGCGATGCCCACGGGATAGAAGGTGCCGCCGGTGGTCGCGGTGGTCAGGATATAGGTGCGCTCTTCCTGGGCCATCGCGGCGGCGGACCACAAGCCTGCTAAAGCGATGACACTCGCCGCCAGAACGGCCTTGATCCGCTTACCCATCCGTCTCACCTCCCGCATCCGACTCGCTTTCGGTCCGTTCAGTATCGCATATGGTAAGTCGTGTGCGCGTTCAGGGCAAAAAAGAAGGCCCATCCGGATTCCGGACAGGCCTTCTCTTGTCTGTGGCGTATCAGCCCGGACGGCTTATTTCAGCAGGTCCTTGGGCGCTTCCTTCTGGATGATTGGCAGGTCGCCCGCACCCTCTTCCTTGAGCGCCATGGCGCCAAACGTGTCGTTGAAAATGTCGCTCCAGGTTTCCGTGTCCTGCAGTTGCGCCGAGGTGGTGGCGCCATTGGCCATGCCGCTCAGGGCGTCCTTGAAGGCGTTCATTTCCGTCAGGAACACGCCCACCAGGAATTCGAAGGACTGGGACCCGACACCGCCGACCGCATTGACGTTCAGCACGAAGCCCGTGTCGCCGTCCGTGTCCTTGAACGCCTTGGTCCAGGTCCGCACACGGAAAATGTCGTTCCAGATGTGATAGATCTCCGGATCGAGCGGGCCGCTGGTCTTGAAGAAGGTGTAAAGCGTGACCGTGCTGCAGGTGTCCTGCTGGTTGCAGTCGTAAAAGATCACCGCCATGCCCTGATCGTGCACCAGCTCGCCCGGGCGCACGATGAGCAGGGGATCGCCGTTGCGGTCGCGCTGCTGCTCGAAGCTCAGATTGTAGCGCTCCAGCGCCGCGCCGACCGAGGCCGGGCTGAACCGTTCGACAAGCTGACCGGTCTCGGCCTGAGCCATGGTGGCCGCGAGGCTCAGCATGCCCGCCGCCAGGAGTGTAACGATCTTTCGCATATTCGTTCCCTTTCGCTCCCCCGCGCAAAGACCTTGCGCCATTGAACAGAGTGTCATCATAACCGTGCCTCCTGACCCTAGTACAGGGATTTCAAGGTCTTTCAGGGCCTCGGTCCGACACCGTAAGGGCCGGGCGCCGGGCCTTGGGCGCCTTCGGTCCACTCAAGCCACTGGCACAGCATGGGCCGGGTCTCGCGCGGGTCGATCACCTCGTGGATGGAGAAGCTTTCGGCGCGGGGAAAGGGCGATTGGCCCGCCGCCAGCATGGCTTCCAGCTCCGCCCGCTTGGCCTCGGGATCGGCGGCGGCCTGGATCTCCCTGTTAAAGGCCACCGCGACGCCGCCTTCCACGGGCAGCGCGCCCATCTCGGCGGACGGCCAGGCGAGGGTATAGGCGTCAGGGCCGAAATGGGCGGCGGCCGCAACCCCGAAGGTCTTGCGGATGATGACGCTCGCCCAGGGAATGCGCGACTGCACCGCCGCCATGACCGCCGCCGTGCCGTGGCGGATGGTGGCGTTCTTTTCCGCGTCCGGCCCGATCATGAAGCCCGGCTCGTCGATCAGGCTGACCATGGGCAGATGGAACTGATTGCACAGATCGATGAAGCGCCGGGTTTTCTGCGCGCCGTCCGCCGTCATGGCGCCCGCATAGTGGCGGCAGTCATTGGCGAGAATGCCGACAGGCCGGCCATTGAGGCGCGCAAGGGCGGTCATCTGCCCCCGGCCGTAAAGCCGTCCCATCTCGAACAAAGAGCCGTCATCGACGATGGCGCGCGTCAGCTTGCGGATATCATAGGCTTTGCGGCGATCGCGCGGCACGAGATCGATCAGCGTGTCGTCGCAGCGGTCGGCGGGATCGCTGCACGGGATGACCGGCGGGCGCTCCCAGACATTGCGCGGCATATAGCTCATGAAGGCGCGGATCTGATCGAGCGCGTCCCGCTCGTCCGTTGCCAGAGTATCGACGACGCCGCTGCGCCCGTGAATATCCGCGCCGCCCAGCTCCTCCTTGCTCGGACGATGGCCGAGCGCGCGCTCGACAATGGCCGGTCCTGCGACCATGACGCTCGCTACATCCTTCGCCATGACGGAAAAATGAGAGGCGGCGAGGCGGGCCGCCGGAAAACCCGCCACGGGCCCGAGCGCGGCGGAGGCCACCGGCACTTCGCAATAGGCCCGCGCGATGGACTGAAAACGGGGCGGGGTGAAGACCGGTTCGCCCACGGTGCGCGGCCGTCCGCTCCCCGAGCCGCTGACCGAGCCGCCGCCGCCTTCCAACAGGCGCACCAGCGGCAGGCGCATCTGAAGTGCCAGATGTTCCGCATAGACGCTTTTGCGCAGGCCCGCCGCATTGGGTGAGCCGCCTTTCAGGGTAAAATCCTCGCCGCCGATCACGGCGGACCGCCCGCCGAGCTTGCCGATGCCGAGAATGTAATTCGCAGGCGTGAAGCCGGTTACCTGACCGTTTTCGTCATATTCGGGCGAGCCGGCCGTTTGTCCGTATTCGGCAAAGCTCTCCTCATCGGTCAGATGGGCGATGCGTTCGCGTAAAGTGAGCCGCCCCTTGGCGTGGTGCTGGGCGATGGCGTCCGGCCCGCCTTGGGCCTTGGCCGCCGCGCGCCGTCTCTTGATGTCTTCAGCTTCCCGTTCCCAGCTCATGTCGTCTCCATTCGAAACCGGTCTTGGCACCCAGTCTAGGCGAGCGCGCGCCCTTTGGCATCCTTGCCCCAAGTCCGGCTATCCCAGAGTTGTCTGGAGGCCGGGCTCATGCTGTTATGGGCGTGACTCGAAGGCGCTGCCGGAAGGCGGCAGTTTGGGAGGAAACGGGGACTCCGCATCATGACCTCTGCACGGCTGGAGGCTGTCACCCAAATCCTGCGCGACCGCCTGGCAGGCGTCACGGCTTTGGCCGCGCGCTTCACGCTGGCGTTTCCGGGCGAAGGCGTCATCAGTATCGATGGGCATGCCACGCCGCCGATTATATCCAACCAGGATGTGCAAGCGGACTGCACACTGACAATGGCCCTTGAGACGTTCGAACGCATTCTCGCGGGCGAGATGGACGAGACCACAGCGTTTCTGCAAGGCGAGATGAAAATCACAGGGGATGTGTCCGCCGCGACCCGTTTGAATGACGCGTTGCGCGTGGGCTGGTCCTGATCCCCATGACGAGACGTTTCCGCGAAAGGAGCTGAGTGTGGGCAGGCCGATCCTCGTTTCCCTGACCGATTGCGCCGTGCCGCCCGGCGGTACCGCGCGTATTCTGTGCGCGCCCGACAATGTGGAGATCCGGACCGCGCGCTGGCCCGCGCCGGACGGGCAGGCGGCCAAGGGCACTGTTGTCGTGTTCAACGGGCGCACGGAATTCGTCGAGAAATATTACGAAACCATCCGTGACCTGCAGGCGCGGGGTTATGCGGTCGTTACCCTCGACTGGCGCGGGCAGGGCCTGTCAGGCCGTATGCTGACCAACCGGCATAAGGGGTTTGTCGGCAGCTTCGACGATTTCGTGGCCGACGCCAAGCTGGTGCTCGACACGCTCGATGAGACGAACGCGCCCCATCCGCGTATTCTGCTGGCCCATTCCATGGGCGGCAATATCGCCTTGCGCGTGCTGCAAGAGGATCCGGAGCGGTTCGAGCGGGCCGTTCTGTGCGCGCCCATGACCGGGATCCATGCGGATTTTCCGCCTATCGGCGTGGTGAAGTTTCTGTCCATGTGCGCCGATGCTCTGGGTCTTGGGCCGGCTTATGCGCCGGGGCAGGGCAATGCGGATCCCGATGCCGAACCCTTTGAGCAGAATGCGGTGACGACGGACCGGGCGCGCTATGAACAGGCCGTTGCCTTCGTGCGCTCGGAACCGGATCTGGCCTTGGGCGGGGTGACCTGGCACTGGCTCAGGGAAGCCTTCGCCAGCATTCGCCTTGTGACCGATCCGGAGCGGGTGCGCAGCCTGCGCCGTCCCCTGCTGATTTGTAGCGCGGGCGATGAGAAATTCGTCGATCCGGCGAGTCATAAACGGCTGGCCGCCATGAGCCCGCTCATTTCCCTTGTCCAGTTCCCGGACGCCCGCCACGAGATCCTCCAGGAATGCGACACGATCCGTGACCGGTTCTGGGACGCGTTCGATGCGTTCACGGACGGTGCGGACGAGAGCGAGAAATACCGTTTACCTTAATGCGCAGGCGGATTATCCGTTAAGGACGGCCATGGCGGCTTTATGCAGTTCCGGCGTGGCGGCGGCGAGGATCTGGCCGCCGTCCTGGGCGGACGCGCCCTGCCAGTCGGTCACGAGCCCGCCGGCCCCTTCCACCACCGGGATCAGCGCCTGGATGTCGAAGGGCTTCATGCTGGCTTCCACCACCAGATCCACATGGCCCATGGCGAGCAGACAGTAGGCATAACAGTCGAGTCCGTAGCGGGAGAGCCGCACTTGGCCCTCAAGGGTATCGAAAGCGTTGCGTTCCGTGCCTGTTTTGAACATGCGCGGGTCGGTGGCCGCCAGCAGCGCGTTGTCGAGCGTAGTGGTGGCGCTGGCGCGCAAGGGGGTAAGCGCGCCGGTGCCGATGGCGAAGGCCGCGCCCTGAACGCCCAGAAACCGTTCGCCGGTGAAGCCTTGGTCCATAACGCCCAGAACGGGCTTTGTGCCATCGTTAACGGCGATCAGCGTGCCCCAGGTCGGCGCGCCCGCGATGAAGGCGCGGGTGCCGTCCACCGGATCGATCACCCAGGTGATGGGGCTCGTGCCCGGCTCATGGCCGTATTCCTCGCCCAATATGCCATGATCGGGAAAAGTATCCTTAATATGGGTACGGATGGCCCGTTCCGCCGCTTGATCCGCTTCCGTGACCGGATCGTAGCCACCGTCCGCCGCCTTGTTCTGGGCGGTTTTCAGGGTACGGAAATGGGGCATGATGGCGGCGCGCGCCTTGTCCGCGCAGGCGAGCAGCACGGATGTCAGAACAGGCCAATCACGGGGGCCGATCGGATCTGAGTTTGGGGACGGCACGGGCAGGCTCCATCTTTGGCGGTCAATGCGCGCGAAGATGGCACAAGCCAAGCAAGGGGAAAAGGCGGCATGGCGTGCCTCCGAAATGAGGACGCCTTGCCGCGGATGTCTTATGACGCGGGGATCAGGCCGCGTCAGCGTCCGCTTTTTGCGAATGATTGAGCGCTTTGGCCAGGTCGAGCAGGCGGCGGCGCGGACCTTCTTCAAGCCCGTAATAGGCCCGGATCAGATCCATGGTTTCCTTGTCCGCCAGAACGCCCGGATCGATTTGTTCGCCGTTCGCGCCATTGGCGGTTCCGGCAGCGCTCTCAAGACCGTCGAAGAAAAAGGAGACGGGCACTTCAAGAGCGTTCGACAGATCGAACAGGCGGCTTGCGCTGATGCGATTGGCGCCGCTTTCGTATTTTTGGATCTGTTGGAATTTAATTCCAACAGCGCTTGCCAGCTGTTGCTGGGTCATGCCCACCAACCAACGGCGATGACGCAGACGTTGGCCGACATGCAGATCGACAGGATGCTTCATGGTAAGGGGACTCCATTACTCGTTTGTCTACAGAGTTTCTCCAAAGCTACGCTTGACCTCAGACATTGCCCCTCCCGTCCAACGACTGAGTGAGTGCAGCTCTCCCGCTTAAAAGACCGGCATACCGGGACCCAAATCATGCCCCGTCAAGCGAACCGGCGCCTTACAGGCGAGCCGCACAGAATAGCACGTGCAACCCGCGTGCCGCGCGAAAATTACGGTTAAGCTCGCGCTTACCGCTTCACATTAATGTCAGATTAAGTGTCAGGCCGCGTTGTCTTTCGCGCGCCGCTTGCGCAAATGCGGCTCCAGGGCCTGCTTCCGGAGCCTTATGCTCACAGGAGTCACTTCGACGAGCTCATCGTCCTCAATATAGGCGATGGCCAGCTCAAGCGGCATAGGACGCGGTGTTGTCAGGCGAATTGCCTCGTCCTTGCCGGACGCGCGAACATTCGTGAGCTGCTTACCTTTGAGCGGATTGACGTCGAGATCGTTGCCCCGGTTATGTTCGCCTACGATCATTCCTTTGTAGACGGGCGTACCGGGTGCGACAAAAAGCGCGCCGCGTTCCTCCAGATTGAACAAGGCGTAAGGCACGGCATCGCCCTGCTCGGTGGAAATCAAAACGCCGTTGCGCCGGCCCTGAATGGCGCCGCGGAACGGTTCGTAGGCGTGGAACATCCGGTTCATGACGCCTGTGCCGCGGGTATCGGTGAGGAAATCGCCGTGATAGCCGATCAGTGCGCGGGACGGGCAGCGCATGATGATGCGGGTCTTTCCGCCTGCGGATGTTTTCATGTCCGCAAGCTCGCCCTTGCGTAAGGACAGTTTTTCGATCACCGCGCCGGAAAACTCCTCGTCCACATCGATGACCACTTCCTCGATGGGCTCCAGCTTCTCGCCGGTCTCGGGATCGGTTTTCATCAGGACCTGCGGGCGGCTCACCGCCAGCTCGAAGCCCTCCCGGCGCATGGTTTCGATCAGCACACCGAGTTGCAATTCACCCCGCCCGGCGACCTCGAAGGAATCCTTATCGTCCGTGTCCCGCACGCGCAGGGCGATATTGCCTTCCGCTTCCGCCAAGAGCCGGTCCCGGATCACCCGGGATTGCACCTTGTCGCCTTCCCGGCCCGCCAAGGGCGAGTCGTTGACGGAAAAGGTGACCGCGATAGTGGGCGGATCGATGGGAAGCGATTCAACCGGCGTCTTGTTGGACGTGTCGCAGATCGTGTCGGCGACGGAGGCCTTTTGCAGACCGGCGAGCGCGACGATATCGCCCGCTTGCGCCTGTTCCACGGGTTCCTTGCTCAGTCCCCGGAAGGCCAGGATCTTGGTCAGGCGGCTCCTCTCGATCACATTGCCATCCCGGTCGAGCACGTGGATCTGCTGGTTCGCCGTGGCAATGCCGCTTTCGATCCGGCCCGTGAGCAGGCGGCCCAGATATTTGTCCGACTGCAGCGTGGTGGCGAGCATGACGAAGGGCTCGTCTTCGCGCGCTTTTTCGGCCGCTTTAGGCGGCGGTACATGGGCGACGATGCGTTCGAACAGGACGGACAGGTCCTTGCGCTCGCCGTCGAGCGTGTCAGTGGCCCAGCCGTCGCGCCCGGAGGCATAGAGCAGGGGGAAGTCGAGCTGGTCTTCATTGGCATCGAGGGTAGCGAAGAGGTCGAACACTTCCTCGTGCACTTCCTCGGGCCGGGCATCGTGCCGGTCGATCTTGTTGACCACGACAATCGGGCGCAGGCCCAGCGCCAGCGCCTTGGAGGTGACGAATTTGGTCTGGGGCATGGGCCCCTCGGCGGCATCCACCAGCAGCACGACGCCATCGACCATGGAGAGAATGCGTTCCACCTCGCCGCCGAAATCCGCGTGGCCGGGCGTGTCGACGATATTGAGGCGCACGTCCTCGCCCGCCGCCGTGCGCCAGTCGAGGCTGGTGCATTTGGCCAGGATGGTGATGCCGCGCTCACGCTCCAGATCGTTGGAATCCATGGCCCGTTCGGCCACCGACTGGTTGTCGCGGAACGCGCCGCTCTGGCGCAGAAGCTGGTCGATCAGCGTGGTTTTGCCATGGTCAACATGGGCGATGATCGCGAGATTGCGCAGGCTCATCGGCTCGGGTCCGTGTGTGTTTTGGAAATGGAATAAGGGCGCTTTCGCGCCCCACTTGGCGCGGACTATAGCCTGATTGTGCAATTAGGAAAGATCAGAGTTTGCCCGCCGGACGGCGGATCACAGTTTAAGGGTCACCCGCAGGATGCCCGGCTCGTCCGCTTCCCGCTTCACCGTGAAGCCGAGCTTGCGGTTGAGGCCCAGCATGGAGGCGTTGTCGGCGAGCACCAGGCCGTAGATCGCTTCAAGCCCGATATCGCGGGCATAAGCGATGATGCGCTCCATCAACAGGCGGCCCAGCCCATGGCCTTGGGTGTCGGAGCGCACGACCACGGCATATTCGCCGGTGTCTTCCCCGTGTTCGCGCACCAGCCGCACCACGCCCAGAATGTCCGCCTCGCCCGGCAGGCCCGGCCGGGTCAGCACGAAGGCCATGTGCCAGTCGTAATCGATCTGGGTCAGGCCCGCCATGAAGTCGTGGTCCATCTGGCGCAGGGGCCGGAAAAACCGTCTGCGGATATCGTCTTCCGAGAGCTGACTGAACATATGGCCCAGGGCCGGTTCGTCCTCGGGGCGGATCGGCCGCAGGATCAGCTCCAGGCCCTTGCGCGACGTGATCGTATCTTCCAGTTCCTTCGGGTAAGGACGAATGGCGAGCCGCCCCTCCCGGTCCTCTACGGTCTCGTGGGCCGTACTCGGACGGATGACCGCCTTGTCGAAGACGATCCCGGTCTCGCCGACGGTTAGAAGATCGATTTCGATCCGGCCCAGATCGGGCAGGTCCACCAGCATCTGGGAGACCTGGCTCAAGGCGAGCGCCAGGACGTCGAGCTGGGCTTCGAGGGCAGGGGTCTCGTTATAGGCGGCGAACAGCCGGTCCCCGGCCGGATGGGACAGCACCACGTCGCGGGCCAGCGTCTGGTTCAAGGGCGGCAGGCCCACCACCGGGTCGTCCAGCAGACGGCCCTGGTCGCCGCCAAGGCCGAAAATCAGCACAGGGCCGAATTCCGGATCGACGGCGGTCGCGATCCGCCAGGCGACCGGCAGAACGGGTGCGGTCTCGGCCCTGTCGGCCATGTGAAGCCCGTAACAGGCCAGAACCGCCCGGGCGTCGGCGCCGTCGAGTTGAGCGCGTTCGGCCGTTCTGGCCTCGCTCAGGATCGTCCGGGCCGTGACCGGATCGCCGTCGAAGGCCGCCGGTATGGAGGCAGGCGTTTCCTGCAGGCCTTTGGTGATCATCCGGTGATTGAGCAAGACACGGAACACCGACACGGCCGTCGAAGGCGTGTCGAAGGTGGGGATATGGGCATCGGTCAGCACCTTGCGCGCGGCCGTGGCCTCCGCGCCGCCCGGCCAGGAGGTCAACACCCAGGGGCGGCGGCGGCCCGGCGTGCGGCGGGCCTTCTCGACCGCGCGGGCCACCGCTTGGGCGGTCTCCGTGGCCGAGGCGACGCCCGTGGGCCCGAACAGGGTCAACAGGGCATCGGTATTCTTGTCGCCCATGAGAACGCCCAGGGCCGCTTCATAGCGCTCGCCCGTGGCATCGGGGAGAATATCCACCGGATTGCTCCGTGGACGGCCCGGCGGCAAGACCTTGCTCAAGGCCTCGACGGTCTCGGGACTGAGCGCCGCCAGATGGCCCTGGCTCTCGACCAGGCGGTCCATGGCGAGCGTGCCCATGCTTTCGCCATTGGCGAGGATCGTCAAACGGCGCCCGAGGCCCGCGGGCGCATCGGCGGGCAGGCGGGCGGACAAGGCCTCGACCGCGTCGTAGAGCGCTTCCAGCGTGCGCACGCGCAGCAGGCCGGCGCGGCGGAACGCCCCTTCATAGACCGCATCGCGCGACGGCAGGTCCGGATCGATTTCGGCGCCTTCGGGCAGGAAATTGCCGGTCAGCGCGCCCGCCTTCATGATGATGACGGGCTTGGTGCGGGCCGCGTGGCGGGCCGCCGACATGAAGCGCCGGGCATTGGGCAGGCGTTCCGCATAAAGAACGATGCAGCGGGTGCGGCGGCATCCGGCGAGGAAAAACAGAACATCCGCATAGTCCACATCGACCATGTCGCCCAGGGAGATAAGATAGGAAAAGCCCAGGCCCTTCAGATTGGCCCAGTCGATCAAGGGGGCGGCGGCGGTCGCCGACTGGCCGATAAAGGCGATGGAGCCGGTGCGTCCTTCCAGTTGGGACATGGAGGCGTGCAGACCGATCGATGGCACGGAAATGCCGAGACAGTTGGGCCCGTTGATCCGCATGGTATAGGTGCGGGCGATCTCCATGATCCGCCGACGGACATCCGCCGCGCTCATGCGGCCCCGTTTGGGATCGGAGATGATGACCGCGCCCTTGGCGCCTTTCGCGCCCAGCGCCTCCAGGCTTTCGAGAACCCCGTCGGCGGGCGTGGTGACGAGCGCCATGTCGGGCGCTTCCGGCAGATCGGCGATGGCCGTCAGGCTCGGGTGCCCGAGGACGGTTGTCCGGTTCGGATTGACGAGCCGCACCGTGCCCTGAAACTTCTCCACCACATGGCGCGTGATGGTGCCCGCGATGGAGTTTTCGCTTTCGGACGCCCCGATCACTGCGACCGTTTTGGGCTCATACAAGGCTTCAAGGTGACGGATCGACATGGCCATTCTCCCGCAAGGCCAATCAGTGTGCCACGAGATGGCGGTTAGTCGAAGAGCTTGGCGCTTTCCGCCCAATAGGCCTCGTCGAAGCCCGGCAGGTCCAGATTGACCAGGAACTGCCGGGTGCAGGCATCCCAACTGAATTTCATGGCATGGGCCCGGCAGGCCTCCGGCGTGGCGATCCCCAATGTCTGGCGGCAGGCCGCCCCCAAGTCCTCGTCCAACACGCCGACCGTGCCGCTTGTGAAAATGTCCAACGGGCCGGGGACGGGGAAGGCCGCCACCGGCGTGCCGCAGGCGAGTGCTTCCACATTGACGAGGCCGAACGTGTCGGTGCGGCTGGGGAAGACGAAGACATCGCTCGCCGCGTAAATCCCCGCCAGCTCCTCGCCGAAGCGAGGGCCCAGAAACACCGCATCGGCGTGAGCGGCCTCAAGTTCCTGGCGCTGCGGACCGTCGCCGACCAGAACCTTCGTCCCCGGAAGATCGAGCTTTAGGAACGCTTCCACGTTCTTCTCGATGGCGATGCGGCCCACATAAAGCCAGACGGGGCGGTCATAGGGCAGAACGCTTTCCGGCGGAACGCCCGGCAGTTTGAACAAATGGGTATCGACGCCCCGGGACCACAGGCGCAGATTTTTGAACCCCTTGCTTTCCATTTCGGCTTTCAGGGTCTGGGTCGCGACCATGACGGCGGACGCCGGATTGTGAAACCAGCGCATCAGCCCATAGCCCCAACTGATGGGAAAACCGGTCCGGGCATTGAGATATTCCGGGAACCGCGTGTGGAGAGAGGTCGTATAAGGATGATCCCGGCGCAGACAGAACCGCCGCGCCGCCAGCCCGAGCGGGCCTTCCGTCGCGATATGGATGGCATGCGGACGGAACTCGTTGATGATCTTGGCAAGCTTGCGGTTGGGCAGGATGGCCAGACGGATTTCCGGATAGGTCGGCAAAGGCATGGTGCGGAACCGGTCCGGCGTGATGTATTGAACCGTGTTGCCAAGCCGCTCCAGATGCGTGCCCAGGGTCTCCAGCGTGCGCACGACGCCGTTGACTTGCGGGCGCCAGGCATCGGTGACGATCAGGATGCGCAGGCCCGAATGGGGGTTGGGCTCTTCCAGCCCCGGTTTCTTCTTGCGCCGGCGCAGCACGCGCAAACGGTTGCCGACCCGCCGGAACCAGGCGCGCCGGCCGGTCCCGTCCTCCTGCCGATCCTTATCGCCCTCCGTCGGCGGATCGCCCCTGTCCTGCGTCATGCCGGTTCCGTATTGCTTGTGTCGCCTGGCGTGAAGACCTGCTGCTTCATCGGCCGGATGCGGCTTGCCCGTCGCCCGCACGACTATATCACGCCGGCGGTTTACGGCAGGCAGGCAGGGTCAGGGGCGGGCCGGAGAGCCGATCCGCACACGTTAAAGGAATGGCGTGAAAGCCCTCTCAGCGCAAAAGAGCAGCGGCGCGCACGTCCACATTGGCCGGATAGGCCGATGCGGTCTGGCGGTCGCCATTGTCGGGCAGGGAAGCTGTGACTTGCCTCAAAGGCGCCGCGCTCAAGCGGGCTTTCCCTTGCGCCACATGGGCGGAGCGTTCCAGCTCGACGGCGGGAACCAGACGCGTCGGACTGTCCGGCGCAAGCTCCGCGAGACCGGCTTCGGAGGCGATGCGGGTCAGCCGGTCGCCGGGGGCCGCGTCGGTCTGCCGGCGGAGGGTCGTGCGGGTGGGCCTCAGGGCAAGCGGCGCTTCGGCGAGCGGGCGCCCGAGGCTGGCCAGCACGGCGGCGCCGCGCCGTTTGGCGAGAATCCTCAGATGGGTATCGAGAGACGCTTTCTGCGCCTTTTCGACCCGTGCGGAATGATTGCGTTCCTGCGCCCAGAACCGGTCCACCTTGAGCGCATAAGCGGCACCGTTGTCCGGTTCATAGGAATGGTATTTCCGGATCGCCGAGGCCCAGGCGCCATGACGGGCCTTCAGATGGTTCAGGAACTGGGCCGCATAGGTCACATTGACCAGAGGGTCGAAGGCTTCTTCCAAATTCGTGAAGGCGCGCGGGTGATATTTCAAATTCACCTGCATGCAGCCCACATCCAGGCTGCGGATGCCCTGGGCCATCAGCGTTCTGGCGCCTTCGACCGCCTCCTGCTTGCTCGTGAAGCGGTAGCTGACGCCTGCCGCGTTCACGGTCCAGGGCCAGGGGGTGGTGTCGGTGAAGCCCGCGGGCTGGAGGCCCGTTTCGGTGACGGAAATGGCCGCAAGCAGATGATCCGGCAGGCCGCTTTGTGCGCTGACCTCTTGGGCTGCCGCGCGGCAATAGGTCCAGGACGGGTCGTCGGTGGGCAGACCGGCCGAGCCTTGTGACGGCGCGGGCAGGGCGGACGCGGATACCGGTCCGCACAAGATCATGGCGAGACAGGCGCCAAGACAGGATGCCATCCGTAGGCTGTGCATCCGCATGCAGGACCTCTCGGTTCGTTGCGTTTGCGATCCCCGTTCCGGCAGCGGCTGTTCGACCGTTCCGTGCCGGCATCTCATCAGGGCCATGAGCTTATACACTATTCCACCTGCGGTTTAAGGAAGAATTGTCTTTACGTTAGTCTGAAAACCCGCCCACGCAGCGGGGTCTCCGGAGCCTGTCCGCCCGCCATTCGCCGCTTGACTTATGTGCGCTGCAATGACAATTTTGTGCGGTGCGGTATCGCTTGCGATGCCGCCTGCCCTTCCTGGGCGTTTCCTCCCTAGACTTGGGCCGGCTCTCGCGAGCTGGCCCTTTTTCATACGGGCCGGATGGCCGCCGGAACACACCGTTTCTGCAGGCCCGAAGCACGTCTTTTCGCTGTTAACCATGCGAGAGTCATGCCGTCAGTAAGCCTGCGAATCGAGTGAGCTTTCCGTAATCCCCTTTTGGAACAAGGGCGTTTTAGCGGGTGGCCTGGAAGATGTCCGGGCTGAGGCTCGTCAGCCGTTCGGTCAGGCGGGTCAGATGGGCGGCGAGGTGGCCGAAACCTGGCAGGCGTTTCATGCGGGTCTCGTCCATGTAAAGCGCCCGGTTGAGCTCGATCTGGAGGGCATGGACATGCCTGTCCGGCCGGCCGTAATGGGCCGTGCAATAGCCCCCGGCATAAGGCGAATTGCGGGCCACCCGGTAGCCGAGCCCGCGCAGGACCTCCGCCGCCGTATGGGTCAGGATGGGCGAGCAGGTGGTGCTGTAGCGGTCGCCCAGGACCACGTCGGCGCGGTTGTGGCCCTTGTCCCGGTCGAGCGGACCGCCGATCGACGGCATGGAATGGCAGTCGATGAGCACGGCGCAGCCGAAGCGGTCGAGGGTGCGGTCGATCAGCGCCTGGAGCTGGGCGTGGTAGGGCTCGTACAGCTCGCGCACGCGCCGTTCCGCTTCCGCGAAGGCCAGCTTGCCGCCGTAAATCTCGGTGCCGTCGGAGACCACTTTCGCGATGGTGCCCAGGCCGCTGGCGACCCTGAGCGAGCGGGTGTTGACCCAGCGTGGCAGGGGCTCGGCGAACATGGCCGGGTCCAGTTCCCAGGGTTCCCGGTTCACATCCACGAAGGCGCGGGGGAAATGGGCCTTGAGCAGCGGCGCGCCGAAGCGGGGCACGGCCTCGAACAGCTCATCGACGAAACTGTCTTCCGAACGCCGCAGGGTCACCGCATCGAGCCGCGAGGCCGCGACGAAATCGGGCGGATAGCGCCGTCCGCTATGGGGCGAGCAAAACACGAAGGGAACCGTCTGGTTGTCCGGTTCTTGCACGGCGAAGGGCGCGTCCTCGTCGGCGGCCTGGGGCCGCAAGGCCAAGGGCGCCGTCTCGGCCGTCTCCGCGACATCAAGGTCAGGAGCCAGGGCTTCTTGATTGATTGCGTTCCAGGTCACACTCATGGCGCCTTTGATGATGGCGGGGCCTTGGGAGCTTGGCGGTGTGGACGTCTCCCCCTTGTCTTTAAGGGAACCACCTTCCCCGTTGGTTATCAACCACGCGGGAGGGGAGCGCCAAAGGAGGCATTGACAGGAAGGCCCCCGACACCAAAGGGTGACGCATGCGCTTTTTGCCGACGCCTTTAGCGCCTGTTTACCTTTTCCGGGCTTTAGTCGGGGGTGCTAAGCCGCTTCAGGGGCGGCCGGGGCGTGGGACCGGAGATATCCAGGGTGGGGCCAATGGCCAAGATTCTACTTGCCGAAGATGATGATGCGATGCGCCGTTTTCTCAAGAGCGCGCTTGAAAAAGCGGGCCATCAGGTGACGGATTACGGCCAGGGGGATCAGGCCCTCGACGAGCTTGAACAGACCGTGTTCGACCTTCTGCTGACGGATATCGTCATGCCGGTGATGGACGGCATCGAACTGGCGCGCCGGGCCGCCGAACTCGATCCCAATCTGAAGATCATGTTCATCACGGGCTTCGCCGCCGTGGCGCTCAACCCGGACAATAACGCGCCCAAGGATGCCAAGGTGCTCTCCAAACCGTTCCACCTGCGCGATCTGGTGCAGGAAGTGGAACGCATGGTCGCAGCTTAAGGCTAACCTGCGCAAGGGTGAAACGCGCCCACGGTCATCGGGTTTTGGTATCTCCGCAATTTTTCAAATGTAGAAGGGTTTGACGCCAAGCGGGTTGGCCCTTCCAGAGCGTATTCAATGAAGTCCAGATCATTGAATGCGCTCTATGTCTTTGCTTTGCCGCGTTTTCGAACCGCAGTGAGGCGAAGCCGAACGCACCCGTTCGCTGGCGCTCACTGCTGAAAACGCTTTAAGATTCTGCACTTTTGCGCGGCCCCATGGCGGCGCGGACCGCCGCTGGCACTTCGTAAAGCTCATAGACCAGCCGGTGGTCGCGCAGGCCGCAGGCCTCCCGCTGCACGATGAAGAACCACAAGCGCTCCGCCGCCCCGGCCAGCAGTTCCGCGCGCTGCGTCTCGTCCTCGCACGCCCGGTAGGCCGACAGGGCCTGAGCCAGCTTCTCGCCGGCCCGGCTCAAGGCTGAGGCCTTTTCCTGAGCGATCTCATAATCGAGCGGATTGGCGCCAAGGGCGCGCAGGCGGTCCGCTGTCAGGCTGTGGCGGGATGCGGTCATTAGGGATTTGTCGGGCGCTTTTTGGCGATTTGCAAGGCGGTCTGCAAGGCGGAAAAGGCTGAAGCCACGGTGGCGGGCCGCTAAAGGCGTGCCCGCGCGCGCCTGCTCAAACCCTTGCGCACGCCCCCCTTTCCCGATATACCGCCCATCCTACCTTGCCGGTCCGCCTCAAGGATCCGGAATCAAGGGCGCGTAGCTCAGTGGGAGAGCACTACGTTGACATCGTAGGGGTCGCTGGTTCAATCCCAGCCGCGCCCACCATTTAAATCAATGACTTAGTTAATTTCTAGCGTTGGCAGATTCTGGTCTAGCGACCAAACAGCGACAATTAAGATACGGTTCGGCGTAGCGTTTCTCGGCGTCGCAAGTCATAGGCGTTGAAACTGAGCTTGCCCCCTTAAATTCCCCCTATCGTCCGCCGGGGGACGATTGGCTGGGGGAGGGGGCATCGCGCGCCGGGATGGCATCATGAGTCGCAGCGACGATTGAGCCGGAGCCTTGCAACGGAAAGAGCCCATCCCCCGGCCCGTGGACGGCATCGCGGAGCGCGCGGGTCCTTCCCGAGGGTCGGGCATATACGGGGCGGCTTTCGCATTCGGGCTCCCGGATTTGTGGGCCTTGAAGCGATGCAACACCTGGCCGGGTGCCGATGCCTTGGAACGGCGATCGTCAATGCCCCTGGCAGGACTGTGCACACTCGCCCGGGAGTTGAAATGCCGAACGGCCTCGGGTTTAATGAGGATCGGGGCTGAGGGGGCGAGGGCCGTGGCCGACACGTTTATTTCCTATGCGCGGGACGACCGGACGCGCGTCCAGGTGCTCACCGACGCCATCACCGCCGAGGGCTGGACGGTCTGGTGGGATCCCGACATGCAGGCGGGCAAGCCCTGGCCGCCGCAACTGCGCGATGAGATTACGAAAAGCGCGGCCGTCGTGACGGTGTGGACCTCCGCGGCCGCCGAGAGCCGCTGGGTGCTCGAAGAGACCATGGAGGCGGAACGCCAGGAAAAGCTCATCACCATCGCCATGGACGATGATGCGGTCCCCTTCGGCTTTCGCAGCTTCCATGCCGAGGATTTCCGGAGCTGGAGCGGCGACAAGGCGGCCACGTGCTGGCGCCGGTTCAAGATCCAGCTTGAGGCCGCTATTGCGGCGCGAGGGCGGCCCGGGGAGGCGGACGGCCCCAAGCCTGCCCAGCCACGCTCCTCGCCTTGGGCGATCTTCCTGCTCGCGGCCCTGAGCCTTTTGGCGGCGGGTCTTTTGGCCATACCGGCCTTGCGCGCCTGGCCGGGCGCCGCTGCCCTCAGCACCGCCGTGGCGGCCGCCCTATTCTTCCAGATCCTCTTCCTCCAGGCCGAACGGTTGCTGCCGCCCCACACCAAAGCGCTGATCAAGGCCTGGCTCCTGCCGGATAGGGACCCAGTGCCGGTCAATCTGGCCGAAGCGTTCCTCGCCATGTTCGAGGCCGTGTTCGGCCGGAGGCATCTGTCGTGGCTTTGTTTCTGGCGCTCAGCCCTGGCCTCGACCCTGTCGGTGGTCCTGCTGCTCACCATTCTGGAATTCACCCTGACCACCCAATTCGGCGAGAGCTATTTCCAGCAGGAATTGCAATACCAGACCGCCCTGGCGCGCGGTGACGCCGCAGCAGGCTGGCGAGGCTTTCTGGGATCCGTCGCGCCGATCCTCGCGCTTCTCGTCATCCTGCCGAACATCATCGGGGACTACCTCTCGTTGGGCGAGACGCGCCTTGTGTTGCGGGTGCTGCGCCGCCGCCCTGGGCTGCTGATGCCCCTCGTGCTGCTCGACATCGTGCTTACAAGTGCGATCTTTCTGGTCCTGCTCATGGGCGTGAATTTTGCCGCAGGCGTCTGGCAGGGCGATCTGCGCGTGGCCGACATTCCAGGCCAGCTCATGACCGAACTCTTAGGTATCGCCGCGCTGATCCTGACATTCTTCATGGGCACGGTCGACAACACCCATGGGGCCGGTCTCTTCATCGCCGCCTTTTTGACAAGCTTCATCACCTCGGTCTGGCTTTGGCTGGTGTTGGCCTTGACGCCGCTTTTCCGCCTTCTGGCCTGGACCGGATCGGGCATGCGGGGGCTGGGCCGTGTGCTGAATGGCGATGAGGCGCCGGTGGCGGCCCTCGGCGCTCTCATCGCGATTCTGATCGTCCTCGGGGGCGTGGTTCTGGCGGGCCTCCAGGCCTGGGAGGCGATGATATGACCTTGCGCGCCCGCCTCAATGAACGCGTCTTGATGGGCGCCCTGGTCCTCGGGGCATGGCTTGATGTCACCCCGGTCCTTGCCCAGGAGAATATGCCCACACAGGCAACGCCGCCCGGCACCGTGTTCCGCGATTGTCCGGACTGCCCGGAGATGGTGGTCCTGCCCTCGGGCACCTTCCGCATGGGCGATCTGAGCGGTGATGGAGACCCGGACGAGAAGCCGGTCCGGGACATCACCATAGGGCGGCGCTTCGCCGTCGGCGTTTATGAAGTCTCCGTGGAACAGTATCGGGCCTTTGTGCAGGCGACCGGCCGGCGCCATGGACCATGCTGGAGCCTCGGCGATGAGGGCTTCGGTTTCCAGGCGGATCGAGGCTGGGACAATCCCGGATTTGATCAGACCGATGTCCACCCTGTCGTTTGCGTGAACTGGAACGATGCGCGTGCCTATGCCCGCTGGCTGAGCGAGAGGACGGGGGCGGACTATCGCCTGCTCTCGGAGGCCGAATGGGAATATGCCGCGCGCGCCGGTTCTGAGGCCCGTTATAGCTGGGGCGACGATCCCGATCACACCGAGCAATGCGACCATGCCAATGGGGCGGATCAGACTTTGGAGGACCAGTTTCCCGGCACCACAACGAGCCAGTGCCCGGACGGATTTGTGTTCACCGCCCCTGTCGGATCTTTCACCGCCAATGCTTTCGGTCTTTTTGACATGCACGGTAATGCTTGGGAGTGGGTGGAGGATTGCTATGGGGCTTATGCGCGTGCGCCGGTGGATGGCGAACCCAACCGGGATTGGGCGTGCTCGTCCTATATCCTGAAGGGCAGTCCCGTTGTGCGCGGCGGTTCTTGGGGCAACAATCCACGGAACCTCCGCTCTGCCAATCGCGACGACAGCGGGTTCCGAGACGATCGGAACAATAATATCGGGTTTCGCTTGGCCAGGACACTCCCGGGGCGCCGCCCGGACGGGCGTGGGCAACCAGCAAGATGGGCAATAGTCTTGTGGGGAAAGGGGCGCCGCAAGCGCCCCGGTTACCCCTTTCCCCCTTACGCCGCGCGCGGCAGCGCGCGGCCGAAATTTTGGATTCCCGTTTCCAGATCAGCCGCGTGCTGACAAAAGGGAACGCATGATCGCTTTTGGTGAAAAACGATCATGTTCTCGCGCGCGGCCGACTTTTTGACCCCGAATGTGACGACCAGGTGGCAACCATGACTGCAGATCAGGCAACCATCCCCGAACGCGACCTGAAACACCCGCCCAAGGCGCGCCTGTGCCTGCGCGTCGGCGTCGTGGGGCATCGGCCGAAGGATTTGCCAGAAACGGGCACAGGGCCTTTAGAAGCGCGCTTGTCCGCCGTGTTGCGAACCATGCAAACGGAAATGGACACGGTTTTTGTCAACAATGGCGATGTCTTTGCGCCTTACACGGATGAACCTGGCAAAGAGCAGGCCACTTGTATCCGTCTCATCTCGTCGCTGGCCGAGGGCGCAGACCGCTTG
>CAZTCJ010000009.1:0-70344 GCA_964612085.1 uncultured Alphaproteobacteria bacterium
GCCCGTGCCGTGATAGCCCTGGATCATCACCCGCCGGTTGAAGGCAAAGCCTGCGAGGATGGCGATGGTGGTGTCCCGGTTGAACCGGTAGGTCTCGTCGATTTCCGGCACATAGTTGTTGCGGGCCGAGAACGCCGGCACCGCCATGTCCATATCGATGCCGAAAGTCTCTTTGGCCGAGACGGTTGTATCCGGTCCCGCTTGTCCAAGGCCGTCTGGTGTATCGCTCATCAATCCGTCTTCCGTAAAAGTCCTGTTGATCGCCCGCCAGCGTTAAGCGCGGGATGGTTTTGCGGATGCGCTAAGGCACCCTTGTTATGAGACGAGATGTCATAACACCCGATTGGGAGACCCGTGCCAACCCGCCGCGCCAACCGGTCACAGCCGCACAAGGCTGGCGGGTTACTTGAAGCCGGACGATTTGAGAAGCTGATAGGCCCGGATGACACGTCTCAGACTGTCTTCGGCGCCCCGGTCGCCGCCATTGGCGTCCGGATGGAACCGTTTGACGAGTTCCTTATAACGCGCTTTCACATCCTGCAATCCGGCCCGCTCATCGAGGCCCAGATCGTCCAGGGCGCCCCGTTGCAGACGGCTCAGATGCCGGCGCGGTTCGCGCGCATGTTCGCTCCGGAAACCCTCGGCCTGCTCGAAGAGATCGAACGGATCGCCCATGGGCCCCGAGCCGTTCAGGTGATCGCGCTTGGGCCGGTCCTGCCCGGGCTTGAAACCGGGCGGCACGCTCGGACCGTTGCGGCCCCATTTGTTGACCCCGACGCCCCAGGTCGGCCGGTGACCGGTCAAGGCGCTTTCCTGGAAAGCCGCGATTTCCTCGTCGGTTTTTCCGCGGAAATAATCCCAAGACTGATTATGCTCACGGGCATGCTGCTGACAGAGCCACCGGTACTCGTGCATGCGGTCGGGTGCTGCGCGCACCCGGCAGGCCGCCGTCGCGCGGCAACCGGGCCGCTGGCAAGGCCGCTCAGCCTCCGGTTCCGGCGCGCTTTCCGTATCCGGCTTAATCCGGATATCAAAGCCGAAAGGCGGTTTATAGTCGTAGGGCTCGGTCATGGCATAAGTATGGGTGGGCAAGCGTTGCAAGACAATGACAACACGGACTTGACATTGCCGGGATCGCACCTAATCCAGCAAATTCAACGGGAGACGAAGAACCGATGAGCATCCGTGAAGGAATGGAACATAAACTTGTGGCGGCACTAAGCCCGTCGCATATCGAGATCGTGGACGAATCAGATTTGCACAAAGGCCATATGGGCGCGCGGCCCGGCGGCGAGACGCATTTCCGCATGACCATCGTATCCAGCGCTTTCGAAGGGTTGAACCGGGTCGCGCGTCATCAAAAAGTGCACGACGTCTTAAGCGAGGAACTGGCCGGTCCGGTGCACGCGTTGAGCCTCGCCTTGAAGACGCCGGACGAGGCCGCCCACTGACAATCTGTCTCAGGGCCTGAACGTTTTTACGGCTTGCCGCTGGGCACCGGCACTTTGGGCACCACGCGCACGGCCCGGCGGCCGCGCAAATGGGGCGGCGGCGTCACCCGCACGGCGGTGATCTGATTGCGCCAGCGCCGCAGGATTTCGAATTCGAAACCGTGGAAGGTGAAGACCTGACCCGGATTGGGAATGGTCTGCGCTTCGTGGATGACCAGACCGGCAATGGTGGTGGCTTCGTCATCGGGCAGTTTCCAGCGCATGGCCCGATTCAGGTCCCGGATCGCCACCGTGCCGTCAATATTATACGCGCCATCCGGCTGCGGACGGACGCCGGTCACATTCTCGTCATGCTCGTCGCGAATGTCGCCGACGATTTCCTCGATAATGTCTTCGAGCGTGATCAGCCCCATCAGCGCGCCGTACTCGTCCACCACCAGGGCGAAATGGCTGTCCTTCTGGAGGAAGGCCGCGAGCTGCGCCTGAAGCTCGGTGGTCTCCGGCACGAACCAGGGCGGGCGCAAGATGGTGTCGAGATCGAGCTTGTCCACCTGCCATTCCACCCGGCCTAGCGCGCGCAGCAGATCCTTGGCATGGAGCACGCCGATAATGTTCTCAGGGTTGTCGCGCCAGATCGGGATCCTGGTATGGGGCGCGTTCAGCACCTGATCCACGATCACCGCCCAGGGCTGACCACCATCGACCATGGTGATCGACTGGCGGTGGACCATGACCTCGCTGACTTCGAGATCTCGCAGATCGAGAACGCCGCCGACCATCTGCAGATCGCTTTCAAGGCCGGGCCGCGCGCCCTGGGGCGCCGTGCGGGGCGGGGCGGATCCCATTTCCGCGTCATGCATCACGATGGTGCCGCGCAATTCATCGTGAACGGACAATACCTCGCTCCCGGCATCGATCTTGGCGCCGAAGAGCCTCAGCGTGCCGCGCACCAGGATCTGGACGACCGCGACCACCGGACCGAACACCGAAACGAACAACCGGATGATCGGCGCAACCACCATGGCCATGCGGTCCGTATGCAGAATGGCATAGGTCTTGGGCAGAACTTCCGCCAGAACCAGCACGAGCGCGGTCATGACCGCCGTGGCCGCCGCCACGCCCGCATCGCCGAACAGGCGCAGAAACAGGCTCGTCGCAATGGCGGAGGCCAGAATATTCACCAGATTGTTGCCGAGCAGGATGCCGCCGATCAGCCGCTCCCTGTCTTCCAGCAGATGGAGGACCGTATGCGCCCGCTTGTTGCCGTCATCGGCGAGCTTGTGCAGGCGCCCGCGCGAGGCCGCCGTCAACGCGGTCTCGGATCCTGAGAAAAAGCCTGAAAAGCCCAAAAGGACGAAGATGGTGCCGATCGAGATCAGGCTCTCCCACTCCAAAAGGCGGGTCAGAAAAGACGGATCCTCGGTCATCGCTGGGGCTCTCCAGCGCGCGGGCCCACGCCTTTGCCGGTCAGAAGCTCTTTCACGGGCTCAGGCGCGACACCGCGCGCGATGAACGCCGCGCCGATCCCGGAGGCCAGGATAAAGGTCAATGCTCCGTCTACGGTTTTCTTATCGCGGGCCATGGCCGCCATCACATCATCCAGATCGAAATCAACGCCCAGATCGCCGGGCTCGGCGGGCAGGCCGACCGCCCTCAGATGGGCGCGCAAGGCTTCCGCCGCCCGGGTATCCGCGTGACCGAGCCGGGCGGACAGATCGAACGCCAGCCCCATGCCGACCGCCACCGCCTCGCCATGCAACACGCGGCCATCGTAGCCCGCGCATGCTTCAAACGCATGACCGAATGTGTGCCCCAGATTAAGAAGCGCCCGGCGACCCCGTTCCTTTTCATCCTCGGCGACGATCGCGGCCTTGGCCAGACAAGACCGGCGCACCGCTTCGATCAGAAAGGCCGGATCGCGCGCCTTGACCGCCTGGTCCCGCGCGGTGAGCCAGTCGAAAAACGCGGCATCGCCCAGGGCACCGTATTTCACCACTTCCGCATAGCCGCTCAAATAATCGCGGCCGCTCAAACTGGCGAGGGTCCGGATGTCGGCCAGCACCAGTTTCGGCTGGTGGAACGCGCCCACCAGGTTCTTGCCTTGGCCCAGATTGATGCCCGTCTTTCCGCCAACGGACGAGTCCACCTGGGCAAGCAGGGTCGTGGGGATCTGAATGAAGGCAATGCCCCGGTGCAGCGTGGCCGCCGCTAAGCCGGCCAGATCGCCGATGACGCCGCCGCCCAAGGCCAGGATCGTATCGCCGCGCTCGACGCCGAGCGCAATCAGCCGCCCGCAAACCTCTTCAAGATGGGCGAAGGACTTGGTCGCTTCGCCCGGCGGCAGAACGATCGCATCGGCATGGATCTCTTCGGCCCCGAGCGCCGCGTTCACATGGCCGAGATAATGACCCGCGACCGTCTCATCGGTGACGATGACCGTCCGGTTACGGTTCAAATGCGGTTTGATAAGCCGCCCGGCCTGGCCGAGCACGCCCTCGCCGATGACGATGTCGTAACTGGCCGGGCCCAGATCCACGTGGAGCCGCGCCATTTCCGTATGCGGCTCTTTTCCGGTACCAGAGGACGCGTTGGACATGACCGTCTATTCGTTTCCATCCGCGCCGTTGCCGCCCGCGCTCAGATAATCGTCGATCGACTTGATCACCGCGCGCACCACATTGTCATGGGGCGCATCATTGGTATCGACGATGACATCGGCCTTGGCGTAGACCGGATAGCGTTCTTCCATGAGCGCCTGCATGACGGTGTGCGGATCCCGGTTCTTCAAAAGCGGCCGGTGATTGCGCCGGGACACTCTTTTCACCAGCAAATCGAGATCGGCGCGCAACCAGACCGAGATGGACTTCTGCGACATAATATCCCGGGTCTCTTCATGCATGAAGGCGCCGCCGCCGGTGGCCAGCACATGGGGCGGCCCGTCCAGCAGCCGGGCGATCACCCGCCGTTCGCCGTCCCTGAACTGGGGTTCGCCGAAATCCTCGAAAATCTCCGAGATCGACCGGCCGGCGGCCGCCTCGATTTCGCTATCGGCGTCCTTGAAAGGCATGTGCAGCGCTTGCGCCAAGCGGCGTCCAATCGTTGTTTTGCCAGCTCCCATCAGCCCGATGAGCGCAATCGTGTGCTCCCGGACCCGCGCTTTTGCGCCTTCCATAGTCCATCCCGTGTTCATCAAACCAACATGTAGACACGCTTCATAGCCCACTCATCCAAACCTCACAATGAAGGACACCCCAGAGCGGCCCGGCGGATCGTCCTACTATCGTCGCAATTCTGTCCGCATGTTCACGGCCTATACCGTTCTGACTCGCACATCAAAACCGCTGTTGAGGAAGTGGCTCCAGCCATGTTGCGTTTTGCGTTTGTTGCTCTTGTTCTCCTGGCTGTGCTGTCCGTTGCGGGACTTTGGTATGCGGCGGAAAGCGATGAACCGGTGACACGAACCGTGGAAAAAGTACTGCCCTATGATGCGTTGGACCGCTAAGGCAGCCCTGGTTCTCACAGGCGCGGCTGTCGCAGCCGCGGCCTTGTCCGTGCCGTCCCAGGCTGACGACCGGGAGCGGCCCGTTCAACTGACTCCGGCCCGCGCCGTCAGCAGCCCCACATCAGGACAGATCCAGTCCGGCCCGAACGATCCCCAAAGAGTGTCGCCGCTTTACGGCACCAGAGGCGGCGTGATCGAGGTGGAACGGATCCGGGGCCCGCGCGGGACCGGATCGGCGGCTTACGGCTCTCAAGGACAAGGATTCGGCGCGGGCGCCTGGGACGACACGCCGGAGGAAATCGCCGAAGCGCTGATCCGTGCCCTACCCGTCGGCGCGCCGTCGCCGGTCATGGGCAAACTGATTCGCAGCCTGCTGGAGACGCCGGGACCGGCCCGCGCAGCCCAGCCCATGACCCAGGTCAGCCAGGCGCCATCGCCCAATGCCCTCTGGCAGCCCCGCCCGGCCTGGCAAACGGACACGGAATCCAGCGAATTTCTCGGTATGCGCCTGTCGCGCCTGCTGGCCGCCGGTCATTTGGAGACGGTCTCCGAACTCGCCGCCCGCGCCTCGGGCCCGCAGACCGACCCGGCCCTGTCGCGGGTGGAAGCGGAAAGCCACCTGCTCGACGGCGACGACACGGAAGCCTGCGATCTGGCCATGCGCATGCGCCTGGAGACGGCCGAGCCGTTCTGGGTGAAACTGCGCGCCTATTGTTATTTCCTGCAGGATGCCCCGTCCGCCGCGCGCCTGATGGCCGATCTTCTGGGCGAACGCGGCGTCGATGCGCCGTTGTTCTTCGCTCTGGTGGACCGTCTGGGCGGCGGCGATCCGGTGCCGTCCGGCGCGTGGCGCACGGTCGATCCCCTGACCTACGCCATGGCAAGCCGGGCGGGCGATCCGATCCCCGCCGAAGCGCTCGATGGCGCCGATCCAGCGGTCCTGCGGGTTCTGGCCATGGATCAAACGCCGCTCTTCGGCGAGGACGATCAGGCCCGCCTGCTCAAGGCCGGGGAACGCAGCGTGGCCAGCGGCGCACTCGAACCGGCGGCCCTGGCCCGGCTCTATGGCGCCATGGCCTTTCCCAGCGAAGCGTTCGAAGCACCCTTGCGTTACGCCGAAACCCTGCCCGCGCCCAAGGCGAATGCCCTGTTCTACCAGCTCGTGGAAGCCGCCGGCACACCGGCCATGCGGGTCGAACTGCTGAGCGAGGCCTTGCGCGCGGCCCGTGCCTCCCAGAGCTATCTGCCGGTGGCCATGGTGCATGGGGAGCGGATCGTTCAAACCATGCCGGCGCCCGATCTGTGGTGGGCGGCCGCGGATATGGGCGCGGCATCCCTGATCGCGGAGCGGCCGGATCAGGCCTCCCGCTGGCGGGAAGTGCTGCAGATCCGGATTCGCGGCGGCGGCACGCCGGAGGATGTGGAACATCTGCGCCGCCTGTCCCTGCTGATGGCCGTGGCGGCCCCGCCGATGCCCGCGACGCGCAGGCCCCATCTGGCGCTTGACGCCTGGATCCGCATGGCCAGCGCGGGCCAGATCGCGGATCAGGGCCTGCACCGGGAGCTTCTGATCCTCGACGCCCTCGCCATGCCCCTGCCCGCCTCCGCCGATCTCTGGCTGATCAACCGGGAAATCGGCGCGCGGCCTACATCCAGGACCGGCAAGGCCAGCATTCTGGCCCGGCTCGACCGGGCGGCGGCCCGCAACCGCATCGGCGAGACCATCGCGCTTGCCCTGATCGCGACCGGCAAGGCCGGCCCCCGTGACGCTGACCCTCTTTTGGTGACCAGTGCCATTCGCGCCCTTGCGAAAATCGGTCTGACAAGCGACTCTCAACGTCTGGCGTTTGAAGCGGTGTTGATGTCGGACTCATGAGCGACAGGTCAGGCAAGGTGCCTTCGACGGGAAAGACGAGCCTCGCGGAAACCGTGAGCCAGTCGGCGCACAAGCATATCGAGGCCTTTCTGGAAATGCTGAGCGCGGAGCGGGGCGCTGCGGGCAATACGCTCGAAGCCTATGCCCGGGACCTGCGCGATTTCGGGCATTTCATCGCCCGGCAAGGCCAGGAAATCATGAATGCGCGGGCGGAAGATCTGCGCGCCTATCTGCGCAGCCTGGAACAGGCGGGCATGGCCGCCTCGACCGCCGCGCGGCGCATGTCGTCCCTGCGCCAGTTCCATAAGTTTCTGTACACGGAAGGCATCCGCCCCGACGATCCGTGCCTGGGCCTCAGCGGCCCGCGCCCGCGCCGCGCCCTGCCCCGCACCATGAGCGAACGCGATGTGGAACGGCTTCTGGAAAAAGCGCGGGAAGACCGGACGCCGGAAGGCCTGCGGCTGTATTGCCTGATGGAGATCCTCTACGCCACCGGCGCGCGGGTCTCCGAACTGGTCGCCCTGCCCTTGAATGCGGTGGCTCACGATCCTCGCTTCCTGATGATCACGGGCAAAGGCGGCCGCGAGCGCCTGGTGCCGCTCAACCAGACGGCCGCCGACGCCCTCGGCGCGTACAAGACCGTCCGCCACCGGTTCGTGCCCCAGCGCAGCCGTGACTCGCGCTTTCTGTTTCCGTCCCGGGCCCGCCAGGGTCACCTGACCCGCCACCGCTTCGCCCAGCTTCTGAAGGATCTGGCCGCCCGCGCCGGGATCGAACCGGACTCCCTGTCACCGCACACCCTGCGCCATGCCTTTGCCAGCCACCTGCTGGCCAATGGGGCCGACCTGCGCGCCGTGCAGAAAATGCTCGGCCATGCGGATATCTCCACCACCCAGATCTATACCCATGTGCTGGAGGAGCGGCTGAAATCCCTGGTCCGCCAGCATCATCCCCTGGCCCAGAAGGGTTGAGGGATCCTTGACGATCTGCGGCTATCACTGATCTGGCCAAAGGGCCGCACCCCGTTTGGAACGGCTTGATTGATGCCCGCTGAAGGGCTACGAGCCACTAAAGCGTTTTCAGCGTGAGCGCCAGCGAAGGAGACCGCGCCCATGAGCTTCACTAATCCGGACCGCCGGGCCATCCGCCTGTACCGCTCCCGCCTGTTTCTGCCGGGATCGCGCCCCGAATTCATCGAAAAGGCCGCCCGCAGCGAGGCCGATTGCGTCAATATGGATCTTGAGGACGCGGTCGCCCCGTCCGACAAGGAGCAGGCCCGGCGCAACGTCATCCAGGCACTCCACGACGTGGATTTCGGCTCCAAGGTCGTCGCGGTACGGATCAACGGGCTCAACACCCATTATGCTTATCGCGACGTGGTCGATCTGATGGAACAGGGCGGCGAACGGCTCGACGTGATCATGATCCCGAAAGTGGGCGTGGGCGCCGACATCTACGCCATCGACATGCTGGTCTCCCAGATCGAGATGGCGACGGGCCGGAAAAAACGCCTGGGCCTTGAAGCGGTGATCGAAAGCGCCCTGGGCATCGAGAATGTGAACGAAATCTGCGCCGCCTCGCCACGGCTTGAAAGCCTGCATTTCGGCGCGGCCGATTACGCCGCCTCCACCTATATGCGCACCACCAATATCGGCGGCAGCAACGCCGATTATAAGGTCATGACGTTCCCGGACGACCAGGGCAACCGGGTGGAGCATTGGGGCGATTTGTATCACTACCCCATCATGCGGATGGTCTCGGCCTCCCGCGCGGCGGGCGTCACACCCATCGACGGTCCGTATGGCGATTTTTCGGATCCGGACGGTTTCCGCAACCAGGCCATGCGCACCGCCGTCATGGGCTGCGAGGGCAAATGGTGCATCCACCCGAAACAGGTGGCGCTTGCCAACGAGATCTTCACGCCGCCGCCCCACGAGGTGGAAAAGGCCCAGGCCATCCTTCAGGCCATGGCCGAGGCCCAAGCCGGCGGCGCGGGCGCGGCCACCTATAAGGGCACGCTGATCGATGCCGCCTCGATCCGCCAGGCGGAAGTGATCATGCGCCAGATGACCATGATCCGGGAAAAAGAGGGCAGCGCGTAACGCGCGCTACCCCCGGCGCGCCGTCCCGTCAGATGCGCCGGACATTGACCGCCTGCGCCTGACGGGGCAATGTCGCCGATTAACGCTGGGGCCAAACAGCAGGCGGGCCGTTTTCAGGCCTGCCGGGTGACGGGAAACATGCACACCTATCTCGATTTCGAACGCCAGATCGCCGAACTGGAAGGCAAGATCGAAGAACTGCGCCAGATCACCGGCGACGAAGCGGCGGTGGATATCGACGACGAGATCCAGAAGCTCGAAACCAAGGCCGCGAACCTCCTCAAGGAGGCCTATACCAAACTGACACCCTGGCAGAAGACCCAGGTGGCGCGCCACCCCAACCGGCCCCATACTCAGGATTATATCGACCATCTGATCGCCGATTTCACACCGCTGGCGGGCGACCGGCTCTACGGCCAGGACGACGCGATCCTGGGCGGCGCCGGACGCTTCCGGGGTCAATCGGTAATCCTGATCGGCCATGAAAAGGGCTCCGACACCCAGAGCCGGCTCAAGCACAATTTCGGCATGGCCCGGCCCGAGGGCTACCGCAAGGCCATCCGCCTGATGGATCTGGCCGAGCGCTTCAATCTGCCCGTGATCTCGCTTGTGGACACCGCCGGGGCCTATCCGGGCATCGGCGCGGAAGAACGGGGCCAGGCCGAAGCCATCGCCCGCTCGACCGACCGCTGCCTGTCCCTCGGCGTGCCGATCATTTCCGTCATCATCGGGGAGGGCGGCTCGGGCGGCGCCGTCGCCATCGCCACGGCCAATAAAGTGCTGATGCTCGAACACGCCATCTATTCGGTGATCTCGCCGGAGGGCTGCGCGTCGATCCTGTGGCACGATTCCAACAAGGCGAAGGAAGCGGCGGCGGCCATGAAACTGACCGCCCAGGATCTGTTTGAGCGCAAAGTGATCGATACCATCGTGCCTGAGCCGGTCGGCGGTGCCCACCGGGGCCGGACGATGACCATGGACGCCGTGGGCGACGCCCTCGAAGAGGCTTTCATGGAGCTTGACGATCTGGACGCGGAAGGCCTGCGTAAGGCCCGCCGCGCCAAGTTCCTCGCCATCGGCCGCGAAACGGTGAACTAACCCATTACTCCGTTCCCGCCTGTTCCAAGACCCAGTCGCCGATCATGTCGAGCGCGCGCGGCGACATGGTTTCCTCGATCTGCTGATACTCAAGCGGCAGACCGGTCTCGGCCGTCTGGAACAGATGGTTCAGCCCTTCGAGCTGCTCCATGCGGAAGGGCACGCCCGCCTCTTTCAAGGCCGCCTCGATGGGCGGAAAATTGAGCGCGATCGAGACCTGAACGTCCTTGGTGCCGTTCATGACCAGCACCGGCACCTCCAATTGGCGCATGACCTCGGCCGGATCGATGCGGATACCGGTTTGCCACCAGGGGGTGGCGATGCCCTTGGACTGGGCCAAGGCCTGATCCGCCGGCACGCCGAGCGTGATCAGTTCGGTCTGGATCTGCGCTCTGGCCTCTTCCAGATCGTCCGTGGACCGCAGGATCTCGAAGATCCGCTCTTGCAGCGCGGATTGCTGGTCGATCATATCCGCTGGCGCGCCGCTCATCCGCGCCATGATCCGGGCCTGATCGATCAGCACCCGGTCGATGGGCACGCCGGTCGGCGCCATCAGGACGAGAAAGGCGATCCGGCCTTCCTGCACCGCCGCGAGCGGCCCGATCAGGCCGCCTTCGCTCAGGCCGACAATACCGATCTTGCCGGCGTCGATATCGTCCCGCGTGCTCAGATACCGCGCGGCGCCGATCACGTCCTTGGCGAAATCATGGGAGGTCGCCGCCGCGAAATCGCCGGTGGAACCGCCGACGCCCCGCTCGTCGAACCGCAGCACCGCGATGCCGCGCCGGGTCAGGTAATCCGCCAGAACCCAGAAAATCTTGTGGCCGAAAATCGTCGAATCCCGGTCCTGGGGGCCGGATCCGGAGACCAGCACCACGGCGGGAAAGGCCCCGTCGCCGTCTGGCCGCGTCAGCGTCCCCGCCAGACGGATGCCCGCCTCGGCACTGTCGAAAACGAGCGGTTCGACCCGGTACGGGAACGGCGCCACAGGATGCTGCGGCCGCTCGACCGTCGCGACGGCATCCTTGGTCACTTCCAGATCCCAAGTGCGCCCGCCCTGGATCCATTGTCCGGTGAGCCTTTGACCGTCCTCGGACAGATCGCCCTCGAAGGTCGCGCGCGGCGTCTGCACACGGAGCGTGATCGTCCGGCCCCGCACGGTCACCCGGCTGACCGGCAGCCCGAGCGCGCCCTGGGCGGGGCTGTCCATGGTCGCGACCAAGGACCCGTCCTCATCCTGGCCGATGTGAAACACCAAGGGGATTTTCGCGCGGCCCAGATTGAGTTCGCCGCCCCAGTCGCCGACAAAGTCTTCCGGCGCGGCATCCTGAGCCTGGGCCGCCAGCGATGCGCCGAGCCAGAAGACGGCGGCGGCGATTAGCGACAAGACGGATCGCGGCAGTTGTTGAACGGTCCGGATCATGCGTACCCCCTCTTCCCCGTGCGGCCCTTTGTAATTCTACAACCGGACCGCGCGCGCAAATGTCTGAATATCCTCCACAAAAAGATCGGGGCGTTCAAGGGCCGCGAAATGGCCGCCCTCGGGCATGTCGGTCCAATGGACGACCGAATAGCTCTTTTCCACCTGGCTGCGCGGCGGCCATTGGAAGGTGTCGTGAGGAAAATTGGCGATGCCGGTGGGCTTGGTGACGCGTGTACCCGGCGCCCGCTGCCCGCCATAGGCGTCCTCGAACAGGCCACGATACTGCCAGCTCGCGGTGTTGAAGGTCCGGGTCACCAGATAGATCATGATATTGGTGAGAAGCTGGTCCTTCGTATACGCACTTTCGATATTATCGCCGTCCGTATGGGACCAGGTGTTGAACTTCTCCACAAGCCAGGCGGCTACACCCACGGGCGAGTCCATCATGGCGTAGCTCAGCGTCTGGGGCTTGGTGGATTGCAGGCGGAAATAAGCGCCTTCCGCCTCGAAGGACGCACGCGCGGCCTGGGCGAAGGCGATCTCGTCTTGCGTGACCGGCTCGACGCCCGGCGACGACCAGCCCATCATATTCAGGTGAACAGCCGAACAGCGGATATCGTCGAGCGCCATATTGGCGGAAATGGCCGAGCCCCAATCGCCGCCCTGGGCCATGTAATCCGTATACCCGAGCACATGGGTCATGAGATTGGAAAGATAGGCGGCGATCCGGCGCGGCCCCATGGGATTGCGCGGCTTGCCGGAAAATCCGTATCCCACGAGCGAGGGCACCACCACGTCGAAGGCATCCTCCACCGAGCCGCCGAACCGTTCGGGATGGGCGAGCGGTTCGATCACCTCCATGAACTCGAACACGGATCCCGGCCAGCCATGGGAAATGATCAGCGGGCGCGGATTGGGGCCCGAGCCCTTCTCATGGATGAAATGGATGGGAATGGTCTCGCCGTCGATTTCCACCGGCGCGGTGAATTGGGGAAAGCGGTTGAGGCCCGTTTCCGCCTTGCGCCAGTCGAAGCGGCTCAACCAATAGGCGCACAGGCCTTTCATGTAATCGAGATTGGTCCCGTAGCTCCAACCGCCATTGGCCGGCATTTCGTGCCAGTCATACTGGCGCACCCGGTCCATGATGTGGGCGAGCACGCCATCGGGAACGGCAATGCGGAACGGAATCGGCGTCGTCATTCAGACTCTCCTTGTCCTCGGAGACTCAATCTTAGCCGATTTCTGAGGTCAGGCGGACGCCGTCACACTGCCATGGCACTGTTTATACTTCTTACCCGATCCGCACGGGCACGGCTCGTTGCGCGAGACCCGGCCCCAGGTCGAGGGATCGTTCGGGTCCCGGTCGGCGGCGGTGACCCGGCGGCGCAGCAATGGCTGGGCCGCCTCAAGGGACGGGTCGACGGCTTGGCCTGTCAACGGATCGATGGCGTCATGCTCTTCCTGCATGGGCCGCGCGGGCGCTTCGGGCATTTCGGGCGCCGGCGCTTCATCGGAAATCTGCAACAGCATCAGTTGCTGGGTGACTTCCTGGCGCAGACGGCCCAGCAGGCCTGAGAACAGTTCGAAGGCTTCGGTCTTGTATTCGTTCAGCGGATCGCGCTGGGCATAGCCGCGCAGGCCCACGAACTGACGCAAATGATCGAGCTGTTGCAGATGCTCGCGCCAGTCCCGGTCGATGGTCTGGAGCAGCACGCTTTTCTCCACCCGGCGCATCAGCTCAGGACCGAGCCGCGCCGCCTTTTCCGCCATGGCCTTGTCGGAGGCGTCGAACAGGCGCTGGCGGATCTCCTCATCCGCGATGCCCTCTTCCTTGGCCCACTCAACGACCGGCAGGTCGAGACCCAGAACCTTGCCCGCCTCTTCCTGAAGGCCTTCGGAATCCCATTGCTCCGGATAGGCTTTTTCCGGGATATGGGCGGCCACCAGATCCTCGATCACCTGATGGCGCATATCCTTGATCACCTCGGCCAGATCGTCCGTACGCATCATTTCGATGCGCTGCTCGAAGATCGCCTTACGCTGATCGTTCATCACGTCGTCGTATTTCAGAAGGTTCTTACGCATGTCGAAATTACGCGCTTCCACCTTCTGCTGCGCCTTTTCAAGCGCCTTGTTGATCCACGGATGGATGATCGCCTCGCCTTCCTGGAGACCCAGACGCTGAAGCATGCTGTCGAGCCGTTCGGCCATGAAGATCCGCATCAGATCGTCTTCGAGGCTCAGATAGAATTTGGAGCGGCCCGGGTCGCCCTGACGGCCGGAACGGCCCCGAAGCTGGTTGTCGATACGGCGGCTTTCATGGCGCTCGGTGCCGATGACGTACAGCCCGCCCGCTTCCAAAGCCTCTTCCTTCTTCTTGACGACATCGGCGGTGATCTGTTCGATCTTCTTGGCGCGCTTGGCCTCGTCGGTGATATCGTCCGTCTCGCGCGCAATGCGCATTTCCAAATTGCCGCCAAGCTGAATATCCGTACCCCGGCCCGCCATATTGGTGGCGATGGTCACGCCGCCGGGCACGCCCGCTTCCGCCACGATCACGGCTTCCTGCTCGTGATAGCGCGCGTTCAGCACATTGTGCTTGATCTTGCGTTTCTTAAGCAGTTCCGAGACGTATTCGGATTTCTCGATGCTGGTGGTGCCCACGAGAACCGGCTGCTTGCTTTTGTGGCACTCTTCGATCTCTTCGACGATGGCGTCGTATTTTTCCTTCATGGTGCGGTAGACTTCATCGTCTTCGTCGATCCGGGCCACTGTCACATTGGTCGGAATTTCCATCACGCCCAGCTTGTAGATGCTGTCGAATTCGGCCGCTTCGGTCATAGCCGTGCCGGTCATGCCCGCGAGCTTGTCGTAGAGCCGGAAATAATTCTGGAAGGTGACGGAGGCGAGCGTCTGGTTCTCGGGCTGAATATGGGCGCCTTCCTTGGCTTCCAGCGCCTGGTGCAGACCGTCGGAATAGCGCCGGCCTTCCATCATGCGGCCCGTGAACTCGTCGATGATGACGACCCGGTTGTCCTTGACGATATAGTCCTTGTCCCGCGTAAAAAGCTTGTGGGCGCGCAAGGCCTGATTGACATGGTGCACGACCGACACATTGGCCACGTCGTAGAGGCTTTCCCCTTGCATCAAAGGTTCCGCCTGCGGATCTTCCGCGAGCATCTGCTCGTCATAGGAGCGCAGCAGCTCCTCGACCCGTTCGTTGCCGTCTTCGGTCAGCGTCACCGAGCGGGCTTTCTCGTCGATCTCGTAGTGCTCTTCCGCAAGCTGGGGAATGAGCTTGTCGATCACCACATACATTTCCGACATGTCGTCGGTCGGCCCGGAGATGATGAGCGGCGTGCGCGCCTCGTCGATCAGGATGGAGTCCACCTCATCCACGATCGCGAAGGAGTGGCCGCGCTGGGTCATGGACTCCAGGCTGTATTTCATGTTGTCGCGCAGATAGTCGAAGCCGAATTCGTTGTTGGTGCCGTAGGTGACATCCGCGGCATAGGCTTCCCGGCGCTGGTCGTCCGAAAGGCCGTGGATGATGCAGCCCACCGACAGGCCCAGAAAGCGATAGACCTGCCCCATCCATTCGGCGTCGCGGCTCGCCAGATAGTCGTTCACCGTGACCACATGGACGCCCTTGCCCGCAAGCGCGTTCAGATAGACCGCGAGCGTCGCCACCAGGGTCTTACCCTCACCGGTCTTCATTTCGGCGATCAGGCCGTTATGCAGCACCATGCCGCCCAGAAGCTGCACATCGTAATGGCGCTGGCCGAGGGTGCGCTTGGCTGCCTCCCGCACGGTGGCGAAGGCCTCCACGAGCAGGGAATCGAGCTTTTCGCCCTGGTCCAGGCGTTCCCGGAAGGCGACCGTCCTTTGGGCGATCTCGGCGTCGGACAGAGCCTCCAGCTCCGGCTCCAGGGCATTGATCGCCTCCACCCTGTTCATGAACGGCTTGAGTTTGCGGTCGTTGGATGAGCCAAACAATTTCCGCCCCAAGGTGCCGAAACCCAGCATGACAGTCCTTTCCTCGTCGTTTCCGGGCACTTTATACCGGAAAAATCCGGGCTTCGCGCCGTCAGCCTGCATGGCGGTGGGCCGCGAAGTCTCGCGCCATAATCTCTCTGGAGCACGGCGCGCCAGATTTAGGCCCCCAGCCGTCGCGCGCCTCTCGTGTGCACTATATAATAGGAACCTTGCGCAACCCCAAGCGGGGCAATGCGCGATTTATGACCGGATCGGGAGACGGGCATGCGCGCCCAATGGATGAGAACGGCTCTCATTGCCGCCGCCCTGCTCTTGGCGGCCTCGATCCTGATCGCGCTTAGCGCCGATCCGCGCGATTTCGGTCTGGGCTGACCGCTCCCTCCATCACACGTCTCACAGCCACACATCTCGCAGGGCGCGGCGCCTGCCGCCGCCCTTGCATTCCTGACAAGACCACGAAATGCTTGGCCGCATCCGAATCGTTTTGAGCCCAGGCCCGCGAGACGCCCATGGTCCGTACACCCCGAAAAACCGCCGCGAAGAAATTGCAGGCCAAGCGCAAGGCGGCGAAAAAGGCCGCGTCGGCCGCCAAGCCCCGGACATCGCGGTTCGATCTTCAGCATGCGCTCGACCCTTTGGCCTCCGTGCTAAAAAGCGCGCTGCTGACGCGGGCGGAAAGCGATGCGCCGCCGCCTCCAGCGAAGCCCGCGGCAAGGCCGAAACCGTCCGTGCCCAAAACGGCGGCGAAACGCTCCCCGCTCGCGCCGGACGCATCCGCCCCGCTCAAGCCCGTGGAAGGCATCACCCTGGCCACCGCCAATGTGGGTCCGAAATTCAAGGGCCGGCCGGACCTTCTGGTCGCCCAGTTCGAGGCCGGCACCACGGCGGCGGGCGTGTTCACCCAGTCGGGCACGGCGGCGGCCCCCGTTCATTGGTGCCGCGAGCATCTGGACCGCAATCTGGGCGGCGAGGCGCGCCTGCTGATCGTCAATGCGGGCAACGCCAATGCCTTCACCGGCAAGAAAGGTGGCGAAACAGTCAAGACCATCGCCCAGGCCGCGGCCAAGGCCGGGAAATGCCGCCAGCGGAATATCTTCATGGCCTCCACGGGCGTGATCGGCGAGCCGCTCGACCCCGAGCCCATTTGCAGCGCCTTGCCGGGTTTGTGCGAAACAACGAAACCGGATCAATGGGGCGCGGCCGCCCGCGCCATCATGACCACCGATACTTTCGCCAAAACGGCGACGGCCACCGCCGAGATCGACGGCGTGCCGGTGACCATCAATGGCATCGCCAAGGGCTCCGGCATGATCCAGCCGGACATGGCGACCATGCTGGCGTTTCTGTTTACCGACGCGGGCCTGCCCGGCGACGTGCTCCAAACCCTGCTGCTTCTGGGGGTGCGCGACACCTTCAACACGGTGACCGTGGACGGTGACACCTCCACCAACGATGCGGTCATGGCCTTCGCCACGGGCAAGAAGGAGCATGCGCCCATCAAACGGCCCGGCGACCGGCGTCTGGCCGATTTCCGGCGCAAATGGCACGGGGTGATGCACGATCTGGCGCTTCAGATCGTGCGCGACGGCGAAGGCGCCACCAAACTGATCAAAATCGATGTAACGGGTGCAGACACCGCCCGCAATGCCCGCCAGATCGCCTATTCGATTGCCAATTCGCCACTGGTCAAAACCGCTGTCGCGGGAGAAGATGCCAATTGGGGACGCATCGTGATGGCCGTGGGCAAGTCCGGCGCACCGGTCGATCCGTCCCGTCTGGCGATCCGCATTGGCGGTCTGGCCGTCGCAAAGAACGGCGAGCGCGATCCGGCTTACAACGAAGCCAAACTCGCGCGCCACATGAAGGAGCAGCAGATTGCGATCGCAGTCGATGTGGGGATCGGTTCGGGGACTGCCACGGTTTGGACCTGCGACCTCACGCACGGGTACATTTCGATCAACGCAGACTACCGCAGCTGACACCCTGCTCGACGCGCTGCCGCTCGTGACGGACCGCTTGCGCCTGCGCCGCTTGCGGCCCGGCGACGCCGATGCGGTCGTGGCCTATGTCAGCGATTGGGACGTGGCCAAACAAACGGGCGACATTCCCTATCCCTATTCGGAGACGGCCGCGCGCGACTGGATCGGCCGGGAAATGCGCGACTGGGCGCGGGGCAAGGGCTGCGCGCTCGCCATCGAAGACCGGGAGACCGGCGCATTCATCGGCACCGTCTCCTTCCGCCTGCGGAACAGCAGGCTGACGCTCAAGCGCGCGGAAGTGGGCTATTGGATCGGCAAACCCCACTGGAACAAGGGTTACGCCACCGAAGCCGTCGGCGTGGCGGTCCCCTGGTTTTCCGAGACCCTGCGCGCACGCCGCGTCGAAGCGGTCACCTTCGCCGATAACGAAGGCTCGATCCAGGTGCTGAACAAGCTCGGCTTCCGGAAGATCCGCGCGACCACCCGCGCCTATCCCGACAGGGGCGGTCCGCGTGCGGTCGAGATCTATCTGTGGATGGCGCCGTCACGGCGCTGGCGCGACCGGCGCGACGAACTTTAGAGCCTAGGGCTCTAGGCCGCCGTCGCGGCGCGCAGTAAACGTTCCGTCACCGGCACGTTGGGCCGTGCCTCGAACCGCTCTTTCAGCATGGGGACGGTTTCCTCGGCCCGGCCCGCCCTGATCGCCGCATCGATATAGGTCTGCACGAAAATGTCCCGCTGGGCGTGCGATCCACCGATCCGGTGGAGCATCTCCAGGCGGGGCCGCAGCAGCTCGGCGGCGTCCTCATACCGCTTTTGCCCATGCGCCGCGATGCCGTAGGCCACCGGCACCGCCACTTCGCGCCAGATATCGTAGAGCACGCCGTCCTGACGCAGGGCATGACGTTCCATGGAATAGAGGAAGGTGTCCACGTCGCAACAAGTGCCGGCCCGCGCCAGGGCATAGACGTAATGGAGGTCGTGGAACGGCAGCAGATGCTCCAGTTCCCGCTCCCGCACCCGGCCGAGCAGCGGCTGCCAGCGCCCGCCCACATCGACACCGCGCAACTCCAGACGCCAGAGCATGGAAATGGCGCCGATCTGTTCCTGGCAAAACTCCGGATACAGACCCTCCAGATGCTCGTCATACACTTTCAAGGCGGCGGCATGATCGTCCAGGTCCAGATGAAACAGGGCCACATGCCACCAGTTATGGAGACGGATAAAAAAGCCCTTGTCGTCCCAGGTCTCGCTCATGTCGTACATCCAGCCGAGACCGTCCTCGACGCGGCCCTGGGTTTCCATCACATGGGCCACCGCATGGTGGGCCCAGGGATCGGCCCGCTCGATCTCGACGGCACGGCGCCCGGCCTCCTCGGCTTCATCCAGACGATGGGCCTGTTCGAGCGCGAACGCCTGCATGCCATGGACATAAGGCGCGCCGTCATGGACCTGCGCCAGGCGCTCGCCCAGCGCCAGAAGGCCGTCCTGGTCGCCCAGATTGAAGCAGTGATACTGGCCCCATTTGACGGCCGCCAGATCCTCCGGCCAACGCGCCGCCATGTCCTTGAAGATCGCCGCCGTCTTGGGGAAGTCGCGTACGCTCCAGGCACTCACCGCATCGACGAAACAGCGTTCCCGCTCCGTGGCGTGCGCGGCGCAGGCCTGCGCCCGTTCCAGATAGGGTTCGGCCTTGCGGAAGCCGCTCGCCGCCTCGAAGGCCATGTGAACGGCAGCGGCATGGGCATTGGCCGCGCAGCAGCCCCGGTCGGCATCCGCCGCCTCGATGATCTTGGGCAGGGTCTTGCCGTAGGACAGGAACCCTTCCGTATACATATCGAACGCGTCGGCCGTTTCCGGACAGTCGCTGGTGATTTCGTTGCCGTAGCGATCTTGAACCATGACTTAGGTATAAGGGTCGTTCCCCGAAACGCTAATCACGGACCTGAAGTGCCCCATCACGGTCGCGTGACATGCGGTGTGCCCCCCAAGGGAAAGCCCCCGGCGTTTCCACCGGGGGCTGTCCGATTGGCCAGTGCGGCCGCCGGTCGCTTACTCGCGGTTTCCGCCCAGAAGCGACAGCAGCATGATGAAGAGGTTGATGAAGTCCAGATAGAGGCTGAGCGCGCCCATCAGCGCCTTCTTGCCCGCCGTATCCGTATCGTCGCCCGCGAAATAGGCTTCCTTGACCCGTTGTGTGTCATAGGCCGTCAGACCGGTAAAGATCAGCACACCCGCGATAGACACCGCAAATTGCAACGCGCTCGACTGCATGAAAATGTTCACGACCGAGGCGATGATGATGCCGATCAGGCCCATGATCAGGAAGGAGCCGAATTTCGACAGGTCGGTCTTGGTCGTGTAGCCGTAGAGGCTCATGGCGCCGAAGGTCACGCCGGTGATCAGGAACACCCGGAAGATGTCCTGCCCCGTATAGGCGATGAAGATCGTGGAGAGCGACACGCCCATCAGCGTGGCGAAGGCCCAGAACCAGCCTTGAGCGGCGCCGAAGCTCAGCTTGTGCACCCGCGCGCTCAGATAGAAGACCACGCCCAGCGGCGCCAGCATCACCACCCATTTCAGGGGCGTGCCGAAGATCGTCTGCAGCAGAGCCGGCGACGTGGAGACGGCGAACGCCACCGCGCCCGACAGGCCCAGGGCCAGCATCATGTAATTGTAGACGCGCACCATATGGGCGCGCAGACCCTGGTCGATGGCGGCGTCATAGGTCGGGGTCGCAGCGCCGCGCGCACCCAGAGTGTTGCGTTGGAAGTCAGCCATGTGAATCCATTCCCTAGATTAGCAAATCAGCCCGAATGATACCCCTCACCGGTTCACGTGGTTTGAACCGGATTATCAAAGAGCATATTGGCAAATTGGGCGGTGTTTTCAAGTGAAACCGGCATTCCCAAGAAGACACAAACAGACACGAGCGAACATCAACAGATAAAAAAATTCGCGGCATTTTGCGGTCATTCGGACCGCAATACCCGCGCTGCTGGCACGCCGAGGGACTGCCAGGTCCCGGCCAGGCCCAAAACGATCGTGACAGCGGTGGCGGCGAAAACCGTGGTCGCCACGGTCCAGGGCAAGAACACCCAGGGCGCGTCCATCACTTCCGTGATCACCAGATAGGCTGCCAGCGTGCCCGCGCCTGCCGCCATGACGGCCGTCGCCAGTCCCAGAAGCGCATATTCGAGAATATAGGCGGCCATGACCCGGTTTCGGGTGGCCCCCAGCACCTTCAGCACCGAGGCGTCGTACATGCGCTGGCGATGGCCCGCCGCCATGGCGCCCGCCAGCACCAGCACGCCCGCGATCAGGGTCACACCGCTGGTGCCGCGCACGGCCAGCGCCAGATCCTCGACAATGCTGTTGAAGGCATCGAGCGCCTCACGCACCCGCACGGCGGCCACGCTCGGGAAGGCGTCGCTGACCCGGCGCTCCAGTTCGTCTTCCGCCTCGGGCGCCGCATAGACGGCGGCCACGAAGGTATGGGGCGCGGCTTCGAGCAGACCCGGCGAATAGACGAACAGAAAATTGAGGCCGATGGTCTCCCAGTCGAGATTACGCAGATTGGCGATCTCGGCCGTGATCTCCCGGCCCGCGATATTGAGCGTCAAGGTGTCGCCGATGCCGATCCCAAAGGCCCGGGCGATATCCTGGTCGATGGAAAGAAGCGGCGGCCCGTCATAATCCTCCGGCCACCACGCGCCTTCGACGATGGTGGAATTGACCGGCACTTCGCTGGCATAGGTGACGCCCCGGTCGCCGCGCAGGGTCCAGCGCCCCTCTTCGGCCACCTCCGCTTCCTCCGCAGGCACCCCATTGATGCGGGTGATCCGCCCCCGGAGGGACGAGACCCGCTCGGAATCTCCAACCCCCTCGATATCGCCCAGGATGGCGTCGAACTCATCGACACCGTCTTTGGGAATATCGATGAAGAAAAAGGCAGCAGCGTCTTCAGGCAAGCGGTCGCGCACCTGGGCGGAGATATTGCCGTCGATCAGCGAGACGGTGACGAGCAGGGTCAGGCCCAGGCCCAGCGACAGGACGACGCTCGATGTAGGCGCGCCGGGCCGGTAGAGATTGGCGAGCGCCAGGCGCAGAGCCGGCCGTTTCGGCCGCCCCGCCGCCTTCGCCGCTTGAGCGATGAGCACGGCCGCACCGCGCAGGATCGCGAAGGCGAGCGCCGCCCCGATCAGGAACACGAGCGCGAACGTCCTGTTCTCCGTGAACAGAACAGCGAGCGCGCCCATGAGCACCAGCGCCACGCCGGAGGCAACGATATATTCCGGACGCGGCCAGCGCCGGGCGGGCGCCACCAGATCGCGGAAGAGACCGGCGGCCGGCACTTCCCGCGCCCGCGCCAAAGGCCAGATGGAAAAGGCAGCGGCCACCAGCACGCCATATGCGCCCGCCAACAGAAGCGGCTGGGTGTAGAGACCGAAGCGTGCAGGGATCGGCAGGTCGTTGCCGTAAATCCAGGCCACCAGAAACGGCGCCAGCGCGCCGAGGGCCAAGCCGATGACGATCCCCAGCACCGACAGGATCATCACCTGCGCGAAGTAAGACTGGAACACCAGCGGGCCCGTGGCGCCCAGGCATTTGAACGTGGCAATGACGGATTTCTTGCGCTCCAGATAGCTGTGCACGCCATTGCCGACGCCGACCCCGCCCACCACCAGCGCGGTCAGGCCGACCAGGGTGAGAAAGACGCTCACCTGGCGGACGAAATTGCGCGCGCCCGGCGAGGCGTTACTGCGGGTCTGGATCTGCCAGTCGGAGTCCGGGAAGGTCTCGCGGGCCTGCTCCACCCAATCGCGCACCACCACGTCCGGCGCAGGGTCGGGGAACAGCACACGGTAATTGTGATCGATCAGGCTGCCTTCCTGGACAAGGCCCGAGGCCTGGAGCCCGGCAAGCGAAATCAGGACGCGCGGGCCCAGGCGGAACGCCGTCGTGGCGTCCGGTTCGCGCACGATCTCCGCCCGGATCTCGAAAAGCTGTGTGCCGATGATGATGCGGTCGCCCACCTCGATCTCGAGACGGCGCAACAAAGCGGGCTCGGCCACCGCGCCGTAGATCCCGTCCTGGTCGGCCAGCGCCCGCTGCACATCGACGGGCACGGACAATGCCATCTCGCCCACCATGGGATAGAGGCGGTCCACCGCTTTCAGGGACACCAGACGGCGCGCCTCCCGGTCCTCGCGGATCGCGGTCGCGCGCATGGTGGCGATATGGGAGACCTGGCCCGTGGACTGGAGCCAGTCCAATTCCTCCGACGTGGCATCGCGCAAAACGAGCTCGACCTCCACGTCGCCGCCCAACAGCGTGCGGCCTTCCTGGGCAAGGCCCTCGACAAAGGCCGCGCTGATCGAGCCCACGGCCGCGATCGCCGCCACGCCCAGGGCGAGACACGCCAGAAAGATCCGAAAGCCCCGTAAGCCCGCGCGCAGTTCCCGCCGCGCGATACGGAGGGGCAGTGGCAACGCCATGGTCAACCCTCCGTCAGTCCGTGGCCATATCGGCGACCACCGCCGTCTCGTCCGCAGCCCGATCACCGGCGGCAGCAGACGCGCTGTCCGTCCCCTGTTCGATCCGGTCGATCCGCCCGTCGCGCAAATGCACCACCCGGTCGCATTGGGCGGCCAGCCCCTCGTCATGGGTGATCAGCACCAGCGTCGCGCCGACACGCCGTTGCAGGGCGAACATCAGCTTGACGATCTGCGACCCCGTGCTGCCGTCCAGATTACCCGTGGGTTCGTCCGCCAAGAGCAGGCGCGGCTCCCCGGCAACGGCCCGGGCCAAGGCCACCCGCTGCTGCTCGCCGCCTGAAAGCTGGCCTGGATAATGGGTCAGCCGGTGGCCCAGCCCGACGGCCATCAATTCCGCCCGCGCCCGCTCAAAGGCGTCGTCGCGCCCGGCGAATTCCAGGGGGATCGCCACATTTTCCAGAGCGGTCATGGTGGGCACCAGATGGAAGGACTGGAACACGATGCCTACATTGTCGCGGCGGAAGAGCGCCAGATCGTCCTCGCCCATGGCCGTCAGATCCTTGTCGGCGGCGATGATGCGCCCCCGCGTGGGCCGTTCCAGCCCGGCGATCGCCATCATCAGCGTCGATTTGCCCGACCCCGACGGTCCCACGAGCCCCACGGCCTCGCCATCGGGCACATCGAGGGAAATGCCGCGCAAAATATCGACGATCCCGGCTTCGCTCTGAAGGGAAAGATGAATATCGTCCAGTTTCAGCATCGCCCTTCCCTTAACCGATCAGCGGAGCGGAGACCATGACGGCGGAGAAAAGCCAGCCCTTGCCCCACCCCGGCGCCCTGGAAGACCTTACGGTCTCAAGCCGCGCCAGGATCAGGCCGCCTCTTCTGGCCCTCATTGTGGCCGCCCTTGCGGGCGTCATCACCCTCGCCGCCGGTACCTTGGCCGCTTCCCCCACACAAGCGCAAGAGTCACGCCAGGGTGAGACGGCCGGCGCGCGCATTCTGGCCTTCGGCACGAGCCTGACGGCGGGCTTCGGCCTCGATGAGGACGACAGTTTCACCAACGATCTGGAAGAGGCCGTGCGGGCGGCGGGCTATGACGCAACCGTGATCAATGCGGGCGTCTCCGGCGACACCTCGGCGGCGGCGCGGGCCCGGCTCGACTGGGTGCTCGCCAACGACATCACCCACGCCATCATCGAACACGGCTCCAACGACGCTTTGCGCGGCATCGAACCGGCGCAGACGGAAGCCAATCTGCGCGCCATTCTCGACGCCTTCCAGGCACGCGGGATCCCGGTCCTGTTCACCGGCATGCTGGCGCCGCGCAATCTGGGTCCGGATTATGCGGAAGAGTTCGACGCCATCTATCCGCGCCTGGCGGAAGACTACGATGTGCTGTTCTATCCGTTCTTTCTCGACGGCGTGGTGGTCGATAAGGATCTGAACCAGCCGGACGGCATTCATCCCAACCCGGAAGGCGTAGATGTGATCATCGAACGCATCACGCCTTTCGTCCTGAAACTGATCGATCCGGACTATGTGATCCCGCAAGCGCAAGACACCGACTAACGGGCCCCTTGCGGACACCCCCTGCTTCCGGCCTACACTAACGCCTAACTTAAAAACTGGAGAGCCCCTTGGAATACCGCGAACTTGGCAGGACCGGCGTGAAAGTCTCCCAGATCTGTCTCGGCACCATGACCTGGGGCGAACAGAACACGGAAGCCGAAGGCCATGCCCAGATGGATCTGGCGGCCGATCACGGCATCAATTTCTTCGACACGGCCGAGCTTTATCCGATCCCGCCCAAGGAACCCACCAATGGCGAGACCGAGCGGATCATCGGCACCTGGTTCAAGGCGCGGGGTCTGCGCGACAAGATCGTGCTGGCCACCAAGGTCGCCGGTCCCAATCAGCACCAGCTCTGGTTTTCCGACGACCGGGAGCCGCGCCGCCACAACGCCAAGCATATCGTGGAAGCCGTGGAGAAAAGCCTGAAGCGTCTTCAGACGGATTATATCGACCTTTATCAACTCCATTGGCCCGACCGGCCCGTGCGCCTGTTCGGCGGTCCCGCCACCTGGGGTGAGGAAACCCCCATCGAGGAGACGCTGCGGGCGCTCCAGGACATCGTCCAGGCGGGCAAGGTGCGCATGATCGGCCTGTCGAACGAAACGCCCTGGGGCGTCATGGAATTCGTGCGCCTGGCCGAGCAGGAAGGCCTGCCCCGCGTCGTTTCCATACAGAATGTCTACAGCCTGGTGAGCCGCGCCTTTGATCTGGGACTTGGCGAAATCGCCCAGCGGGAAAATGTCGGCCTGCTCGCCTATTCGCCGCTCGCCCAAGGCTATCTGACCGGCAAATATCTGGACGGCGCATTGCCCCAAGGCTCGCGCAAGCAGCTTTTCGACCGCCTGCAACGCTATGAAAGCCCCTTGGCGCTGGCGGCGATCAGGGCCTATGTGGATCTGGCGCGCGCCCATGGCGCCGATCCGGCGCAACTGGCCATCAAATTCTGCGACAGCCGCCCGTTCACCACCTCGACGATCATCGGCGCCACCACGCTGGAGCAGCTTGAAACGAATATCGCGGCCAAAGATCTGACCCTGACGGAGGATCTGGTGAACGGCATCCGGGCCATTCACCGGGACCATCCGAATCCGTCTCTTTGAGTATCCGCGTCCGGAGACTGCGCCATGCGTTTGTTCACAGCCATCGAGATCCCTGAGCCCTTGCGCGAAGACCTCGCCCTGATGATGGGCGGCATTCCGGGCGCGCGCTGGATCTCGGAGGAAAACCTCCATCTGACCATCCGTTTTATCGGCGATGTGGACCGCCATACGGCCCAGGATATCGACGATGCCCTGTCGGCCATTTCGGCGCGGCCTTTCTCGTTGACGCTTAAATCAGTGGGTTTTTTCGGCGATCCACCCCGCACCTTGTGGACGGGCCTGGAGAAAAGCGATGCGCTGCTGCATCTGGTGGAGAAGGTCGATTCCTGCCTGACCCGTCTGCGGATCGATTTCGAAAAGCGCCGATACGCGCCCCATGTGACGCTCGCCCGGCTCAGAGATCCGTCTCCTGAGCATCTGCGGGCCTATCTGAACGAATATGGCGGTTATCGCAGCGATCCCTTCCCGGTCACCCGCCTGACCTTGTTCTCCAGCATGCGCAGCCATTCCGGCTCAAGCTATACGCCGGAACGCTATTACGTCTTCTGAGGGGCCGGTCATGAGCCAGTTTCAACGGATCGTCGTTCTGACCGGCGCGGGGATTTCGGCGGAGTCGGGCCTCGGCACCTTCCGGGAGAAGGACGGCCTGTGGTCGAAATACGATCTGACCGACGTGGCGACGCCGGAAGGGTTCGCCCGCAACCCCAAGCTCGTTCTCGATTTCTATAACGCCCGGCGGGAGAACCTGGGCAGCGCCAAGCCCAATCCGGCCCATTACGCCCTCGGCCTGCTCGAACATGCGTATAAAGAGAATACGCTCGGCCAGGTGCTGGTCGTCACCCAGAATGTGGATACGCTCCACGAACAAGGCGGGACGGGGAACATTCTCCACATGCACGGAATGTTGACCCAGGATCTATGCAACAATTGCGGCGACCGGCGGCCGGCCAGCGCGCCTTTGACCATTGATGCGGTGTGCCCCGCCTGCAGCACGCTCGGCTCGCTGCGGCCCGACGTGGTATGGTTCGGCGAGATCCCCTATCACATGGACGAAATCCACGATGCGCTGTTCGCCTGCGACCTGTTTGTGTCCATCGGCACCTCAGGCGCAGTCTATCCGGCGGCGGGCTTCGTGCAGATCGCGCGAGAGACCGGCGCCCACACGGTCGAACTGAATCTGGAACCGTCGGACGGGGATTATCTGTTTGCGGAATGCCGGTACGGCAAAGCGAGCGAGGTTGTCCCCGCTTACGTCAATGAATTGGTTGGCGATCTGGTTTAGGTCAAGGAACGTCATCCGGCAGGGTGTCATCAAGGCGAAGCCGCGGTGCACCTGAAGACGCGCATTTCGCATGCGCTCAATGCGCCCTACGGCGGAATAGCACCAAACGAGGCTTAAAACCGCACGGAGCGTTCCAGCCGGTCCATTTCCGCGTCCGACAGGCCGAAATGATGGCCAATCTCGTGAACCAGCACATGGGTGACGATGTGCTCCAGCGTGTTGCCGCCGTCCGCATGAAGATCGAGGATCGGTTTGCGGTAGAGAAACACCATGTCGGGCATGCCGTGACTGTCGAGCACGCTTTTCTGGGTCAGATCGACGCCGTGATAAAGCCCGAGCAGGTCGTCCCGCGAGCGCAGGCCCATGACCTCCACCGTCTCGTCGTCGGGATAGTCCTCGACCCGGATCACCACATTTTTCGTCATCAGACGAAAGGCCGGCGGCAAAGCCTCATAGGCCGTGCGCACCAAGGCATCGAATTCCACCAGATCGGGCTCGCGCTGCATGCGTCCGTCTCTCCATTTCACCCCTGTCCGGCCAAAGCCGGTTGGCACCCGCCCTTATTAGGACTAGATGGGATGGCGGAAATGGGATGGAAGACCGGCGCGAACCGGATCAAAGGAGGGTGATGTGATCGAGAAACTGAACGCCGTTGAACGCAGAGACGCTTTGTCGGACCTTGCGGGCTGGACCATGGTGGAGGGCCGCGACGCCATCACCAAGACCTTCAAATTCAAGAACTTCAATGAGGCCTTCGGCTTCATGACGAGGGCCGCCCTGATCGCCGAGAAAATGGATCACCACCCGGAGTGGTTCAATGTCTACAACACGGTCGAGGTCACCCTTTCGACCCATGACGCGGGCGGCTTGACCACCCGCGACACGGATCTTGCCCAACACATGAATGGCCTGGCGGATCAATAATCCGATCGCTGAGCCGTTTACAAATTAGCGCGGCGCCATGCGGATGGCGCCGTCGAGGCGGATGGACTCGCCGTTCATCATGCCGTTCTCGCACAGATGGCGGGCCAGCATGGCGTATTCCTTCGGATTGCCGAGGCGCGCCGGAAACGGCACCTGGGCGCCCAAGGCCTGGCGCACATGATCGGGGGCGCTGGCCAGCAGCGGCGTGTCGAACAGACCCGGCAGGATGGTATTGACCCGGATCCCCTCCCGCGACAGATCGCGCGCGATGGGCAGCGTCATGCCCACGACACCGCCCTTGGATGCGGAATAGGCCGCCTGGCCGATCTGGCCGTCCTGGGCCGCCACCGACGCCGTGTTCACGATGGCGCCCCGCTCGCCGTCTTCCGTGACCGGATCGAGGGTCAGCATGCCCGCCGCCGATTTGGCGATGCAGCGGAAGGTGCCGACCAGATTGATCTGGATGACCCGGTCGAACCGGTCCAGCGGATGGGCCACGGCCTCGCCCGTCTGCTTGTCGCGGGCCGCCGTCTTGATGGCATCACCGACCCCGGCGCAGTTGATCAGGATCCGCTCCTGACCGTGAGCGGCGCGGGCTTTCGCGAAGCCGGCATCGACGCTCGCCTCGTCGGTCACATTCACAGGGCAGAACACGCCGCCCAGTTCCGCCGCGACCGCTTCGCCCCGCTCGGCATTCAGATCGAACAGCGCCACGCGCACGCCTTTCGAGGCCAGTTCGCGGGCCGTGGCTTCGCCAAGGCCGGAGGCGCCGCCGGTGATGACCGCGCTGACCGTGTTGTTCAAGTCCATCTTCTGTTTCCTCCTCGTAAAAACCTGGCGCGCCGGACTGGCATTCTGCGGCGCATCGCTGTCATATGTAGCCCATGAGCAGCGACGATCAAAAACCCGGCGGCGATCTGGAGCGCAAGCGTTTTGGACGCGACGGCAAGTCGGACAAGCCCGGCAAGGACGAGCCGATCGCCGATATGGAAGATCCGCGCCTGCAACTGCCGGAGACGGTGGCGCGCAACGAGCGCATCGTGGAGGACGGCTTCTGGCCCAAGATCCGGCGGCTTTTGGGCAAGGTGCCGTTTCTGGAAGACGCGGTGGCCGCCTATTTCTGCGCCATCGACCCGAAGACGCCGTTCCAGGTGCGCGCCATTCTGCTGGCGGCGCTGGCCTATTTCGTCCTGCCCATCGATATCGTGCCGGATTTCTTTGTCGGTTTCGGCTTTACCGATGACGCCACCGTGCTGCTCGCCGCCATGAAGATCGTCGCCGATCACATCACGGAAGAACACCGGGCCAAGGCCCGCGAAGTGCTCGGCAAGGAGATGAAGGACGCGGACGAAGAGCCGCCTGCTTAAGTTTCCGGGCTTGCCTTTTCTTTTTCCTTGCCCTTCTGGAGCTGGGCCTCGCGCACGGTGATGTAGAGGCTGGCGCCCGCGATGATCAGGGCGCCGACGACCACGAGCAGGTCTGGCAGGTTGGAAAAAACCAGATAGCCCACCAGCGCCGCCCAGATCAGCCGCAGATAATCGAGCGGCGCCATGGCGGTGGCGTCGGCAAGCGAATAGGCCCGCACGAAACAGGCATGGGCGGCGAGGCCCACCATGCCCATGACCATCAGCAGAAGGAATTCCTCGAAGGTCGGCGTGATCCAGACGGCCGCCGCCGGGACCGCCGTCACCACCGTGCCGATCAGGCCGGAATAAAGCAGCAGGGTGACGGGGGAGTCCTGGCGCGACAGCATCTTCACGCAAGTGACCGCCAACGCCACGAAAAGCGCATTGGCGAGGGCCACGAAGGCCGCCGAATCCGTGCTGCCGCTGGGCCGCAGAATGATCAGCACGCCCGCGAACCCGATCAGGGTGGCGATCATCCGCCGGGGGCCGACCACCTCGCCCAGCACCAGCATGGCCAGCGGCACCAGAAAGAGCGCGCGGGAAAAACTGATGGCCGTGGCGTCAGCCAGCGGCAAATGCGTGAAGGCGTAAAAGCCGCACAGCATGGCCGTGGAGCCGAACAGGCCCCGCAGCAGATGCAGGCCCGGACGCTGTGTCTTGAACCCCGCCGCGCCCGCCCGCAGAGCCATGGGCACCAGCACTACCACGCTCGTCAGGGCCCGGAAAAACGCCACCTCGAAGGAATGGAGCCGGTTGCCGAGAAACTTCACCAGCGCGGTCATCACCACGAACAGAAAGGTGGAGATCAGCATCCAGAGCGCGCCGCGCACGCCCGGCGGCAAGCCGTTCCAGGCGCTCGCCGCCCGCGTCCGCGCCTGTTGGAAGGATCGTGCGGCTTCGCTCATGCGGCAGCGGAGAGCACGCCGTAGACCGCATCAACCAGCGACTGGCCACGGGCGTTGAGCATCTGGCCCAGACCCATCTGGTTCATGGCATAGCCGAAGGCGAAGCCCGCTTCCGGATCGGCGAAACCGATGGAGCCGCCGGAACCCACATGGCCGAACGCGCCCTCCCCTAAGATCGCACCTGAGGCGGGCGGGTTCTTGACATGGCGATTGTCCGCAGACCGCATAAAGCCCGCGCCGAAGCGCATGGGCAGGCGCAGCGTCGCATCGTCATGGGTGGCATTGGTGATCCGGCGCATCTTATCGATACGCTCCGGGCTGACGAGGCGCACGCCCTCGAATGTTCCGCCCAAGGTGAAGGGGGTATAGAGCCGGGCGAGCGCGCGCGCATTGGCGACGCCGTTGGCCGAGCCGATCTCGACGGCGCGATAGTCCCGCTTGTTGGGATTGAAGCCGCCATCATTGAGGTAGAAGCGCGCCGGGATCGAGGCCTTGTCCTTCAGATCCAGGACAAACTGGCTGGCGGGCACGGACGGATCGAGCTTCGGCTTGATCATGCGCGCGACGCGCGGTTCCTGATCGTCCGGCAGGCCGATCCAGAAATCGAGCCCGAGGGGGCCCGCTACCTCTTCGGCGAAAAACCGGCTTGCGGGCTTGCCCGCCACGCGGCGGATCACCTCGCCGATGGTCCAGGCATAGGTCAGGCCATGGTAGGAACTGCGGGTGCCCGGCACGAAATAGGGCGCCTGGGCGGCAAGCGTGCGCGTGGCATAGTCCCAATCGAGCAGCGCGCCCTCAGGCAGATCGTCGCGGAAGGCTGGCACCCCCGCCGTATGATCGAGCATCATACGGACGGTCGTGCGTTCCTTGCCGCTCTGCCCATACTCCGGCCAATAGTCCGTCACCAGCGCATCGAGATCGAGCAACCCTCGGTCCACCAGCATATTGGCGACGACGGCAATGGCGCCCTTGGTGCAGGAAAAGACACAAGAGATCGTCTCGTCCGTCCAGGGCACGGTGTCGCGCGGATCGGCCGCGCCGCCCCAGACATCGAGAACCGTCTCACCTTCGTGGATGACGCACAGCCCCGCGCCCACCTCGCCCGCGCTCCGGAAATTCTCCAGAAAGCGGTCGAGAACGGGCCGGAAGCGCGGCTCCACACGGCCTTCGACCGTACCGGTTGGCACGGTCTCGCGCACCAGTTCCAAGGACATGATCCCAACCCGCCCTATTCGGGATTGACCACGAGCACCACCTTGCCCTTGGCCCGGCGTTCGGCCAGCTCGTTGATGGCGTCCACATATTGTTCGAACGGATAGGCCGAGGAGACATGGGGCCGGATCTTGCCCGCCCGGTACCAGTCCATCAGTTCCTGGATGTGTTGCTGGTTGCGCTTGGGATCGCGGCCCGTGAACGCGCCCCAGAACACGCCGACGATCTGGCAGCCTTTGAGCAGGGTCAGATTGAGCGGCACTTTCGGGATGTCGCCAGCGGCGAAACCGATCACCAGGAAGCGGCCTTCCCAGTTGGTGGCGCGCAACGCGGGTTCGGAATAATCCCCGCCCACCGGATCGTAGACCACATCCGCGCCCTGGCCGCCGGTCGCCGCCTTGATCTGATCGGACAGCGCCTTCTGGGCCGCCCGATCGAGGGAGCCGGACGGGTACAGAATGGTTTCGTCCGCCCCGTGATTACGGCAAACCTCAAGCTTTTCTTCCGAAGAGGCCGCCGCGATCACCCGCGCGCCCATCACCTTGCCAAGCTCCACCGCCGCCAGGCCGACGCCGCCAGCGGCGCCCAGCACCAGGAGGTTTTCGCCCGGCTTCAGCTCGGCCCGGTCCTTCAACGCGTAATGGGACGTGCCATAGGTCATGAGAAAGGCGGAGGCTTCCGTCATGGGCATCTCGTCCGGGATCGGAATGACGCGCGGCTCGTCCACGATCACCTGCTCGGCGAACCCGCCCCAGCCCGTGGAGCCGATCACCCGCTGACCGGGCTGGACGCGGCTCACGCCCGGTCCCACTTCCAGCACCTTGCCCGCGATCTCGCCGCCGGGGGAAAACGGTAAGGGCGGCTTGAACTGATACTTGTCCTGAATGATCAGCACGTCGGGGAAATTGACTCCGCAGGCATTGACGCCGATCCGGACCTGGCCTTCACCCAAAGCCGGTTCCGCCACCTCTTCCATCACCAGATTTTCAGGGGGTCCGTATGCCTTACACAACACTGCCTTCATGGAGTCTCTCCTTTGTTCTTCACCCGGGGATGCGCCGGACGTGAGTGTGGCACAGGCTGGGGACCCTCTGCCAGTGGCCGTTCGATCCCGAACAGGCCTTCGATGGGCCGACGCATCATGCGCACCGCTTTGCGGCCCAGGTCGATGGCCTCAGCCGCCCGGTCGAATTGCAGAATGCCGATTTCGCGCAAGGCGGGGGTGATCATGATATCGGGCGGATCGCCGGCGGCGCGGGATCTGGTGATCCGGTCGCCCATGATGGCGATGGCGTTGTTGATGACTTCCAAATGCTGCGGCCCCCGGTCCTTGGGGTCGAGGATCGAGCGGATGAACTTGTTGGTGCCGCGCTTCATGGTGGAGGGCAGCCGGTTGGCCAACTCGTCGGCCCAGGACCAGGGCAGCTTGTCCTCCTCGGGCGGAACCACAGCCTCATCCCCGTCCTGGCGGCGCAGGAACTCAGCCGTTGGACGGAAGGTGTCGGCGTTGAGATCGACCGCGATGACGATATCGGCATCGAGCGCCCGGGCGAGCGAGATGGGCACCGGATTGACGATGCCGCCATCGGCGAGCCAGCGGCTGCCCAGGCGCACCGGTTCGAAAATCCCCGGGATCGCGATCGAGGCGCCGACCGCGTCGGCCATGGGGCCGGAGCGCAGCCAGACCTCTCTGCCTGTACGGATATCCGTGGCCACGGAGGCGAAATCGATCTCCAGATCCTCGATCTGTTTATGGCCGCACAACCCGCCGTACCAGGACGACAGGCTGCGCCCGGCGATCATGCCGCCACGGCCGAAACTCAAGTCGAAATAATTCATCATGCGGAAAAGGTCGAGAGAAAGCGCGAAGTCCTTCAGCTCGTCGATCCGGCGCACGGCATAAGCGCCGCCCACCAGCGCGCCGATGGAGCAGCCCGCGACGATATCGGGCTTGATCCCCATACGGTTCAATTCCTCGATCACGCCGATATGCGCCCAGCCGCGCGCCGCACCGCTGCCCAGCGCCAACCCGACCCGCATCGTCTGCCCACGCCCTGTCATACGCCTTACCTTTCCAGCACGGGAAGACCCGCGAAGCGACCGCGCCGGGGGCGGATACGGCCCACGGGCACGCCCGCCCAGTTGCGCAACACCGGCGCATGATACGGATCGAGGCCCGGGACGTCTGCATTGACGACGCCTAGGCCCGCCAGGATCCCGCACATGGCCGAGACGGCGGCGCGCTCCGCGCCGTCATCGATTTTCAAGGCGATCCCGATCCCTAAATGCGGCACGAGACCCGCATAAACGCCTTCCGCGCCGACTTTCGTGAAAAGACGCCCTTCGCTCAGAGGGATGATATCCGAATCGAAGCGCTCCGCGCCGGCGACCATGAGCGGATGGCCGGCCTGGGCCTTCAAGAGCCGCGAGACCGCGTGCGCCCGCTCGCCCGGCATGTCGCGTCCGGAGGCGCAGCGCGCCAGCCCAAGCGCGAAGGCCTTGAGCGGCAGGCCGTAATTGGGCGCGGAACAGCCATCGATGGTGACGGGCATATCGCCCGTCCGCACACCGCATAAATCCGCGATGACCTGGCGCGAGCGCTCCTGCACCGGATGACCGGCCAGGTTATAGCCTTCCATGGAGAGCTTGAGGTGGCGGGCCAGGGTCAGAAAGCCGGTATGCTTGCCCGAGCAGTTGTTATGGACCCGCCCCGGTTTGCGCCGTTTGCGGATGAGGCGGTCCTGTTCCGCGCCGTCGCGCGGCGGCTGGGGACCGCAGACCAGATCATTTTCTTTCAGGCCCGCGCCTTTGAGCCAGGCCTTGACGGTTTTCACATGCTCGCGCATCGCCGTATGGGAGGCGCAGGCGATCGACAGCTCCGCGTCCGAAAGCCCGAAGGCGTCCGCCGCGCCGCTTTCCACCAGCGGAATGGCCTGCATCAGCTTGTAGGAGGAGCGCGGCAGAATAGTCCGCTCCACATTGCCTTCGGCGGCGACCAGCCGCCCGTCCCCGTCCACGACCGCGTAAGCGCCCCGGTGGACGCTTTCCTCAAGACCGTTGCGCAGCACATCGACCAGTGGTGGATTTGCCATAGTGTGGCCCTTCGTGCAGTGCTGTCGGTCCCGTCCACCTGCGCAAAGTATGGGAGACAATCAGGTGCGTGGCTATTTCGGTATCGGTGTCGAGGGTATCAGCAAGCCGTTCAATGTGGGCAATCTGTTCCGCACGGCCCATGCCTTCGGCGCCAGTTTCGTCTTCACGATCAACGCCCATTTCAAGGCGCTCGAAGCCAAGTCCGACACCTCCCGCGCCATCGGACACGTGCCGTTCTACGACTGGGATACGGTGGATGACATGGCGCTGCCGAAAGGCTGTCAGCTTGTCGCGGTGGAACTGCTGGAGGATGCGGTGGCCTTACCCTCGTTCCGGCATCCGCTCAACGCGGCGTATGTGTTGGGCCGGGAACGCGGCAATGTGTCCGACACGCTGCTCGCCCGCGCCGATCACGTGGTGCAGATTCCTGCGAAATTCTGTCTGAATGTGGGGATTGCGGGTGCGCTGGTCATGTACGACCGGGTGATGAGCCTGGGGTCATTCGCCGAGCGTCCGCTCATGCCGGGCGCCGCGAGCAACGCACCCGATCATGTGCACGGGGATGAAATTCTGAAAAAAGCGATGCGCGAAACGGAACCTCAGGCGCCGAAGACCCGCTGAGCCAGACCCAGCATGCCGGTGAATTTCAGCGGCCCGGTGGTCACGGCCAGGGAAATGCAGACATCTCCCTCTTCAGCGACAGGCCGGTGGGTCAGATCCGGTGACGCCACGGCGACATCGCCGGGTCCATAACGATGCTCGCCATCCCTGAACGCGCCAGTGAGGACCAGCGTATATTCCATGCCGCCATGGGTGTGACGGGGCGAACCGGCCCCCGGTTCCAGCCGGATCAACTGCACCGTTACATCATCTTCACGCAGATCGGACCGGACATCGAGATCGAGGGTCTTGATACCTTTCAGCTTGCTCTTCCACTCATTCGTCTGAGCCGCTTTTTTCGCCACGGAACGCACCGGTTCCGGCAACCGATCGAGCTCGGAAGAGCCGGAAAGATCGATGGAACTGACACCCGCCAGTGACGGGACATCGGTTTCGGCGTCGATCACCGCCATGATCCGGTCGAACGCGCCCGCATCCAAAGGCTCAGGGCTCATCGCGTCGAGCAGGGCACCGCCGACCGCTTCATATCCCTTCACTTCCGCCCGGCACTCGTCGCACAGGCTGATATGGGCGGCGACGAAGAGCGCCATGGACGGATCGAGGGCGCCTGTCGCGTATCCCAGCAGCAAGTCCGAGGAGAGGTGATGGTTTGGCATTTCGTTTCGCATAGTCATGAATTATCGCACAAAATTCTTACGCCAAGGGCTGTCCAATTTTTTTATCAGTCCGCAGCATCTTTTCCGCACGCTAAACCTCCCCTATGAGGACGGTTTTCAACCGGCCGAACGCTAAACGCAACCTGGACTTGACCGTCCCCAGCGGCACACCCGTCTCATCGGCGATCTCCCTGTGGGATTTGCCCTTGAAAAATGCCAGATGCAGCAACTCGACCTGTTCGGGCGGCAGATCCGTGATGGCATGGTGCAGCCGTTCTTCGCGCTGAAGCACTTCGACCGCGTCGTCGGGGGCCGCTTCCGGCTCGGGCACCAGCAGCGGATCCTGGGCATCCAGTTCCGGCCGGCGTTCCCGGCGCAACAGATCGATCCGGCGGTTACGGGCGATGGTGAACAGCCAGGTCGAGACGGAGGCCTGACGGCGGTCGAACAGCGCCGCCTTGCGCCAGACCGTGAGCATCACGTCCTGGGTCAGTTCCTCGGCCTGGCCCGCATCCGATCCGAGCCGGATCAGATAGCCTTTGATGCGCGGCCCGAAATGCTCAAAAAGCAGAGCAAAAGCCTCACGGTCCCGATGGCGCGCGACGGCTTCGAGCCAGTCGGCCAGGCGCTCGCGGGAGGCATCGGCGGCGATATGAATGTCTGAATCCGTCACAATGGGCAGAAACTGGCGAAACCGGTCCTCTCAAAGAGCGTGTAGCCTACGCGCGGGGCTATCAGCCTGTCCATGTAATTCCAGTGGACAGACCAACCCCCGAATCGGGCACAGTCGGATTGGGTGTTCGAGTGTCGGGGATTGGTGAAGGCAAGCGCTACGCCATACTTTGGCCCTAGACCCTCAATATCGCCCTGCAAAGTCACGCGAAGTCCTATGAGACCGTCCCCAGGGGGAGATGACGGGACCGCATGGAACCGGGTATGATCCCTTATCGGATTGAGACGATTGGTCTTTTAATCCGCTGCCACGGACAGGTTTGTTTGGACCGCTCCGCAAGCACAGAGGACAACCGATCCGCCATGATCCGCAAGGTGATACTTTCAATATCCGCTCTCATCTGCGCCGCCGGTTTTCTGGTCGTGGCCACCCCTGGCCCGGCAACAGCGAATGAACCGAAGGTCCTGGGCCGTTACAAAGCCTGGACCGCCTTCACCATGGACCAGGGCGGCGGCAAAGTCTGTTTCATCGTCTCCGATCCTCAGGAGAAACGCCTGTCGCGCCGCGGACGCAAGCGCGGCGATGTGTTTTTCCTCATCACCCATTGGCCGGCGGAAAAAATCTACGGCCAGCCCAGCGTGGTGATTGGCTATCCCTTCGGCAACTCCACGCCGCAGGTGCGCGTCGGCTCGGACAAGTTCGACATGGTGCTCGATCCCGAAAGCGAGGATAATGAGGAGCGGGCCTGGATCGGCGACGAGCTGGCGGAACGCCGTCTGGTGGACGCCATGAAGCGCGGCAACTCCATGACGGTCACGGGACGGTCCCAGAGCGGCACCGCTTCGACCGACCGGTATTCCCTGATAGGCTTCACGGCGGCCCTTGAGCGGATCGACGAAGAGTGTAAGTAGGCTGTCACGGCGCGATGCTTCGCTGCCGAATGACGGCGGCGAGGTTTCAGGTGACGGCAGACACAGCCAAATCGACGAATACGGCACCGGATGGCGTTCATCCGGTGCTTTTTCGTGGGCGTCTCGACGGCAAGGCCGGCGAGGCTCCGGCGATGGAACCCGCGAAACGTTCCCTCATCGGCCTGACCCGGCCTGAACTGGCCGAAGCCCTCGCAGACCTCGGCATTCCGGAAAAACAGCAGCGCATGCGCGCCAACCAGCTCTGGAACTGGATCTATGTCCGGGGCGCGCGCGACTTTTCGGTCATGTCGAACCTGGCCAAGGACCTGCGCGACAGTCTGGGGCAGCAGTTCACGCTCGCCCGGCCGGAGGTCGTCGAGGACCAGATTTCCAGCGACGGCACCCGCAAATGGCTTTTGCGCACCGCGCCGGGCATCGAGATCGAGACCGTCTTCATCCCCGATAACGAGCGCGGCACGCTGTGCGTCTCCTCGCAAGTGGGCTGCACGCTCACCTGCACTTTCTGCCACACCGGCACCCAGCCGCTGGTGCGCAATCTGACCACGGAAGAAATTCTGGGCCAGATCCTGACCGCCCGCGACGCCCTCGATGAATGGCCGGAGCCGGGCGTGCGCGCCGACGACCGGGCCCTCACCAATGTGGTGATGATGGGCATGGGCGAGCCGCTCTACAATTTCGACAATGTCAAACAGGCGCTGCTGATCACCTCTGACAATGAAGGCATTTCGCTCTCCAAGCGGAGGATCACGCTCTCCACGGCGGGCGTGGCGCCCATGATCCCGCGCTGCGGCGCGGAAATCGGCGTCATGCTGGCGATCTCGCTCCATGCGGTGCGGGACGATCTGCGCGACGAGATCGTGCCCATCAACCGTAAATATCCTTTGGCGGAACTGCTCGATGCCTGCCGGGCCTATCCGGGCCTGTCGAACGCCAAGCGCATCACGTTTGAATATGTCATGCTCAAAGGCGTCAACGACAGCGACGCCGATGCCCGCGCGCTCGTGAAACTGATCTCCGGCATCCCGGCCAAGATCAATCTGATCCCGTTCAATCCGTGGCCGGACTCCCCGTACGAATGCTCCGAATGGGACCGGATCGAGGCCTTCGCCGACATCGTGAACCGGGCGGGCTATGCGAGCCCGGTGCGCATGCCGCGCGGCCGCGACATTCTCGCCGCCTGCGGACAATTGAAATCCGAAAGCAAGAAAATGCGGGCTTCGGAACGGCGCAGGCTGGCCGGCTCCGCGCCATGACGGCGCAGGCGCGGGCCTATGGCCTGCGGCCCGCCGAAGACGGCGATTTCGAAGCCCTGTTCGATGTCCTCAAACAGGCGTTCACGCCGCTCGGGCCCCTGATCGGTCCCTGGGAGGATGCGGCCCAGCGCGCGGCGTTCCGCCGAAGCTTCTCCCCCGGGCAGGACCAAGCGGTGATCGCCAACGGTGCTCTCGCCGGGCTGTTCGGCCTGCGCCGTCACATCCGCGGGCTGTTTTTGATGCATCTGGCGCTTGTCCCGGACGTCCAGGGCCGTGGCATCGGCAAGGATTTGGTGGCGCGGGTGACCGCCGAATCGCGGCGCATCCGCCTGCCGGCGGAACTGACCGTGCACCGGGCAAATCCGGCGAAAGGCCTATACGAACGCGCCGGGTTTCAGCCGATTATGGAAACAGACACAAAAACCAGAATGCGCTATAGTATGACTTTCAGTTAGTCCGACTCGATAACAAAGTGGGGTTGCTCGGACGTGGCTCGCTGGTTTCTGGCGTATTTCTTAGGCTGCCTGCTCGCGGCCCCGATCCTGATGATCGGCTGGCTGCTGGCATTCAATGCCATGGGCATGATCAGCGCCGACGGCTTCGGCGCTGCGATGGCCGCGTGCATCCTGCTGATCCCCTTTTTCTTCGTCGGCTGTGTCTTTCTGGGCGCGATCCCCACACCGCCGACCCATTACATGCTGAAGGGCGCCGAACGGCGCGACCTGTTCAGCTATCTGCTCGCCGGGCTGATCAGTTGGGGGCTGATGGGCCTGGTTCTGGCGATCCTGGCCGATCCTACTTTGCAGGCGGCGACCGGCACGCGCAGCGCCGGCGTCAATGTGCTGGGCGCTGCCTTGAGCACCGGCATAGCGGGCGCCGTGGTCTTAGGAATCCTGCAGCTTTTCGCGGTGACCCCGCCCAGGAACCACCACGACAAGAACGCCCCGCACCAGGATCCGCACAACCCGTATACGCCTGGCGGCGGTTACCCAAGTCTCAGCCAATATGCGCCCCAGCGCCCGGGCCAGCCGCACCCGCAAGCGCCCATGCCTTACGATCAGCAGGTGCCTTTTTCTTAAGGACTTTCGGCCTGCGCCCGATTGAAGCGCCACTTTCCCCACCGGTTTGAAGTACGGTACGGTCGCATTGAAGCGAGCCGGTCCTGCAACCGGCGTCATGATCGCGTCCGTCCACCTCTGCGATCCGGAGTTCCAAGATGACACCGACCTCGCCGCCCGTCCGTAAAGTCGTGCTTGCCTATTCCGGCGGCCTCGACACCTCGATCATTCTGAAATGGCTGCAAGAAACTTATGGCTGCGAGGTGGTGACCTTCACCGCCGATCTGGGCCAGGGCGAGGAACTGGCGCCTGCCCGCTCCAAGGCCAAACTGCTCGGTGTGCGGGATATTTTCATCGAGGATCTGCGCGAGACCTTCGTGCGCGATTTCGTCTTTCCCATGTTCCGGGCCAACGCCCTTTACGAAGGGGTCTATCTTCTGGGTACGGCCATTGCGCGGCCCCTGATCGCCCGGCGCCAGATCGAGATCGCCGAGGCCGTGGGCGCGGACGCCGTCTGCCATGGCGCCACGGGCAAGGGCAACGATCAGGTGCGTTTCGAGCTCAGTTACTACGCGCTCAATCCGGAGATCCGGGTGATCGCGCCCTGGCGGGAATGGGATCTGACGTCGCGGGCCAAGCTCATCGAATTCGCCGAATTGCACCAGATCCCCATCGCCAAGGACAAGCGCGGCGAAGCGCCTTTCTCCGTGGACGCCAATCTTCTGCACACTTCGTCGGAAGGCAAGGTGCTGGAAGATCCCAGCCGTCCGCCGCCGGAATATGTCTTCCAGCGCACGGTCTCGCCCCATGTGGCGCCGGACCGGCCCACCGAAATCGTCATCGGCTTCGAAAAAGGCGATCCGGTTTCCATCAACGGCCAGGCCATGAGCCCCGCCACGATCCTGACCAAGCTCAACGAGCTGGGCGGCGCCAACGGCATCGGGCGGCTCGATCTGGTTGAGAACCGTTTCGTAGGCATGAAGTCCCGGGGCATCTACGAGACGCCCGGCGGCACGATCCTGCTCGCCGCCCACAGGGCCATCGAGTCCCTGACCCTCGACCGGGGCGCGGCCCATCTGAAAGACGAGATGATGCCGCGCTATGCGGAACTGATCTACAACGGCCTGTGGTTCTCGCCCGAGCGGGAAATGCTCCAGGCCCTGATCGATCACAGCCAGGAGGCGGTCACCGGCGAGGTGGGCCTGCGCCTGTACAAGGGCAGCGTCGAGGTGCAGGGACGGCGCTCGCCCTATTCACTTTATTCAGAGGCCCATGTGACCTTCGAGGAAGATTCCGTCTACGATCAGCAGGACGCGGAAGGGTTTATCAAGCTCAATGCCCTGCGTCTGCGCCTGCTCGGCCAGCGCCGCAAAAAGACCGGATCCGGAGAACCGACATAAAAAAAACCGGCGGCCATTCGGACCACCGGTCTTCATCCATGCCGATCGGGACGATCAGCGCGGGGGCATGCTGCCTTCGGGCATCATGCTGGCCAGCGTCTCGTCCAGCAACGGAATAACCGGCGCCACGGCATCCCGGTCCACTTGGGGCACGGCCTGAATCGCATCCATGATCGCGAAGCTCTTCTGCATCTGGGCCTGCTGAGCGGGCGGCATCATCTCAAGCATCTGCGGCGTCATCATCTGGCGCATATTGCCCATCTCAGGCGGCAGTTTGGATGCCACATAAGCCAGGATCACCCGGTCCGCGACACCGGCCCAGACCGCATTGCTGGAAAACCCGTGCTTCTTGACGATAGACGTCAACTGGTTGAAGCCGCTGGGCACTTTCGTCTTCAGGGCGTTTGTCGCCGTCGTATAGGGCGTGAACGCCTGGCCCGGCTCGATCTCCACGTCCGACGGGAAGATCTCGTCGCCGTGCTTGGCCTTGATCTCTTCGGCCAGGACCTGAACGGCCGGCAGGCTTTCGGCCAGACGGCGGGCTTGATCCGTGGTCAATTGAGCGGCGGAGGCGGACGCGGCCCCGGCCAGCAGAACCAGCATGGCCACAAGGCCGGCCACGCTTTTCGATAAAATCGGTTTCATGTTTCATCCCCCTGACTTGGGTGTGGTGGGACGGTTACTATCGGCTGTGTCGCCGCGCCACGCAAGAAAAGCTTGCCTGCTATTCTGTCATGAGGCGAGCATATCGGGCACCGGCGCGCCTGATTGGCGGCAGGCCGCCAGCACCGTATTGCGCAGCAGGTTGGCGATGGTCATGGGACCGACGCCGCCCGGCACCGGCGTGATCGCACCCGCGACCGTCCGTGCGCCCGCGAAATCCACATCGCCTACCAGCCGGGACTTGCCCTCGCCCTTTTCCGGGGCGGGCAGACGGTTCATGCCCACATCGATCACGGTGGCACCCGGTTTCACCCAATCGCCTTTCACAAGCTCGGGCACGCCCACGGCGGCGACCAGAATATCGGCCTCGCGGCAATGGGCGGCCAGATCCTTCGTCCGCGAATGGGCGATGGTCACCGTGCAATGCTCCGCCAGCAGAAGTTGGGCGACGGGCTTGCCCACCAGGATCGACCGGCCGATGACAAGCGCGTTCAGGCCTTTCAAGTCAGCCCCCAGATGATGCGTGATCAATTGCAGGCAGCCTTGGGGCGTACACGGCACAAGGCCCGGACGGCCCAGCGCCAGCAGGCCGGTATTGACGATGCCGAGCCCGTCCACGTCCTTGGCCGGATCGATGGCATCGAGGATCACATCCGTATTGATATGGCCGGGCAGCGGCATCTGCACCAGAATGCCGTGGACGGACGGATCGCCGTTCAGGGTGCGCACCAGGGCCAGAAGATCGGCCTCACTCGTCTCTTCAGGCAGTTTGTGCTCGATCGACTCCATGCCCGCCTCGCGGGTCTGGATGCCTTTGTTGCGCACATAGATCTGGCTTGCCGGATCCTCGCCCACCAGCACCACGGCGAGGCCCGGGGTAAAGCCGTGCTGGTCTTTGAGATGGGCGGCGGCCCCGGCCACGCGGGCGCGCAGATCGGCAGCGATGGCCTTGCCGTCGATCACAACGGCGGCCTCGGATTGGGGAGAGGTCTGGGTCATGGGAATTCCTCCAGGAGCAGGCGCGCCCGGCCGCGTGCACCGGGTTCAACGCGCAAAACGGCGTGAGACGCCGCATTCGGCGCCGTTCTAAGGAAAAGCAGAAGCCCGGTCTCGACGATGCGGAACGGCGTCTCCTTCGGACGGGAAACCGGCGCTAAAATCTCGGCCAGTATTCCTGGATGAGCAATTGCAGGAACAAAATGCCCAAAAGCAGCACCACCGGCGACAGATCGAGCCCGCCCATGGCCGGCAGCGCGTTGCGGATCGGCCGCAACAGCGGTTCGGTCAGATTAAGAAGCGTGCGGTAGACCGCCTGCACGAAATCGTTGCGGATATTGATGACATTGAAGGCAATCAGCCAGCTCATGATCACCGCGATGATGATCACATAGGTATAAAGTTCGAGGACGACGAGCAGGATGGTTTTCAAGGACTGCATGGGGCTCCCCGGCGCTGCAACATTCCTCAGATGTAGCCTTCCCGCCTGCCGGAAACAACCGCTTAAGCGCCGGGACGTGGCCGGGCCGCCTCCTTGCTTGACAGACGCCCGGGCCTGGCTCTAGATGCGGGCCTCTTGGGTTTGGCTGTAAATGCCAGATCTGAATGGGGCCGTAGCTCAGTTGGGAGAGCGCAGCAATCGCACTGCTGAGGTCAGGGGTTCGATTCCCCTCGGCTCCACCATCCGATCCGACGGTGCGCAGCACCGGCAAATCGACCTGGTGGGTCGATTTGAGGAGAGGATGCCCCGAGCCCTGCGAGGGGCCTGAACAACCAAACAGCTTTAGCGCCGACTTTCCTGCCCTCTTTTGCTTCATTCGGCTTGCGCGGCTTACCCGCCGGTTGCACACTCAAATATGGGGGGGACTGCGGCTCTAGTCTTGAGCATGCGCCCAAACTTTATGCTTAAAATTGCAGGGCGCGCATGCCGAATTTCGAAACCTGGGGCCCGGAAGAATGGACCGTCGTTGCACGGTTCGTTGGTGCTTTCGCGCAAGTCATTCTCGCTGTCGGCGCCTTGATCGGCGGCGTGTGGGCTGTGATCACTTATAGCCGAAACCGCCGTTTTCAGGCTGCAAACTGGCTGAAAGATCTCTTCAAAGACGTTTACCTTAACGACTACTTCAATAAAGCCCGCTCCAGGATCGAGTATAACTTTATGGAAGAAGTCGCGCCAGTTCTACAAAAACGCATTACAAACCGATCCATCCCAACAAATGAAAGAGAGCAGAACTTACTACTGGAAATCGACAACTTTCTAAACATGTTCGAAGTTATTTTGTATTTAAGGGGAAATAGACAAATAAAAAGATCAGATATGTTTTCTGTATTTCGTTATTGGTTCTATGATCTGATAAAACGCGAAGAGCATGCCTTATTGCGCAGTTATATTCTTGAGTTTCACTTCAAAAGTATTTCAGATTATGTCGACGAAGCCCAACAAGAACATGACTATATTTTCGTCTACGGATTATTTCGGGAAAAAGAGTTCCAGAAACACTGGTCCGACTGCCTCGATTTCGAAAAAGCGAAGCCGGCCGTGGCAAGGGGTTCGATCTATCACGCGAAGGCCAACAGTCCCGTCGCGAAGAGAACCGGCGGGGAAACCCGCAGCCCTCATGGATTTCCCTTCCTAATTTATGCGGCCAATGAGGACGATCCCTCTTATGGCGTCGTGCACGGCGAAGCCGTTCCTATCCGAAAAGGGATGCGCCACAGGATTTTACAACGCATGGATGACCAGGAGGGGTATCGTCCGAATGAAGAAGCCGATTGCCCTTTGATTCGCCGCCGGATCCGGGTCCGCATGCCGCGCCCGGGTGTGGAAAATCCGCAGATCGATGTCGATAAGCATTGGGAGCTTGTTGATGCGTGGTTATATATATTCAATCGCTACAGCGCGCAGTTCATGCCCACACAGCCTATCTTTGAGGATCATGTCTCGCTGAGCCTGCAAGACAGCGGACCGGATTCATACACGAAGATCCTCAAAGGCGACTGGATCAGTTATTTGGAGACCCTGAACCTGAATACCGGGGATTACAGAAAAACATGAAGACCGCATCAGGCAATTCCGAAAAGCAATATTTGTTCCTATACGGATCCTTGCGACAAGGCCAGACCGACTTCGAAACGCTCGATCTCGGACAATATCTGGATTTTGTCGGCGAACGGTCGATGAAAGGATATCTCTACGATCTCGGCGCCTATCCTGGCGTCAAGCTAAACCCTTCGGAAGAAGAAAAAAAGAAGGGCTTGAAGGACGAGGTCAAAGGGGAACTTTTCGAGATCCGGGACAAGAAAGTGCTGACGACGCTTGATGCGTTTGAGCGCTTCGATGAGGAAAATCAAAAGGACTCTCTTTATATTAGGGTTGAAGTAGACGCTCTTGGTCCTGACGGAGCCCCCGCATGGACATATGAGTACAATCAGCCGATCGGCCCTAAACAACAAGCTGTCAAAGGCGGCGACTGGTTAAAGCACTTACGGAATAGGGAAGAGAAAAAGGCATCCGCCGAAAAGCGCCCCCTCATTGAGCGCAAAGCGTGATGCCGGGGGCGACATGATACCGACAATTGGCCTGGAAGAAGAATTCTTCCTGATTGACGATAAGCTCTCCCCGCCTTTTGAGACCCGCAGATCCAAAATCGATGCTCTTGTTGAGTATCTAAATGAACAGCACAAAGAGGTTTGCGTTATACAGCGCTGTCCTGCGAATCCGGAAGAGTTCGGAAAAATTCCGGAACATTTCGAACGTGAGCTTTTTTCTTGCATCATTGAACTCAAGACCGATTATCACTGGCAACTCGACCGGGTCTGGAACAGCCTGACCAGGCTGCGCAACGGTCTTGCGCAAGGCGCTTTGCATCATCAGTTCGAAGTTTTGGCGTCGGGCAGTCATCCTTTGGCCGACTGGCGCTGTTACAAAATGACGGGTGCGAAGAGAACCCCCCATTTGCAAAATCTTTTTGGGGAACGATTCTTTGTGTGTGGCCTGCACGTCCATGTGGGCTTGGACAAAACGGACCGGGAAGGGCTCATTTGGCTGCTTCAAATCTTCCGACCTCTACTGCCATTGTTCCTGGCCCTGACGGCCTCGTCACCCTTTTGGCGTGGCCACAATGCCCGCATGGCCTCCTGCCGCAGTTCCATTTTTGCGTCCATTCCCCGTGGGGGGCTCCCGCCGAAACTGCAGCGGTACAGGGAATTTGACGCTTATATGGAGGGTCTAAAAACCTTCGCAAAACCGCGCTCTCCAAAGGAACCGAAAGAGCTCAAGCAACCCCAATGGCTCGCGCGGCCCAGTATCCGGTTTCCGACGATCGAGATCCGCATCATGGATGCCTGCATCAAGGCCACGGACAGCATGGCCTTAGCCGCACTAATCCAAACGATTGCTCTGTTCGCCCAGTCTTTCCGCAATCCGCTTCTGCGTCTGCCCGGCAGCGTACCCGTTGTGGGACGGCGACTGGGGCGCAGAGCACATTTTATTCAGCTTTTGCAATCGCAACCGGATCAACTGATCGATGAAAACTTGTGGCGAGCAGCCCGGTTCGGTCATGATACGGAATTTATTTTCTCAATCCCCAACGACAGCGGGCGCACATCGTCGTATACGGTCAAGGATCTGTTAGACCGGATCATGACAATCTGCGATCCTGAGATAAACCAGTTGGGGAATCGGCCATGGCTCGATCCGATTCGAGACATTCTTGAATACGGCCCCTGCTTTAAATCTCAAGTGGACTTCTATATTTGTCACAAACGAGAAACGCAGGACACAAGAAAAGCGCTTCAGGCCGTAACGCGAGCCCTGATCGATCGGACCATGGCGGAATTGTCCATGGGCGACCCGCAAACCGCTACGCAAACACGGTAAAGCTGCATCGAAACCAATGATAAAAGACTGCATCCTCTTTACGTTTGCGATATGTGCCGTTACCGCCTGCGCCGCGCCATCCGCAGATCTGCCGCCGCCGGAGCCCCGGCCCTGACCGTGTCAGCCCCCCGCACCATGCCCTTCACCGGCGCCAAGATCGCGCTCCTTCAGGGCGCTGAGCTTCTCGTCTACAGGCGTGACGACAAGCCCGGTCTTCCGTTCCCCAATCTGTGGGACATGCCCGGCGGCGGGCGGGAGGGGGACGAGACGCCGGAAGACTGCGTGCTGCGTGAGACCTGGGAGGAGTTCGGCCTCACCATCGCAGCCCACCGGATCGTCTGGTCACTGAGCATGCCAAGCGCGAAGCGGCCGGGCCATGTGGGATGGTTTTTCGTGGCCTTCATCACCGATGAGGAGATCGCCAGCATCCGCTTCGGCGACGAGGGCCAGTACTGGCGCATGATGCCGGTCGAAGAGTATCTGGCGCGCGATGACGCGATCCCGCAATTGCAGGACCGGCTCAAAGCGTATCAGCGCAGCCTGGCCGATCAGACACCAGGGGACTAACTGTCGAATTTGTATAGAAGCGCACACATCTAAACGTGTTGCGATTCTGGATTCACACCTCCATGATGTGTGATATCAAACGAAAAAAGCTTCAGGGGGCAGGCGTGGCAGGAACGGTGAGGTCCGTGGTTCGGACCGAGGTTTTAGAGGCCGTGGAACAGGCCTTGGCCGAGGCGGGCGGCGATCCGGTCGAGGCCGTCAAATACCTGCGCCAGCAAGCCGCAGCCGACCGGCAGCTCAGCCATCTCCTCAGCGACCCTTGCGTGCCCCGCGCCAAACCCGCGCGCCCCGCTTCTCCCATCGCGGACCAACCCCTGCCCCTGGCGCCCCCGCCGGATGACACGGCCGCCGCCTCCGCGCTGGCGCCAGCCTAGGCAAGCCCCCGTCCTCCTAACCGCATGGAAATAAGTCCCGTTTCGCCAGCGCCCGCCCATTTGTGCTAGGCTGCGGCCAAGGCAAGGGAGCGCCAACCCGCGGGAGGAACAGGTCATGCGCACGCTTATCACCATCGGCATTTTGCTGTTGGTCATCGTGGTGGGCGGCCTCGCCCTGATCTATTCGTTCCGCGACCCGCTTCTGAAAGCCAGCATCGAGCAGATCGGCTCGGATGCCTCGGGCACGGCGCTGACCATCGGCGGTCTGGAGACCGACCTGGTCGAGGGCGAAATCGTCATCTCTAATCTGGAGATCGACAATCCCAGCGGCTTTTCGCCCAACACGGCCATCACGATCCCAACGATCCGCATGCAAATGGACCTGGGCAACAGCCCGGCGGGCACCATCGTCTTCCAGGATATCCGCGTCGGCCCGCCCGACATCCTGTTCGAGATCGCGGGCGGCACCAGCAATATCGAGAAACTGCGCCAAAATATCGAGGATTACGGCCTGTCCCAACGGGGCAGCACGAGCAGCGGTAATTCCTTCATTGTGGAAACACTGCGGATCGACGAGGGAACCATCACGGTGCGGATCGCCGACACGGAACCCGACACTTTGAGCCTGCCCGCCTTCAGCATGGAGGATCTGGGCAATGAGACGAGCGGACCGTTGAGCGGGCCCATGCTGACCGCCAAGGTGTTGAACGAGATCGCGCGCCGGGTGGTCGATCAGATCGCCAAAAGTCCGTATCAGCAGCGGTTCAACGCCCTTATGGGCGCGACGCCGTTCTGACCCGGCCATAAAACGCTTCTTCGGAAAAGAAAACGGGTCCACCGGCGCGGCCGCCGGCAGACCCGTTATTCCTAGGACGTTTCCGCCAAAAAACGTCCAGGCCCCCCGTGGTGGTACGCCACCCCTGGTGCCATCCGACCGGACCAACCCCGAGACGGTCCGGCTCCCCCGGATTCGGAAAATTCTGTGTGGACGAGAAGCGGGAGCGGCAGTGAGGTGAAGGGGGTCGCAACGGTAACCACCGCCCCCGCCTGTGACGCGGCAAGGTACGCATGCCACGACGTCCACATGTCCCTTAATGGCAAGGGGTGTGCCAAACGGAGGCGGCGCCGGAAATTCCGTGTTAACCCGTTGAGTTTACAGTAAAACTTTAAATCGTACGGAAATCAGGGCGGATCTGACAGGCCCCCGGTTCGCGGCACGCACTGCAAATTGCAACGCAGCCTGCCCAACTCTGCGGGATGACACGATGAAAACCCTTGCCGCGACGGCCGTTCTGGCGCTCTTGCTCGCTTTTGCATGCCCTCAGGCTCAGGCCGCCGGCGCCAATGCCGGCCAGACCGGCAAAAGCGGCGCGACGGTCAATTTCGTTTCCCTGGAGCCGTTTCAGGTGACCGTCTTCGCGCGCGGACGCCCGCGCGGCGTTCTGGTGGTCGATATCGGCCTGGAAATCAACGACCCTGCGGCGCGCCGCTACGCCCAGGCCGCTCTGCCGCGCCTGCGCGATCAGATCCTGCGCACCTTGAACGCCATGGCGACCCGGTCCATCCCCATGCACAAGCCCGTCGCCGTGGAGCGCATCGCGAACCGCCTGCAAGGCATCGCCGACAGCTATACGCAAGGCATCGATGTTCTGCTGGTCAATGTGGTGCTGCACGGACGATAAGCGTCAAGGCAGATCAGTCTGCTCACTGACGCCATCGGTGCCGAACAGCAGCGCGCCGCCTTCAGCGCGAGGCAGCACGAAGGACAGGTCCTGACGGTCGGCCCGGTGAAGCGCCGCGAAGCGCCGCCCGCCGTCGCGGCTCACCGCCACCGCGCCGCCGAGACCCGCCAGATAAACCGTCCCGTCCCGGACGAGCCCACCGGACAGGGACTGGCGCGTGCCGCTCTCCACCTTGGTCCAGCTCTCGCCCAGATCCTCCGAACGCCACACATTACCGCGCATGCCGTGCACTAGAATGGCACCATCGGGTAAGACAAGTCCGCCCCAGAAGGACCCCTGATAACCGGTCTCCAGCGCCGTGAACGTCTCTTCGCCCAGAGCGCGCCGATAGACCGTGCCGAACTCGGCGGCGATGAACCAGGCCCCTTCGGGCCCCTCGAAAACGCCGTTCAGATGATCATCCGTCTCCGCCTCATCGCTCAGGCTACGCTCACGCCAGGTCTCGCCGCCATCGGCCGTTTCCAGAAGAAGCGAGAACGCGCCCACGGCGACCCCCTGGCCGTTTCGGTTCAGCGCGACGGACAGAAGCGGCGCATCGGCGTCACGGTCCCGGTACTGAACGGTCCAGGTCTCTCCCGCATCGTCCGTTTTCAGGATCACCGCGTCATGGCCGGTGGCCCAGCCCCGGCGGTCATCGGCAAAGAATACGCTTGTCAGCAGCACATCCACGGGCACCGACTGCGCGGGGCGCCAAGTTTCTCCGTCATCGTCGGACAAGAGGATGCGCCCACCCTCGCCCACGGCGACGATGCGTCCGTCCGCCCGCGCGGCGTGGATCAGCAGGCCGTCTTCGGCCGGCCCGGCCCGCACGGCTCCTCCGGCGGCCAGCAACAGACCGATCGAGACGGCGACCCGTGCAACGGAGGCCATGGCGCTCAGGCGGATCACCGCACACCGAGACGGCGCAGACGGCTCGGCTGATAACGGTCGGCATCGAGTTCATCGGCGAAATAATCGAGCGGCGTCTGCTCGTTGCGCAAGGCGATGGCCAGGTAGCGCCCGTTCTGCAGGTCATAGACCATTTCCGCGCCGGAACCGCACAGCGGCACATGATAATAATTGACCGTATGCAACTCCTGGACCCGCCACAGCTCTCCGCGCCCGTCGTAAAGCTCCGCCGCTACAAGCTGCGCCGCATCTTCGTCGAAATATTTCACCCGGCGATGATAGATATGCCGTGTGCTGTCTTTCAAGGTCGCTTCCACCTGCCAGACCCGGTGCAGCTCATAGCGCACATGGTCCTGGTTCAGATGCGAGGCCTGCAGCAGGTCCTCGATGGGCACCAAGGCGGCATCGTAATTGTTATAGGCGATGAATTTCTCGCTCTTGCCCACCAGCCGCCAGTCATAGCGGTCCGGCGCACCGTTGAAGCCGTCGAAGGAATCCGCCGTGGACAGGGCATCGGTATTCGTCCCCGGATTATCGTAGGCGATGTTCGGCGCCCGGCGCACCCGGCGCGTGCCCGGACTATATTGCCAGGCCGCCCGGTCCTGGACCGACTGGTTGATGGTCTCGTGCACCAGGATAATATTGCCCGCCGCCCGCGCCGGCGCGATCGTGTTGGAAATAAAATAGATCGAGACATTGTCGAGCTGATCGACGCTGGAAAAGGCCGGGTTCGACCAGTTGATAATGGCCTCGTCCTGAACGATCTGAAGCGTGTAATCGCCCGAGCGCGTCACCGGCGCGGCGGCGAATTGCCGGGACAGTTTGAAGCCCCGATAGCGCAGCGTATGGTTCCAGACGAGTTCCAGCCCCTGGGACGGCACGGGAAAGGGCAGACCGTAAGTGGTGCCCTCCAGGCCATTGCCGTCGGGCACCAGCCGCGTGCCCTGGGCCGTGCGTTCGTTGGCCTCGTAGAACGAGTCCGGAAAGGCGCAGGAGCGCCGCGTGGGATAGATATCCATGCGGAAGGCCGGATAGGTCTCCAGCATCGCCCGATAGCCGGGCGTGAGCTTGTCCGCATACTGCGCCATGTTCTCGGCGGTGACCGTGAACAAGGGACGGTCGGCGCTGAACGGATTGGGATGGAGATCCGTTTCCGGATCGAACGCGATCCCTTCAGGAATGCCGGTCAGACCGCCGGTCCAGGCGGGGATGGTACCCTCGGTATTGCCCGCTTTTTCCGAGCCCATGGGCGTGAGATCCCGGCCCAGCCGCGCCGCGACCTCAGCGGGCACATCGGCGAGGGCTGCTGTCAGAGACGCGCCAAGCCCGATGGCGGGCACCAGAGCCAGGACGAAAAAGCGCTTCATGGTGCATCCCCTTTTAAAAGGCATAGGACAGGCTGACGGAAATGGTGTCCCGGTCGGTGAGCCGGTTACGCTCTGCCGCGCCGAAGAAATTCAGATACTGAACATTGGCTTGCCAGCGGTTCTGATAGTCAGCCGTCAAACCGACGCCCACCTGCCCTTGCCCTGCGACAAAGCCCGGACCGTACGGCCCCGGGGAGCGGCCACGGACATCCTTGCGCACGGCGACGGAAGGCGACAGGCTCCAGGCGGTGTTGGCGATATTGTTGTACTGGCTGGCGATGACGAAACGGTAGCCCGCCGAGAACTTACTGGCGCATTTCAGATTGGTCTTGGCGCTGGTGCCGCTGGCGAGCGTCAGGGCCGTGGCCAGGTTGGGGTGACCGAATTCGCAGCCGGGCGCCGTCACCACGGTTTCGTTCAGGTCCGGAAGATCCGGCACCCACATGAACCCGGTATTGAAAATCACCGTGGTCTGGTCCGCGCCCAGCTTCGCCGCCGGGAGATCGGATCCGGCGAAGATCGTGATGGAGGAGAGCTGACCGGTAATCGAGTCTTCCCGGGTGAACGCCTCGAAGACATCACCCAGGCCGCGATTGGAGGATCCCACCGCGTAAGGCGTGCCCGTGGTCGCCGCGACCGCCGCCAGTCCCGCCGGAATGGCCGACGCCCCGCCATAGAACGTATAGGCGTCGAGCAGGAGCGGCGCACGGACCAGTTCGCCCGCCGGAATGGGGCTCGTGTCGGAATCCAGAATGCGCGCATTGATCTCGCTGTCGGAGAGTTGCAGCGGCAGATCCGGCCAATAGGCGACCTCGCCCGCGAAGGCGGTGCCGAACAGTTCCGTATTGAAGCTGGCGCCCCAGATCTCGATATCGTCCGGGAAATCGAAACCATAGCGGCCCTGATTGACGCTGACCGCGAACGCCACGGGCGCGAAGGTCAAGGGATCCCCGACGCAGGATTGCGGACCGCCGTCATAGCCATCGGGGATCGCGCCCAGAAGGCCGAGATTATCGCAGGTGGTCTCGAAATTGTCCGGCGGCGCCTGGAAGGTCAGATAAGGCAGGGTTGACGAGAAATTGACGTAATAGGCCTGAAGCTCCGTTCCCTGATTGAGCCAGTCGGCATAATAGCTGAGCCCCACGCCCCAGGCGCCGTCATCCTGGCCCAGATCGGAGAACCGTTTCTGCACGATGGGCGCGATGTCCCGGTCGTCCGGGCGGCCCAGAATCACGAAGGAGCCGCCAGCGCCCGCGAAATCGGCGACGGAATAGAACGAGCGCGCCTGATCGATTTCGGTCTCCACATGCTCCCACTGGTAAAAACCCTGAACGTCGAGGCCCGGCACGATGCCCACCTGGGCATAGACCGCGGGCACCGGCAGCAGGCCCTCGCGCACTTCCGCGCCCGGCGCCCGCAGGCGCGAGACTTCGACCGGCAGATAGGAATTGATGCCGCCCTGAATCAGCAGGCTCTCGCCCCAGTTCACGGCCTGATTGCCGACCCGCAGGGTGACGGGAATATCGGCCACATCGAAATTGGCGGTCACGAAGGCATCGAGCACCAGGAATTCGTTCGCCAGATCGTCCTGGGCCTCGCCCGCCAGATCCTTGAACGCCAGATTGTTGCGGTCGTACACCGTGTCGTGGAAGCTCAAAGTGCGGACGAACAGGCTGAAATTCCGCCACACCGCCTCGATATCGGTGGTGGCCTTGAACCGCGAGTTCACCAGATTGCCGGAGTCGAAATTGAGCGCGCCGTCGTCCTGGTTAATGCTGCGAGTGATCGTCCGCAGGCCCCCGGCCGGGATCGGATCGCCGATCGCATTAACGCCGCCGCCGGCGATCGGTATGCCGAAATCGGGCAGCCGACGCCCGAAATAACAGCCGCCATTGGCCGGATTGACGTTGGTGCAATCGGTTTCCTGGATGCTGAAAGACGAGCCGTAGGACAAGGTCGTATCGACCGACAGGCGAACCTCGCCGATTTCGAAATCACGGGCCTGGACACCGGGCGCGGCCAGAACGAGGACCGCACACGCCAGGACCGGACCGCCGATCAGCGCTCCCCGGCAAACGGGCTGAGACGACATGCGGATACCCTCCTGAACCGTTGCGACGCACGGGACGCGCTGCGCCCCGACCCCGCACATCACACGCTCAGGGTGTTGAGGATTTGTTATCGTCGGCACAAAGATCGAATTTTAGGCAAAAACAATCCCGCTCCGGAGGGATCTCAACGGAGCGGGATTGCTGGAAAGGGGTGCCCGGGCGCGTCATGGCGGAGGCAGCGCCCGGGCGAGAGGGGGGCCCGGGGAGGTGATCAGGGGTGTGTCACCTGCCCCGGGCGTATGTGCGATATTGGGTGGTCTCTGCTTGCCGCCGGGTTGAGAACGGCAAATGGCCGGTTGGGGGGATTTGGCGTGGGGTGGCCGATTGAGACCTATCGCACATTCATGATCGGCTTCAGAAACGATTGAGTAAGGTAAAACCTGCTCTTTGTTCTAAGCCGAAATTTCTAACCCTCCGCTTTTATTTCACGGTCTGCTAAGAGGTCTTCTCGAACCTCAATCAAGCGATACTCGTTACACATACAAACTTAAAAAAACTTAACCAATTGTCAATGCGGAAAACTGTTTTACTTAAAAACTTTTTGCCGAAGATTATTTTTAAGGACCTGCCTACCTTTAAGACAAAGAAGATTAATCAAGCGTTACAGAACTCAAGGAGAACTACCTGCGGCTTCAGGAAGGAACCTCTTTTAACCTCTCTGCGAAAGGTGTCAAACACAGATTTCCTGCCGAAATCGCCAGATTTCCCAATCCACAACCACCAAGAAAACAACTCATAAGTTATCCACAGAGCGCACCGCAGAATCGCATTGGATTCAGAAAAACAAAAAACTTGTGGATAACATCCTCCCCAAGCGACGGATACTTGGCTGGAGAGGCCTAAACCGTTGCGACGCGTGAATGATTAGGTGATTCGCGCAGGCAGTGTCGATCTTTTTTCCGCGAAAAGGTCAGCCCGTCGAGGCCGGATCGTCCCGGCCCGGCACATTCATTACAGCGTGAGAGGCCTCACACTACAGAGGGAGCGGACAGCCGCCCGCCCCCCTTAGGGTCAGGACCCTAGCTCAGATCGTCCGGCGAACCCTTATTGATCGTCTTTCGGACCGCCCCTGCGGGGGCCGTGGCGCCGGTGGAACCGGCCGCGCAGCGCCTGCACTTCCTCGCGCGTGATCGCGCCGTCGCCATCCGCATCGACGCGGGCGAATAGACGCTCCGTACGCGCATTCATTTCCTCGGCTGTCAAGAGGCCGCTGCCATCTTCATCGAGATCCTGGAAGGCATCGACCATGCGCCGGCGCTGCATCTCGATCCACATGCCCTCGAACTCATCGAGGCTCAAGGCGCCGTCCCGGTCGCCGTCATGGGTGCGCAGGCTTTCCGCGCGCTTACTGTCCACCTCAGTGCGCGAAACCGATTCGTCCTGATCCGTATCGAACCGTTCGAACAGTCCCCGGATCATTTTACCGGGATGGCCGCCTTGGGGGCCCCGGGCTTCCGCCATGGCGACAACGCCGATGGCGGCCAGGGTACCGCCCGTCAGCACAGCGATCAGGGTCATGTGTTTCTTGCCAGTCGTGCGTGTCATAATCGTTCCGTCTCCTCATGTTTCGGATCGCCGGTCCTGGGATCCGTCCGGGTGACAGAAAACACCGCATCTGTCGCGGGACCGTCCCGCGAGAGGGAAAAAATGTCTCAAAGCCACCGCAGCCGGAGGCGTGACATGCTTTGTTACAGATTGCCCCAGAGCCGCCCGGAGCGGTGTGCTAGATAGGTTTCATGAGCGAACCGGCACACATTCTCGTGGTGGACGATCACCGGGATATCCGCGACAGCCTGGCGCGTCTGCTGCGCGAGGCGGCTTATCGCGTGTCCGTGGCCGAAAACGCGTCCGCCGCCCGGCGCATCCTGAAGACCCATCGGATCGATTTGGCTTTGCTCGACATCATGATGCCCGGCGAGGACGGACTGTCCCTGTGCCGGTCGATCGCGGAAGGTGCCGCCATTCCCATCATCCTGCTGACCGCCCGCACGGAGGACACCGACCGGATCGTCGGCCTGGAGATGGGGGCGGACGATTACGTCACTAAACCGTTCAATCCGCGCGAACTGCTCGCCCGCGTCAAGGCCGTCCTGAGGCGGACCAACAGCCTGCCGCCCCATCAGCGCCCGCCGGACCGGGAGCGGATCCAGTTCGACGGTTGGACGCTCAACGTGCCGGAACGCGCCCTGGTGGGACAGGACGGTATCGCCCGGCCCTTGAGCACAGGCGAATTCCGCCTGCTGATGGCCTTCCTGACCCATCCGCGCATGGTCCTGAGCCGCGACCAGTTGCTTGACCTGACCCAGGGGCGCGATGCCACGGCCTTCGACCGCAGCATCGACAATCAGGTCTCCCGGCTGCGCCGCAAGATCGAACCGGACCCGAAAACGCCGCGTCTGATCAAGACCGTCTGGGGCGGCGGCTACAGTTTTTCCGCCGATGTGAAGCAGCCATGATCGCCCGCGCCTTGAAAGCCTTGATCCCGAAAAGCTTTACCGGCCAGCTCGTGCTCTTGATCGTGGCCAGCCTGATCCTGACCCAGGCGATCCTGGTTCTGATGTTCGCGCTGGAGCGCCGCCATACGGTGGAGGCCTGGATCCGCACGGAAATCACCAACCGGATCGCCGACACGGCCGAGCGACTCCACACAGAGGATCCGGAACGCCACGAGCTGGTCCTGCGCGCCTTGTCGAGCCGGCGGCTCCAGTTCCGTCTGGGCCCGCCTCGTTTCGAAGTGCCGGCCGGGCAAAACCCGGTGCTCCAGAAGAACACTCTGGTCGAAGCGCTGGAAGCCCGGGGATTGACGCCGGTCAGCGTCGAGACCGGGCGCTCACTGCGCCGCCCGCACAGGCGGGATGGCCGTCCGCCGCCGGACAAAGACGGCATGCCCGGCCCGCACCGGGGGCCCATGCACGCTTTCGCCACCATCGATCTGGGCGGCGGCCTCGTCTTCACGGCCCATTGGCGCCATTGGGTGGGCATCCCGCCCTGGAACCGGGGGGTCCTGACAACGACCCTGGTTTCCGTGCTGGTGTTAATCGGCGTCGTGGTGCTGGCCGCGCGGCGCATCAGCGAGCCGTTGCGGGACCTGACCCAATCGGCGGACCGCGCCGGTGCGACCGGGCTTCTGGGCCGTGTGCAGACGCCGCCCGTGCCTGAGCGCGGCCCCGACGACATGCGCCGCACCATCAGGGCCTATAACCGCATGGGAGAACGGCTGAGCAATCTGCTCGATCACCAGCGGCGCATGCTGGCGGCGGTCGGGCACGATCTGCGCACGCCCATCACGGCCCTGCGGCTGCGCGCTGAATTCGTCACTGACGAGGACAACCGCACCAAGATGATCCGCATACTGGACGAAATGCAGAGCATGACTGACGGCATCCTGTCCCTGGTGCGCGAAGACATCGAGGAAGAAGCGCCCGTGCCCACCGATCTTGCCGATCTGGTGGACAGCATCGTGGGAGACTTCCAGGATCTGGGCTCAGATGTGCGGATTACCATATCCGAGCCGGCGGTGGCGGTCTGCCGCCCCGTGGCTTTGGCGCGGGCCTTGCGCAATCTCATCGAAAATGCCGTGCGTTATGGCGAGCGCGCCCGCGTGCGGCTCAGCGCGGACGAGCGAACCGCCACGATCCTGATCGATGACGATGGGCCGGGCCTGTCGCGGGAGGACCTGGAGACCGTCTTTGAGCCCTTCGCCCGGCTCGAGACCTCGCGCAGCCGGGAGACCGGCGGCCTCGGCCTCGGCCTCACAATAGCCCGAAGCCTGATCGATCTTCACGATGGTTCGCTTATTTTGGAAACCCGGCCCGAAGGCGGTTTGCGGGCCGCCGTCACTTTGCCCTTGAAACGATGACCGGCGCCATGATCCGTCTCCTGGTGATATTGACCGTGCTTCTCGGCCTCGCCACCCCGGCGGCGAGCGAGACCAGCATCCGGCTGGCCCAAGGGGCGCGGGGCGAGACGGCGGTCGGCCGCATCATCACGCCGAAAGGCCCGATCTGCACCGGCGTCCTGATCGGGCCGTATACGGTGCTGACCGCGGCCCATTGCCTGACCACCCGCGCGGGCGACGGCTATTTCTCCCCCGGCCTCATTCATTTCGCGCTTTATCCGCCCCAGGGCGGGCAGCTTTACGCCAAAAGCGCCGAGACCCACATCAATCCGGCCTACACGCTGCCGGTCGGGACGCATCCGGATCAATTGCGCCAGGACTGGGCCGTGCTGGTTCTGGAAGATCCCCTGGGCGAGACCGTGCGGCCCGCGACGCTTCTGACCGCCGCGCAGTTCGGCCAGGCGGAAGGCTGGCCGCTCAAGGTCGTGGCCTATGGCATGGCGCGCACCCTGCGGCCCACCGTTCATGCCCAGACCTGCAGGCTCCTGGAGCGGGACAGCGATTTGATCCGCCATTCCTGCCGGGTCCAGCCCGGCAGTTCCGGATCGGTGCTGCTCGCCACCCACCAAGGGGAAACCTTCGCCGCCGCCGTCAATGTGGCGGCCCGGCTGACCGGCGCGGGCCAGACCTCGGCGGCCCTGTTGCCCGACTCCGTGGCCGAGCTGAGCGCGCTTAAGCCCCAAAGCCCGGACCGCTTCGTCAGCCCGTTCGAGCGCTCGGGCTCTGCCTCCTGGAACCGGTAATCCTTCCCGCCAGCCCTTGCGGTGCGCCGCGCAATCAGTAGCCTACAGTCGCAGCAGGCAGAAAGGCCGTCTGGGCCGGGGCAGCAAGAGGGACTGACGATGGAAACCGACACCACGAGCCCGCCGGCGGGCGACTCGGAAACAATCGTCGGCGCGACCACGGGGCTGGTGGAAGAGACGGCCGAATGGCTGACCACCTCGCCCGACTGGTGGCTCGCAGGCGCCGTCGCCGGGGGCGTTTTCGGCGGACTCATGGTGCTGCGCTGGATGCTTCTGATCGGCCTGAGCCAGGCCGGCGCCACCAAGCCGGAGTCCCAATTCGCTCTCGTCCATAGCCTGGTGAAAAAGACCGGGACGCTGTTCCTGCTGGCCGTCGGCCTTTACGCCGCCTCCCGCACCATCGAGATGCCGCCGAATTTGAACCTGGTGATCAACCGGCTGGCGATCATCATCATCGTGATCCAGGGCGCGATCTGGCTGTTCCATCTGATTATGGGCCTGCTCAGGCGCTACGCGGAAAGCCGCCCGGAGGACGCCAACAACCTGCGCAACGCCATGGCGTTGATCCGTACCCTGCTGTTGATGGTCATCTCCTCCGTGGCGCTCCTGATGATCCTCGACAATCTGGGGATCGATGTCACCGCGCTGGTCGCCGGTCTCGGCGTCGGCGGCATCGCCATCGGCCTCGCCGCCCAGGGCATTTTCCGGGACATCTTCGGCTCCCTGTCGATCGTGCTCGACAAGCCCTTCACCACCGGCGATTTCATCGTGTTTGGGGACATGATGGGTACGGTCGACCGGATCGGCCTGCAATCCACCCGCATCCGCAGCCTGTCGGGCGAACAGATCGTGGTCTCCAACTCCGATCTGCTGTCCACGCGCATCCGCAATTACAAGCGTATGTATGAGCGGCGCATCCAGTTCGCTGTCGGCGTCACATATGAGACCGACCACGAAGATTTGAAACAGATCCCCGACATCATCCGCGAGAGCGTCGAAAGTCAGGAACTGACGCGCTTCGACCGGTCCCATTTCAAAAGCTTTGCCGATTTCGCCCTTGTCTTCGAGACTGTCTACTTTGTGCTCGACCGCGACTACAACCGCTATATGGATATTCAGCAGGCGATCAATCTGGATATTCACAAACGGTTCCAAGCCCAGGGTATCGAATTCGCCTATCCCACCCAAACGCTGCACGTCGCCGCCATGGGCGCCGATCCCGTGAAGACCAGACCCTCATCAACTGACGATCCATCGGAAGAAGATTAAGGAGTGCTCCCATGAGCCTGACTGTCTATGGCGCAAGCCTCTCCCCGTTCGTGCGCAAGGTGCGCGTGGTGCTCCACGAGAAAGGGCTCGGCTACGAGCTCGATCAGGTCAATGTCTTCAACCCGCCGGACTGGTTCCTGGAAATCAGCCCGCTGAAGCGCATCCCGGTGCTGCGCGACACGGACGCGGGCGAAGACGCCACGCTCGCGGATTCCTCGGCCATCTGCGCCTATCTGGAGCGCAAGGTGCCGGCCCCGGCCCTGCTGCCAGGCGACGCCTTCAGCTACGGCCGGGCCCTGTGGTTCGAGGAATATGCCGACTCCGAAATGGCCGCCAATATCGGCCTGGGCTGCTTCCGGCCCGTGGTGGTGGCGCGCCTGATGGGCCGCGACCCGGACACCGACAAGGCGGAAGAAACCTGCCGGGAAAAACTGCCGCGCTATTTCGCCTATCTGGAGAAAGAGCTTACCGGCAAGACATACTTCGTGGACGACACATTCTCCCTGGCCGATATCGCCATCGGCACCCAATTCGCCAATCTGCGCCACACGGGCTTTTTGCATACCGTCGACGCCTATCCGAACCTCAAGGCCTTCGTGGACCGGGTCCATGGGCGCGACAGCTTCAAGACCTGCATCGAGGAAGAAACGGCCCTGCTGCGCCAGTTCGGCTTCTCCGATTTGTAAACAGACGACCCTGTAGCAAAAACACGCCTGTTTTAGACGGTTTGTGAGTTTTCCGTACAAACCGTAACTAGCCGCCGTTTCCATTCCGATGGTACCGACGCCATTGGCAAGACCCTTGGGAAACCCGAGGGGAGGGGGAAACGCGTGCCGATGGACGGGGCGCGTCCATGTTTTAAATGCTGGATCTCAGGGGAGCCTTTCATGGCTGACGTAACCTATCTTATGCCGTTCAACGCATTCGACCTCGATGCCTTGAACATCGAATTCGACGAACCGTTCGTTGAAACGATTTCCAATATGCAGGCTGTCGTGGGCTATGAAGGCACCATGCGGCTGACCCGCGCGACGGGCACGAACTTCGCATTCGAAGGCGCGCCGAATACGGATGATTTCAAGATCACCGGCGGCACGGTCAACAGCTTCGAACTGCTCGAAGACATGAGCACCACCTCGGTCGATATCAGCGGCCTCAATATCGATCTGACGGATGTGGCCAAGCTGATCGAAAAGAAGCCGGTCGAAAAACTGTTCGATGAATTCTTCGAAGGCGACGACACGTTCACCGGCTCCATGATGAATGACGGCATCATTTCCGGCGACGGCAATGACGGCATCGTGTCCGGCATGGGCGACGACACCATCGACGCCGGCAAGGACGACGATACGATCGAAGGCGGCGAAGGCGATGACACGATCGGCGGCGGCAAGGGCGACGACACCGCTGTCTATCAGGGCATGCGCGACGATTTCGACGTGGTCGTGATCGACAAGAGCACCGTTCAGGTGACCGACCTGCTGACCGAAGAAACGCTTGACGAAGGCGCCGACACGCTCACCGATATCGAATTCATTCAGTTCATGGACGTTCTGCTCAATCTCGATACCGGCGGCATTTCGCCTGTGGGGTCGGAAATGAGCGAAACCCTCGAAGGATCCGAATTCGACGACATCCTGAACGGTCTGGGTGGTGACGATATCATCAACGGCAATGCCGGACGCGACCTGATCGACGGCGGCGAAGGCAACGACACCCTCGACGGCGGCGACGACAAGGACGAAATGTTCGGCGGGCTCGGCGATGACACTTACATCATCGGCAAAGGCGACAAGATCTTCGAGAATGCCGGCGAAGGCACGGACACCGTGCAGGCGGAAGGCAACATCAAACTCGACGATAATTTCGAGAATGCCGTGCTGATGGCCTCCGAGAAGGGCAAAGGCAAGGTCAAGGGCAACGACCTCGACAACGTGATCACCGGCAGCGCCGACGAGGAGAAGCTCGACGGCCGGGACGGCGATGACACCATCGACGGCGGCGAGGGCGACGACCGGATCAGGGGCGGCGACGGCGGCGACATCCTGATGGGCGGCAATGGCGAGGACGACCTCGACGGCGGCGACGGCGGCGACATCTTCGTGTTCGACGATGACGGTGCGGGCGATATCGACACCATCAGGGATTTCGAGATCGGCGTCGACACCATCGACCTGAGCGGTCTGCCCAACTTCACCGGCTTCGATGCGGTGGCCGCGAATGCGGTCGATGACGGCAAGAATGTCATCCTGACCGGCATGGATGGCGGCCAGCTCGTCATTGCCAAGACGAGCTTCGAAGAGCTGAGCGCGACGGACTTCACCTTCGCGCCGGTTATCGAAATCATCGAGGAAATTTCCGTTCTCTAAGGCGGCAGCCTTTCGGAAAAGACGGTCTGGGCCTCTCTTGCAGAGGCCCGGATTTTTTATCCGCCTACCCCTTATCCAATGACCCTTATTGAACGGCCCCTAGCCGCCAGCCAGGGCGTTGGCGAGGATCAGGGCATCGCCCGGTTTGAGCGCATGCCCATAGGCCGCATCGGGCCGGACCATGACCCCATCGTGAATGCATAAGATGTTGCGCCTTATGGCATGGCGTTCGTCGAACAGATGCAGCGCCAGGGCCGGATGGGCGCGGGCGAGATCCTCCAGCACCGCACCGACCGTATTCCCATGGGCTGTGAGCGTCCTGACGCCGCCGGTGACCACGGCCAGAACCGGGGGCAATCTGACCTCGACAGCCCCGGTCATGCGCCGCCGTCCCGGCACGCCTTGATCCAGTCCACCTGCAGGGCGAAGGGGCCGTCGATGCCATCGGAGATAATCAGTCCCAAGGTCTGCAGCCGCGCAGGGTCGAGGGCCGGCGCCCTGACCGGCTGGCCGAACGCCGATGCGCGAAACGCGCTCAGCGGGATGTCGGCCTCGGCCCAGTCCGCATCCGGACCGGTTCCGAACTCCGCGCGGTAGGCGATCGGCCGCCCGAAGGACCGGTCCCCGGTCTGGAACGTCAAGGCATAGCGGCGGCCATCACCCTTATACCGGATGCGGAACGACCGGGTCTCCGCATAAGCGCCTTCAACGAGCGGCTTGCGTACGGAAGAGAAGCCGCCGCCATCCGTATTGATGCTGCCGGAAAAGATCATGATCCCGTTCTCGAACCGGGGGGCGCCGCTTGAGCGCCCGCCCATGACATTGTCGTTCACGGTCCGCCAGGCATCGATCTCCTTTTGGTCGGCGAATGCCGCCATGACCTTGCATTCGCCATCCTTGGCCACGGCAGACATGGTCCCCATACAGATCACCATCACTATCGTCCACAATGCCAGATGCGCCATGAACCCCTCCCTTTTGGCAACAAGACCGTGTCTTATCCATACGGCCCGGCGGGGCGAAGGGATCACACGCTCCGGTCAAGGTTGGGCATAGGCGCGCACGCTCAGGATCCGGGGCAGGCCGGAGGCCAGCGCCGTCCAGCGGTCGCCCAGATCCTGACTGCCATAGACCGTGCCCGTGGTGGTGCCGAAATAGACGCCGCCGGGATCCGCCTGATCGGCCGCCATGGCGCCGCGCAGCACGCCGGAATAATCCGCCTCCGGCAGGCCCTCACTCGCCTCGGCCCAGGATGCTCCGCTGTCCCGGCTGCGATAAACCGACAGCCGTCCGCCATGGGGCATGCGGAAATTATCGCCTTCCAGAGGCACGATGAACACGGCCCCGGTCGCATGGTCCATGGCGATGGGGAAGCCGAAGGAGCCGCAGGTGCCGCCCGCCAGTTCCGCCGCAGGCAGACCGGTTTCGATCTGGCGCCAATGGTCGCCGCCGTCTTCTGACAGAAACACACCCTGATGGTCCTGGCGGAAGATCCGGTCCGGATCGCGCGGATCATGGGCAAGGCAATGGACGCACTGGCCCACATCCCCCGGCACGCCCTCGTTCTTGTGGTCCCAGGTCTTGCCGCCGTCATCGCTGCGGAAAAGGCCCGCGGCGGAAATCCCGACCCAGATGCGCTCCGGGTTCGTCCGGTCCGTGAGGATCGTGTGGGCGCATAAGCCCCCTGCCCCCGGCATCCAATGGGCCCGCGAGGGATGATCGTTCAAGCCCGAAACCGGCTCCCAGGATTGGCCCCGGTCCGTGCTCTTGAACAGGCCCGCTTCCGAGACACCGGCGTAAATCGCGTCGCCCGCGTCGTGCAGGGTCCAGATCTGGTCCACATGGCGGCCATCCGCCGAATACTGACCGAAAGAGAAGCCCGCGCCGATCAGACAGTTATGATCCGCATTGCCCTTATCGCCTTCACGGAAGCGCGGCGCGGCCTCCAACTGCTCCCAGGATTTGAGATCCTCACTGACGAACAAGGCCGGACCGTAAACGTCGCTCGCCACCGCCAGCATGAAACGGCCGTGGCCGTCCCGGATGGACGAGGTCACCGCCCAGCCGCGCAGATCGAAGCGGCAGGTCCATGTCTCCCGTGCCGCATCGCTTTCCAGAATGGCGACGCCCTTCTTGGTCCCGGCAAGGATGACGATGCCCATGACGCGCTCCTTTTCAAGCGTAAGACTTGCAAAGGAACCCTACCACCAATCGCGGAGCGGGTGCACTAAAGGTCTGGATCATGTGAGATGAAAGGTGAAGATGGTGCCGCCAGGGTGACTTGAACACCCGACCCTCGCATTACGAATGCGATGCTCTACCAGCTGAGCTATGGCGGCTTACCGTGGCGTATTGCCTTGGGATCGCGGGCGTGCTTGCGACGCCCACAAGCGCGGACCATAGGGCCGGGCGGCGCAAAACTCAAGAGGCCGCGCGGCCCCAAAATCACGACCAGCGGCCGGCCCGTTCGCCGCTGTCATCGTCCTTTTCGGGCCCGGGATCGTCGGGGGGACGGGGCGGCACATAGATCTCCGATTTGTCGGACTCGCGCTTGGGCTGGTCCTGGCCGCCTTTGTCGTCCGGCTCGGTCTTGCGCGGCTTGTCTTCGGAGGAAGCGGGCTTTTTCTCTTCCCTCTCGGGCGGCTTATTATCGGTCTCTTCCACCACCGCGTCGATCACCGGACCGTCCCGGCGGTCGCCGCGATCCATGGGCACCAGATCGACAGTCCGGGAGGTCTCAGGCTCCGGGGGCTTGGCGGGCTCCGGCGCCGGTTTCGCGCCGCCGCCCGTCCCGAGAATGCGGCTGAGCAGGCCCGGCTCCTGATCGTCCTCCGCCATGGCCTGGGCGATCAGCAGATCGGGATCCTCGGTCTCCTCGCCCTCGTCGGCGAACAGGGTCATGTCGCCCGAGGCCTTCCAATATTGGGAATCGAACGAATTGCATTGGGGGCAGAGCGCGCTCCATTGGGTGGACTGGCGCCCGCAGGAGCGGCACAGCCAGAGCGCATCGCGGGGCGCGTGGGCGGCCTGGCCCAGCCACTCCTCCGCCGCTTTGGTGTCCCCATGTTCGGTTTCCTCAAGCCGCGCCATCAGCTCGGCAACCCGGGTGGTGGGCGCGATCTCCAAAAGCGGCGCCAAGGCATCGCGCGCCGCCGCGAAGTTTTCGGCGGCGATGGCATAGCGCGCGAACAGGATGCGGCTTTCCACATGATCGCGATTAAGCTCGACAAGCCCCTTGATGCGCGCCAGCCGCTCTTCCGCATTCTCGCGCGGATGAAGCTGCGCATAGATACGGCCCAGTTCCGCATGGGGCATATGCGGCCAGATGGTCTCGATCACCGTGCCTGCCCGGCCCTTCTTACCGAAATTCTTCAGCACATCCGCCGCCAGCACGGCGGCGGGCGCCAGATCGGGTGCAAGCGACAACGCCTTTTGCGCCAGGTTGAGGGCGGCCTGGGATTTGCCGTCCCGGCGCGCCGCCATGGCCTCGGCCGTCATCAGAACCGCGAGGCGGCGGCGGGCGGCGGCATTGCGCAACAGCCGCGCCTTATTGGCGGCCTCGACCGTGCGCCGGGCGGCGGCCCATTGCTCGGTCTGAAGCTGCAAGGTGAACAGGGTGCGGAAGACCCGCGCATTGCCCGGTTGCAGCCGGAAAGCACGGCCCGCGATCTCGAGCGCCTTCGTCACATCGCCCTGATCGCGCGCCAGGCCCATCAGACCCACCAGACCCAGAACTTCCGTCTCGGGAACATCGAGCATGGCCTGATAGGCGCTTTCGGCCTCGGTATCCGCCCCGGTCAGTTCCGCCGTCTGCGCATGCAAAAGCAAAAGCAAAGGCCGGTCCCGCTGCGCCTTGGAGGCATCGGTCACCACCTTGCGGGCGGTCGAGGCATCGCCGGCCGCCAGGGCGATCAAGCCCCTGGTCAGGGCGGTGTGGGCGCGCCGCTCCTTGTGGCCCGCCACATAAGTGCCGACGGCCGCAAAGCGCCCGAAGACCCAGCCGATGATCTGTAGCAGGACATAAAGAACGAAGACGGCCAGCAGCAGGGCGACAAGGCCGAGGGCGACGGAGGCCTCGATCCGCACGCCCAGCCATTCGACCACGAGGGTACCCGGATGGTCCGCGAGCCAGACGGCGCCGATCGCGATGACGGCCACTAGCAGGAAGATCAGAAGCGCGCGGACCATGCGGTGTTCAATACGTTACGAGGCAAAGACCCGCCGGCTCACGCGCCGTCGGAGGTCTCGGCCGGTTCAGAAGCAGGCTCGGACTCGTCCGCCGGAGCGGCGCCGTCTTCGGACGCCGGGGCGGGCTCCTCTGGAGCCGGTTCGGGATCTGCGGGCTGCGGCGCGGGCTCTTCCTGCGCGGGCTCGGCTTGGGGTGCAGGCGCGGGCTCTTGCGCGGGCTCAACCTGGGGCGCCGGTTCCTGTGCCGCTGCGGGCCGGGTTTCAGCCGGTTGCGCGGGTGCAGGCTGCGGCGCGGGCGCCGGGGTCTCGACCGGTACCGGCGCAGGCGCGACCGGCTGCGGGCCGATGCTGGCAATGACCCGTGTGTTCAGATCGCTGATGAGCTGGTCGAGCTGCAAACGGGCCCGGGCGCTTGCCAGCCAGATCTCAGCCGCCGCCGCGCTGTTCCCGTCAAGCTTGGCCAACTCTTCCGTTGCCGCAACAAGATTGCCTTCTTCCAGGCGGCGTTCCGTACGCGCCACAATGGCGGGCACCGTGTCGCCTTCGACCTCGCCCACGGGCCGGACCGTCACGGTGGAAAGCACATTGGCCCACAGTTTCGACCAGACGGTGTCTTCCGGCACGGATCCGTCGGCCCGGTAGATGTCGCGGGCCACGGCCTCGAACTGGTTGGACAAGGTCGCCACCGACGCGATGCCGCGCTCGGCGAAAACATCGAGTGCTTCCACCTGTGGATCGTTCGGCGCCAGAATATCGAGCGCTTCAAGCTCCGCCGCGAAGGGACGGGAATCCTGGGACGCGCGGGTCAGATTGGCGAGCGCCACCGCAAGGGCCGCCCGGTGGGCATCGCGGGCCACATCGTTGCGCTCCAGCGAGGCAATGCGCCCGGACAAGGCGTCAAGCTCCGTCCCCAGACTGTCCGGCACGGACGTTTCGAGCGCTTCCACCCGGGCGGTCATGCGCGCTTCGTTGCGGGCCACTTCGCCGGTGAAGCGGGACAGGCGCGTCTCAATCTGGCCGATGGCATCGTTCAGATCGCTGACGCCGCCTTCGAGCGCGCTGACATTCGACGAGGCACCGGACCGGCGCGGCGCGGCGGCCAGACGGTCCACCTGCGCGCGCAAGGCTTCAAGCTCGTCCACGCGGGCTTGAATTTGAGAAAGATCCTGACGCAGACCGCTGGCCACCGCCGGATCGCCGGTGCCCAGTTCGACCGAATCGATCCGGGCTTCAAGCGCGGCGATGCGCGATTCCAGAGCCGTGCCGGACGGGGTGGTCTCACCGCCGCCCCGGAACAGAATGGCGATGAGGATGACGCCGACCACGGCGGCGGTCATGAACAGGACAGGCCGCTTACGCCAACTGCTGCCCGACGATTCATCTCCGCCGGTGCCGGACGATTGGGCCAGCGGCGCCGAGGCGGGCGGCGTCTGTTTCGGGGGCGCTGCGGGCTCGGCCTGCGCCGTGTTTCCATCATCCGCAGGCGCATGACCATTGGTGCCGTTCGAGCCGTTGGTTCCCTTGGCGCCGGACGCCGACGCGGTGCCGACCGACGGCACGGACACGGGCGCGGCTTTAACGTCTTCTTTTGCGGGCGCGGCGGATTTGGTCTCGGCGGCTTCGCTGGAGGGCTCTGGCTTGTCCGCCGCCTTGGCGGGCTTGGAGGCCTCGACCTTGACCTTCACCGTCTTGGCGGCGCCAGCCTTGCTCTTCGCAGCGGATGCGCTCGTGGTTTTTTTCTTCTCGGACGCGCCGGACCCGTTGGTCCCATTGGCTTTCGCCCCATTGGCGACGGCGCCGGTATCATTGGCCGGTTGCGGTTCGGAGGGGGTTTTGGAGTCGGTCATGAGTCTCTTTCACTCGGCATGGAATATGAAAAATCAGCCCTTTGGGAGACGCGGGCACTGTAATCGCCAAAGTCTCGGGCACGCAATGGCGTCTCTACGCATGTGCACCCTGCGACCGCCATTTGCATTGATCCAGAGCATTACCGCCTGAGATTTAAGACTTCATCAGGGCGTGCGCCAGGGCCGCCATGGCGTCATTGGAGGGGGTCTCCGCCGTCTCCAGGCGCGCCCAAGGCAACACGCCAGCCGCTTCTCCGACCGCAGGCGACAGGCACAGGGCCGCGAAATGGCGCGTTTCCAGGGCCAAATCCGCTTTTGCGATCAAATCAGCGGCGATCCGGGCCGTTCTGGGCGAAAAAAACAGCACAAGACCGCGCAAATCATCATCAGACGGCGCCTTGAGCACTTCGGCAAAGGCCTCGGGCAGGGTCTCGGCGGCCTCAGCGCGGTAAAGCGTCTCACGGCGCACGGTGAAACCCGCCTTGGCCAGACGGCCCGCCAGATCCCCCGCCAGCGTCGCGCCTGCGGCATGGACGATGGGCCCAGCCCCCGCATCGCAGGCCGCGATCAGCCGGTCCGCCAGATCGTCCACGGAGCCTGCCGCCTCGTCCACCAGCACGAACCTGGCCTGCCTGGCGAGCGCCGCCGTCGCCGGACCGACGCAAAAGGCCGGGCGGGCGGTGGCCCGTTCATCGGGGCCCTGGCGCGTGAGGTAAGTGCGGATGCCGTTGGCGCTGGTGAACGCGATGGCCTGGACGCCCGCGAGGTCGAGCGGCGGCCCGTCGACGGGCTCGATGGTCATGAGCGGCGCCAGAACGGGCTCAAAGCCCAGACGCGCCAGGGTCGAGCGCAACGGTTCGGCGTCTTCCTCAGGCCGGGTGATGACCGCTTTCATGAGAAGACCTTACTCGCTTCGGGCACCACCAGCCCGCTCCCCTTCAGGCAATCACACAGATCAGAGCGTCGGGCCGGCCGGCACCGCGCCCAGATCCTTGGCGATATCGATGCCATCGCCTTCGATCTGCGCACGGAGCTCCTCGCCCGCTTCCCGGCCCATGCGCACGGCATCATCGATCACCGACTGGCTCTCGGTGCGCCAGTGCTTGGCGCCGTCGGGCGTCAGCACCAGGCCCCGGAAGCGCAAGCGCCCGCCATGGGCCAGTTCCGCATGGCCCGCGATGGGCGTGCGGCAGGAGCCGTCGAGCACGGTCAGGAACGCCCGTTCCGCCGTCACGCAGGCCGCCGTCGCCGGATCGTTCAAGGGCGCGATGGCCTCGCGCGTCTTGGCGTCGTCCTGGCGGATCTCGATGCCGATCGCGCCCTGGGCCACGGCCGGCAGCATCTCCTCGAAGCTCAGCGTGACGGCATTTTCAGGCTCCAGGCCCAGCCGGTTGAGCCCGGCCCGGGCGAGCAACGTGCCCGCGACCACGCCCTCGCCCAGTTTCTTCAGGCGGGTCTGCACATTGCCTCGGAAGGTCACCACCTCCAGATCAGGACGGCGCAGCAGCACCTGGGCCCGGCGGCGCAGGCTCGCCGTGCCGACCATGGCGCCTTTGGGCAGGTCCTGAATGCCGGTCGCCTCATGGCCGATGAAAACATCGCGCGGGTCTTCCCGCTCCAGGATCGCCGCCATATCGAGGCCCGGCGGCAGTTTAGTCGGCATGTCCTTCATGGAATGGACGGCCAGATCGACGGAGCCGTCGAGCAGGGCATCCTCGATTTCCTTGGTGAAGAGGCCCTTGCCGCCGATCTCCAGAAGCGCTTTAGATTGAACCTGATCGCCGGTCGTGGTCATGGCCACGATCTCGAGCGGGCTGTCGGGCCCCTCTTCCGGCCAGCCATGGGCCTGGGCCAGAAGGCGGCGAACCGTATGGGCCTGGGCGAGCGCCAACGCGCTGCCTCTCGTGCCGATGCGCAAACGCGGCTCTGTTGCAGTCATTCTTTGCCCCGCAGTCTTGAACGCAATTACAAACCTTTGGATCGCGCACCTTAAGCCATGGATCGCAAAACGCCAGACCCCAAACGCGAAGACCGCCGGTGGACCGTTCTCGGCATCGAGACGAGCTGCGACGAGACGGCGGCGGCGGTGGTGCGCGGGCGGCCGGGCGCGATGCCCGAAATCCTGTCCAATGTGGTGCTCAGCCAGCTGAAAGACCATGCCCCTTACGGCGGCGTGGTGCCCGAGATCGCGGCCCGCGCCCATGTGGAGGCGGTGGACGGCATCATCGCCCGCGCCCTTGAGGAGGCCGGGCTCGGCTTTGCGGATCTCGACGCAGTGGCGGGGACCTCCGGCCCCGGACTGATCGGCGGGGTGATCGTCGGCCTGATGAGCGCCAAGGCCATCGCGGCGGCACGCGGCCTGCCGCTTGTGGCGGTCAATCACCTGGAAGGCCATGCGCTCTCGCCCCGCCTGGTGGAGCCGGTGGC
>CAZTCJ010000010.1:0-69973 GCA_964612085.1 uncultured Alphaproteobacteria bacterium
TGGACTTGCCGAAGCCCATGGCCTTGCCGCCGCCCGACTGCATCTGGCGCATGAAGAAAATCCACACCGCGATCAGAAGCAGCATGGGGAACCAGGAGATCAGAATGCCGATCAGCGGATGGACGGTTTCGTCCTCCGCCTTGATGCGGACTTCGATGTCCTTTTCCGCGAGACGTTCCGCGAAATCGGAATTCATCGGCGCGACGGTCGTGAATTCCTGACCGTTGGTGTAATGGCCGGTGACCCGCTGGCCCTGGACCAGCACGTCGCTCACATTGCCGCCTTCCACCTGCTGGATGAAATCGGAGTATTTGATCTCGTTGGCCGCGTTCTGCTGGGGCGAGCCCTGGAACAGGTTAAACAGCGCCACGAGCAGCAGAATGATGATGGCCCATAGCGCGAAATTCCGGAAATTCATGTGACGCGGATCCCTTCACGAGTCTTATGTCGTTCACGGTCCCAAGGCTGTGCCCTGGAACCGTGGCAGGCGGCGTTTGAACCCGACCGAGTGACCGGCCAACGCGCCTGAAGCGAGCAGTCTACCCTAAACCTTCTCATAGATTTAAGTCGTCAGGTGAGATTCGCCATCCTTATTAAGCTGCACCGCCTTCAAAAGCGTCAAGGTGACTGTCAACACCAAGCAGTCTGGAGACGAATGTGGCGCGAAAGCCCGTGCGCAGCGGATCGAACCCCGCATGGGGCACGGCCACCAGCCGCTCGCCGCGCCAGAACGCGGGCAAGGTCGGGCGCACGCCCACCGGCATGTCCCGGGGCGGACTGGCGCCCGCGTCGCGCATCAGGCTGTACCCGTCCCGCCCCAAGGGCCTGATTTCGCCGGCATCCTGGCCGCGCGGCAAAGATACGCGGAAGCGCCCGTCCCACAGGCGCACCGAGCCGCTGTCGAGTGTGCTCGCGGATTCCAGATGCCGGTTTTCCCGGGCGATCTGAAGCGCCTCGCCGCCAGCGACGGGCACGATCCGGCAGCCGCCCAGCGTGCGCCCGCGATGCAGCGTGCCCGACCGCACGGCGGCAAAAATCCGCTCCAGGCGATCGAACCGGGGCGGAAAAGTCTGACCGCCGACCGAGCGGATGACGCCGGCCAGAACCCGCAGCGCCACATCCTCGGGCGCGCGCACGAAGGCGCCGGTCTCAAGCCGGGCAAAACCCGCCCGGTGCCAGAACACGCAGTCGCGCACCAAACGCGCCTGATAATCCTCAAGAGCCGCGCGCGCCCGGGCCATGCGCTCCGCCGTCACCGCCAGGCGGTCGGCCGTCAGGCCTTCCTCGGCGAGCAGAGCGGCCAGGCGGCGGAACCGCACCCGCGCGAAGCGTTGGTCTTCGTTGGAGGGATCTTCCAGCCAGGAGAGGCCCACCTGATCGAGCGTCGCGCGCAAACGCTCACGCGGCATATGGAGCAGCGGACGGACCAGCTCGATGGTCGGGCGATGGGCAGCGTCATAAAGCACCGTGCGGGACGCCATGGCGGCGAGCCCGTCGACGCCGCTGCCGCGCGCCAGACGCATCAGAAAGGTTTCGGCCTGATCGTCGAGCGTATGGGCGGTCAGAAGGGTCGGCACGCCCATTTTCCGGCACCAGCGCTCCATCAGCCGGTAGCGCAGGTCCCGGGCCTCAGCCTGGAGATTGGAAGGGCTCAGCTTAATGTCGGGGGCGCTCAAAACCACATGGGGGATGCCGAACCGGGCGGCCTGTTCGCCGACCCAATGGGCTTCCTGCGCGGACTCAGGCCGGATCCCGTGATCGACCGTCAGGGCCGTGACCGGCGCGATCTTGTCCCGCGCCAAGCCCGGGCCCGAGGCCATGACCTGATGCTCGGCCCAGCGGGCAACCATGGCGAGCAACGCCATGCTGTCGCCGCCGCCGGAGACGGCAACGGCCAAGGGCGGCGCCAAGCCTTCACGGTGCGCCGCTTCAAGGAACTCGGCCGCGCTGACCGGTTCTTCCGTCTGTGCCGCCAAATCGGCCCGAGACATCGTCCTATCCCCGCAACCGGCAACTTGCCCCGTCGTGCCGGCCCTTTGGATGATGCGATCAGGCGCAGGAAAACTCAGCCCGTGCCTTTTTCAAATTGCGCTTGATGGGTTCAGAGGCATCCGGATATTTCCGGCTCAACTGCCGCAGCGTATCGCACGCCGCTTTTCGCTCGCCCAGCCGCTCGAAAGTGAGCGCCAGCTTGAGCAGACTGTCGGCCGCGCGCGTGCTGTCCGGATAATCCCGCGCAGTGGCAAGATACGCTTCCGCAGCCGCCGTGTACAGTTCACGGACAAAAAGAGATTCCCCGATCCAATATTGCGCTTCTCCGGCGAAGTCGGAGTCAGGGTAAGTCTCTACGAAGGAACGGAAAGCGGTTTCCGCGCCTGCGAACTCGCCTTTCAGCAGAAGATCGCGCGCCGATTTGAAATCCGCCCGCGGATCACCGGACGGCCCCGCGACGGCGGCCACACCTTCGTCAGGCATCGCCACGCCCGGCGTCAGCCTGCGCGGAATCTGCGAGCCCGCTCCGGCATCCGGTTGAGACTCGGTCTGGGGCGCGCCGAAATCCGGATCGCCCGCCGGCGTTTGCGCCTGCCCGGTGATGCCGAAGGGCGCGTCCTGGCTTTGGCCATCGCCGGCCGGCGCGTAAGGGTCGGCTTCCGCTGCGCCGAAAGACGGCGACAGACGGGTTTGAGAGGTAAAGCTGGGATTTTGAGGATCCACGGGCGCCACCGCTCCCCCGGCAGGGGCGCCACCATTGCGCGCCACCTGATTGACGATCGTCTGAAGACGTTCGTAGCGGTATTGCAGACGTTCGAATTCGCCGGTCAGACGGGTCAGTTCCGATTCGAGCTGATCGACACGCACGAGCAGCCGGGCGACCGCTGGGCCGCCGGCGGCGGACGCGGTCTGAGCCTGGCCCGCAACGCCCGGGGTGGCTCTAAATCCCGAAGCGGCGCCGTTGGGCCGTCCGGCCTGCAAATGCAGATCGGCGATATCGCGTTCGATCTGCTCCAGGCGCTCGATGATATCGAGCATCTCGCCATGCTGCGCGGCCGCAGGCCCTGCCAGCCAAACCGAACCGGCGATCAGCAGTGCGCCGCAAAGACGGCTCGTCCAGGCACGTGACGTCATGGGGTTCACCCCAGTCTTGGTGTTGTCGAAAATCCGCATGCTCCAACCTCGTTGCCCCAGTCTCACTCTTTCCAGATCGCGCTTTTCAGATCGCGGACGCCTGCTGACGTCAATTGCTCTTAAAAGACGATCGAGGCCACTCGTCCCGTCTCCCGTCGGCTGAAGAGCGGCACATGTCAACACACAATGCACGCAGAATTCAAATGCCGTCCGCGCGGGTCACGGAAGCGGGAAACAGGGCCCAAAGCATGGCCAGGGGTCGTCCAGCCTGAAGATTTGTGCCGATTGCGGCTTTTCCGCATCACCCATGGGGCGCGAAACGGGCCATGGCGAGCACAATAGAAAAAGAGCGCCGCCCAGACCTTACCGGTCCGGGCAGCGCTCCGGAATGCATTCGGCGGGCTGTTTGACGCCGTCTCGGCCCGAATCAGGATCCGAAGCCGCCATCGACCTTGGTGACCGACCGGCGGTTCAGGTTCCAGGACCGTTGATCAGAGCCCGGAGCGATCGGGCGCTCCTTGCCGAACGAGACGGTGCGGATGCGGGACGGGCTGACGCCCAGGCTGACCAGATAGTCCTTCACGGTATTCGCGCGCCGCGATCCGAGTGCCAGATTGTACTCGCGGGTGCCGCGCTCATCCGCATGGCCTTCCACGGTGACATCGACGGTCGGAAACTGCTGAAGCCAGGCCGCCTGACGCTGCAGGATGGAGCGATCCTCGGCATCGAGATCGTAGCGGTCGGTATCGAAATGCACGCGTTCCTGGGCATTGACCAGGAAGTGTTCCGCCGTGCCCGGTTCCGGACCTGTATCGAAACGGGTCACAGGCGCGGTACGCGGCGTTGCCGCCCCGGCGCCGGTGGCCGAAACGGACTTGTCCCCGTCGGATGCGCAGGCCGTGACCAGTATCAGCGCGCCCGCCAGAACCGCCGTTCTGCGCGCGAAAGACCGCATGGCGGCGACGTTCAAATCAATGAGAAGCATCTGGCTCATGGTTCTTGGACTCCATCAGCAAAAGGAAGATCTTTAAACCCGTATCACCCAACCGGAAGTGAACCGATACCGTTACTCATACTCAATTAAACGCTAGCGGCAACCGTCCGGCCGCGCAAGATCAGGCTTATGACCGTATGGATAGGTATTTCCGTGTTTGGTGACCTCTGGTTATCAAAAAAGCGGCCCTCAATACTGCGCGTAAACATGTTCCGTCAGCAGCGGCGACCATGCCGGGTCCGACGCATCCTCGACCGTTCGGATTTCCCGCTCGTTATAGCCCGTCAGATCGACCGACCACAGGCGGACGGATCCGCCGGAGCCATCCGCGCGGGTCGGCGTTTGTCTAAAGAACATCAGGACACGGCCATTGGGCGACCAGGTCGGCGCCTCGTCGAGAAAACTCTCCGTCAAAAGCCGCTCGCCCGTGCCGTCGGGGCGCATGACGCCGATATAGAACTTGCCCCGCAAGATCTTCGTGAAGGCAACAAGGTCGCCCCGGGGCGACCAGACCGGGGTGGCATATTTGCCTTCCTGGAAACTGATGCGCCGGACATTGCGCCCGTCCCGGTCCATGACATAGATCTGCTGGGAACCGCCCCGGTCGGAGTTGAAGGTGATGCGCGAACCGTCCGGCGACATGGATGGCGAGGTGTCGATGGCCGGGTGATGGGTCAGCCGCTCGATGACGCGGGTGCGCAGATCCATGACGAAGATGTCGGAATTGCCGTTGCGGTCGAGACTCATGATGACGCCGCGCCCGTCCGGCGTGAAGCGGGGCGCGAAGGTCATGCCGGGAAAATCGCCGACCACTTCTTCCTGACCGCTCTCGATACTGAGCAAATAGACGCGCGGCATGCCCGTCTCGTAGGACATGTACACCACTTCCTGTTTGGACGGGCTGAAGCGGGGGGTCAGGACGAGCGCCCGGCCGCTCGTCAGATACATGGGGTTGGCGCCGTCCTGGTCCATGATCGCGAGCCGCTTGACGCGCCGGACCTTAGGCCCGCTCTCGGAAATATAAACGATGCGCGTATCGAAATAGCCCTTTTCGCCCGTCAGCTTCTCATAGATCTGATCGGAAATCAGATGGGCCACCCGGCGCCAGCCATCCGGCGTCGCCGTGAATTCAAGCCCCACCATTTCGCGCTCGGCAAAGACATCCCAGAGCAGGAATTCGACCTTCAGGCGACCGTCCCGGCGCGCCGTGATCCGGCCCGTCACGAGAACCTGCGCCTTGATGAGCCGCCAGTCGCCGAACCGGGGGCGTGCGGAAAAATCCGTAATTTGCTGAATGAAGGCGGCTTTCTCGATGGGCGCGAACAGGCCGGAGCGTTCCAGATTGGCGCGGATGACGCCCGCAACATCGGTCCCGTACTGACGCTCCAGCTCGACATCGCCGACGAAATCGACAATCGCCACGGGCATGGGCTCGACCGTACCGTCGGTGATGGTAATGCGCGGCGGGCTGTATTCGTCAGCCCGCGCCGCACCCGCCACCAGGCAGGCGACCACCAGAACGATACTCAGCACCATAAAGCCCAGCGCCAGCCAGGCCCGATCCGCCTGCGCCCGGCGCGCCCGCGCGGCTCGAAGCGCGCCCGGCATGCCACCACGCCAATAGGGAACATGAGTTAGTCGTGCACGAGTCATCGTACGATCCATTTTCATCATCCCTGGCAGGGACTTGTGTCCGTCCCGCCAATACTCCGGTAACGCGCCGTCCGAAATCGCTCGCGCCGGTCCATCAGCCCCTTCTACGCACCGCCTGTCCCCGAACGCCCTCGTTTCGCAAGGACATGGCAGCCCGCTTCATTTCCAGGCCTAGAACGCCATTGCGGCAAGTCTTTGATCGCCAGCGCAGAAAACCGGTCACCCATCACTGACCGAGCAGAAACCGGGGATCGAACTCAAGCTCGACGGTCTGCCAGCTCCGGTAGCGGTCGATGGGAAGCTCGAAGGGCTGGCACTGCAACACCGCGCGAATCGCCCGGTCGGCGGCGGTGCGCATATATTGATCGGCGCTCATGGCCCACTGGTTGACCACCACGGGCACGCCAACCACCGAGCCATCCGGGTTGAACTGCACCTTGATGAGCACGATCAGCTCTTCGGCGTTGGGCGCACCGGTGGGCGGCGACCAGCAGGGCTTGAGCTGGGCGCGGATGGCGTCGATTTCGCTCAATGTCAGCCCGGTCTGAAGCCCGGCGGCGGCCCGGGGCTGGTCGCCCGAGGACAGCTCGGAAATGCCCTGATTCTGATGGAAATCGCGGGCTTTTTCCTCGCGCGGCTTCTTGTTGAGCAGGGCGGCCGTGCTGGCGAAGAAATCATCTTCCTCCGGAGGATCGGCGGGCCTGGCCGCCGGTTTGGAAATGGGACGCGCCCGCATCACCGTTTCCGGATCGCTGACCGGCTCGTCGGGCTCGGGCAGCGGTTCGACCACGGGCTTGGAGGGCTCAGGCGCGGGTTCCGGGTCCGGCAAAGGGGCCGGTTCCGGCTCGGGCTGCGGCACGACGGGTTCGGGCTGAGCGGCGGGCGCCGGTTCGGGCTCCGGTTCAGGCTCGGGCTCGGGTTGCGGTTCGGGATCGGGCTCCGGCGGCAAGGGCTGCGGTTCGGGATCGGGTTCCGGGATTTCTTCCAGCACAGGCTCTTCGGCGGGCGTGTCTTCTTCCACGGCAGGCGCGATATTGGTCTCTTCGGCCATGGTCAGGAGTTCGACCGGAAGGACGGGCGGCAGCTCCACAGGCGTCTTGAATCCTTGCGGAAACGCCATGATCGTCGTGAAGACGACCCCGCTATGCAGCAAAACTGACAGTCCGACCGCAACCCGCATGAATGTCTTACGCTCTCCTCTGGCTTCCTAGGACGGCGTTTCGCCGACCAGGCCGACGCGCGTGAATCCGGCGGCGTTCAGGGTGCCGAGCACGTCCATGAATGCGCCGTAATCGATCGACTGATCGGCCCGCAGGAAAATCCGGATATCGCGGTTGTTCTTGGTGATGTAATTCAGCTTCGGGATCAGCTCGCCCAAGGCCACTTCCGTATCCTGAACATAGATCGTCTTGTCCGACGCGATGGTCACCGCCAGGGGTTCGTCCGTCCCCGGCAGCGGATTGGCCCGCGTCTCCGGCAGGTCCACTGGCACGCCCACGGTCAGGAGCGGCGCGGCCACCATGAAGATGATCAACAGCACCAGCATGACGTCCACGAAGGGCGTCACATTGATCTCGTTCATGGGCTTGAATCGGCGCTGCGAGCGCTGTCCCCGGCGGGATCCTCCGCCTGAGTCCTGGGTGTTCATCCCCATGGGTCAGAACCTCCCGCCATTACCGCCGCTGCGCTCATCGATCTGGCGCGACAAGATGGCGGAGAATTCATCGGCGAAGCCGTCGAGCCGGCTGGAGAAGCGGCTGACCTCGTTGCTGAAGCGGTTGTACGCGACCACCGCCGGAATGGCGGCCAAGAGGCCCAGCGCCGTGGCGAACAGCGCTTCGGCGATCCCGGGCGCCACCACGGCGAGGTTCGTGTCCTTGGTCACGGCAATAGCCTGGAAGGCGTTCATGATGCCCCAGACCGTGCCGAACAGGCCGACGAACGGCGCGGTCGAGCCCACGGTCGCCAGGAAGCCGAGCCCCCGTTCCGTCTTGTTCAGTTCCCGGTTGATCATCACGGTCATGACCTTGTCGATCCGTTCGCGGATGCCGGGCAGGAACTGGCCGTGATCCTGGTCCGAGGACCGGCGCCATTCACGCATGGCCGCCACGAACACGACCTCCAGGGGGTGATTCGGTTTATGGCCGAGCTGGTTGTAGAGCTCTTCGAGCGGCGTGCCGGACCAGAAGACGTCTTCGAACCGGTCCGCTTCGCGCATCAGTTTGCGCAGGCGCCAGCCCCGGTCGAGAATGATCGCCCAGCTCCAGACGGAAGCCAGCACCAGACCGATCATCACTGCCTTGACCACCTCGTCCGCCCGCAGGAACAACGCCCAGAGCGAAAAATCGGTGGGTGACGGTCCGGCCAGGCCCGTCGTTACGATCGGAGGACTGGCTGTCCCGAACAGGATGATCGAGGGATCCATCGTGCGTTCCTTTCCCGTGCGCCGCTTTGGGGCCGTCCGCATCAGCGCTGTCGTCTGAGCGGAGCCCGCCGTTCATCAATGCCTGCACTCACATCCACGCGTACTCTCGATACCCCTCATCACTGTGATCCTCGAAGGCGGAGGCGGCACGCTCAGGGCATCAAAAGGGCTTTATGGGGGCGAACGAACGGCAGGCACGCGTCATGTGCTTGGCCCGAGCCCCCACGGAATCCAACATTTCGGAAAGTTTTGGATGTTTGTGACCAAACTTGGGCCGGGGACCGCGCCGGTCCCGTGCGCTCAGCCTTCCTGGGGCGCGATATACGGGCTCATGATGTCGATCACATCCTGGGGCAGACGGCGGGGCCGGCCCTCATTGTTGATGCAAGCCGCATAGACATGGGCACGCACCATCTCCTCTTCCCCGCGCAGGATGATCTGGCGCGCCTCGATACGCGCGCCGGTGGCCTTGGTATAGAGCGTGCGCACCTCAAGCAAGTCATCGATACGCGCAGGCCGGAGGAATTCCAGATCGAGCTTATGAATGGAAAAGGCGAGCGGTTCGCCCCGCTCCCACAGATCCGCATGATGGACGCCCGCGAGCCTCAAACAATCGCTGCGCCCGCGCTCCAGAAAGCGCACATAGCTGGCGTGATAGACCACACCGGAAAAATCCGTGTCCTCATAATAAATGCGTACGGGCAGCACATGAACCCGGCCCTGAAATACGCCGCCCAGAATGGCCGTGGACGGATCGACGGAAATATCCGACATCTATGTCCCCTCTCTCACTCCCCCTCGAAGAGATCGGCCTCCGATCCCCGGGGCGGCTCGAGCCCCAGATGGCCGAACGCCTGCCCCGTGAGCACTCTACCCCTGGGCGTGCGTTTCACGAAACCCTGCTGGATCAGATAAGGCTCGATAATGTCCTCGATGGCGTCGCGCGGCTCGGACAAGGCCGCCGCTACGGTCTCGATCCCCACCGGCCCGCCGCCGAAATGGCGCGCGATGGTGGTCAGATAGCGGTGATCGAGGGCATCGAGGCCCCGCGCATCCACATCGAGCCGCTTCAAGGCCTTGTCCGCCACGCCCGCATCGATGGTGTCCGCGCCGTCAACGGCGGCAAAGTCGCGGACCCGGCGCAGCAACCGTCCGGCCACCCGGGGCGTGCCACGCGCCCGTTTGGCGATCTCGACCGCCCCGTCCGCCGTCATGGCGACGCCGAGCACCGACGCGCCGCGGGTGACGATGCGGGTCAGATCCTCCACGGAGTAAAATTCGAGCCGGATCGGAATACCGAACCGGTCGCGCAAGGGCGTGGTCAACAGCCCCATGCGGGTGGTGGCGGCGACAAGCGTGAACGGCGCCAGATCGATCCGTACCGAGCGCGCCGCCGGCCCCTCCCCGATGATGAGATCGAGGGCGAAATCCTCCATGGCCGGATAAAGGATTTCCTCCACCGCCGGATTGAGCCGGTGGATCTCATCGATAAAGAGCACGTCGCGCGGTTCCAGATTGGTCAGGATCGCGGCCAGGTCGCCCGCCTTGGCGATGACGGGACCGGAGGTGGCGCGGAAATTCACCCCCAGTTCGCGGGAGACGATCTGGGCGAGCGTGGTCTTGCCCAGGCCCGGCGGACCGGAGAGCAGCACATGGTCGAGCGCATCGCCGCGCCCGCGCGCCGCCTCGATAAAGATCTTCAGATTGTCCCGCGCCTGGGGCTGGCCCACGAAATCGTCGAGCGCCTGGGGCCGCAGGCGCACCTCGCCCGCATCCTCCTCACGGGGTTCAGCCCCGACAATCCGCTCCGCCTCGCTCATGACCGCCTACCTGTTCGGCATCTGTTCTCTTGGCATAGCGTCCGCGATTCGATGTGGCAAGGCTATGGAGCATGGATCGTAGGGACGCCTCACCGCTTTGCTCTATATTTTTCATGCGTCTCAGCAAGAAATTGAGGGCCGTCGAACGGTTCGGGCGCACCGCTTGCCTCGCCTTCGATAGTGGCCGAGGCCAGGGAAAACTCTTCCTCCAGAGCATCATAGGCCTCCCGGTAAGAGGGATCCTTTTGCCAATCCTTAAAGAGCGCCTTCGCGGGCACCCGCTTTGCTTTCCTCATGTCACCTCCTCGGCGCTAAGCGCTGGCTTTACTCCGTACCGGTCAGACCCGGCAGGAAGTAGGGTCCCTTCGGCCCTGTATCCCCCTGCAGCATGATCACGGATGTCTCGAGCGTGACGGAATTGCGGTACTGGAGCGCCTCCATCAGCGCGTCGAAATCGGGGCCGTTGCCGCCCAGTGCCCAGGGCTGGCGCGTCGCCGCCCAATGCGCCCGGCTGGCATATTCCGTCATCAGATAGACTTCGTCATAGTCCGCCCCATCGCGCGCACCGTCCGCATCGCCCACCACCTGCCACATGCCGATGACGCGGGCACCGATCTTCTCGAAATAAGGCCACACGCCGGTCTGGCTCGCTTTAAGAAATTCCGGAAACGTCCCTTTCCGGATTTTGAAATAGCGCAGGGTAACGATGGGTTCGCCCGGCTTCGCGATATCGTTGAGCACCGGCGCGCGCTCTTCCGGCGGCCCGCCGCGCAAGCCCCCTTCGCTTTGGGCGAGTGCGGGCATGGTAAGAGATATGGACAAAATCGTTATAATGAGTGCGGATAATCCGTTTGATAAAATCGTCATGGCTGTCTCTCCTTTGATCTTGACATAGAAGACCTGTCATTCACGGACCATTTATCAGGCGCACCCATCCGGACTATAAACCCGCTTTGTGGACGGAGGAAATTTACTCAACAGAGGCGCGGGCCGGACCGGGCGTTTCTCGAACGGGCCGCCGCAATTGGGGCATTGGCCCTGCAGGCGGGTCTCGGCACAGCCGGCGCAGAACGTGCACTCAAACGAACAGATGCGCGCTTCCGCGCTGTCCGGCGGCAGATCCTTGTCGCAGCATTCGCAGCTTGGCTTCAAGTCCAACATGGCAATCCCCTTTCCCGCGCTTGCGAAACGGGCCGATAAACGGCATGAAAGCCTACCACGGAAGAGGAGGCCGATCATGACCACGGATAATGATCTGAAAACAGAACGCACCCGTCTGCGGCGGGCCCATGAGCGCGGCTCCCACGACCGGGCAGACCTCTACGCCATCCTGGACGCAACGCCGCTCTGCCATGTGGGCTATGTGATCGACGGCAGGCCGGCGGTCACGCCCACCTTCCAATGGCGCGACGGCGACGTGGTCTATTGGCACGGATCGAGCGCCAGCCGCGCCTTGCGCGCCTCGGATGGCATGGAGGTGTGCTTGACCGTCACCTTGCTGGACGGGCTCATTCTCGCCCGCTCCGCCTTCCACCATTCAGCCAATTACCGTTCCGCCATGCTTTTCGGCCGGGCCGTCAAGGTCACCGATCCAATGGAGAAAACCGAGCAGCTCAAACGCTTCGTGGACGGACTGTATCCGGAGCGCTGGGAGACGCTGCGCCCCATGACGGACCAGGAGCTGAAAGCCACGACCGTTCTGGCCCTGCCGATCTCGGAAGCCTCCGCCAAGGTGCGCACTGGTCTGCCCAAGGACGATGAAAAGGATTACACCCTGCCCATCTGGGCCGGAGAATTACCGGTCACCATGGAGACGGCAGCGCCCCGTCCGGACCCGCGCAACTTAGATGGCGTACCGGTGCCGGATTCCCTTGCCAGCCTGACGATCGGCAAAAGCCATTAGACCCGTTCAGAGGAAACGGCTCAGCCGGCTGCGGATCAACTCCTCGGCCTCGCTCATGATCCGGTCGACCAATTCCTGGACCGTCGGGATATCGTGAATGAGGCCGACCACCATGCCGCAGGACCAGGCGCCCGCATCCATATCGCCATCCTGCATGATCCGGGGATAGACGCCCGCGACTTCCTCGAGGATGTGCTCGAATTTCAGCTCCGAACCGAGGGCGCGCTCCTTGTCGAGCAGGCGCTCGACCGCCGGATTGGTCAGCACCCGTTCCGTATTGCGCAAGGGCCGCATGATCAGGCGGGTATCCAGTTCGCTCGCCGCCACGATCGCCTGTTTCACATTCTCATGCACCGGCGCTTCTTTCGTCGCGATGAAGCGGGTGCCCATATTCATGCCTTCCGCGCCCATGGCAAGTGACGCCACCAGGGAGCGCGCGTCGGCCATGCCACCGGAGGAGACAAAGGGAATGTCCAACTCATCAGCGGCGCGCGGCAGCAGGATCATATTCGGGATATCGTCTTCCCCCGGATGACCGCCGCATTCAAATCCGTCCACGGAGACCGCATCGCAGCCGATCGACTGGGCTTTCAGGGCATGGCGCACGGAGGTGCATTTGTGGATAACCTTGATGCCGTGCTCTTTCAGCGCAGGCAGCCACTGGGCCGGATTATTCCCGGCCGTCTCGACGATTTTCACATCCCCTTCGATGATCGCCTGCACGAAACCCGGATAATCCGGCGGCGTCACCGAAGGCAGAAAGGTCAGATTGACGCCGAAGGGTTTGTCGGTCATCTGCCGGCAGCGCGCGATCTCCTTGGCGAGATTTTCAGGCGTGCGCTGGGTCAGGCCGGTGATGATACCGAGCCCGCCCGCATTGGACACCGCAGACGCCATTTCGGCGAACCCGACATAATGCATGCCACCCTGGATGATTGGGTGTTGAATGCCGAACATCTCCGTAATACGGGTCTTCATGGGGCGAACCTCTCCAGTCATCTTCTCATTGGGCGGAAAGAAAGACTACGGGTGCGGCCCCTAAACCGCAAGGGATTTACCGCGTTTGACGCCCCTCCCAGCATCTCGACCGGCCGCCGTTCCGCCTTTATACTTTTGCTCATGACCGATGACGCAGGGGCAACCAGGGACCCCGATAATTCATGACCCGTCTCCGCCGCGCAATCTTCCGGAAGCGTCCTTGCCCGTCCTTTCTGGTCCGATATCTGTTGATCACCGCCGTGACGGTAAACGCCATTGCCTGGACAGGCCGGGTCTCCGCCGGCGAGGCCCTGGTCGCCGTGGCCAGCAATTTCAAGGAACCGCTTGACCGTCTCGAGACCGCGTTTGAGACCGGTACGGACCATCGGCTGATCGTGGTGCCGGGATCGACCGGCAAGCTTTACGCCCAGATCGTCAACGGTGCGCCGTTTGACATGCTGCTTGCGGCCGACCGGGAGCGGCCCCGGCTTCTGGAGGAATCCGGCCGCGCGGTCGCGGGCTCCCGCTTTACCTATGCGGTCGGGCGGCTCGTCTTGTGGAGCGCCGATCCGCATACGGTCGGAGCGGACGGCGCCGCTATTTTGCGCCAAGGCGCGTTCCGCAGGTTGGCCATCGCCAATCCGGATCTCGCCCCATACGGCAAGGCCGCGCTTCAGGTTCTGGACGCGTTGTCGCTCACGGAGCGGCTGCGGCCCAAACTCGTCATGGGGGAGAATATCGGCCAGGCCTTTACCTTGGCCGCCACTGGCAATGCCGATCTCGGATTTGTCGCCCTCTCCCAGGTGCAGGGGCTGGACCGTGCGAAAGCCGGATCCTCCTGGGAACCCTCGCGCACGCTTTACGAACCGATCCGTCAGGATGCGGTTCTGCTCGCCCGCGCTTCCGGGAACGAAGCCGCACACGCCTTTCTCGATTATCTTAAGAGCGAGGCCGCACGTACACTGATCGAACGGTCGGGTTACGGGGCCGCGCCATGATCTCCGGTCTCACGATCTCCGGTCTGGGGCCGCTCTGGCTGACCCTTCAGCTTGCGCTCGCGGCAACGGTGGTTCTGCTGATCATCGGAACGCCGCTGGCCTGGTGGCTCGCGACCACACGTTCCTCCCTCAAACCGGTGATCGAGGCGGTCACGGCCCTGCCGCTGGTGCTGCCGCCCACGGTCATGGGGTTTTATCTCCTGATCCTGCTGAACCCCACCGCGCCCATCGGCGCATTCTGGGTTTCCCTAACCGGCGATACACTGACATTCTCCTTCACGGGCCTTGTCATCGCGTCGGTGGTCTATTCCCTGCCCTTCATGGTCCAGCCGCTGCAAAGCGCCTTCGAGGCCGTGGGACGCGGACCCATGGAGGCCGCCGCGACCTTGCGCGCGGGCCCGCTCGATGCCTTTTTCACCGTCGCCGTGCCATTGTCCGCCCGCGGCTTCGTGACCGCGAGCGTTCTGACCTTCGCCCACACGATCGGCGAGTTCGGCGTTGTGCTGATGGTCGGCGGCAATATCCCGGGCGAGACCAAAGTCATTTCCATCGCCATTTACGAACATGTGGAGACTTTACAGTATACGGAGGCTCATATCCTGTCCGCCATCCTGCTGGCTCTGTCCTTCGGCATCCTGCTGTTCGTTTATGCCTATAACCGGCGGTTCCCCGTTCATGTCGGATAGCGTTCTATCCATCCGGATCCGGAAGAGCTTTCCGGGCTTTTCCCTGGATCTCGACGAGCGGTTGGATCTGACCGGGGTCACGGCCGTTTTCGGCCCCAGCGGATCGGGCAAAAGCACCCTGCTGCGCCTGATCGCCGGGCTCGACCGGCCCGATCGGGGCCGTATCGCCATGGGAAGCGCGCTCTGGTTCGATCAGGATCAACAGATTCACACGCCGCCGCACGAACGCCCGGTCGGCTATATGTTTCAGGATGCCCGGCTGTTCGGCCATTTGACCGTCCACGGCAATCTGGCTTTTGCCGCCCGCCGCAGCGGCGACCGCGCGAACGGCTACGATCTGGAAACGGTGGCAGCGGCATTCGATCTCGAACCGCTCCTGATGCGGAAAATCCAGACCCTCTCCGGCGGGGAGCGTCAAAGGGTGGCCCTGGCCCGCACCCTGCTGACCTGCCCGGACCTGTTGCTGCTCGATGAGCCTTTCGCCGCTCTCGACCTGGCGCGCAAGCACGATATCCTGCCCTATCTTGAGGATTTGCCCGGCCGGTTCGGCACGCCCGCCCTGTTCGTCAGTCACGATATTGAGGAAGTCAGTCAACTCGCCGACAGGATCCTTGTCCTGAACAAGGGCCGTGTGGAAGCGCACGGACCGGCGGCGGCCATCATCAACCGCCTGCCCCTTGAGGCCGTGACAGGCCGGTTCGAGACCAGCACACTTCTGGACGCGATTGTCACAGGCCAGGACGCGCGGTTGTGTCTGACCGCTCTCCGCCTCGACGGTCAGGCGATCAGCATGCCCATGAACGAGCGATTGACCCTCGGCGATACGGTCCGCCTGCGGATCAGGGCGCGGGACGTGGCGATCGCGACCGTACACCCCGCAGGCTTGAGTATCCGCAATGTCCTGAAGGCCCGGGTCCATAGCGTCACGCCTGAACAGGGCACCGCCTTTGCCGACGCGTTGCTCGATATCGGGGCGGTGCAATTGCGCGCGCGCATCACCCGGGCGGCGGCCGAAGACCTGTCGCTCACGCCGGGCATGGAGGTTTTCGCGCTTGTGAAAAGCGTCAGTTTCGACGGGCGGCTGTCATAGCCTCAAGGCAGATCGCACAGGACCAGTTTCGGCTGGAACACGCCCCCGATCACCATGCGCCTGTCATGGACCGCCGCCACACTGCCGCCCGAAATCTGATCGCCCAGATCGAGATAGATGTCTTTTTCCACGACTCTGTTCTGTCCCACCGTGAGCTTGACCACACGGGTCGGGGACAAGGCGCTGGCATCGCGGCTATGGCTCAGAAAATCAAAGAGCTTGGGATGCGCCGTCACCCAGACCGATCCGTCCGGATGCACATCGATATTGTCCGGACCCGTCCCGATCCAGACATCCCGGGTCAAGGTCAAATCGCCGGATGCCCGATCCCGGCTGTAGATGCGCACGGTCCCGTCCGTCGTTTCCGCGATATAGACCTCGGCGCCGTCCGGGCTCATGGCGATGCCGTTGGCATAGGTCAGGCGGTCCGCCGCGACGCGCGTCTCGACGCCGTCATGATAAACCGCATCCGTCCGGTTCCAGCGCAGGAAATCCTCGAATGTCCGGGCCGAACTGCCCGGCGGATTGCGGTGATCGTTGGTGGCGTAAAAGGCGCGCTCGCCCACCGCCAAAACATCGTTCGGCTCCCGGATCAAGGTGTGGGTGATGGCTTCGACAAAGTCGAGCCTTGGCGGCTGGCCGGATGCCTCGCGGATGGAAAAGATGGCGATCTCGCTGACCGGCTTGTTGGCCGGATGATTGACCACGAATAGCCGTTTCCCCGAGCCGTCCGGCGCGCGCCACAGGCTGATGCCATGGGGGCGGAAATCGGCCGGGAACCCGCCGGTCATTGGGATAAGATCCGCGCTCGGATCATCGAGCCGCATGGCATAGACATCGCCGCGCACCGGCTCGCCCCGGGCCACGGCCCGGCGGTCGGTGGCCGAGACATAGACCCAGCCCGTCTCCCGGTCGATCGTCAGATCCTCCGGCCCGGCAGGCGCCGGCACCGGGCGGCAGGCTTCAGTCCCCATCTCTTCGAGCCGGGTGAAAACACCGGCATTCGTCAAGAACCGGACGGCCAGATAGCCGAGAATGACGAGGACCAGGGCAACGATAACGGCCGTCAGCAGTTTCCAGCCCGACATGGGTTCCATCCTCCATACCGCTTGGACGAGATTCAAGCTTATCCGGTACCGCCGGATTTGTCAGGATCGCCCCCGTCCGTGCGGAATTGCAGCGCGGCCAGCCTTGCATAAAGCCCGCCTTGCGCCACCAACTCCTCGTGGCGGCCTTCAGCCACCACCCGGCCCTGATCCATCACCGCGATGCGGTCGGCCTTGAGCACGGTGGCCAGGCGATGGGCGATGACCAGCGTCGTGCGCCCGCGCATGACTTCTTCGAGCGCCTGCTGCACGAGGCGTTCGCTTTCCGCATCGAGTGCGCTCGTCGCCTCGTCGAGCAGCAGAATCGGCGCATCCCGCAGGATCGCCCTTGCGATGGCGATGCGCTGGCGCTGGCCGCCCGACAGGGTCACGCCCCGCTCGCCCAGTTCCGAGTCATAGCCGTTCGGCAGGGCCATGATGAACTCATGGGCCGCCGCCGCCTTGGCCGCCGCGACCACCGCGTCATCGTCCGCTTCCGGACGACCATAGCGGATATTCTCCATGGCCGTTGTGGCGAAGACAACGGGGTCCTGCGGCACCAGCCCGATCCGGCGGCGCAGATCCTGGGGCACCACATCGCGCACTGGGCAGCCATCCACGGCAATGATGCCGTTCTGCGCATCGTAGAAGCGCAGAAGAAGCTGGAAGACGGTCGATTTTCCGGCGCCGGACGGTCCCACCAGCGCCACGGTCTCGCCGGGCTCCACCTGCAGCGAAAACCGGTCGAGCGCGGAAATACCGGGCCGGGTCGGATATTGGAACGTCACGTCTTGAAAGGCGACCGCGCCACGCGGCGGATCGAGCATGGGCGTGGGGCGCTCGGGAGCTGCGATGACCGGCTCCACACTGAGCAATTCCATCAGCCGCTGGGTCGCGCCCGAGGCCCGCTGAATATCGCCCCAAACCTCGCTCAAGGCCGCGACGGCACCGGCCATGAACAGCGAGTAGAGCATGAACTGGACAAGCTCGCCGCCCGACATATCGCCGTCGATGACCGCGCGGGCGCCCAGCCACAGGACCCCCACAATGCTCGCGAAAATCAGGAAAATCGCCACGACCGTGAGCCCGGAGCGCATGGTGATGCGCCGCACCGCCACCTGGAACGCCCGCTCCACCGCCTGGCCGAAATGGGCCCGGTCCAGCTCTTCATGGGTGAAGGCCTGGACCGTCTGCATGGCCTGAAGGCTTTCGCCCGCATGGGCGCTGGTATCCGCCACCCGGTCCTGGCTCGCCCGCGACAGAGTGCGCACGGCCCGGCCGAACAGGATGATCGGGATCACGATCATCGGCACAGCGAGGAAAATGAGACTGGACAGCCCGGGGCTCGTATAGATCAGCATGGCGAAACTGCCGGCGAACGACACCATGTTCCGCAAGGCAATGGACACGGACGATCCCACCACGGTCTGAATCAGCGTGGTGTCGGTCGTCAGCCGGGAGAGTACTTCGCCCGTGCGGGTGATCTCGAAAAAGGCGGGGCTCAGTTTGGTCACATGGTCGTAGACGGCTTTGCGCAGGTCCGCGACAACCCGTTCGCCAATCCAGCTCACCATGAAAAAGCGGGCCGCCGACGCGATCGCCAGAAGCGTGCCCAAACCGAGGAACACCCAGAAGAACCGGTCGATGGACTGGGCCGTCTCGGCGGTGAAGCCCCGATCGACCACACTGCGCACGGCCAGGGGAAGCGCCAGTGTCGTCGCGGCGGCGACGATCAGCATGGCCATGGCGCCAGCAAGCGCCAGGGGGTAGCGCCGCACGAATGGCACAAGCTTGAGGAGCGCGCGCGGGTCCCGCCGTTTCGGGCGCTTGTCCGCTTCCCGTTCCAAACCTTCCGCCAGCACCTGACTGCGGTCGCTCTCCGCCCTCCCAGCCGTCTGCGTCACACCGGTCTCCTGTCTGTCCGCCGTCTTTTTCCATATCTAACATGGGTCGCGAGGCCGGGCTTACGAGATCGTGACTTGACGCCACCGCGCTTTTGGCCGTATCACCGTTATTGCTCATCAAGACCGGCTGAGGGACAGGCCCTTTGACGCCGGGGCAACCGTTGAACAAGGCAACCGATCCTTGTTTGAAAAGGTGCCAACTCCTGCGGGACGCGTAAGCGTTCTCCGAGAGATGAGGCAGGCGGGTGAACCGCCCTGCTCTATCGGATACCCGAAAACTTGATGAGCTTGGCAACGCACTCAATTGCGGAGACAAGCTCGTGCGCACATATTCAGACGACGTCCTTGATGCGCCCACATCGCATCGCTCCGGCCACGACCGGTCGGTCATTCTTCCTGCGGATTTCACCTTCGAAAGCGGCGACAAGCCCACAGGCGCCTTCATCCGGATCCGGACATACGGACCGGAAACGGGGCCGCTCGTGCTTGTGGCCGGGGGCATTTCCGCCGACCGCTTCGCCGCCGGAAGCGAACCGAAAGCGGGCTGGTGGCGGGAGTTCATCCGCGCGGACGGCCCCGTCGATCTCGACCGTTTCCGCGTGGCCTGCATGGATTTTCTGCCCGATTGTTCGGAAGGGCCGTGCACCATCACCACCCACGATCAGGCCCGCGCCTTGGCGCATGCCTTGGATCAGGTGGGCGAACCGCGCATCAAGGCGTTCGTCGGCGCGTCCTATGGCGGCATGGTGGCGCTCGCCTTCGCCGAATTGTTCCCCGAACGTCTCAACCGGCTGTGCGTGATCAGCGCGGCCCACAGGCCCGATCCCATGGCCACGGCGATCCGGGGGATCCAGCGGCGCATCATCGCGTTCGGCCGCGCCCAGGGCGCACCGGAACAGGGCGTGGCCTTGGCCCGAGAACTGGCCATGACCACTTATCGGTCCGCGGATGAGTTCGCCCGCCGCTTCGACAGCAGCCCTCAAGGGTCCCGCGCGGGCGATCCTTACGACGCCTGCGCCTATCTCATCGCGCGGGGCCAAGACTATGCCAAGATCATGACGCCGGAGCGTTTCGAGACGCTCTCGGATTCCATCGACCGGCACCGGGTCGATCCCGCACGGATCACCACGCCCACATGCCTGATCGCCTCGTGCAGCGACCGGATCGTGCCGCCCCACCTGATGGCGGACCTGAAGGACGCCTTAAACGGCTCCGCAACGCTGCATTATATCGACTCCGCTTTCGGCCATGACGCCTTCCTGCTGGAGACGGCCACCATCGGCCCGATCATCAAGACTTTCATCGAGGACTGAGCTTATGACCCATCATCTGCATCCGGACACCATCGCCGCCACCAGCGGCATTAACGAAGACGCGGCCCATGGCTCGGTCATGCCGCCGCTTTATCTGTCGGCAAACTATAGTTTCGCAGGCTTCGACGAAAAACGCGATTTCGACTACACCCGCTCTGGCAATCCAACCCGGGCGGCGCTCGAAGACACGCTCGCCAAGCTGGAGGCAGGTGCGGGCGCGTCCGTCACCGCCACGGGCATGGCCGCACTCGATCTTGTCCTTACACAAGTGTGTCCGGACGATCTGGTGATCGCGCCGGTGGACTGTTACGGCGGCACGTACCGGCTTCTGGAGGCCCGCGCCAAGCGCGGCCATTTCAAGGTCGCTTATGTGGATCAGACCGATCTGACGGCTTTCGCCGCCGCCCTTGCCCAAGGGGCGAAGCTGGTGATGGTGGAAAGCCCGACCAACCCGCTGATGCGGGTGGTGGATATCGCGCGGATCTGCGAGCTGGCCCATGAAGCGGGCGCGCTCGTCTCGGTGGACAACACCTTCCTGTCGCCCGCCCGCCAGCGGCCCATCACGCTGGGCGCGGATCTGGTGGTTCATTCGACTACGAAATATCTCAACGGCCATTCGGATGTGGTGGGCGGCGCGGTCGTCGCGGCCACGCCGGAGCTGGCGCAAGAGATTGCTTGGTGGGCGAACTGCACGGGCGTCACCGGCGCGCCGTTCGACAGCTATCTCACCTTGCGCGGCATCCGCACGCTCTTTGCCCGGATCGACCGGCAGGAGCGCACCGCCGCCGAGATCGCCGAACGGCTGCTCGATCACCCGGGCGTGAAACGGGTGCACTATCCGGGGCTCAAGGATCATCCGGGCCATGCGCTGGCCGCCCGTCAGCAGACGGGTTTCGGCGCCATGCTCAGCATCGAGATCGACGGCGATCTCAACGATGTGCGCCGGGTGGTGGAAAGCGTCAAGGTGTTCACCTTGGCGGAATCGCTCGGCGGCTTCGAAAGCCTGGTCGCCCACCCCGCTACCATGACCCATGCTTCCATGACGGCGGAAGCCCGCGAGGCGGCGGGCATCACTGACACGCTCTTGCGGTTGTCCGTCGGGCTCGAAGCCCCTGCCGACCTGATCGCCGATCTGGATCAGGCGTTGAGCGGCGCACAGGCCGTCAACCTTCAGGCAGCGGAGTAAGCCTCAAAGATGCTGTACGACAGCCAGGCTTTTCCGGATTGGGTGCAGAAAATCGCAATACCTTGATCAGGATCAAAGTCGGTCTATAGGCCGCTTGCCAGCCTGCGGCTTATGCAAAAGATCCTGGTTGTCTATTATTCAAGGAGCGGGAAAACGCAGGCTTTGGCCGAAGTGATCGCCTCAGCCTGCGGCGCCGATCTCGAAGCCTTGCAGGACGTGAAAAAGCGCACCGGCTTTTTCGGCTATTGGCGGTCGGGACGGGAAGCCTTGAAAAAGCAGCTTGCCGAGATCCGCGACACCGTTCATGACCCGGCGGACTACGATCTGGTTGTTCTGGGCACGCCGGTTTGGGCGGGAAGCATGTCCTCGCCCATGCGCACCTACATCACCCGGAACCACGATGCGTTCCGGCAGATAGCCGTGTTCTGCACCATGGGCGGATCGGGCGGCGACGGAACGCTGGCGGGAATGGCGGCGCTTGCCGGGCTGGATCCGCTGGCGCGTCTCAGCGTGAAGGAACACGAGATCAAGTCAGGCGCGGCGCAGGACAAGGCCGCCGCGTTCGTGCACGACCTCGTCAATCGGGCAGGGCCGGACTGATGCTGACTCTGCCGCCTTATCCGGAATGGGCCCGGGTTTGGCGCCTTGAACCCGAGGTCCGCCCGCGCTATAAGACGCGGTCTTCCCGGCAAGCTTGGGGTATGAAAAAGGGATGCGGCGCGTCAGACGCCCCCGCCCGGCCCCAACCTTTCGTTAAAGCGTTCCAGGTCCGCGACAGACCTGAGGAGTAAGGAATAAGGCGATGAAAAAGGACATTCATCCGGATTATCACACGATCACCGTGGTCATGACCGACGGCTCGACCTTCCAGACCAAGTCCACCTACGGCAAGGAAGGCGACACGCTGCAGCTCGACATCGACCCGCTGACCCACCCGGCCTATACGGGCGGCAACCAGACGCTGCTCGACCGCGGCGGCCGGGTCAGCCGCTTCAAGGACAAGTTCAAGGGCTTCGTGAAGTAAGCCCGGCCCCCTTTCATGCAAAAAGGCGCGTCCGGGGACGCGCCTTTTTCGTTTGGGACCATGCCTGAACCGGCTTATTCCGCCGCCCGCGCCCGCATCGGCGAGAAAGCCGCCTGCAGCAGGCTGTGCTGATCCTGCACACTGGAGCCCGCCGCCTCGTCTTCCGTTTCCTCGCCCTTGCGGCGGTACATCATCTCATCGAGCCGGTCGACCCGGTCGTAAAGCCGTTCGCTGCGCGCCAACAGGTCGAGCAGCTTGGCCGGCAACTGATCCGTCGCCTCCAGCGGCATGCCCCGGCAGATTTCCTGGGCGCCCAGGCGGTATTTGTCCTGAAAGGCCTCTTCCGGGGTCATTTCCCCTTCCCGGATCGCCTTTTGCACCAGAAGCCAGGAGGCCACCTGCATCAGCCGCGTGGTCAGCCGCATGCTTTCGCCCGCATACGCCAACGCCGCCTTGCGCGACAGCAGCCGCGACTCCTCCCGGCCCGGACCGTCCAGATAAGACGCCGTCTCCTCCACCATGGCCATGCCGTCGGCGAAGGTGCGGTCGAACAGTTCGGACTGGGCGAAGTCGCCAATCGCCATGGTCCATTCTTCTGACGTACGTGTTTTTTCAGTCGTATTCATTTGTGCTCTTTCCAGCCCCCGATCCGGTTCCCGTGTCGCGGGCCCACGCTGCAAACCCCGCGCCATCCGGAAGCGGGACGCCCGGCCGGACCTGTCCTAGGGTTTGCGGAAGATCGCCTCGGCGCTGGACTGGACGCCCTGTTTGGCATCGAACATGGTCTCGCAGCGCTCGATCTCGGCGCGCAGGAGCGCGATCCGCTCTTTCAGCTCTTCCATGGACAAAAGCGAGAGATCGTCGGACAAGGAGATAATGGCCGCAGCCGCTTTCCGCCGGGGCAGATCCGTGTCGATATCCATGGTTCACCTCCCGTCAAACGCGATACACGATAGGGAAGCTTTCAGTGTGCGCCTGCCGCGCAGCAGCTTCAACTGAGAATTTGGAGAAACCGTCATGCCCGCGATCCCCGACACCATGACCGCCATCGAGATCACGGAACCGGGCGGGCCCGATGTCCTGAAACCCGCCACACGGCCCGTGCCCCGGCCCGGACTGGGACAGATTTTGATCAAGGTGGCCGCCGCAGGGGTCAACCGTCCCGACGTGCTCCAGCGCCAGGGGCTTTACCCGGTGCCCAAGGACGCCTCGGACCTGCCGGGCCTGGAGGTCGCAGGCGAAGTCGTCGCGCTGGGCCCGGGGGTGAGCGACTGGGCGGACGGCGACCGGGTGACGGCGCTCGTTCACGGGGGCGGTTACGCGGAATACTGCCTGGCGGAAGCCGCCGTCGCCCTGCCCGTGCCCGCCGGTCTGGGGATGGACGAGGCGGCCGCCCTGCCCGAGACTGTCTTCACGGTGTGGACGAACCTGTTCGACCGGGCGGGCCTCCAGTCGGGCGAGCGGGTGCTGATCCATGGGGGCACCAGCGGCATCGGCACCACGGCGATCCAGATGGCGGCAGCCCAGGGCGCCCGCGTCTTCGCCACCGCCGGCAGCCCGCGCAAGGTCACCGTCTGCCAGGAACTGGGCGCGGAACGGGGCATCGACTACAAGGTCGAGGATTTCGTCAGCATGGTGAAGGAGCTGACCAGCGGCGAAGGCGTCGATGTGGTGCTCGACATGGTGGGGGGCGACTATATCCCCCGTAATCTGGAGATCCTGCGCGACCGGGGCCGCCATGTGAGCATCGCGTTCCTGCAAGGGGCCAAGGTGGATCTGAACTTCCTGCCCGTGCTTCTGAAACGCCTGACGCTGACGGGCTCGACGCTGCGGCCCCGCACGGTTGAGGAAAAAGCCCAGATCGCGCAGGCCGTGCGCGGCTGGGTCTGGCCCAAGATCGAAAGCGGATTGATCCGCCCGGTGATGGATTACAAATACCCGCTCGCGGAGGCGGCCGACGCCCACCGCCGCATCGATGCGGGTGAGCATATCGGCAAGATCGTCCTGACCGTGGGGTGATCCCTCTTGTATTTTGATGACATATACGTCATCATAATAAATGAGCGAGAATGTCCTTCAGGTTTATGAAACAGGTGATGGCAAAGCGCCGTTTCAGAAATGGTTCGAACGGCTGAGCGCACCGGCAGCGCTGCGCGTGACCACTGCCCTGAAACGCCTGGAGACCGGTCACCGGTCCGCGTTGAAAAGCGTCGGGGCGGGTGTTCTGGAGTACCGCATTCAGACAGGGCCCGGATATCGCGTTTACTGCGCTTACGATGGGACGACATTGATCATTTTACTCAGTGGCGGAACGAAACAGCGCCAGAGCGCCGATATCGCCCAGGCCAAAGCCTATTGGCAGGACTATAAGAAGCGAAAGAAACGGGAGCCTTGATCATGCCTTTGACCCGCGATTTCCGGACGGTCGTCGCCGAGCGCGCCCAAAGCGATCCCGCCTTTCGGGTCGGCCTTTTGGAAGAAGCCGTCAATGCCATGCTTGATGGCGACTTAGACGTGAGCAAAAGCCTGCTGCGTGATTATGTGAATGCGACCATCGGATTTGACGGGCTGGCTGACGCCATGGGTAAGGACAAAACCAGCCTCATGCGTATGCTGAGCACAAAAGGCAATCCCCGTGCGGATAATCTGCTTGCCCTGATCGCTCAATTGCAAGCGTATGAAGGTGTTGAGATCAAAGCCCACGCGCAAGCGGCAGGGTGAAACTGAAAAGGAAGATGCATTGAGCGGGAGCGAAATGCATGTGCGGCAATGGGAAAGAACCGGGTGATGAGGTTGGTTTGTGTAGTGACGTTATCAACGCTCGCGCTGACAACCGCTGTCAGGGCGGATGGGGCCGAAATTCACTATCTGACTAACGACCGGTACCGGGACGCGGGCTTCCCGTTCTCAGAGGCCACGGAAGTGGACGGCTGGATTTACGTCTCCGGGACGCTGGGCACGCTGCCCGGTGAACACCATCGTGCTCGACATGGATTCCAGTGTCAGCCCGACCCACGGCGACCAGGAAGGCAGTGCCTACAATGGCCACTTCGGGTGTACCTTCGCCGGAAGGGGTTTATAATCCCTTCCGCATGGTCAGCGCTCTGACGGTATGGACAAGGTCTGCAAACCCCGTCTAGAGCGAGGGGCGTGTCACCGCTCGTCCACAGGAAGGTCGTCGAAATCCGGAACCTCTTCGCCCTCGGCGTAGGGCCGGCCCGCCCGGGACCGGATTGTGATGTTGCCGCCATATAGGGCCCTGTACATCAGATCATAGCCCACATAGACAGCCGTATCCTCCGGCGGCCGGGTGCCGATCTCAAGAATGCGCGCCGGGAAGGGGGAGCGGTTTTCAATGGTGTGCCCGACCGTGGCCCCGGCCTTCCAGCCCGCGGCGTCCCCGGCGCGGAGCACCTCCTCGACGCCGCCTTCCTCCACGAGCGTGACTTCGCCTTCCAGAACATAAATCATCTCATCCGCACCATGATGATAATGCAGCAAGCCCGTAGCGCTTCCGGGCGCCAGTTCCACCTCCCCGACACCCATCTGGGTCAGCCCAACGGGATCGCCAAGGCGGGTCTTCCAGCATCCGTGTGTCCGGCGGACAAGTTTGCCCGGATAGGCGCTCCGTTCGGTCCGTGGCGCTGTGCTGCGATCAACTTTGGGCATGCGATTGACTCCTGGTTTCGTGAGAATTCTCAGACTGACGCTCGATCGAAATGCTCGGACCAGCCGGATCATTTTTCAACCCCGTCCGTCTGTTCAATCGGCACTTATGACCGTGTGAACAGGCGCGCAAAGCCCGTCCAGCGAGGAAAGCAAGGTGTGAATTTCGCGTCCGCTCAAGGCATCCTACTCTCCGTGCCCGTACTCCCGCAAGATCGTCCGGACACGGTCGAGTGGTATCGCTTCGACGCGGGCGGGCTCACCCGTACCACTGTTGAAGCCCTCTGTGGTCTCCGCCATGAACAGGGAGTTGAGGATCGCTTCTTCCGTCGCTTCGATCACCGCTTGCGACAGCGGGGATAAGAGGTCATTCGGCAGATCCTCCACCATGGACGCCCGCCCCCGCCGCTCCGGCGTCCGGCGCACGCTCCCGCCGGTGGAGAACGCGATGACATAATCGCCCGAGCCGTTGGTCAGGGATGCGCCCGTGCGCGCCAACCCCGCCAGGGCCCGATTGGCGAGCCGCTCCAGATTGCGGTCCGACAAGGGCGCATCACTCGCCACCACGATAATGATGGAGCCGTCCGCATCCCCCTTATCGGCATAGTCTTTCAAGAAATACTGGCCCAAAGCCTCGCCCACCGGCACGCCATCGACCATTAGCACACCGCCGTAATTGGACTGGACCAGCACGCCCACCGTAAACCCGCCCAGCGCCTCCGGCAGCAGGCGGGAACTCGTCCCGATACCCCCTTTCCACCCGAACGCGGTGGTGCCGGTGCCCGCCCCCACCGCGCCTTCTGCGACAGGGCCGACGGCCGCCGTCTCGATGGCCCGGCGGATGATCTGCGGCGTCAGCGCGCGGGCGCGGATATCATTGAGCCCTGCATCGTTGGTCTCGCCCACCACCGCATTGACCGAGAATACTTGGTCGTTTCCCGGCTGATCGAGGGTCCATTCGATGGCCGCCACCGCCGCCTCGGGCACATTGAGCGTGTTCGTTAAAACAATCGGCGTCTCGATCTCGCCCAGCTCCCTGATCTGAGTCGAGCCCATGAGCTTGCCGTAGCCGTTCCCAACCACGACGCCCGCCGGCACTTTATCCTGATAAAGATTACCGCCATGGGGCAGGATCGCCGTCGCGCCGGTGCGGATGCGCGCGCCTTCGCGCAAGCTCACATGGCCGACGCGTACCCCCGCCACATCGGTGATGGCGTTCAAGGGACCGGGCGCGAGGATGCCTGGCGCGACGCCCAGATCCCGGGCGCGCTGGCGCTCAGCGGCCAGGCCCGGCGGCACGCCCATGGCAAACACGGCCGCGACGGCCAGAAAAGCAGCGGTTTTGAGCATGGTTACCCCCTTCCAGTGCGCGCCTTTCCGCGATCATACGCGCTGAAGCTGACAGTTTGACCAGGGAAAAGCGTTTCAATCCCGCTCATAAGCATCTGTTCGACGGTCAACTTTCCGGAAACACTGAAGGATAGGGACGCTGCCAGGGGCGATATCCCTTGCGTATGACGGGCGGTTTATGGCTAAACACGACGGATCGCAACGCGACGAAACTACGAAGGAACTTTATCCTTCACTTGCCGTTTCTTTCAGGCGCTTTAGAGCCCCTGCACATAGCTGGCAGACAAAACAAACGGTTGATCAACGGATCGCGAAGCCACCCTGATTTGGAACAGTCTGAACTTGTTTCTAAACGACCTTCCCTTTCCTGCAGCACTCGTCATTTTCATCATCGCCGCGGGCGTTATTTTGATGGCCGGTACACGACTGACCCGGCTCGCAGACCGTTTCGCCGACCTGACCGGATGGGGTGAGGCGGTTACAGGGGCAGTAGTGCTCGGGGCCATCACCTCTCTGGCCGGCAGCGTCACCTCGGTCGCCGCCGCCCTTGACGGGCGCGCCGAGCTGGCCGTTTCAAATGCCGTGGGCGGTATCGCGGCCCAGACCGCCTTTCTGGCCATTGCCGATATCGTCTATCGCAAGGCCAATCTGGAACATGCAGCCGCCTCCGTCGCGAATATGATCAGCGGCTGCATTTTGATCATTATGCTGACCGCTGTCCTTATGACTTATCTTACAGGGTCGGTATCGGTTCTGGGCATTCATCCGGTCACCATTCTTTTGTTTGCGATCTATTCCGGCGGAGTCTACCTCGCCGATCAGTCCAGAAAGACGCCCATGTGGGAGCCCGCAGCAACGCCAGACACCCGCACGGATATACCCGATGAGCCAAGCCTCAGCGGCGCGAGCGTGTGGCGGCTTGCCCTGGCGATCGGAGCACTCGGTTTGGTGACAGCCGGCGCTGGTTATGCCGTCGCCGCGACAGGCGCCATCCTCATTGACAAGACCGGCTTGAATGCCAGCATCGTTGGTACACTGATGACAGCGATCGCCACGTCCACGCCGGAACTGGTGACGACCATTGCAGCCGTCCGCCGGGGAGCGCTGACACTGGCCGTTGCAGGTATTCTGGGAGGCAATACGTTCGACGTGTTGTTTATTGCTTTTTCCGATATCGCCTATGCACAAGGGTCGATTTATCATGCGATCACGCAAGCACAGGCTTTCGTCGCGGCGCTCGGGATACTGATGACCGGAATTCTGCTGCTCGGCCTGCTTCACCGGCAGCAGCGTGGTCCGGGCAATATCGGATTCGACGGGGCGTTGCTGCTCCTTTGCTATGGGATCGGCATGATCGTAGTCACCCGGATGTGACGCGGCCCTGCGTCGGGATCGGTTGGTGCGGCGCTAAGATCAAGCACATGGTGCAATGCACCGGGAACAGTCATGGCTGTGCGGTGTTATTCCGCTGTACCGCTAACGACAATGAGTACGAGCCATGACAACCTTCATTATGACGACGACGATCAATGAGACGGCGCTGAACGAACCGCAGGCATATGAACGGATCGCAAAGCTGGTCAGTGAGCGCATCAAGCGTGAATGCCGGCAAATCGAATGGCGCGCCAATTACGCCGTCCTGGGCCCATTCAACTACCTCGATATATTCGATGCGCCCGACTTTGACGAAGCGATGAAGGTTGTGACGATCATCCGCTCGATCGCGCCCGCCTCCGTCCATGTCTGGCCAGCCAAGAGCTGGGATCATTTCAAGGATCTTATGCGGTCGGTAGAAATCAACTGACCGCGCCGGACGGAACAACCGCTCCTGCCCCGTCTTGGCGCTGAACTCTGCCCAATCTGACAGTTTGACCAGGGAAAAGCGTTTCAATCCCCACCCAAAGCGCCTATATAAGGGCCAACTTCCATGAAACGGTGACGGACATGGACGCCGCCGGGGGGCGACAACCCTCGCGCACGACGGAAGGCCTGTGGGAAAAGCCCATGGCCGACGTCCGGTGCGCGGCCCGGCGGGAAACGGGAACACAAGAACGGATACACTCCGGAGGAGAAATCATGGCCAAGCCTCTTATGCCAAAAGCGACCGCCGTCTGGCTGGTCGAAAATACGGCGCTGACCTTTGACCAGATCGCCGATTTCTGCGGCCTTCACACGCTTGAAGTGAAAGGCATCGCCGATGGCGACGTGGCGCAAGGCATCAAGGGCATGGATCCGGTGGCAAACGGCCAATTGGCCCGCGACGATATCGAGAAAGCGGCGGCCGACCCCAGCTACCGGCTGACCCTGTCGCAAAAGCGCGTGCAGGTGCCGACGCCCAAGCGTAAAGGCCCCCGCTATACGCCCGTGTCGCGCCGCCAGGACCGGCCGGACGCGATTATGTGGCTGTTGCGCCACCACCCGGAAATGACCGACGCCCAGGTCTGCAAGCTGATCGGCACCACCAAGCCGACCATTCAGGCCGTGCGCGACCGGTCCCACTGGAATTCGGCCAATCTGAAACCGGTGGATCCGGTGACGCTGGGCCTGTGCAGCCAGCTCGATCTCGATGCCGCCGTGACCAAGGCGGCCGACCGGCGGGCCAAGATGGGCAAGCCCGTGGCGGCCCCCGACGACGAGACCCTGCGGCCGATCGACGAGACGTTGGGCATCACCAGCAACGAAGCGCCTGCCGCCGATCCGTTCCAGAAGCAGGGCGAAGTGGCCGCCGACGGGCCCGGTCCGGTCGAGCACGAGGTTGAACAGGCCCCGCGCCCGGAAGACGTGTTCGGCGATAATATCAAGATCTGATCGGTCTATGAGCTGAATTAAAGCCCGTGCGGAGATGATCCGTGCGGGCTTTTTTATGGGCGGCACCACCAACCCACTACATAAAAGCGTTATTCCGCCCGGCCCGTCTGCGAGACCGTGTAGTTGAGCGGCAACCGTCCGCCATCAGCATAAATGCACTGGCCGGTGACGTAGCTGGCATCTTTCGAGGCCAGGAACTGGGCGATGGCGGCGATCTCATCGGCCTCGCCGATGCGCCCCAAGGGCGTGCGCTCCAGGACGTCGCGCCGGGCATTGGAATCCCGCACCACCGACTTCATGACATCCGTATTGATGCTGCCCGGCCCGATGGCATTGACCCTTATGCCGTAGCGCGCGAGCGCCAGCGCCATGACCCGGGTCAACTGATTGATCGCACCCTTGGAGACCACATAGGGCACCTGATCGGCCACCGCCAGGATGGCGTTGACCGAGGACATGTTGATGATGGAATAGCTGCGGTTGGCGACCGGATCGGTCTGGGCGGCATCTTCTTCGATCTGGGCCACCATCTGCCTGGCTGCGGCCTGGCTCGCCAGAAACGCGCCTTTCAGATTGACCTGCATCACCCGGTCGAAATCCGCTTCCTCCTGGTTCAGAAAATCCGCACCCGCTGCGACTGCCGCGTTGTTGATCAGTACGTCAACGCGATTGAAACTGTCGAGCGTCGCGGCCATCAGATTATGGATGTCGAGCCGTTCGCCCACATCGCAATGGACGAAAAGCGCATCGGACCCGGCGGCGGTAATCTCGTCCCGCGCGCTGGCGCCTGCTTTCTCGTCGATATCGGCGATGACGACCTTATAGCCGTTGCGGGCGAACCGGCGCGCGCAAGCCAAGCCGATCCCCCGGGCGCCGCCCGTGACAATCACCACCTTGTCGCTGCGCGCCATTGGATCCTCCTTTTACGACCGCACGCCCACAGGAAAAGTGTTCACGCGTCTTGTCAAGAACCGGTAGCGGCTTTTATGCCGCCAATCCCTCCCCTTGCCGATCTTCTCCCCCTTCAGTAGCCTTTTGCTCTGAACGGTCATAAGGCCTTGAAGGGGAAACGCATGAACGCGACCAAATATGATGTGGATCTCGACAAGAACCCGGCCAACTATCAACCGCTGACGCCGCTCGGTTATCTCGTCCGCGCGGCCAGTGTTTTTCCCGAACGCCCGGCCGTCATTCACGGCAAGACACGCCTCACCTATGGGGCCTTTTACGCCCGCTGCCGGCGGCTGGCCTCGGCCCTGCGCGCCAACGGGATCGGCAAGGGCGATACCGTCTCGGTTGTCGCGCCCAACATCCCTGCCATGCTGGAGATGCATTACGGCGTGCCCATGACCGGGGCCGTGCTCAACGCCATCAACTACCGGCTCGATGCGGCCGCCATCGCCTTTATCTTCGACCACGGAGAAACTCGTGCCGTGTTTGTCGACCGGGAATTCTCTCCTCTGGTGCAGGACGCGCTCAAACAGTGCAAAGCCAAACCGCTCGTGATCGACATCGACGATCCGGAATATTCCGGACCCGGAGAGCGCATCGGCTTGATGGACTATGAGGCCTTTATCGGCGCAGGCGACCCGGATCACGAGTGGGTGTGGCCCGATGACGAATGGGACGCCATCGCGCTCAATTACACCTCCGGCACCACCGGCAATCCGAAAGGCGTCGTCTTCCACCACAGGGGCGCGTATCTGCTCGCCATGGGCAATGTGGTCACCGCCGGCATGCCGCAGCATCCGGTCTATCTGTGGACCCTGCCCATGTTCCATTGCAATGGCTGGTGCTTCACCTGGTCCTTGAGCATCCTGGCGGGCACCCATGTCTGCCTGCGCCGGGTGGAAGCCGCACGCATTTTCGAAGCCTGCGCGGAGCACAACGTCACCCATCTGTGCGGCGCGCCCATTGTCATGGGCATGCTGATCAATGCCAAGCCCGAGGAACGGCGCGAGTTGACGCACCGCATCGCCTTCTTCACCGCCGCTGCCCCGCCGCCCGCCGCCGTGATCGGCGCCATGGAAGCCCAGGGCTTCGATATCACCCATCTGTACGGTCTGACCGAAACTTATGGCCCCTCGGTCATCAATGCCTGGCAGGAAGAATGGAACGATCTGCCAGCGGACGAACAGGCGCAGATCAAGGCGCGCCAGGGCGTGCGCTATCCGGTGCTGGAGAACCTGTCGGTGCGCAACCCCGACACCATGGAAGACGTGCCCAAGGACGGTGAGACCATGGGCGAGGTCATGTTTCGCGGCAATGTGGTCATGAAGGGCTATCTCAAGAACCCGTCGGCAACGCGCGACGCCTTCGCCCATGGCTGGTTCCATTCGGGCGATCTCGGTGTCTGGCATGAGGACGGCTATATTCAGCTCAAGGACCGTTCGAAGGATATCATCATTTCCGGCGGCGAGAATATCTCTTCCATTGAGGTGGAAGACACACTCTACCGCCATCCGGCGGTGCTGGAGGCCGCCGTCGTCGCCAAGTCGGACGACAAATGGGGCGAGACGCCGGTCGCCTGCATCACCCTGAAACCGGGCCAGACGGCCACGGAAGAAGACATCATCGCCTATTGTCGCGACAATCTCGCCCATTACAAATGTCCGCGCCGGGTCCTTTTCATGGACCTGCCCAAGACCTCGACCGGCAAGGTCCAGAAATTCCGCCTGCGGGATATGGTGGAAGAGATGTTGAGCAGCTGAACGGCCATGGCCCGCTGGCTCAAGACCATCGGCGAATGGATTTTGCTGGCCGCCGCCGCGCTGGCCATCGGCATTGGCGCGGCCTGGGCCGAACAGGCCTTCGGGCTGGCGTCATGGGTCGTGCCCTGTCTGTTCCTCACAATCGGAACAGTCACCTTCGCCTATGCCGCCTATTGCTTCTGGCAATACCAGAAGGCGCTCTCGGAAGAGGACGAGTGGGGCTGGACAGATCCTGACGATCCGTCGTCAGAACAATCAGAAGGAGAGTGCCCTGAGAACGGCGAGAACCGTCAGGATCCGTCACACTGATGGGATAGAGTGCCGCAGCTACTGGAGTTGCAGCCGGACGCGTTCCATCTCTTCCTTAAGTCGGAGCTTTTGTTTCTTGAGGTCGGTGATCTTTAGGGGATCGGCAGCGGGATGCTGGAGTTCTTCGTGAAGGGCCTTGTCGATCTTGCGATGTTTCGCGCTCAGTTCAACCAAGTGGGATTCAAGTGCCATGCTGAACCTCCTTACGGTTTACACATCTATCTAACCATTATCCTGGGGGCTTGTCAGCGCCTTTCAATCGGCAAAGGTAAAAAAATGTCGTACGGGGACCTGTGGACTAACGAATATCGTTGAGAATCATGAATGAACCGCAAAGATTGATCGTAGGCATCACCGGCGCATCCGGCGTCATCTATGGCGTGCGGCTCCTGGAAGTCCTGCGGACCCTGGGCGTGGAAGTGCACCTTGTGGTGAGCAAGGCGGCTGAAATGACGCTCAGCTACGAGACCGACAAGCGGGCCAAGGATCTGGACGCGCTCGTCCATGAGCGCCACGCCATCGGCAATATGGGCGCCTCCATTTCCTCCGGATCCTTCAAGACCGCGGGCATGGTCATTGCGCCGTGTTCGGTCAAATCCATGTCGGAGATCGCCACAGGGGTGACCACGACATTGATCACACGCGCCGCCGACGTGGTTTTGAAGGAACGGCGCAAGCTGGTGCTGATGGTCCGGGAAACCCCGTTTCACACCGGTCATCTGCGCACCATGACGGCGCTCTCGGAAATGGGGGCCGTTATCGCGCCACCTCTGCCCGCTTTTTATGCAAAGCCCCAGACGCTCGGTGATCTGATTGACCATTCGGTGGGCAGAGTGCTCGATCAGTTCGGCCTCGACATGCCGGACATGCGCCGCTGGAAGGATCCCAGTGCCCCATCCTGATACAGAGGATTTCTGGGCCTGGTCGCTCGATGTCTATGGACGGGTGGGCGTCGCCGATGCCGCTTTGGCGCTCCAGGACGCCCACGGCGCCAATGTGAATGTGGTGCTGGTCTGCTGCTGGTCCGCCGCGATCGGCGCGCCTGCGTTCGATACCGGGACCTTCGAAGCCATCGAACGGACCCTCCATCCGTTCTCGGACGGCGTGACAAGGCCCTTGCGCGCTGTCCGGCGCGGCCTCAAGCACCCGGCCCCGCCGGTCACGGCGGAGATGGCGGCAGACCTGCGCAAACAGGTTCTGGAGGCCGAACTGGGCGCCGAACGCATCGAGCAGACGCTTCTGGAAGCCGCCATCACAGAGCATCAGGGGCAAGACAACGCCAACCGGCCCGGTCCGGCCCGCGATCCGGCCCCCAACCCGGCCCTTGCAAAGGCACAAGCCCGCGCCAATCTCGTTCTCTATGCGAGAAAGCTCGAACATGAGAGCGGAAAGCCGCACGATCTTGCTCTGATCGACGCGCTTATTAACGCCGTGTTTGCCTTGTAATCTTAAGATCGGAGAGGCTTGCCGTTTTGAACCCTTTACGGTACCCCACTGACTAGACGTCATTTTCGTAAGTTTCGGGTGCAACAGTCCATGATCTTCGACGAAGACAAAGGAATGCGCGATCGGCTTTTTGGCCTGCGCGAGGAACATCGGGATCTCGACGTGGCGATTGCCAGCTTGGCGGGCCGTCCGGCTCAGGACCAACTTCAGGTTCAGCGCCTCAAGAAGCGCAAGCTTTTTTTGCGCGATGAGATTGCGCGGATCGAAGACGAGCTTTATCCCGACATCATTGCCTGACAGAGGGGCCTTGACCCCATCTGTCCCCTAAAACGCGCCCTGTCACGTCCTCACACTGTGCTGTGATGACGCTTTTTGTGCTTTCCCGGACGGATCAGCCCTGTTCTGACCCCGTTACACCTCCTAAAGTCTCTTTTTTGCCCGCCGGAACTGAATTCATGAGTAAAAGCAAAGCCGAGGTCGCGGTGATCATGGGCAGTCAGTCGGATTGGCCGACCATGGGTCATGCGGTGGACATGCTTGAGGCTCTCGGTGTCGCCGCCGAGGCGCGAATCGTCTCCGCCCACCGCACGCCGGACCGGCTGGTTGAATTCGCCCGGTCCGCCAAGGCGCAAGGCATCAAGGTGATCATCGCGGGCGCGGGCGGCGCGGCCCATCTGCCGGGCATGGTGGCGGCCATGACGCCGCTGCCAGTGCTGGGCGTGCCGGTCCAATCGAAAGCTCTGAACGGACTCGACAGCCTGTTGTCCATTGTCCAGATGCCGGGCGGCGTGCCCGTGGGCACCCTGGCCATCGGCACCTCGGGCGCGAAGAACGCGGGACTGCTGGCGGCCTCGATCCTGGCGCTGGGGGATGCAGCGCTGGCCAGACGGCTCGATGCATGGCGCGCGGCCCAGACCGGGGCCGTCGCGGAAAGCCCTGTGGACGAGGCCAAGAAACCGGCCGTCAAAAAGAAAGCTGCGGCGAAAAAGAAGACGTCCCCGAAGTCGAAGACGAAAACAAAGACGAGGCGGCGGGCGGCATGACGGCATCGAAGATCAGTCCGCCCCTCGCGCCCGGCGCCACCATCGGCATTCTGGGCGGCGGTCAGCTCGGCCGCCTGCTGGCGCTTGAAGCCGCCCGGGTGGGCCTGGAAACCCATGTCTACTGCCCGGAAGACAACGCGCCGGCCACACGTCCGGCAACCGTTTCGACGCAAGCGGACTATGACGATGAAGCGGCGCTGACCGCCTTCGCCGGCAGTGTCGACGCCATCACCTATGAGTTCGAGAACGTGCCCGTCGATACGGTCGCTTTCCTGGCCGAGCGCATGACGGTCCGGCCCGGTCCCCGCGCCCTCAGGGTGGCCCAGGACCGGCTGCAGGAAAAAACCTTCCTGAACGGCATCGGCATCGCCACCGCAGGCTTCGCGCCCGTGGGCAATGGGGCGGATCTGGTGGGCGCCATCCAGAAGCTCGGCACGCCCAGCATCCTCAAGACCCGCCGCTTCGGATACGACGGCAAAGGGCAAATGAAACTCAAGTCCGGCTCCGACCGGGAAGCCGCCTGGGACGCCGTCGGCCGGGCGCCGTCCATTCTGGAGCAGTTCGTGCCGTTCCGGCGGGAGCTTTCCGTTATCGCCGCGCGCAGCGCCGATGGCGATGTCGCCTGTTACGACGTGGCGGAAAACGAGCACCGCGATCACGTACTGGCCCGTTCGCTGGTGCCTGCCAGCATGGACGAAGCCCAGGCCCGCAAGGCGCGCGGCATGGCGGCGCAAATCGTGACGGCGCTCGATTATGTGGGCGTTATGGGCGTGGAGATGTTCGAGCAGGCCGACGGCACGCTTCTGGTCAATGAGGTTTCCCCGCGCGTCCACAATTCCGGCCACTGGACGCTGGATGCCTGCGTGGTCAACCAGTTCCAGCAGCATATCCGTGCGGTCGCCGGCTGGCCCCTCGGCCCCACCACCCGGTTCGCCGATGCGGTGATGGAAAACCTGCTGGGGGACGCGGTCCATGACTGGGCCGCCATTCTCGCCCGGCCCGACACCGCTCTGACCCTCTACGGCAAGACCTCGGTGCGGCCCGGCCGTAAAATGGGGCACGCGACACGGCTGTTTCCCCTTAACAGCCGCCCGAATATGTAGTTATTTGTTCGACTTCAACGGGTGCTTAAAAGAGACACCGGTTGGGCATGGCCCCAGAACCGGCTAAAAAGGCACACATGCTTCGTTATCCAGCGCTTATGCGCTTTAAGGGTCAGGGCAAATATCATGTTGAGTAAGCCGCTGCTGACCGTTCACGAAACGGCCGAGCAGCTCAAAGTCAAGGAAAGTACGATCCGGACCTGGATCCGCGAGAAGAAATTGCGCGCCATCAAGTTCGGGCGCGAATGGCGCATCGCGGTCAAGGACCTGGAGGCTTTCCTCAACGAACACGCCAACATGTAGACAGCGATTCAGCGCCGGGGCCGCGGCCCCGGATAGCGCAGGCCCGCCAGCACGCCCAAAGGCGAGGGCATGCGGGAAAAGCCGTCGCGCGCCTTCGCCTTGACCTTCTCGAAGCTCATGACGTTTTCGATCCGCCGGTCGAGAAAGGCCCAGGTCTCCGCATGATCGGGGGTGGTGTCGTCGAACCACACCAGCACGGTCGAGGAATAGACCAGGCTCAGGGTCGCCCGCTTCGTGTAGTAGTTGAAATCCGTGGACGTATCGCCGATGGCCCGCCAGATCCGGTCCGCCGTGCGCGCCACATGGGCCATGCCGTCGGGCGCGTGCATAGGCAGCGCCAGGAACTGCATGGCCTTGTGGGCCGCCTGTTTATGGTCCGCCATGGCCTCGATCCGGGCGCGGACCGCCACGGTCACTTTTTCGCGGATCCGCATGGCATCGAGATCGAGGGCCGCGAGCGCCTCTTCCATGCGGGCATCGCAGCGCTCCGTATAAAGATCGATGAGATCGATGACGCCGCGCGGGAAAGCGCGCAACTGCGTCGGCCTGTCATAGCCTGCGTCACTGGCCGCGCGGCGCAAGGTGGGCACGCTCCAACCCTCGAACGGGGCCAGCTCCAGGGCCGCATCCAGAATTGCCTGCCGGGCCTTATCGAGATCATGATCTGTAGACGGCGCATCAGCGGCCATTACGCATCTCCCTTACCGGTCGGCTTCATATGATGGACCCATTCGCTTTCGAATGTGAGTGTGTCGAAGTCCCGCATGCGATCGAGATAGAGCACCCCGTCGAGATGATCCACTTCGTGCTGCACCACGCGGGCATGAAAGCCCGAGGCCTCCCGCTCGATGGGCTTGCCATCCGGGCCCATGCCCGCATAGCGGATATGGGTATGGCGCGGCACCTTGCCTCTGAGCCCGGGGATCGACAGGCAGCCCTCCCAGTCCTCTTCCATCCGGTCGGACAGGATCTCGATCTCCGGATTGATGAGCACGGTCAGGGGCGCCGTGGCGAGGCCGTCGTCCGTGTCGCTCCGCTCGCCTGGCGCGTGAAAGACGATGATCCGCTTGGACTGGTAGATCTGCGGTCCGGCCAGGCCCGCGCCATCGGCATCGGCCATGGTCGCGACCATGGCGGCCGCGAGCTGCTGGATCTCGGGCGCCGCCGGGTCGGCGACCGCCTCGGCCTTGCGCCGCAGCACCGGATGGCCCATACGGGCAATCTTCAACAGAGTCATGGCGCTCCCTCTTGGTTTTACGTCCACCCTTACAAGGGGTTTTGGCCCGCGCCGCCTGCTAGTGGTTCGATTCCAACATTTGCACCCCAAGCGCCGCACGCTCGCAAGCAAATGTTGGAATCAAAAGAACCACTAGCAAAGTATTGTTTCTAGTGGAGCTTTTGAATTTGACATTTGAGAACGAAGCCGACTGCAACCGGGACTCAAATGTCAAATTCTCTCCCCTAGTACAACCTAAACCTGGACAACGGGGGCTTTTTAGGGTATTTCTATTCAACCCGAAGTGCCGAGAGGTCCTTCGGGTTTGCGTCTTTGCGGCCCATGATGCGGATCAAGGCTTGAACCGGGTCTTCCGGTGAGAACCGCCAAAGGGCCATTCGACGGGATTACCTGTGGCGCGTAAGCCGCTGGTCCGCAAGACCGGCGCGCACAGCCACCGCCATTGACGACTGGAGGACACGTGCAGATTTTCGTTCGCGATAACAATGTCGATCAAGCGCTTCGCGCGCTTAAAAAGAAGATGCAGCGTGAAGGCATCTTCCGGGAAATGAAGCTTCGCAACTACTACGAAAAACCCTCTGAAAAGCGCGCGCGCGAAAAGGCGGAAGCGATCCGCCGGGCTCGCAAGCTGGCGCGCAAGCGGGCACAGCGCGAAGGCCTTTTGCGCTAACGCTTCCCGCACTTCTCGACAGAACGATCCGATGCCGCCGGACCCCTGTGCCAGTCAAGGCGCGGGTCCGGTTCCGTCGGAGCGCAGGCGGGCAAGATTCGTTTGCCGCGAAGCGCCCCCGGCACCATTTCCCTAAAATTCAAATCAAAAGCGCTGGCCCCGGATAATACGCATTATCCGGCCGTAACGGGCGTGTCCGACCATGCGTCAGTGTCAACGCGATCCTGCGCGCTCAGGGTCCGCCCCATGGGATAGGACAAGGCCTTGCCCACGCCGGAGACCGGCGCGCCCCAGGTCTGATAGCCCGCCGCGCGGAAAAATCCGTGTGCGGTGGTCGTGCTGGTCAGCGTCAATTCGGTCAGGCCCAGAACCTGGGCACGGTCTTCAAGCCGGCGCAGCATCAGCTTGCCGCCGCCGCGATAGCGTACCTTGGGCAGCACATAAAGCAGCGTGATTTCTCCGGACTCAGACAGTCCGCCAACCCCTATGATCTGCCCTGCTTCCTTCAGCACAAAGACGTGATGCTTGGCATTCGAGATCCACAAGGCGACATGGATCGGGTTCTTGTTGGCGAGCCACTCGTCGATGATGACCGGATCGTCCCGGTGATCCGAAACGCACAGCTTGGTGATGGACTCTTTGATCACGGCACAGACGGCGCCCGCGTCCGCTGGCACCGCTTCGCGTATCCGGAAAGAAGAGGCTGGTGGCACGATACTCGCCCCTATGGTTACAGTTGGCCCATGGCTCCCGGCAAAAAGAGCCCTGCCCCCGCCCGGGCGGAAACCGATTCCACCCGCCTCATGCGCTTAACCTACAACCTTGAGATCCCGATCCGGTCGTTAAATCCGGTTCATGCGCAAGAGGCGGAAAATCTCGCTGATCTTGGGCGGCTGACCGGTCCTCAAGACGCTGTTCCGGAACAAGCGTCCCATAAGCCACAGGATGAAGCCAGCAGTGACGATCACCCAAATGGCCGTTCCGATCACATCGAAAAGCGGCGGATCGGCGGAAATGCGCATCATCATGGTGAAGGGCGTGTAGATCGGCACCCACGACATCACCGTGGCGATGAGGCCGTTCGGGTCGCGCGGGATGATCGTCAGCGTGATCAGCGGCACGAACAGGATCAGGATGAGTGGGCCCATATAGGTCTGGGCGTCGCTCATGGAGTTGCACATGCTGCCCACACCCAGGAACACGGCGGCGAACATCACATAGCCGGCCAGGAAATAGAACAGGAAGAACGGCAGAAGCGGCGTCGACAGGAAGAGGTCGACAATGGGCGGCCCGATCTGCGAGACATCGCCCGGCAACAGGCTGAAGACCAGCACCGAGCCGCCGATCCAGAAAGAGATGGTGGTGAGGCCGACGCCCAGAATGCCGATCAGCTTGCCGAACATCAGTTCGTGCGCCGTCACCGAGGAAAGCAGCACCTCGATGATCTTGTTCGACTTCTCCTCGATCACATTGGTGAGCAGGATATTGGCGACCGTGAAGATGCCGACCCACAACAGATAGGTCAGCGCGTAAGGAATCACCTGCTCGATCCGGTCCTTGAGGCTGATGCGCCCGCCGGTTTCCTCCTTGCGCGGATCGAAGCTGCGCACGCTGGCGCTCTGGCGCTCGACGGCCGCGATGGTGGACGGGTCGATGCCGCGCCGGCCATATTCGCGCTGGCGCAACTCCTCGTTCAAGATCGCCGCGAACCGGTCCCTGAGGGCGTCATCGGCGATATTGGTGCTCCAATATTGCACCGTTTCCGCGCTCCAGGTCTCGCCTGCAAGGGCTTCCGGGATCAGGATGGCGGCAAATAGCTCCTTCTCGCCGTCCGGTGTCCGCACCTCGCGGTTGCCCATCAGATAAGGCGCCAGGGCATCGGCGATCTCATCGAGCGGCGCGTTGGCGTCGATGGCCTCGGGCAGATCCACCCGCACGAAACGGCGGCGCGGCACCGTGTAAGGCGGCACGCCTTCGCGCAGATAAGGCGCCACAGTATCGAGCGCCGCCTCGATGCCGCCCGCTTCGATAAAGGCGGTGACTTCCGCCGCGCCGACGCTCACGGTCAGATAAAGCGGCGGGATGCGGCCCTGTTGCAACGCCTCGGGCTCGACCGCGCCGCGCAGATAGATGGAAAGGCCCTGGAGCACCGTACGCTGATAATCGCGCTCGAACGCGGCCTCCACCTGGTCCTCGATAATGCCCGTGCGGTCCACCAGCACGTAATGGCGCTGGGGCGAGGCCCCTTCAAGGAATTGCGGAATGGTCGCGCCGAGCCCGAGAAAGATCGGGAACATCAGCAGGCTGAGCCAGAAGCCCCGCGTCATGACATATTGGCGGTATTCGCGGAAGGCTATGAGAAGGATCGCTCTCATCGGAAATGCACCTCCCGCGCCTCGGGCCCCACAAGCTGTACGAAAATTTCATGCAGCGACGGCTCGGACAGATCGAACTGGCGCAGGCGGATGCCGCGCTCGAAACAGGCCTTGAGAATTTCCTGCGGATCCGCGCCCTGGCGCAGCTCGGCCTCCCAGCGGCCCGGATGCTCGCCATCGCCGATGGGCTCGATGGACACCACGCCCGGCAGGCCCTCGAGCAGGCGCACATCCTCGCCCGTGCGGTCGTCGGTCTCGATGCGCACCCGGCGCGGCAAGGTCTCCCGCGCTTCCTGCAGCGTGCCGTAAAACACGTTCTTGCCCTGGGCAATCAACAGCAGCCGGTCGCACAAACGCTCCGCATGCTGCATGACATGGGTGGAGAACAGGATCGTGCGGTCCTGACCCGCCAGATCGAGGATCATTTCCTCCAGAACCTGCTGGTTCACCGGATCGAGGCCGGAAAACGGCTCGTCCAGAATGACCAGTTCCGGCTCATGGGCGATGGCCGAAAGCACCTGGACCTTCTGGGCCATGCCCTTGGACAGGGCCTCGATCTTGGCTTTGGCGAAATCGGTGAGGCCGAAGCGCTCCAGAAGCTCCATGGCCCGGCGCTTGGCGGCAGCCCCGTTCATGCCTTTGAGCTGGGCGAAATAGGTGATGGTCTGAACGGCGGTCATCTTCTTATAAAGACCGCGCTCCTCGGGCAGATAGCCGAGCCGGTGGCGCACATCGAGGGCCGACTCCGCCCCCAGCACCATGACCCGCCCGGTCGTCGGGCGGATGATGTCGAGAATCATACGCAAGGTCGTCGTCTTCCCGGCGCCGTTCGGCCCCAGAAATCCGAAAATCTCGCCCGGTTCGACGGAGAAACTTAAATCATCGACCGCCCGGAACGTGCCGTACGTCTTCGACACCCCGGACAGTTCCAAAACCGACTGCCCCACAGCCACCCCACAAGCCATTGTCTTCGGCCCATTCGGTCAGGCCGATCGCTTAAGTATCCCATGATGCCCTTGTGTCGTACAGGGGCGCAACAGAACAGGCGGATAGGTGGCGCGGTTGGGGGATCAATGCGCCTGCAGGTTGGGATGGACGATCGCGCCGTCCCGCGTCACCAACGTGCCCTGGACGATCTCGTCGTCCCAGTCGATGGCGAGCGTGCCCGTTTCCTTGTCGATCATGGGCGTCAGGAAGTTGAGCACATTGCGAGCGAACAGGGCCGAGGCATCATCGGCCATGCGGCCGGGCGTGTTGAACAGGCCGATAATGGTCACGCCATCGACCTCGACGATCTGCCCCGGTTCGGACAAGGCGCAGTTGCCGCCCTGCTCCACCGCGAGATCGACGATCACCGAACCGGGCGCCATGGAGCGCACCATCTCTTCGGTCACCAGCAAGGGTGCGGGCCGCCCGGGGATCAGGGCCGTGGTGATCACCACATCCTGTTTGGCGATGGTCTGGGCGACCAGTTCGGCCTGGCGGCGCTTATAGTCGTCGCTCATTTCCTTGGCGTAGCCGCCGGTGGTCTCCGCTTCCTTGGTCTCGTCGGAGTCCACCATGACGAAGCTGGCGCCGAGGCTCTGGACCTGTTCCTTGACGGCCGCGCGCACATCCGTGGCGCTAACCCGGGCGCCCAGGCGCTTGGCGGTGGCGATGGCTTGCAGGCCGGCGACGCCCGCGCCCATGACGAAGACCTTGGCGGGCGGAATGGTGCCCGCCGCCGTCATCATCTGCGGGAAGGCCCTGTGGAAAGCCCCTGCCGCGTCGAGAACGGCCTTGTAGCCCGCCAGATTTGACTGGGACGACAGCACATCCATGGACTGGGCCCGCGTGATACGCGGCATGAACTCCAGCGAAAAGGCGGTGATCTTGCGTTCCGCCAGGGCCGCCATCAGGGCGCCTTCGCCGAACGGATTGAGCAGGGCGACCAGCAGGGTGCCCGGCGCCAGGGCATCGAGCTCGCTGTCCATGGGATGGCGCACTTTCAGCACCAGATCGGCGCCCGCGACGGTTTCCGCGAAGGATTGGGTGATCCGGGCCCCGGCCTCCTCAAAGGCCTTGTCGGTGATGTGGGAGCCCGCGCCAGCCCCGGTCTCAACCACGACCTCGGCCCCCATCGCCTTGAACTTGGCCGCTGTCTCGGGCGACAGGGCAACGCGGGTTTCGTGATCGCGAACTTCCCGTGGCACGGCGATTTTCATGAGACGCCCCTTCTGTAGCTATGACGGACCATCCGGATTTCCCAAGCCGGAAAGCACACTATAGACAGCATATAGCGTGAGAGTCGCGGATGGCCCGGTTCAGCCCATCACGAACATCAAAATCGCGACGAGCAGACCGACGATCAGCATCGCGGGCAGGAAGTTCCAGCCCAGGACCAGCCACATGGTCAGGAAGGCGACGATGGCCACGGTCGCGAAAGTGCCGAGCTTGGTGAGACCCATGAACGCGTTCCAGGTCCGCTCCTGCTCGCTGATGTCCATAGAGCCTTTTTTATGATCCCCAGCCGGGGTCTGGTGGTTGTCAGCCATTGCCATAAGCCTGTTCCGGATGCCGAAAAATCGCGCGGACTATATCAAAGCGCCCTACCCCCGCAAGCCGTAGGGTGACTAAGCCGCAGTTTCGGGCCGATGCTAAACCTGACGGGTTGCCACCGAGTGATCCCAGTCGGACAAAAGCGCGCGCAAGGCCGAGACGAACGCAAGCGGCTGGTCGAGCATGACGTGGTGGCGCGCTTCGGGGATCTCCACCACGGGCACCGCGTGGCCCAGCAGAGCGAACATGTATGCGCCCACCTCTTCGGGAAAGATCGCGGAATACTGCCCTCGGAAAATGCCGATGCGGCACGGCATGGCGCGCAGGCGTTCGCTCATATCGCCGATGGAAAAGCGCTGCCAGATATGGGGATCGAACTTCCAGGTCCATCCTCCCTCCACCTGGCGCAGCGAGCGGCGCGCGATGTAATCGAGAATATAGAGGTTCTCGCAGGCTTGCGGCGGGGCGAGCCGGAAGCGGGACAGCGCCTGGACCAGATCCGGATAGGTCTTGGTGGGCCGGATATCCCGCGGCGGCCCGCCGCGCCGCTCGCCCGGCGGGGCCACGGGCGAGTCCACCAGCACCACGCCGGAAAGGCGGTCGCCGTAAAGCGACCCCGTCAGTACCGTGACGAAGCCGCCGAAGCTGTGGCCCACGATGAGCGGCTTGACCGCGTGATCCAGAAGCCCGGACGCTTCGCATACGGAAAACTGTTCGCGGGCGAAAAGATCCATGGCGTATTGTCCGCGCCAATCGCTGTCGCCCATGCCGCTCAAGGTCATGGCGACCACCCGGTAATCCCGGGCCAGATACGGCGCGATCCAATCCCACCAATGCATATGGGCACCATTGCCATGGGTCAGCAGCAGGCCGGGCTTGGCCGGATCGCCCCAGCTCTGATAGCGGATCTCAGCGCCTTCGACCGTCACCGAGCCTTCCTCGCCCTTCTGCGCCACGGCCCTTTCGAACCACTCCGGCGCGGGCGGCACGGCGCCTGCGAATGGCGTCAAGGGCCCATCCCTCGATCCTTCCGGAATCGGACTGACGCGGGGGCCGCCGCTTTGGCTTTCAGAACTCATGAACGCTGCTCATGGCTGGGAAAAACATAGGTCTCCGGAAAATAGATGAGATCGAGCTGGGGCGGCTTCCGGCCCGTCTGGCTGATCATGGTGTGGATTTGTCCCCGGTGGTGGGTCTGGTGGTTGAAAACATGAGCCAGCACATGGGCGAGCGGCGCGGTCATGGCATGGCCCGCCATATTGCGCCACTCGAACGGTCCGGCAATCGCCGCATCGTCGTAATAGCGCATCAGGGAGATGAGGCGCTGATCCTCGTCCCGGCGCGCGGCGCAGATCATGTCGAACCGGTCATAAGGCTCCAGATCGAGCCGGTCGTAATCGGGCCCGTCGCCGGTCAGGCGCTTGAGCCAGATCCGGTCGGCCACGATCGTGTGATTGAGCGTGCCGTGGATCGAGGTGAAAAAGGCCTGGCGGTCCTGGCGCCGCTCCTCTTCCGTGAGACCGGCCACCGCTTCGTAGAGCAATCCGTTGGCCCACGCATTATAGCGTGCGAGCAGTTGAAAATAAGCCGCCCCGTTCATGATCCGCTTCTCACCCCCGCTCGCCCAAGACCTTGAAAACGCCGGTGCCGGACATCAGGCTCCGCTCCCCCGACCAGATGCGCCCGCGCACGCTGACAAGATCGCCGTCCTCGCCGATCACCTCGCCGGTGCCCTCGACCCAGTCGCCCAGCCGCGCGGCGGACATGAAATCCGTCAGCAGACGCACCGTCACCCAATAACGCTTGGGATAAAGCACCGAGACCGCGTGGCCGAAGGCGACATCGGCAAAGGCCATGAGCATGCCCCCATGGCAGTTCATCATGCCATTGGTGTGATGCTCGGCCACGTAAAAGGCGCGCACATAGCGCCCGTCCGCGTCATAGCGCTCGTAAAGCGGCCCGATCTGACGGCCGAAGCCGTGCACCCAGTTCATCTGGGAAAAGCCGTCGGGGATCGGGAAACGGTGATCCTGGAGCAGGTCGTCGGTCATGGCCGGGCCTCGTTATGCGCATCCGCATGGAATGATGCGGATTTTGCAGCGCCGAAACAAGACCGGCTCACATGGCGCTGTCCGGCACCCCCGCCGCCGCCAGGGCGTCCGCCTGGGCCTTGGCCACCCGGTCCACGTCGAAATCCTCGATGGCCGCGTTGAACATCTCGTAGAAATTCAGTTCCGCGCCCAGATGCAGAAAGACAGCGCCGAGGCCAATGGCCGCCCGGTCCATGAAGACGAATTCGCGCGGCGGTGTCACCGGCCCGTGGACGCGCAACGCCTTGTGGACTTCGAAGGCTTCCCGCCGCCCGTAATCGCCGGGCGCGATGCCGTCGGCAATCGTCCGCACCCGGTCATCGAGCAGCGGACGGTAGATGAAGCCCGCCCAGATATTGAGGGCGTCGATCAGCTCGTTGGAGAGGTTCTTGAAGCCCCAATGCTCATAAGCGGCGACCACCATGTCCCGGTCGTCTTGCAGCAGGCCGCGATAGAGATTGACCACACCGTCCACAAAATGGGGCGGGAAGATCCGGACACAGCCGAAATCGAGCAGATTGATCCCCGCCGCGCCGTCCCGTTCCCAGACGGAGTAGTTGCCCAGATGGGGATCGCCATGGATCACCGCATAATGGCTGAACGGATGCCACCAGGCATGGAACAGCGCCTTGGCGATCTCGTTGCGGACGTCCAGGTCCCGCGCCTTGTAGTCCAGAATGCGGTTGCCGGTGAGCCAGGTCATGCTCAGCAGGCGGCGGGTCGAAAGATCCGCGATTACCTCCGGCACGGTGATGGCGGGCTGATCGGCCAGCATGGCGCCGTAAAGCCGCATATGGGCGGCTTCCCGTTCGTAGTCCAGCTCCTCGCGCAGGCGCGCTTCCAGCTCCTCGGCGATCTGGGTGGGATCGATGGCATTGTCCATACGCTTATAGATCGACAGGATGATATTGAGCTGGCTCAGATCCGCCTCGACCGCCGACTGCATATCCGGATACTGAAGTTTGCAGGCGAGCACCCGGCCATCCGCATGGACCGCCTTGTGCACTTGCCCCAGGGACGCCGCCGCGGAGGCGTCCCGGTCGAAGGACTCGAATTTCGCGGCCCAGTCGGCGCCCAGTTCCGCTTTCATCCGGCGGCGCACGAAAGTCCAGCCCATGGGCGGCGCGTTGGTCTGAAGCTGGGCCAGCTCCTCGGAATATTCCGGAGGCACCATATCGGGTATGGTGGACAGGATCTGCGCCACCTTCATGAGCGGGCCTTTGAGGCCGCCCAGCGCCGCTTTCAGGTCCGCCGCGTGACGGCTGTGATCCATATTGTCCCGGTTCATGATCCGGCTGCCGGCATAGCGCGCGGCAACGCCGCCCATCATGCCGCCGACACGGGCATACCGGCCCAGAAGCCCCCCGAGATTAGCGCGGTCCTCAGCCATCGGTTTCTTCCAACTCACTCATCAGACGGCCAATTAAATCAAGGCCGCGGGTCCAGAACGCAGGGTCTTTCGGATCGAGCCCGAAGGGTTTCAAGGCCTCGTCATAGCGCCGGGTGCCACCAGCGGCCAGCAGATCCAGATAACGCTCGACGAAGCCCTCATCGCCCTGTTCGTAAATGTCGTAGAGCGCATTCACGAGGCCGTCGCCGAAGGCATAGGCATAGACGTAAAACGGCACATGGATGAAATGGGGCACCAGGCACCAGTAGCTGTCATAGCCCGCAACATCGACCGCCGGGCCCAAGGCCGCTTCCTGGGTCTCGCGCCAGACGGCGTTGAAATCCTCCGCCGTCAGCTCGCCGCTCCGGGCGCGCCCGTGGACCGCTTTCTCGAATTCGTAAAAGGCGATCTGGCGCATGACCGTGCCGATCTTGTCCTCGACCTTGGCCGCCAGCAGCAGGCGGCGACGCGCGGGATCGGTCTCACGATCCAGCAGGGTCCGGAAGGTCAGCATCTCGCCAAAGACGCTGGCGGTCTCGGCCAGGGTCAAAGGCGTGCGGGCGAGCAGCGGCCCATGCTGTGCCGCCATGCATTGATGCACCCCGTGGCCCAACTCATGGGCCAGCGTCATCACGTCTCGCGCCTTGCCTTGGTAGTTCAACAGAACATAAGGATGCGCGCTCGGCACCGTGGGATGGGAGAACGCGCCGCCCGATTTGCCCGTGCGCGGCACCGCGTCGATCCAGTGATGGTCGAAGAACCGCGCGGCGGTGTCGGCCATGACCGGCGCGAACCGTCCGAAAGCGTCCAAAACCATCGCCCGGGCGCCGTCCCAGGGAATCTCCGGCTCCTTTTTTTCTTCCAAGGGCGCCAGACGGTCCCAATAGGCGAGCTTATCGAACCCCAGCGCTTTCGCCTTCCAGGCATAATAGCGGTGGGACAGGCGCGGATAGGACTCGCGCACGGCCGCAGCCAGTGCCTCGACCACCTCACCGTCCACATCGTTCGAGAGATGGCGCGATCGGGTCGGATGATCGAGCCCGCGCCAGCGGTCCTCGATAGCCTTGTCCTTGACGAGCGTGTTGAAGAGAAGCCCGAACAACGGAGCGTTCCGCTCACAGACGGCTTTGACCGCCTCCGCCGCCGCCTGACGGCGCGCCCGGTCCAGATCGCTGAACAGGTCCATGGCCTCGACCAGGGTCAGGGGTTTGCCGTCCACCTCGACGCGCAGATCGCTCAGGGTCTGATCGTAAAGCCGGGTCCAGGCGGTGCTGGCCGTCTGATCGCGCTCCAGGGAGAACCGCTCCAGCTCCTGGGACAGACGATAAGGTTTCAAGGCCCGCAACTGCCTGAGCCAGGAGCGGTAGCGGGCGAGGCCTGAGCCGTTCAGCGCGGCCTCGAGCGCCTCGTCGCCGATATCGTTCAACTCATGTTCGAAGAACAGCAGGCTCGCGGCCAGCTCGGTCAGTTTCGATTGGGTATCCGCATAGAACTTGGCACGCTGAGGATCGCTGTTATTGGCCGCGAAAATCAGGCTGGCGTAAGAGCCGAGCCGCCCGCTCAGATCGCTGATCGCTTCATACTGCGCGATCGCCTCAAGCAGCGCCGCGCCGCCCGCCTCGGCCGAGGCCGCGCTTTCGATCAAGGCAGCGGTCTTGCCCTGATAGCGCTGCGCGAAGGCCTGGGTCTCGCGGGTCAGCCGGTCGAGATCAGCGGCGATCGCCGGATCCTCAAGGCTTTTATAGAGATCGTCGAGGGACCAGGACGGCAGATCGTCCGTGGCGGAGCCGGCTTGGGCGGCGGGATCGGGGGAAGACATGGCATCTCCGGAAACTGGACCGTGCTTTTGACAGCAGTTTACCACTGCCTGAAGGGGATATGGCGCGCCATGACGCCGCTTGAAGGGAGAAACGAAACGGTGACGCCCAGCGTCAGTCCCGCACCACGGTGACATCGACCCGGCGGTTCAGGCGCTCGCGCACATTGTCCGCCGTGGGGACGGCGGGCCGGGATTCCCCGAACCAGGTGACGCCGCCGATGGGCACGGACCGGTTTTCCAGCGCCCGGCGCACCGCCTGGGCCCGCGCCCTGGAGAGATCGTCATTGTATTCAGGCCGCCCGGAGCGGTCCGAATGGCCCTCCAGAAACACGCCCGTCGCCTGGATCTCGTTCACATAGTCCGTGATGCTCTCAAGCAGGGTGGCGGCGGGCCCAGTGATCTCATCGCTGTTCCAGCCGAAGAAAATGGCGAAGGAGCGCTGGCGCGGTTCGGCCACCACGGTGGAGGGGATCGGCGGATAGGCGGCGAGCGCCTCTTCGCTGGCGCACAGCGGCAGGACCTCCTCAAAGGACGCCCGCTCGGCCGCCACATAATCGGGCTGCACCGGGCCCCGGAACGCCAGGCCGTAGGCGTTCACCGACTGGTCGCCGTAATCATTGTCATGGGCCTGTTCGAGCCAGCCGTCGTAATAGACCTGGGCCTTGGCGCAGGCCTCAGGCGTGATCCGGCGGCCCCGCTGCAGCCGGGCCATCAGATCCTCGCGGGCACGCTCCAGATCGTAGAGATCCTGCGGCGCAACGTTCCATTCCGACGGCACCCAGGGATCGATGCGCTGACCTTGGAGCACCGCCCAGCCCTTATGCGCCAGACGCCCCGCGTGATGCCATTCCTGATCGATATCGCGTTCGACCCGCGTGCGGCGCTGGTACTCGCGCGCCAGATAGGCCTGGAAATCCACACCCCGCACCTCTTGCTCGAGGAACGGCTCGACTATCGCGGCGGTGCAGCCCGCGACGGCCACCATGAGGCCCGCCGCCGTCAAAAGACCAGCCAGATGTCTTGTGAACCGGCGACGCACGCGTAAAACCCCCACCCCGCCCTCTCGGGCCTGTACACAACGCATGAGTATTTACCACACGGCATGGCAGAGTATTCAAGAGGCGGGCCAGCTTTTCCGCCCTTTTTGAAACATTTCCAGGCACCGCCCCTGGTTTTCGTACCGAAACGGGTCAGCGGTTAAGCACCTCTTTACCTTTGCCCGCCCATTCTCTCTTTCACCTTTCAACCTGTTCGAGCATCGCCTGCGTGAAGGGGGTGAGGCGATCCCGGCCCGGTCTGGCTTTCCGTCTGGAGACTGGATCGTGTTGGGTGCTTACGCTTAGACGCCCGGGGAAGACATGGCACAACAGATCCTGATCGTCGACGACGACCCGACCCAGCGCCGCCTGATCGAGTCCGTCGTCACCCGTCTCGGCTACAAGGTGCTTCAGGCCCAAGGCGGACGCGAAGCGGTAGCGCTTCTCGCCGACCCCAAGTCTGGACCCATTGCCCTCATCCTGCTCGACCTCGTCATGCCCGACATGGACGGCATCGCGGTGTTGAGCGAGGTGAAACCCACCCGTCCCGACCTGCCCGTCATCGTGCTGACGGCCAAGGGCAGCATCGACACGGTGGTGAACGCCATGCGCGCGGGCGCCGACGATTTCATCGTCAAGCCGGCGAGCCCGGAGCGCATCCAGGTCTCCATCCAGAACGCTCTGCGGCTCAATGCGCTCAGTACGGAAATCTCCCGCCTGACCAAGCGCCAGAAGGGCCAGATGACGTTCAAGGACGTGATCGCCGGTTCTGCCGCCATGCAGCAGGTGGCGCGGCTCGGCCAGCGGGCGGCGAAGTCGAACATCCCGATCCTGATCAGCGGCGAAAGCGGCGTCGGCAAGGAAGTGATCGCCCGCGCCATCCAGGGCGAGTCCGAACGCTCGGGCAAGCCCTTCGTGACCGTGAACTGCGGCGCCATTCCGGAGAACCTGGTGGAAAGCATCCTGTTCGGCCATGAGAAAGGCGCCTTTACCGGCGCGGTCGACAAGCATGCGGGCAAGTTCCAGGAAGCGAACGGCGGCACGCTGTTCCTCGACGAGATCGGCGAGCTGCGTCTCGACATGCAGGTCAAACTGCTCCGGGCGCTGCAGGAAAACGAGATCGATCCGGTGGGCTCCAAGAAGCCCGTGAAGATCGACATCCGCTTCATCTCGGCCACAAACCGGGACCTGCTATCGCTCACCCGCGAAGGCGAGTTCCGGGAAGATCTTTATTACCGGCTGAACGTCTTCCCCATCGATGTGGCGCCCTTGCGCGAGCGCAAGGAAGACATCTCCGACCTGGTGAACCTCTTCATCAAGCGCTTCTCGGTGGAGGAAGGCAAGAAGGTGGTGGGCATCGAGCCTCGCGCGCTTCAAATGCTGTCCGCCTACAAATGGCCGGGCAATGTGCGTCAGCTCGAGAACGCCGTGTTCCGCGCGGTGGTGCTGAGCGATGCGGAAAGCCTCGATATCGAGGACTTCCCCCAGATCGCCCAATTCACCCAGACGCCGCTCGCCATGGACGGCATCGGCAACGACAATCTGCCGGTGGCTGCCCCCATCGAGACGCCCTTGTCGGCTGTCACCGACAGCGCCCGGGTGGCGGCGGACGGCCATGCGCCGGATGCGGAGCACCCCTCCCTCGCGGCGCGGGCCGCGGGCTCCGACCTGATGGAAGACGATGACGATGGCGAGCATCATTACGATGCCGACGGCAACCGGATCCGCATCACCGACTCCCAGGGTCATCTGCGTACGCTGGAGGACATCGAAGGCGAGATGATCCGCCTGGCGATCGACAAATATGCCGGGCATATGTCGGAAGTGGCCCGGCGTCTGGGCATTGGCCGCTCGACGCTCTACCGCAAGGTCCGCGAACTGGGCCTGGATGTGCGCAATACCGGGTAATTGCTCAGCCCTGAGATCGTTTCACGGCAAAAGCCGGTCCTGCACAGGACCGGCTTTTTTGTTTGGCCCGTGCATTTCGCTGACGCTCAATACACCCTACCTGAGAATTTCTCTATATCGTAGGGTGCATTGAACGAATGTAAAATGACGTCCCTACCTCACCCCCTTGGCGGGAGGGTGTGCACAAGCGTCAGGAAGCGGAGTGTCGTGCCGGCCCGGCGATGTTCGGACAGCGCCTGATAATCCGTGTCCTGATACCAGGCGCGCGCCGCCTCTTCGCTGGGAAACTGGAAGAGGATCACCCGGCCGTCCAGCGTCTCCTCGCCTTCGAGGGTGACGGGGTTGTCGTCGAAGGTCACGAACTCCCCGCCATACTTCTTCAGGATCGGAAAGAACCCTTTCTCATAGGCGCGGTAGGTCTCCGCATCCGTGACCTTGAGATTGACCACCATGATGACAGGCAGATCGGACATCGGTTTTCCTCCTCAAGTGAATCCTGCCGGACGAAATCGTCCGATGACGTTGGTTCTGGCTAAAGCACCATCTGAGTTTGTGTGACAAGCGCGACCGCTTTTCCGTCCTCGCGGTTAATCCTGGTCTGCCAGACCGAAAGACGCCGGCCGATATTCACAGGCACCGTTTCGCCGAAGACGGTCATGCCTTCCGAGGCCGCTCCGAGAAAGTTAGTTTTGCTTTCGATGGTCGTGGTGCCTTTCGCCCCGTCCGGTAAATTGAGAAATCCGCCAATGGCACCCAAGGCATCAGCAAACGCCATGATCGCACCGCCATGCAAGATGCCGCCTGTCGTGCAAAGGTCAAGCCGAACCATCAGCTCACCGATAATACGGTCTGTTTCAGCACTTGTTACCACAACGCCCATGAGCTTTGAAAACGGCATCGCGTCAGCAAGAGACGTGGTCATGGGGAGCTCCTATGTGTTTCCGGCAAACGCTCTGCTGCACATGAAGCTCACAGCACTGTCTGCCTGTTCATGCCAATACTCGCGCAAACGATGACGATACGCGCGGAATTGTAAACCCCATCCGGCAAAAGGCTTTCGTCGCAACACATTTACAGTCTTGTACCTGGACCAAAGGCAGGGTTTGATACGCCAGGAGTGACCGTTGATCGAGCAGAAGGGTTCGGGAGGGAAAGACCATGACCGATCTGGCTGTGTCCTGCGACTGCGGCGCGTTTCAAGGCCGCTTGAAGACCGTCACGCCCAAGGCCGGCACCCATATGGTCTGCTATTGCGACGACTGCCAGGCCTTCGCCGAATATCTCGACCACAGCGACACGGTGCTCGACGCAAAAGGCGGCACCGACATCTATCAAACCCTGCCCGCGCGCCTGGAGATCGAGACGGGCGGCGAGCATCTGGCCTGTGTTCAGGTGACGGACAAAGGCACGTTGCGCTGGTACACGTCCTGTTGCCAGACGCCCATCGGCAATACGCTGAAGACGCCGGCCCTGCCGTTTCTGGGGCTGGTGACGACCTGTCTGCGCCCCGCGCCAGACGGCACGCCACCGCAAGAGGCCATGGGCCCGTCGAACGGAGTCGTGTTCGAGAAATTCGCCCGGGGCGATGTCAGCGATCAGCCGTCCGCCATGAAGTTCAGCATACTGCTGCCCATGGTCATGCGGATCGCTGGAGCGAAAGTGTTCGGCGGCCGCCACACGCCGTTTTTCGGAGCCGACAAGCAGCCGACAGCCCAGCCCCATCGTCTGTCAGCGGAAGACCGCCAAGCGATCGACGACCGACTGGCCGCGCGGCGCTGGGGCTGAAGCCTCTTTGCCGTCAGTCGATGCGGCAGCGGCGCATGCGCACCGGCACGCCATTGCGCCGGAAGCAGCGCGCCCGCGTCGTCACGAAATCCTCCCCTGTGCGGATCTTGCAGCAGACCCGCTCCTGGGGATTGTCGTTCCGGTCCCGCCGCCCGTCATAATCCACATTGCGGCGCGCGCAGGCGCTGACGAGCAGCACACTCACCAGAGCCACGAGACCCACACGCATCGCGGAACGTAAAGACATGGTCATCGGAAGTCCCTCCTAACCGATTTATCTCAAGATCTGCTACCTGATACGCACGAGAACGTCAAGATCCGTCGCGACGGAAGTTTCACGTGCCTTTCGCCGCCGTTCCATGCATCCTGGGCGAGAACAAGGAGGTGCTTCATGTCCGGAAACGCTTTGCCGCAGACCTACTCCACCATGCGCTACCGCGACGCCAAAAAAGCCATGGACTGGCTCGAAAAAGCCTTCGGCTTCGAGAAGAGCTTCGTGGCGGAGGGCGAGAACGGCATCGTCGACCATGCCCAGATGAAGATCGGCGCGAGCACCATCATGCTGGGCTCGGTCCGGCCCGGCGACATGTTCGGTTTCGTCCAGCCCGACGAGGCCAAGGGCGTGACCCAGAGCGTCTACATCGCCGTCGATGACGTGGAGACCTATTACGAGCGGGCCAAAGAAGCGGGGGCGGACATTGTCTACGACCTGACCGAACAGGACTACGGCTCAAAGGACTTCTCGGTCCGCGACCCGGAAGGCCATCTCTGGCATTTCGGCACCTATCGTCCGGAGTAGGATCTTAGTGTCCGTTTGGAAACGCGTTCCGCATGCCTGGCCAGCCCGCTCCAAACAAACTCTTACCGGGCGAGATGGCGGTCCAGGAACCGCTCCATGGCGCGTAAAGCGACGAGCCGCGCGGCTTCGTCGGTAAGACCGTGGCCCGCGCCATCGAGCGTCACCAGTTCCACCGACTGTCCTGCATCGGTCAAGGCGCGCGCCATCTCTTCCGACTGCGCATACGGAATAATATCGTCCTCTTCCGCATGCAGAAGAAGGACGGGCACGGCCATCCGGCCCGCCAGGGCGGCGGGCGACCGGGCGGCCCGAACCGTATCCTGGTCCCAGTCCGGCCCGAAGGCCCGCGTCCAGAACGCCTGGGCATAGGCCCCCGGATTGTCGCGGATGGCTAGGCCAAGATCGGCCAAAGGCGCGATGGCGACGGCGCAGGCCAGCGCGCCGGAGGACTGGGCCGCACCCATCAGCGCCGCATAGCCGCCATAGCCCTGACCCGCCAGGCAAACGCGGGTTCCATCGACCCGTCCATCCCGGATGAGCGGCGCGACGGCATCGAGCAGATCGGTCTGCATGGCCCCGCCCCATTCCCCGAGGCCCGCATCCAGAAGCGGCCGGCCCAACCCGTCAGAGCCCCGATAATTGGGCTGCAGGACCGCATAGCCGCGGCTCGCCAGGAACTGCGCCAGATAGTCGAAGGCCTTGACGGCGCGGCGTTCCCGTCCGCCATGGCGTGAGATTTCCTGCACCGCGAAAATCCGCCGCCCGCCGAAGGTCTGATCCGTGAGGATCTCCGGCGCGATCGTGAAAAGATCGAGCTCATCCCGGCCGATATTGATGGTGTCGTTGATCCGGCCCGGAAAGCGGCGGCCGATGCTGATCTCCGGCGTCAGGGTGGGCACGCCCGTGCGCTCATTGCTTTTGGCGCGCTCGCCGAAGCTAGGCCAAAGCCCCCGCGCCGGACCGTCATGCACCAGCACGACGAGCGGCGCCGGATCGTCGGACGCCCCTGGCGGCAGGGTCAGATAGGCCCGCAGGTCCAAGCCGTCGCGCGCGCTGAACGCCATGGTTTCCACCGGCGCCAGCCGGGCCGGATCGAGCGCCGGATAGGCCTGGCCCAAACGGCTCGCCTCCATGGTGGCGGAGTTGAAGATGTAAAAGGCCGCCGGCACCGACGGGCCTGAGGTGCGGATCACGTGGAGCGTCTTGTCGCGGCTTGAAGACAGGATCCGGTTGACCGAGGTCTCGGCGAAGGACCGGTCGATGGTGGCTTGCAATGCAGCCAGATCCGGATCGAGATACTGGATGCCCCGTTCATCGTCCGTGTAATGCACGGCGATGAGCGCGCCGGTCTCGGGATCGGACTCAATGCGGGTCACCGCGCCACGCTCCGGCACGAAGACCTCCCGCCCCAAGGCGCGGGACGGGATGTCGTATTCGAACAAGGCCGTCTGCCCGGCTGCCGTCTCGGCAAGTGCATAAAGCATTTCCGGGTGCGGTCCGAAGGCAAGGAACCGGATGGGCTGCGGGCCGGTCAGGTCGTAACGCGCCAGTTCGCTCCAGCGGCCGCCGCCGAGCCGCGCCTCGATGACGATCGACGCAGGCTTGGAAGCGGCATCCAGATCCCAGCGGATAAAGGCCGTGCCGTCATGATTGCTCAGCCAGCGGACGGTGCGGCGCGCGCCCCGTTCCTTGAACGAGCCTTCCTCTTCGAGCCGCGCCGTACCGCTCTCCACATCGACGCTGTAGACACTGAGCGTGCCGTTCGTGTCCCGCGCGCTGATCAGAACCGTGTCGTCCTGACCGGCCAGAATGGTCAGCAGGCTTTGGCTGTCGCTGGCGCCCCTGTGATCGCGCGAACGCAGGCCCCGCATCCGGCTTTGCAGGATCACCGCCCGGCTGGCATCGGCATTGGCGGAAATGACTTGGGTGCGGGTCACCCGCCCGCCCTGGCGGCGCAGCGCGCCCGCTTCCCGCGCTTCCACCAGAACCCGGTCCCCATTGGCCCAGGTCACCGCCGTGATGCGCGCATCCTCGGGCGCCAGGAGAGACGGCCGCAGCCCTTGCACGCCCTCGACGTCATAGAGGACGGCGGCAGAGCGCGCCGAGCCGTACTGGATCACGGCCAGATGTCTGCCGTCGGGCGAAAGCTGCGCGTCGCTGATTTCCGGCAAGGCCGCGAAGGCTTCGGCCGGCGGCCGGTCCTGCGCGCGCGCACCGGCAAGCCCGCCCGCAATCAGAACCAAAACACCGAGAAGAATTGTCATCCACCGCATGGCCGCCTCCTTTGCCGGCGGATCATACCAACTCCTCGGTGGCCCGTCGTCACAAGTGTGTGCACGAAAGGGCTTCAACTTTTGGCGGCGTCTTCCCCTTCGCCTGTCTTCGCGCCCTTGGCCACTTCGCAAAGCACCAGTTCGGTCACATGGGACTCGATGGCGGCGGCCTCGGTGGTGGGGCAAAAGACCGTCACGTCAAAGACGATCTTGGAAAAATCCGTGGTGCGGATATGCACGGACGGTTCCGGACTGGGCAGTTCCGTCTGGATCTTGCGCCGGACCATGGTCCAGTAGCGCTGCGCGATATCCTCGAAATCCGTGCGTTTGGCGGCAAGGCGCGCCACGATCAGGCGTTTCAGCGCCAGCGGATCGGCGCCCGGTTCGATGACGACGGAAAACCGGTGGTGCACGAAGCGTTTCCGGAAGGATTCGTTGCGCACCGTGTGGTTGAGCAGCAGGCTGTTGGGCAGGGTCAGCACCCGGCCCGTATACTGATATTGCTGTTGATGCGTGCCCAGTTCCTGAAGCCGCACCGACAACATGCCTTCGTGCAGAACCTCGCCGCGCATGCCGTCCAGTTCGATCCAGTCGCCGATCTCGAAGGGCCGCGTGATGGCCCGGTGGACGGCGCCGACGACGCACAGCACGAATTCCTTGGAAATGATGGCCAAGGCCACGGCGAAGGCGGCAATGGACAGCGCGAAGGTGGACAGTTCCGGCGACCAGATCAGCAGCAGCCCGAACAGGATGATGATGATCGCGCCGTTCTGGACGATGGAAATCCAGCGCCGCCGGTTTTCGCTCAAGACTTCCGTGCGCCGCCGCAGGGCCGTGACCGCCAGGGACCGGACCACCAGCACACTGACGATCAGAACGATTGTCTCGGAAACGCCGTTCGCCGACGCAAGCTGGGATAATCTGTCGAGCCAATCTTCCATGGCCTGTCACATCGCCCCTGGGCGCGGCCTGTCAAGCCATGCCGAGCGCGTGCAGATAGGTGTCGAGCACGGCTTCCTGCTCGTCCCGTTCAGCCTTGTCCATCTTGCGGATCTTCAGGACCTGGCGCAGCACTTTGGGATCGAAGCCGTTGGCCTTGGCCTCGGCGAAAATGTCCCGGACGTCTGCGGCCAGTGCCGCCTTTTCTTCTTCCAGGCGCTCGATACGCTCGACGATGGATTTGAGCTGACCGGCCGAAACGCCACCGGGGCGGGAGGACGACTCGCTTTCTTTGCGAAGGGGCTCTGCTGCCATGGCTGTGGCCTCCTTGAATGACGGATTGGAAAGACGGTGGACATGCGCGCGGCCCGGGTCCGGGCTGGCGCCTCTCGAAGGCCGGGGACCATATCCGTGCGCGCGGCGCCCGGCAAGAGGCGGCGTGAGACCGTGGGAAATCAATGGCTTTCCTTGCCCCACTGCCCTTGATAGCGTGGCCTCCGCGTTGGATGCTCTGGCAGCCGGAGGCGCTGCGCGTGATTACGGTCGACGATCTGACATTCGCTTATGGCGGCGGCCCGCCCGCGGTCGAAAACCTCTCCTTCGAGATCGCGGACGGGGAAATTTTCGGCTTTCTGGGGCCGAGCGGCGCGGGCAAAAGTACGACCCAGAAAATCCTGATCAAGCTCTTGAAAGGCTTCACCGGCGATGTGCGCGTCATGGGCAAGACGCTCGATGCCTGGGGGGCGGCCTATTTCGAGCATGTGGGCGTGTCCTTCGAACTGCCGAGCCACTACCGCAAACTGACGGCCGCCGAGAACCTTCGCTTCTTCGCCCAGTTCTACGAGCGCCCGACCCGTCCGCCCCAGGAGGTTCTGGACCGCGTGGGCCTGGGCGGCGATGCGGACAAGCGGGTGGAACAGTTCTCCAAGGGCATGCAGATCCGGCTGAACTTCGCCCGCGCCCTTCTGCACAATCCGGACCTTCTGTTTCTGGACGAACCGACGGCGGGGCTCGATCCGGGGACGGCGCGGCGCATCCGGCAAATCATTCTGGAGGAAAAGGCGCGGGGCACCACCGTGTTTCTCACCACCCACGACATGGTGGTGGCCAATGAGCTGTGCGACCGGGTGGGTTTTCTGGTGGACGGCCAGTTGCGCAGTGTCGATGCGCCGGAAGCCTTGCGCCTCAAGCATGGGCGGCGGGCGGTCAAAGTAACGTACCAGGACGGAGAGTCCCTCAAGACGGAAGAGTTCCCGCTCGACGGTCTGGGCGAGAATGAGCGCTTTCAGGCCTTGCTCCGGACCCGGCGCATCGAGACCATTCACAGCCAAGAACCGAGCCTGGAGGACGTCTTCATCGCCGTGACCGGGAAACAGCTTTTATGAGCGCGTTCCTGGCGAGCCTCACGACCGACGCCCGGTTGCTCTATCGCACCGGCTATGCGCTCGCGACCCTGGTGATTTTCGTCATCCTGCTTTTGATCGTGCTGCAGATCGCGCGCGTCGATTTCACCGGCTTTGCCGATATCGTCACGGCCATCGTGCTGATCGATCAGGTGGTGTCCTGCCTGATCCTGATCGGCCTGATGATCCTGATGGAACGGGGCGAAGGCGCCTTTACCGCGCTTGCCGTCACGCCGCAACCGCCGCTGGCCTATCTGGCCGCCAAGACGGCGGCGGTCAGCACCATCTGCGCCAGCGAAATGCTGCTCCTGGTGCTGATCGCCTATGACGGATCGCTGAATATCCCGCTTCTGTTCATTGGCCTTTTCGGCATCGCGGTGATCACGACCTTGCTGGGCGTCGTCGCCGTCTGGCCGTTCGATACCATCTTCAAGTTTTTACTGCCCATGATCGGATGGGGCTTTTTCCTTGGGCTGCCGGGCTTCGGCGTGCTGATCGGCTGGCGCCCGGACTGGCTGATGCTCCATCCCATGGTCCCGCCCCTGACCTTGCTGGAAGGGGCGTTCGTCGATCTCGCGCCGGAGCGCCTCGCTTACGGTCTCGCCGGAACCGGGATCTGGCTGGTCCTATCGAGCTTCGCGGCCTATAGGGCCCATGGGGCCATCCGCCTGCGGATCGCGGGAGCGTGAACCCGTGAAAACGCTCCGGATCCTGCGCGCCATCGCCCCCGCCGATCTCGCCAATATCAGCCGCGAATATCTGTTGGCCTTCCTGATCACCCTGCCGGTGACGGTGGCCCTGCTCTACCGTTTCATGATCCCAGGCCTGAGCGAGACCTTGCAGACGCGCCTCGATTTCGATCTGGCGCCCTATCACCCGCTGCTCATGGGCATCTTTATCGGCATGGCGCCGTCGCTGGTGGGTGCCGTCTACGGATTGTTGCTGGTGGACGAGCGGGACGAGCGCACCCTGGCCGCACTCCGTGTGATGCCGGTGCCCTTCGGCACCTATCTCTCGGCGCGGCTGCTGCTGCCCACGATCCTCTCGGTGATTTTCACCATCGCCGCCTATCCGCTGGCCAACATGACGCCGCTGCCGTGGACGACCGTTACCGCGCTCGCGCTGTCGGCGGCAACCTTCGTGCCCGTGGCGGCGCTCACCGTGGTCGGTTTCGCGCCCAATAAGGTGACGGGGCTCGTGCTGTTCCGCCTGGTGAATACCGCCGCCGCCCTGCCCGCGCTCGCCTTTCTGGCCATCGGCGCCTGGGAGCGGGCGGCCTGGATCGTCCCCTCATTCTGGCCCATGAAAGCGCTCTGGCTGGCGGCGGAGGGACAGCCTTATGGCTTGGAACTGACGATTGCGCCAATCATGAACATCGTCCTGATGCTGATCCTCTACCGGCACTTGACGCGGCGCAACGAATAGCGCTCAGCAACCGTATTTCGCGCGCATGTGCTTGACGGATGCTTTGATCAGCTTCTCCAGCACGCCCATGTCCACATCCGCCAGCTTGTTGACGTAGAGGCACGATTTGCCCGTCTTGTGCTTGCCCAGCCTGGCGAGCAGCGGGGCCTTGTCCTTGAAATCGCCCATCACATAGATCGACAGGCTGGCTTTGCGCGGCGAGAAACCGGTCATGCACATGTCGCCTTCCCGGCCGCTGTCATATGTGTAGTGATAGGATCCGAAGCCGATGATCGACGGGCCCCACATTTTGGCTTTCTCGCCCGTCAGTTTTTCCATCAGCTTCAGGAGGACCCTGGCATCCTCGCGGCGCGTGTCGTTTTCGACCGATTTCAGAAACGTGCTGACACTGACTTTCGTCGGTTTGGTTATGTTTTCCGACATGATGGCCTCCCTGTTTTAGTCTTTCAGGCCATGCCCCCTTGATAGGCATGGTCAATCATGCGCCTGTTTGGCCGCCGCGCCAAGGACGAAGACGCTGGACGTCCCATTGGCTTTCCGGGGCGGCAATCGGCTATGCTGCGCGTCGGAAAATGGCAGGGGACCGAAAACCGTGAAGCGGATCCACATCACCGGCGCGCCGAGGAGCGGCACCACGCTCATGCAGACCTTGCTCAGCGCCTGTTTCGAGATCGACGGCGTGCTTGAGAAGGAACTGCGCCTGTGGCGCGCGCCAGGTCACGGCTATCGCGTGCTGTGCTCGAAACGGCCGGGCGATGAGGCCCTGGCGCCGGGGCTGATCGGCCTCGATCCCGCGCTCTGGTTCGTCTATATGCTGCGCGATCCGCGCGACGCCATTGTCAGCCGCCACAAGCGCGCGCCGGATACCTATTGGTCCAATCTGGAGGCCTTCAAGTCGAGCCTCGGTTTTGCCCGCAAGGTCTGGGACCATCCCCGCTTCATCGTGGTGCGTTACGAGGATCTAGCCGACGATCCGGATGCGGTGCAACAGCGCTTGAGCGCCGCCATGCCGTTCCTGAAGCAGACGGCGCGCTTTTCCGATTTTCACCGGGTGGTCTCGGACGAAGACGTGAAGCAGAAGGCTCTGGGCGGCGTGCGCCCCATCAACAAGGCCAGTATCGGCGTCTGGCGTGCGCACCTGCCGCGCATCAAGGCCCAGCTCGCGCTCCACGGGCCGATCACCGAGGACCTGATCGCACTTGGCTATGAAAATGATCCACAGTGGGCGGATATTCTGCAAGATGTGGATGCCGAAAACGAGAAAAGTCTGCGTCCGGAACAGGTTTCGTCCGGCAAACGCCTGCGCCGGGCGGTCCGGCGGCAGATCCACAAGGGGATTTATTTGTCGAAGCGTTTGACAGGCGCGGTCCGGGAAAAACTGGCGGGGTGAGATCTAACCGCCCTGGATCCCAGCCTTCGCTGGTATGACGTTTTGCATTTGCCTTTGCCCACCTACTCAATCGTCACCCTGGCGGAAGCCAGGGTCCAGAGCAACGCATACGGAGCAAGCGGCCCTGGATCCTGGCTTTCGCCAGGATGACGGTCATTATACCGTCACGCCCCTGCCTTGGCCTTGCGCCGCGCTTCGAAGGCCGCCTGCTGTTCGGGCGTGGCTTCGGTCTGGTATTTTTCTTTCCACTCGGCATACGGCATGCCGTAGACATGCTCGCGCGCCTCGTCCTTGGTGATCGCGATGCCTTCCTGCTCGGCCGCTTCCTGATACCAGTTGGACAGGCAGTTGCGGCAGAAATCCGCCAGGATCATCAGCTCGATATTCTGCACATCGCTGCGCTTCTGCAAATGACCGATCAGTTTACGGAAGGCCTGAGCTTCCAGTTTATCGCGCGTGGCGTCGTCCATCGATCCATCCTCCCTTGAGGTCAACTCGCTTCTTTCGCGCGCAGGTCGCACACATCCTGCGGCACATGGCGCAGCCATTGGCGGGACCCGAAGACCTGCACCCGGTCGCCGACAATGCATGAGGCATAGCGCATGGCCTCCTCGAAGCTTAACCCTTTGGCAAAGCCAAGGCAAAAGGCCCCATGGAAGAAATCCCCGGCGCCCAGCGTATCCACCACCGGCGAGACCCTTTGGACCGGCACCTCGCCGAAGCCCTTGTCCGTCAGGATACGGATGGGGTCCGCGCCCCGGGTCATGGCGGCATACGGAATACCGTGCTCCCGCAATTCCTGCAGGATGGCGTCGGGTTCCGACGCCGTCGGCGTGCGGAAGGTCTCGCCGACAATGGCGTGACTGATATGGGGCAACAGGGTCTCCAGACCCTCTTTCCACGACCCGCTGTCGAGGATCACCGGCTTGTCGTAGCGCCGCGCCTCATGCGCCAGCGGCACGGCGGCCTCCAAGAGCATGCCGTCCACCAGCATGATGTCGATGCCCGAGACATCCGCCTCGCGCATGCGGGCAAGCGTCAAGGGCCGGGAGACGCGCGGCGCGGTCATGGCCGTGCGGTCGCCATCATCCGCCGTCGTGACGATGGCCGAGACCCGGGGCAGCCGGTCGTCGCGCGCCAGATCCACGATGAAGACCTCGTCGGTGCGCAGATCCTCCTTGATCAGGAGGCCGACGGGATGGTTGCCGATGGCCGCCACCAGCCCGGATGTGCCGCCGAGCCGCGTGAACAGCGCCGCCGCATTGGCCGCAGGGCCGCCGGCGGAGACCGCCAGATCCTGGGCCGGTCGCTTGGTGTTGCGCGCCGGCAGATCGTCGAACAGATATTGGATGTCGAGGGTCGCCGCGCCGATGAAAAGCCCGCGCGGGCTTGTGCCTTGGGCCGGTGTTTTTTTCTGTGTCATATCAGATGCTCCGCGACGCAAGTGGGCAAAGAGAGGCCTTTCAACTGGTCTTCCCGGTGTTTGCGTGTTTCGGGATTGCGAATCTGCTCCAGAACGAACCTATCGAAATCCGCCTCCGGAGCAAGCCGGGAGCGGATATAGTCGAGCGCGCCGCGCTCGCTTTCGGCTGCAAGCACGGGACGGGGATGGGGAATCGCGGCCAGGCTCAAAGCGCCGTCATCCCGTCCGATCACCCCCTGAATGGCGATATAGGCGGCCGTATTGGTGGGCCGTTCGCCGTTTTCCAGGGTCAGATCAGGGGTGCGCAGGATCGTGTAGGCGTAATGGTGCCCGAGCACTTCCGTGAGATCCATGCGCTCGCGCTGGCTGGGCGTCAGATAGTTCACGAACACCCGCACCCGCGCGCCCGGCGTGTGGTGCAGCGTGGCGGGCAACGAGCCGTAACCGGTGATATGGGCCGCATAGACCACGGAATGATCGGCAAGTTCCGCGCGGATGGTCGGCACCACATCGTCCGTGTCGCGATATTTGCGGGCGAGCTGGGCCGGAGACGCATTGGAGCCGACGGCGATCACGGGCACGCGCTCGATGAAGAGATCCGCGCGCTGTTTGGGCGACAGCAGATCGCTCAAACCCACCGCCGCGCCGCCCTCTTCCGCGACCGCCGCCGCGAACTCCTGGGTATCGAACGCGACCAGGGGATAGGCCCGGCCACCCGCATAGAGGAAAGACCGCTCCCACTGCTCGAACGGATAGGAGGCGGCGAAAGCCACTTGCTCTTGCGGGCTCAGATTTGCGAGGTAGGAATGGGGGCTCATAAGATGCGTCTGGGTGACCCGTTCGGAAAATGGGGGCGGACAACCGGTTCGACCATGTCAAAGGGAGCGGCGGCCTGTCCATGGTCAATACGGCGGACGGCATCACATCGGCTAAAAGCGACGGATTTGCGCTCGCGGCCCTGGCCTTGGGCGCCATCGCCATCGGCGCCTCGCCGATCTTCGTGCGCCTGGCCGATGTGGGCCCGTTCGCGGCCGCCTTCTGGCGGGTGGCCCTGGCGATCCCGGCCCTGGCGGTCTGGGCGCTTTACGCCAGCCGGAAATCGGGCGGCCCCGGCCTTTTGCAGATCCCGCCGCGCCTGATCTTCGCGGCCATGGTGGTGCCCGGCCTGTTCTTCGCGGGCGACCTGATCTTCTGGCACCTGTCGATCCTCAACACCACGGTGACCAATGCGACGCTGTTCGCCAATTTCTCGCCCGTCATCGTGACCATCGGCGCCTGGACCCTGCTGGGGGAGCGGATCGGGCGCGGTTTCGTGCTCGGGCTTGGCCTGTCGATCGCCGGCGCGGCGTTGCTCATGGGATCGAGCATCGATCTCGATCCGGATTATATCCTGGGTGACATTTACGGTCTGGTCACAGCGCTCTTTTTCGGCAGCTATGTTCTGGCGGTGCGGGCGGTGCGTCACCGTATCTCGGCGGCGAGCCTGATGCTGGGCGCCACCATCGTGACGGCACTGGCGCTGCTTCTGGTGTCGCTCATCATGGGCGACCGGTTCTGGCCCCGGAGCCTGGACGGCTGGATGGTGCTGGCGGGCCTCGCCCTGATCAGCCATGCGGGCGGACAAGGGCTTCTGGCTTTTGCGTTGGGCCATCTGCCGGCGAGCTTTTCCTCCCTCGTCATTCTCATCGAACCGGTGGCGGCGGCGATTCTGGGCTGGCTGATCCTGGCCGAAGCCATCACGCCGCTTCAGGCCCTCGGCGGGGCGGTGATCCTCGCCGGCGTCATCGTCGCGCGCCGGGCATCGAGATAGAAACGCGGTCCATCCTTTTTGCCCACACCCGCGCGTGGACATTTCCACAACAGATCACACCTTTCTCATGCCCACAGGCTTGATGCGCATCGACGCGGGCCATGCAAGCCGATAGGGTGGCGCCGCGATTCTGAGGAGGAGCTTAGGCATGCAACGCCGCTGCCGCTGTGTGAAGATCATCGCCACGCTTGGTCCCTCGTCGTCCACACCGTCCGAAATCGCTGCTTTGCACGAAGCCGGTGCCGACGTCTTCCGGATCAATATGAGCCACGCCGACCACGACACGCTGGACCGCCTGCACGGCGCGATCCGCCAGGTCGAGGAAGAGAGCGGACGGCCGATCGGCATTCTCGTGGATCTTCAAGGCCCCAAGCTGCGGGTCGGAAAATTCGCCAACGGATCAGTGCGCCTGGAAAAGGGCGCGCGGTTCCGTCTCGACCTGGACGAAGCGCCGGGCGACGAGACCCGCGTGCGCCTGCCCCATCCGGAGATCTTCGAAGCGGTGCGGGCGGGCAATATCCTGCTTCTGGACGATGGCCGGATCCGCCTGAAGGTGCTGGAGACCAATGGGGATTTCGCCGAGACGGAAGTGACCCTCGGCGGCAAGCTGTCGGACCGCAAGGGCGTCAACGTGCCCGACACGGTGCTCAATCTCTCCGCCCTGTCGCGCAAGGACCAACAGGATCTGGACCGGGCGCTCCATCTGGGCGTGGACTGGATCGCGCTGTCCTTCGTGCAGCGTCCGGAAGACGTGGCCAGAGCCCGAAAGCTGGTGGCGGGCCGCGCCGCCATCCTGTCGAAGATCGAAAAACCCTCCGCCCTGCAGCATCTGGATCAGATCATTCTCGATTCCGACGCGGTGATGGTCGCCCGCGGCGATCTGGGCGTGGAGCTGCCGGTGGAGCAAGTGCCCGGCTGGCAAAAGCGCATCACGCGGCTCGCCCGCCATCACGGCAAGCCCGTGGTGGTCGCCACCCAGATGCTGGAATCGATGATCCAGTCGCCCATGCCGACCCGGGCGGAGGTTTCCGACGTCTCGACCGCCGTCTTCGAAGGCGCGGACGCCATCATGCTGTCGGCTGAATCGGCGGCGGGCGACTACCCGGTCGAAGCGGTCTCCACCATGGACCAGATCGGCCAGACGGTGGAATCGGACATCAATTACCGCAGCATCGTGGAAGCGGCCCGCACCGCCAGCGAAGACACGACGGCCGATGCCATCATGGGCGCCGCGCGCTCGGTGGCGGAAACCCTCAACCTGTCCTCCATCGTCTGTTACACGAGTTCCGGCTCGACGGCGCTGCGGGCCGCGCGGGAACGTCCGCGTGCGCCGATTCTGGCCTTGACGCCAATCCAGGCGACGGCGCGGCGGCTGACCCTGACCTGGGGCACGCACTGTGTGCATACGGAAGATGCCCAGGATGTGGACGATATGCTGCGCAAGGCCTGCGCCATCGCCACCGGCCACGGCTTCGCCAAGACCGGCGACCGGGTCGTCGTCACCGCAGGGGTTCCCTTCGGCACGCCGGGCGCCACCAATCTCTTGCGGATCGCCTTTGTCGGCGGCGTGGCATCATGCAGCCCCTGACCCTGGACGTTCCGGTTCTGGAGACCCCGCGCCTGCGTTTGCGCGGTCACCGGCTGGAGGATCTGGAGCCCGCTTTCGCCATGTGGGCGGACCCGGCCGTGTTGCGCTATATCTCAAAGGAACCGCGCAGCCTGCATACCGTCTGGACACGCATGTTGCGCTATCCCGGCATGTGGGCCCTGCTCGGATATGGCTATTGGGCGATCGAGGAGCGGGCCACCGGCCGCTTCATCGGTGAAGCGGGTTTCGCGGATTTCAAACGGGATATGGAACCCTCGTTCGGCGATACGCCGGAAGCTGGCTGGTCTTTGTGCGCCGCCGCCCATGGCAAGGGCTATGGCACCGAGGCGGTAGAAGCCGTGCTCATCTGGGGCGACACGCATTTCGGCCCCGATACGCGCACCGTCTGCATGATCGATGCCGGTAACGCGCCGTCCATCCGGCTCGCCCGGAAATGCGGCTATGGGGAGTATGGCCGCACGGTCTTCGGCGGCGCGGATGTCGTCCTGTTCAGCCGTCCCTCGATGAGTCCGCCAGGCGGATAATGGCGTCCACCACCCGGCCCGGCTCCACATGGTGGGGCATGTGTCCGACCCCTTCCAGAACAAGAAGCTCCGATGACGGCACGTCCCGGTGCAGAGCATCCGAATGGATGCGCTTCGACACGGTCCGGTCGGCATCGCCGGTGATGATCAGCAGGGGCACGGTAATGGAGGGATAGCGTTCGGCCTGGCGCGCCAGATCGTCGCTCAAGCCGATGGAATCGAGCGCATTGGCCAGGAAGGTATCGGGGCGGAACAGCAAAGGAATGGCCGCACGCTCGACATAATCCGCCACTGGCTCATTGGGCGCGAAATTCGATTTGACCGCATCCGGCAACAGCATCGGCCCGACCACGCTGATGGCGGTATAGCGCACCAGCGGCCCGATCACCGGCGCCGCGGCGAGCGTATTGTACCAGGTCGTCGTGCCGCCCCAGGGATGGGTCGCGCCGGATAGCACGACCACGGCGGAGGCCGCGTCGCCGTGGTCTGCGGCAAAAGCCGCCGCCACCGCTCCGCCCCAGGAATGACCCAGGATCACCGGTTTCTCGATACCCAGTTCATCGAGCGCCTCCCGGATCATGGCGGCCTGAACCGCAGGCTTGTCCGCATCCTCCGGACCCCGCCCGCTGAAGCCGTGACCGGGCCGGTCGAACAGGATGACCCGGTGCCCCCGGATCGCCAGCGGATTGGCGATGGCGGCCAGTTGATCGTTGAGATTGGCGCTGGCGCCGTGGATCAGGACGATGGCGGGCGCGCCCGGCTTGGCATTATTGGGATCGGGAAAGCGCTCCACATAATGAAGATCAGCGCCCCGCGCATTTACATATGTGCCTTCCGGCGGGTATTTGCCTTCCAGGTAGCCCGTATACCAGACCGTATAAACAGCCAGCCCGCCGAATACGGCCATCAGAGCCAGAACGATATATCCCAACACCCGCACCATCTCCCGCTCCCAGTATCGATTCCCTGTTTTCCCGCGCCGCTTAAAGCCGGTCCTGCTGTGTATCCACGGCCCGCGCCAGCGTCCTGATCTTGTCGGCGACGCCCGGCAGATGGGGATGGATCGCCAGGGCGCGCCGGTAGGCTTCCAGCGCCTTGGCAAAATCCTTCTCCGCTTCCAGCACCTCGGCCATGACCCGCAGCGCCCGGAAATGACGGGGCTCCAGTTCGACGGCGGCTTCCAGATCGCTTAAGGCCGCATCGTGCTCGCCCAGGCTCCAATGGGCTTCTCCCCGCAAGGCCCAGGCTTCCGCGTGATGCGGCATCAGATGCACGATACCGTCGAGCTTGCCCCGGGCCCCGGCGGCATCGCCTTGCGCCATCAAAGTGACGGCCTGTTCCTGGAGCAGCGCCACCGTATCGCTCAAGGTCCGGCGCCAGCGGCGGACGATTTCCCCTTCCACCACCCGTGCCTGTTCGGGGGTGCGCGCCGCAAGCAGCGCATCGAACAGGAGATCAGCCTCTTGCTGGCCTCCGTTTGCGCCTTGGGCGTATAGAGGCTGCACCGGCGCGGCTGCCCAAACCAAAAGACCGCAGACGATGGCGCACAGGATGGAAAAACCGGTCTGTTTCATGGGCCAACCCTACCCCCTATCGCGCGTCCGACCAACGGCGCACAATGGCCTGTTGAGAGATAGCGCCTAAATTCAGACAGACCGCCCTATTAAGGAAAAGTGACGCATGACCACCGAGACCCAAACCGCCGTCCCCGAAGGTTTCGAGCCGTTCGCCCATGATCTGGGCTTCGCCAGCCATGTGGGGCCGATCTATATGCGCGTAAACGGCACGCGGGTCGATCTGGGCTTTCGGGTCGAAGCCCATCACTGCAATCCCATCGGTATCTGCCATGGGGGCATGATGATGACGGTGATGGACATGGCCATCGGCGTCGGCATCGCGGCCCATGCCGGGATCAGGAAATTCACGCCCTCGGTCAATCTGACTTACGACTTCCTGCGGCCCGGCGAACTGGGCGAGTGGCTGCAATCGGATGTGGATTTCGCCCATACCACCCGGCGCACGGGGTTCGCCTCCGGTTTTCTGGTGGGGCCCAAAGGGCCGGTGATGCGCGCCAACGGCATCTGTAAAATTCCGACTTCGGACCAAAGCCGTTTCGGTCAGTGGGAAAGTTCCCGGGAAACGGCGCAGGATAACGGGAAGCCATGACCGCCACGCCCATCTCCCAAACCATCTGGGACATGAAATACCGGCATCGCGCCGTGGACGGAACGCCGCTCGATCAGGCGATCGAAGAGACTTGGCTGCGCGTGGCCAAAGCTTTGGCGGAGCCGGAAGCGCCCGGCAAACGGGAGGCGCACGCCCAGGCCTTTTTCGAGATCATGCGCGATTTCCGCTTCCTGCCGGCAGGCCGCATTCTCGCGGGCGCGGGCACGAGGCGGAAAGTGACCCTGTTCAACTGTTTCGTCATGGGCGCCATCGGCGACGACATGGCGAGCATTTTCGAGAATCTGAAAGAAGCCGCCTTGACCATGCAGCCGGGCGGCGGCATCGGCTACGATTTCTCCACCCTGCGCCCCACGGGCGCGCCGGTCAGGGGCGTCGGCGCCGATGCCTCGGGCCCGCTGTCCTTCATGGATGTCTGGGA
>CAZTCJ010000011.1:0-68647 GCA_964612085.1 uncultured Alphaproteobacteria bacterium
CGCGGGCGGTCGTGTTTCCGGCGGGCGAAAGCGGTGTTGAGACCCGCCTGCCGGTCACGGACGAACGCAAAGGCCGTCTTCTGTCTTTCTCCAATGACGGACAGAGCCTTCAGGCCGATATCGATCAGTCCCTGGTGGCGGCGCTGGCGTCCGGCGCGGCCACGGGCGGCGAAACCGGCTTTTCCGCCGTCAACGGGGTGGGCGACGGCATCGCCGACGACACCAGCGCGCTCTCGACAGCCAATGCCAGCGGCCTGCCCATCGTCATAACAGGGACTTACAGGATTGCGTCCAATCTGACATTGGACCGCCCCCTGATCTTCGCAGGTGGGCAGCTCAAGCCCGATACGGGCGTGACGGTCACCCTGAATGGTCTGGTAATCGCCGGGCTGACGCCCATCTTCGATCCTCAGGGGACGGCGATCATCGCCAGCGCGCTTTTGCGTCCCGAATGGTTCGGGGCCGAAGCGGATGGGACGAGCGACGACAGTGCGCCGGTCAATGCCGCTTTGGACGGCGCTGGCGCGTTTGGGACAGGGGCGCGGGTCGTCTTTCAGCCCGGCAAGACCTATCGTGGGCGGAATCTGCACCTGTGGCCCGGGATTACCGTGGATCTCAACGGCGCGATGGTCAAGAATCTGAGCACGGCAGGGACCAACGATTTCGTCTTTTTCTCGAACACATCCGTTTACGGATCGGCCACCAGCGACCTGGATTGGGCGGTCATCGAGAACGGCACGCTCGATGGGGACCGGGTCAACCGGGGAGCGTATACCGGCTTCCAGCTTCAGCAATCGGCCCTGATCCGGCCGGCGGGCGATACGGTGAATGGCGGCCGGTTCCGCCTCCATGTGCGGAATATGCGGCTCCAAGACAATGTGGCCGACGGCGTTCAGGTCGATAACAAAGCCATGGTCATTATCGAGAATGTCTACACGCAGGATTGCTGGCGCTCGGGCGTCGGCGCGGTCGGCGCGGAGTGCGAGACTGTCATCCGGAACCTCGTGACCAACAATATCGTGCATCCCGAACGTCCGGCCATCGATTACGAGCCCACGGGCGTCACCAATCATGATCTTTATGCCAATGGTATTCACATCCTGTCCGGGTCCATCGATCTCGGTCATACGGAAGGCACGTCCCATCTGGAAGTGGACAGCCTGTGGATGGACACGTTTCAAAGCGTCTATTTCGGCGGCGCCAAAACGGCGGCTTCCTTCTGGGAGCTGCGGAATTTCCGGATCAGGACCAACGGGGCGGTGGAGAACACCAATCATTGGGGCGTGCGGCTCACGAACGGTTTGATTGAGGTTTCCAACACGGAGGCCGCATCCACCATTTACGGCGTGCAATTGCGCGCGCATAACACGGCGGATGAGGCGTCGGTCTCCAGGCTGACCAATGTGGAGATCCGTCTGGTGGACCGGAACGGGGCCACCACGGCCTATGGGGTCTTCATTCATCCGCATGTCAATACATCCCTTGCCCGCACGGAACTGATCCATGTGACGGTGCGTGGCGCGAGTGATCTGGAGGACGGCGCGGCCCTCGATACGTTCAGCCACGGTATCTATTTTCAGCGCGGCGGGCGGCTGCTGGTCGATGGCGGGCTGCTCAACGCGGAAACCGCCTTTTATCTGGGCGGATCGGCCACCGGCACCCAGCGGCCCTACGTCGTCATGAGAAACCTAACCTTCACGGAGGAACAGACGCCGGAGATCACCACCCTGTTCCATTGGGAAAGCAATACAGTGCAGGCGGAACTGACCTTTGAGAACATGGTGGTCGAGGACAGTCTGTGGGACCTCAATTATCAGTATGGGGATACCAACACCATCGTCTCCCATCATTTCGGCGTGGGGCTCACGGTGCGCTCCAAGCGGGCGCCCACCGCGAGCGACGATCAGATCGCCGGGATGACCTGGGCGCTCGCCCAGGGCGGTCTTCATCCGGTGGTGCCGTCCCGCTGGGTCGCGCGCAGATCCGTGACCGGCACGGCCGACTGGGACCCGTTGGACAATCTGCGGGTGGGCAGCGCGGTACCGTCGGAGCCCGCCAACTGGGCCGCGGCGACCGCCTATGGTCTGGGGACGACGCGGCGGCCCGTCTCGAAAAACGGCCTTTTTTACGAAGCGATTGTGGCGGGCACCAGCGGCGGAGCAGAGCCCTCCTGGCCGACGGTGCCGGGCGAAACGGTGTTGGACGGCACGGTCACCTGGCTTGCGCGCCAGCACCATTCACCGGGCGCGCAATTCCTCGATCTCAGCGCCAATCCGGGTTCGGCCTATCTCTATGAATGGCGGTTCGATAGCTGGACCGGCATGGTCGACCGCAGCGGCTCCTGATTTTCTTCATACCAAGCGAAAGGACACTGTCATGACTGATCAGACATCCATGTTCCGCGATCTGGACCCGGTATTCCAGGATGTGCCGCCCGAACAGCTCGAAGCGGTCAAGGCCGCCATCGTGATCGCGGGCGCGCGTTATCTCATCATGCTGATCGAGCGCTCGCGCAATCCGTTTGACGATATTTTCGCCAAGCCGGTGCTGCAATCGGCGATCGCCCGGATCCAGCGCCAAGGTCTGAACGCGCTTTTCTGACGGGCCCTCAGCCTGTCGGGTCGCTATAGCGCTCCACGGGTGTGCTGATCATCCGGAAAAAGACCGTCAGAACCACGATGGACAAGAGTAGGGCGACCCACCAGGGCACGCCATAGCCCACGGGGATCATGCCGATCCCGACGGCGACGGCGGCGGCGAGTGTGGCATAGGGCAGTTGTGTGCGTACATGATCCGCATGGTTACAGCCCGATGCGATGGACGACATCACCGTGGTGTCGGAAATGGGCGAACAATGATCGCCCCAGACAGCCCCGCCGAGCACGGCGGCGATGCTGGCGGAGAAGATCGCCGCGTCCGTACCGGTCAAACCGTCCGCGCCGCCGCCCAGCACCGCCCAGGACAAGGGCAGCACGAGCGGCATGACGATGCCCATGACGCCCCAGCTTGTCCCCGTGGTAAAGGCCATGCCCGCGGACAAGACGAAGACCAGCACCGGCATCCAGGCGGCGGGCAGGCTGTCGCCCAGCAGATTGACGAGATAATCGTCCGTTTGCACCACGCCGTTGACGTCCGACAGGCTCCAGGCAAGGGTCAGGACGATGGCGGGCAGCATCATGCTGCGGGCGCCCGCGAGCCAGGCTTCCATGGTCTGGTCGAGGCTCAGGCGCCGGGTTGCCAGGGTCAGGGCGATGGCGACGCCGCAGCCGAAGAACGACGCCCACATCATGGCCTTGAAAGAATCCCCGGCGCCGAAAATGTCGCGGACTGACGCGCCTTCGGGTGAATCGGCCATGCCAGTATAAATCACACCGGCCAGGGTGCCGAAAATCAGCACCATGAGCGGGATCAGGGCGGTCCACAGGCTCGCGGGCCTGCCGGTTTCCGCTGTCGCCGCCCGGTTTTCCGTGTCCAGATCGTCGCCTGCGAAATCGGGCGGCGGGGTGACGCCTTCCCGGCGCGCCTTTTGTTCCGCCGCCAGCATGGGGCCGAAATCGCGACCGAAACCGACCACCAGCCAGACAAGGATAATCGCCAGGATCGGATAGAAACTGTAGGTGAGACTATCGAGAAATACCGAATAGGCGCTGTCGGTGAAGCCATCGAGGCTTTTGATGCCGCTGTCGATGGTCGACACCATGAAGCCGATCCAGGTGGTGATGATGGCGATGCTGGAAACCGGCGCGGCGGTGGAATCGACGATATAGGCGAGCTTTTCCCGCGACACCCTCAGCCGGTCGGTGATGGGCCGCATGGTGTTGCCGACCACCAGCGCGTTGGCGTAATCGTCGAAGAAAATGCCAAGGCCCAAAATATTGGTGGCCCCTTGGGCCCGCCGGTCCGAGCGCGCCAGCCGCGCCAGGGCGCTGGCGATCGCGTTCATGCCGCCATTGCGGGTCAGGACGCCGATCAGCGCACCGATCAAAATGGTGAAGACCAGAATGGAGACCCGGCTGTCGTCGGACAATGCCGTGATCACATAGGTCGGCACCACATCGAACAGGCCGGTGACGAAGGCGATGGGCGAGACCCCATGGGCGAGGCTGGCGCCGATCCAGACGCCGAAGGTCAGCGCCAGGACCACCTGCCGGAACAAAAGCACGCTGGTGATGGCCAGGAGCGCGGGCAGAAGTGAGATCCAGCCCGGTGCCGTGGTGCGGGCCAGGCGCGCCCGCTCCCGTCCGGACGGATCGCTGATGAGCAGAACCGCCGTGGGCTGATCGGTCACCACATTCTTGAAGGTGACTTTGTCCGCCTCCGCCGTGCCGTCGAAGCGCACGCCGTTGACGGTGAGCGCCCAGGGGCCGGACGCGGCGTCAGCGGTCTTGACACTGACCTCGAACGGCACGCCGCGCAAAACCAGCTCCGGCGCCGTCACCTCGACAGGGTCCGTGGAGGCGGCCTCCGCCGGCGCGGGCGTTTGCGCCGCTGCCGGCAGGCAAATCAGTGCCGTCAGCACGGCGAGACCAAGAACAGCGGCGAACGCCCATGCACGATCCATCACAACACCATTATTCCAAGAGCTTAAGCGCAACAGCATAGTGCGTGCGGCGGATCCCCGGAAGAGCGTCGATCAGGGCTGGCTGTGTTTAGGTGCGGGAGCGTCCGGCGCTGGGCAGGCCGGCGGACGGGTTTTCGGATCCGGCGGACGTATCGGGCTGGGCGGACAGGGTGTTCAGTTCCTCGTCGATCGAGGCGATGCCCATGCGCAGGAGCCAGACGGTCAGGGACAGATCCTGAGTCTTGGATTCCTCGAGCAGAAACTCGAGGCAGTTCCGGATACCGATCATGGACTCCCGGCGGTTACGCGCGCCGGATTCGGGCCCGCCGTCACTCATGGCCGGGTCTCCGTCAGTTTCAGCATCAGATCGCTGGGGGCGTAGCGTTTGAGGAAGTGAGCCGTTTCCATTACGTCTCCAAAGAAGCGGGCGATTGTTATGTCCTGCGCCGACTCCAGGCTGTTTTCAGCGGGAGCCAGTCCGGGAAGGAAGCAGGCATCATTAATATACGTTAATCTTATATGCCTCTCCTGGGCGTCCACAAGGGTAGAAAGACAACTCATCGTTCCTTCGATCCCCACCAGAATGGCGGAGCGCCGGATCTGACTTATGATCATGGTCCGGAACTGGGGGCTGGAGAACGCGGACGGCCCGTTGGTGATGAAGGTCATTTCACAGGCGGTGGGCTCGAAGCCTTCGATGGGGCGCCAGGCGTCGCCGCACGGATCGAACTCGTCGCGCTCGCGCCACAAGACATGGGCCACGGGCCAGCCGGACAGCCGGGCCATTTGCAGGATCGACCGGCAGTTTTCCAAAGCGCGCCAGATATTCTCGGAACTGTGCAGCCGGGCCTGCTCGAAGGCGTCCCGTTGCAGTCCCTGAAAAATCACCAGAGGACTCGTTCCCGGCGAACCGGATTTAAGGCCTGTCGAGCAATCGAAGCGGTGTGGTGTGTTCATCGGCGGCGTTCCGGGTTTGTTGGCGGTCTTGAAGCGGAAACCTCGAGAATGCCTGGCCGATCCCAGTCACCTTCGGGTCTCGCGATAACGAGCGGATCCGAATCGAGCGTCACGGCATCGGAACCGGGCGTAAGCGGGCACAGAATTTCTGCATACTCGTGATCGGAAAAAACAAAACGCGCGCGTTCGCTCCTTTCACGGAAACCGAAACGACGCCAAAAACGCAACAACCTAACCTGAGCGTGTCCGTAGACGAGGCGGTATCCCTTTCTCCGGCAGATTTCAAGACCATACCGAATCAAAGGCCCGGTGATGGGCATCGATCGAAACTCGCGCCGCACGGCAACCCGCTCAAGCTTCGCGAAATCCGCGAAGAAACGCAATCGCAGCGTTCCCGCGGGCTCGCCCTCGACACTCGCCAGAACGTTCAAACCCGTAAAGTCGTTGCCGTCGAACTCTTCATCGAACGGACACTGCTGATCCCCGATGAAAACAAGCGAGCGCACGGTTGCGGTCCGTAAATACTCGTTGAGTGAGCTGACAACGCGAATATCGAGCGCGTTATCTGTCAGAGCACCTTTCTGTGTACGACTGTCATCACCACTTGGGTGCCAACCGGAATTGTCCCGGCCAGGATCCCCCGCCATCTTTTCCCCTTCACCAGAATGCGGCCAGCCTTTTGCCGGTCCGCCGTCACGCCATGAGGTCTTAAGCCGCCGCCGATTGCTCGATATGCGAGCTGCGTCCGTAGAGATTGGGCGGGGCGCATTGGGTCGTGTCCGCCAAGCGCTCATAGCCGAGGCTGTTGAGCAACTGGCTGCCGATCTTCGTACCCGCCGTCGCGTAGTAGGGGACGTCGGGATAAATCTCCCGTTCCAGGATGCGGGCGGATTTCCAGATGGACGCCTTGGCTTTGCGGGTCTCTCCGGCCAAAGCCCAGATATAGACCGCTTCTGGCGCTTCCCGTTCGGACGCGACCCATTGGGGATCGACCTGAAGTCCTGAAAATGTGCCATTCCACAAAGCCCGCACACCGGAAGCGGTCATTGGCAGGGTTGCAATAAAACCAGTCACGGAATTTTGAAGTGTATCTTTGGCCGAAGCGTGACCGGCCGTCTGATCCGGTTCGATGGCTTCATCGACCACCAGAAGAGTGGACCGGTTTTTCCTGAAAATCCGATGAAGAAGACCGGGACCCGCCACGTCCTTGCTGATCAACCTCTGGGCGATCCCGAATATACTGGGGATCTCGCTGATCTTGGCGGGCCGGATATGCAGTTTGAAAAGGTCCTCTGAACCGAGGATAGCTGAACTACCAGTAGTCATAACACCCGAATGTCCCTACAATGTCTGGTCGCAAGGATCCGCGCGGGGCCCGGCGTCTGATCTGACGTCAGTTTTTTCGGGAGTCTTCGTTGTGACCCGTTGCGGGACGAGAGCCGTTTGGCTCATAACAACAGGGTGACAGGTGGCGCGCCTTCGCGCTTCAGGCACTGGTGTATAGGGGCTATAGACGTGGAACAGGGTGATGCACAGGAGGGCCGGACGGGCCCCAACTGGGATGATCTGAAGATCTTCCATGCGGTTTGTCAGCTGGGAAGCTTCTCGAAAGCCGCTGAAGCGCTGGATTTGACCCAGCCCACCATCAGCCGCCGGGTCGATGGCCTCGAGCGGTATCTCAAGGCACAGCTTCTGGTGCGCTCTCCGGCCGGCGTCACGCCGACTGATGACGGGCGCCTGGTGCTGGAGCATGCGCAGATGATGCAGCAGTCAGCCAAGGAGCTGACCCGCAAGGTGCGCCAAAGTGATGATTCTGTTGAGGGATCGGTCCGCGTGGCGGTGCCCGACGGGCTGCTGACCTATTGGCTGGCGCCCTTGGTCAAGGACTTCCAGCGCGCCAACCCGATGCTGTCGCTTGAGTTTATCTGCGGCTTCGAAGAGGGCGCCCTGGACGACGCGGACGTCCACATGTCGATCCAGTTCTCAGACCGGGTTGCGCCCCATTGCGTCGCCCTGCCGCTGGGCGTCGTGCATTACCTGCCTTATGCCTCGCCGGAATATCTGGGGGTCTATGGCGAGCCCAAGACCATGCACGATCTGGTCGCGCACCGGTATGTCTATCACACCAACCAGAAGCACCAGAGCGATCAGTGGGACAAGGAAGTCCTGGCGCTGGGCCAGATCGTCCAGCTTGCCTTCGTGACCAATTCCAGCGGCGCCATGGTGGAAGCCGTGCGCGCCGGCGTCGGCATCGGCATGATCCCGTCTTACTTCGGCACGTTCGACAGCGGCCTCCAGCCGCTCGATTTCGACTACAAGGCCCAAGCCAATTTCTGGCTGGTGTTCGAGCGCCGTATGACCGAGCTGGCCCGTATCCGGGCAGTGATCGACTGGATCAAGACAGCCATCGACAAGCACCGCATGCCGTGGTTCGCCGAAGCCTTCGTCCATCCCCGTGAGTTCGGGAAATACGAGGCTGTGCGGCGTCCCCTGATGCCCGTCCAGACCGCGCCTGCCCGGTCCCATGAACCCGTATCATGACGACGAACGGTTGTAGACGCTGAGTGGTTCTATCAAGTTTCGTGTCTAGGTTGTCTGCTTTTTGTATGACAGAAGGCGGTGGTCCCCTCATTTTTCCAAATTCCTTACCGCAACTTCATACAAGTTTGAGGAAGCGTGGGTGACTCTGTGGATAACCCCTGATTTATCCACAGAGTGAAAAAATTTGTATAGTGCGAAATAAAGATTATGAATAGTAGCAAAAATAATTGCGAATGATGCTTGGATGCGCGCGTTTTTTTCTTTGTTGAACCCTCTTTTCTGATAACCTTGGTTGCAAGTTATGACAATCAAACACCGAAGACTTACGATGTCAGAATATTACCGCTTGGGTCTCTTAGTCGGCGCAAAGTTGCGTTACTTGCGGCAACAGAAAAACATGGCGCCTGAGGCTGCTGCGGCAGCCCTTGGTCTTGGCGTTGATGAGCTGGGCGAGATCGAACGGGGCGCGCGGATTGCCAATGCCGCCGTGCTGCACCGGATCGCGTCCGTTTTCGACTGCGAGCTGTCCAGCCTGTTCTACTGGCCGGCCATGCGCGGCGATGACAGCGAGATCAAAGGGCAGACCGCTCACCCGGAAATGGGTCAAAGCCGGGAGATCGACGATCAGGGCATGGCCCTGCTGCGCTCGTTCAGCGGCATCGCCGATCCGTTCATGCGCGAGGAAATCCTCAAGATCACCAGCTTTCTGGCGCGCTATTCCCAGACCCGGCCGGTTTAAAGCGGCCTGAGGCCTGGGATCTAAGACCCGGTCTAGCGGATCCCCACATCCTGGTTCTCGCCGTCGCCGCCTTCCGCGTTGTCAGCGCCCAGCGTGTAAAGCGCATAAGGACGGCCTTCGCCCGGAATGTCGTACCGGTACGGCTGGCCCCACGGGTCGGTCAGGCCGTCTTCCCCGTCGAGATAGGGACCGCCCCAGAACGCCGCGCCCGAGGGCGCCGTCACCAGAGCGGCCAGGCCTTCTTCTTCCGTCGGATAGCGGCCCACTTCGAGCCGGTAGAGATCCAAAGCGCCCTTGATCTGCTTGATCTGCACATCGGCGGTTTTCGACTTGGCCTTGCCGAGGAAGCCCATGGCCCAGGGACCGGCGATCCCCACCAGGAGCGCCAGGATGGCCAGCACGACAAGCAGTTCGAGCAGGGAAAATCCGCGCGTTTTGGCGGTCTTGCGGCGACGGTTGAACATCGGTTGTAGTCCTCGCAAATGGGCCTACGCACTTCATGCATAGGGGATGTGGTCTCAGAAGCACTCAAGACCGCAGGAACGCGGCAAGGAAAGGGCAAAGCCGCGCACCTGTAATCGCGGACACGCCTAATTCGGTCAAAAGAGGCTATCGAGACGCAGGGCTTGCGGCTGCAACGGGCCGTGCAGCCAGGTGACCCAGAACCCGAGCGCCAGAAAGGGACCGAACGGGATCGCCGTGGTGGCGGTGATCTCCCGCCCGCTGAGGCGCAGGCCCAGGGCCGCCGCCAGCCCCGCGAGCGATCCGATCAGAAGCACGGATGCAAGCCCGAACGGGCCGATCCAGGCGCCCGCCGCCGCCATCAGCTTGGCATCGCCCAGCCCGATCCCTTCACGCCCGCGCGCGCGCCGGTAGACCAGGCGCACCAGCCAGATCAGCCCATAACCGATCGCCGCGCCCACGGCATGCAGGCCGATCAGGCCGGGGCCGAGGGCCGCCGTCACGCCGAGGCCCGCCAGCACCAGGGGCAGGGTGATTTCGTCGGGCAGGATGTAATGCACCATGTCGATCCAGGAGAGCACCAGAAGCGCGAAGCCGAGACCGAGGCTCGCCAGGACGAGCCCCGCCGCCGCCTGCGGGCCGAGGGCGGCGAGGGTCCACAAGGTGACGGCCAGGGCCGCGATCTCGATGGCGGGCAGACGCCAGGAAATAGGCGTGCGGCAGGACCGGCAGCGGCCGCGCAAGACGGCATAACTGACCAAGGGCACCAGATCGGCGGCGCCCAGGCGCATGCCGCAAGCATCGCAGGCCGACCGCGCCCAGCCGATGGGACGGCCCTCCGGCAGGCGCACAGCGACGAGCCCCAGAAAGCTGCCCAGAAAGGGGGCGGCGATCACCAGGGCGATCAGCGCCGGACCGGGCAGGGGCGCGCTCAACAGGGATGTGAGGTCCGTCATCATGGGGCGGAGTGTGCGGTTCCCCGGCCCGTCCCGCAAGCAGGCTTATCGTGATGTCATGCGGTCATGGGCGTAGGCCCAGACCAGGGCGGCGAACAGGTTGGGCGGGCCCAGGCGCAGGGCCAGATCCAGCGGTTCGCGCACCAGCGGCCAGACGCTCAGGGCAAAGACGAAGATTACCCCATAGGCCAGGGCGGTCATGGTGACATAGTCGTGGAGCGCGGGCGCGCCGGTGCCCGCCAGAAGGATATAACTGGCGATAAAGAACGGCAGGGCGAAGCGCAGGCAGATCACGAGGCGTTCCAGGGCGTCGTAAGGGAGCGGTGTTTCTTCGTTGAGAAAGTCCAAAGCCCAGCCGGCGGCCCATTCCGACCCCGCCGCCAGGCCCGCCGCCGCGACCACGAACACGACCAGGCGGATCGGATGGGCCCGGTAGAAGATCGACAGGATGAAGGCCACCAGCACCGGCAGGCTCACCTGATTGATCAGAATCAGCAGGTCCGGCAGGCGGCCCGGCCGGAAGCCCTGTTCGATGCCATAGGCGATGGCGATGCCCGTGGCTCCCAGACCGGCGATAGCCGCCAGGATCAGGCTGACGGGGCTGGCCACGCCCCAGGACGGATCCGTGCTCGCTTGCGCCGCTGCCATGGCGAAACTCTCCCCCTTATCGTCCAGCACCGCTGCCTGAGCCTACCGTCCCGGACGGGACCTGTCGTTGCCAGGACGATGCGCTCCGTGCAGAATTATACTTTAACGCGACAAGCGTGGGGGGAGGCCATGCCGATCTGGATCCTTTGGGTCATCCTGGTGCTCATCACGGGCTCGGCCATCGCCTATGGCGTGGTGAATTTCGCCCGGGAAGCCACGCCTTACGCGCTTCTCATCGGGGTCCCGCTGGCGCTGTTCGCGCTCTTTTCGCTGCTTCGGGACCTGCGCAAGAGCGGGCGGAAGTAAGACCCATGGAATCGCTGCAGGACGTGCGCGCGATCGGCATCTTCCTGGTCGCCTATCTGCTGTTGTCCTTCTCGCTGACCTTCCTGGTCCGCCGCTACAAGCTCGTGGAACGGCTGCGCGCCACCGCGCCGACCCGGTTCCTGGTGCGCATCCTGTTGCGCGCCCAACTGATTTTCGCGGTGTTGCTGGCGGTCGCGGATCCCATACCGGGGCTGATGATCGTTTTCGCCGCGCTGGTCTCTTATCTCTATTACCGTCTTGGGACGGATTATTCCTATCTGGCCTCGACCATTCAGCAGGCCTATTTCTTTGCCGCCATCTATTTCATGCTCGTTTACATCGTCCAGACGCGCGATGCCATGAAGCCCTGGTGGCAGCGGATTTTCGAATCGCCCCTGATCTCTTGAGGCGCTTTTCTCGCAATGCGCGATTTGACCGGCCCGCCCGCCCGTGTTCCAATTCTTGCTTTATTGGGACCGACGACACCAACTCACGCTCAGCCGGGGGAATGATCTCATGACCGTTCTGCGCTTTACCGCGACGCCGCTTCTCACCGCCGCCCTGATCGCCCTGTCGCCCGCCGTCATGGCCGACGAAATCGACGAGGCCAAGGCCTATGTGGCCGGGAAATGCCCGTCCGAGATCGAAAAGCCAAGCATGCCCGATCCGGAAAAGGCCACCAAGGAAGAGGCGGAAGCAACGTACAAGTCGATCAAGTCCTATCAGGAAGCGCTGGGCGGGCACCGGGAGTGTCTCGACGCTCTGATCGAAGACAAGGATCTGGACCGCGAGCAGCGCCAGGCGGCGCTCGATACCTATAATGCCACGGTCGATGAAGAAACCGCCGTGGTCGAATCCTGGGCCAAGTTCTATGAGGCCTACAAAAAAGCCCGGAAGGATAAGGAAGAGGGCTGAGCTTTCATTCCCCCAGAGGGACAGCCTGTCTGGAAATTAACTCTTCCTTCACGGATCAAATGAGATTGCTGACCCCATGAGGGTCGCACACGAATTTCATCCGCTCGACTTTGCCATGTCGGATCTGGTCTGCGCGCGTCCGGTTTGGAGCGATGCGGACCTGGATCAGGCATCCCAGTCGCTTGATCTCCTGATCCATAAAGGGCGCGATACAGAGCGTGCCCTTTTCTACAAGGCGCAGATCCGGGAACTGAAGGGCGACTTCGCCGGCGCCGCGTCCTGGCTCGACCGCATGGCCTTGCGCGGGCCGGGCGAGCCCATCGCCGCTTACGATTTCGACCGGTACTGCGCGTTCAGTCAGATGCATGCGGAGCGCACGCGTCTGCTCGCCACTTACGATCTCGACCGGCCGGTCTATCTCGCCGCGCTGCCCAAGGCGGCGGGATCCTTTCTCACCCATTGCCTGTCCCATCTGACCGGCGCCTTGCGGGTGCGCACCGCCAAGGGCCTGTGGGGCAAGGGATCGCTGGTGCCGTCCTGGGTGGACACGCTGGTCAAAGGGGCGGGCGTCGCCCACGATCATTTCCCCGCCAGCGCGGAGAATGTCCGTATCCTGAAACGCCTTCCGGAAGCGCGCATCACCGTTCATGTGCGCCATCCGGCCGACGCCCTGGCCGAGCTGGTGCGCGATCTCGCCGGACAAAAGGCCAATCAGAACCTGCACTATCTCTATGCGCGGGAACTGGGTCAGCCCTATTTTCATCTGCAGCAGGAACTGCCCGAGGCGCAGCTCGACTGGATCGTGCGCACGATCTATCCGGCCTTCGTGTCCTGGCTCGAAGGCTGGCTGGCGACCGCCGATTATTTGCGCGATATGCTGACGTTCACCCGGTTCGAGGATCTGGCCACCGATCCGCCGGGCATCATCGCCGTGATTCTCGACCACGCGGGATACGACCCTTACGGACTGCCCGCGCTCGACGGCGGCGAACGGGTGCCGCTCGACACGGCGGTCGCCACTTTCGAACAGCGCTTCCGGCGCAACGGCGACAGCATCAGTCCGGCCTCGACCCGGCATTTGGGCTATGCGGATGTTTTCCCGCGCGCCCATTGCGATTTCATGGCCCGCTACAACACATCGCCGCTGTTCCACGCCTTCGATTTCGCGCCGGTGGATCCGTCCCTGGCCCGGATTTAAGCGGCGCGTCGGGTCCGTGCGATGGGCCCCTGCCGCGCGGGCGTGCGCTCGCCGATCAGGCGCGCTCCATCCTTGAGCGGGGCGGAGACCACCCATTGCGGACCGATGACGCAGCCGTCGCCGATGGTGACATCGTCCATGACCATGGCGCCCAGATCGAGGCGGCTGTCCCGGCCGATGCGGCAGCGTCCTTGGGTGCGCGCGCCCGCCCCGAACCAGCAATTGAGACCGGTCCGCGTCTGGTCGCCGATCAGCACGCCGATATCCACGAAGGCCGCGTCGCCAAGCGTGGCCCCCTGGTCGATCACCGCGCCGTTGAGAATGACCGTGCCGTCTCCGATCCGCGCGCTTTGTTCGATCCGCGCGCCGGGATGGATGAGCGTCATGAACCGGTAGCCCAGATCGCGCGCCTTCTGGAATGCGCGGCGGCGGCGGGCCATGTCCTGGCTGCCGACCGCCAGAAGCAGCATCAAATGATCCGGGGACGTGCCGGGCCAGCCGCTCACCTCGTTCAGCGATCCGAAGACGGAGCCCGCGGTCACCGGGGCCGCGCCCGCCTCAAGGGACAGGGTGATCCGGGTCCCGGCGGCGCGCTCGTCGTCGATGAAGCCGATGAGCTGATGGCTTTCGGTGAAATGGGTGAGAATGTGAAAGGCGAGTTGCCGCCCCGTGGGGCCCGCGCCGTAAATGGCCAAGGGTTGACGCTTATGCATGTCAGGCCGCCGGTTTCATCCGGGTGGAAATGAACTGGGTCATGATGCGGATGAAGGAGGCGAGCCGCCTGCGGTCCTCCGCGCTGATGCTGTCGGCGCCGCCGGCCTCCGGCTCCGTGCCGGACGGCGCGCTTTCCGTGTCCGCGTCGTGCTCCTCAACGTCCCTGGCGGCCTGATCGGCGCGCTCCGCCAGCGTTTTGAGCTGCAGAGCCAGGTCATAGGCTTGAAGCATGGCTGCGTGGTCGGGATGCACCATCGGCGTTGCCCTCCTGAAAGCATGGATTGCTTCATCCACTATGGGGCGGGGATCTTACCGTTCCGTAAGGGCCGGGCCGGCTTGGCGAGGGACTGGCATCCTTAACTCTTTTCTAACGGCTCCAGCCGAAGGCTTAAGCTGCTTTGGAATAACATGAAACAGCAGGTCCATCCGATGAGCGCCGCAGACCGTGTGCTGACCGCTTCCCTGGCCGATCCCGTGGACGGGTCCGCGGCCGATTACATGCGGACCGTGATCGACCGCAGCTTCAGCCCCAAACGGGTCGATATCCGCGACGATCACGTGGCCGTGGTGCTGGGGCGGGAGAGAGACCGGGGGCCGAGCCCGAGCCGGGACGATCTGCAACGGCTGATCGACCGGCTGGTTTCCGTGTCCAAAAATCTGGACCAGGATCTCATCCATGAGCACATCACTGACCGGGCGTATGCGGAAGACCCCCAGCCCCTATTGGAAGAGCGGGGCGATATCCGCCGCGTCGGCCCGGGTCTTTATGCGTTTTCCGGCGCGTTTCTCAGCGTCGTGCGGGGCATCGGACAGCTCATGGACGGGCTGGCGCGCAGCTATGACGCCGTCGAGGAAGACCTGCCCGCCCTGGTGCCGGTCGATGCCTTGTGCGCCACCAGCTATCTGACGGATTTTCCCCAAGCGGTCATGCTGTGCGCGACCGTCCGGCCCGATTACGACTCCCGGCGGACCTTTGCCCAGGCCTACCGCAAAACCAGCCGGTCGAGGGAAGTGGCGCTTGACGGCACCATGGCGCCGGCGCGCTTCGGTCTGCGCTCCGCGATTTCTCCGTGCTGCTTCGGGGCCATGGCCGGAGCGCCCTATCCCGTCGAGCGGGTCAGTGTGTGCGCGTCGAAAGTCTACGACACGGCGGCGGACGGGCGCTCAGGCCTCGACCGGCTGACCAGCTACACCCTGCATTCGATCATGGCGGCGGGCGAGGAGACCTTCGTGATGGGCGCGCGGGCCGTGTGGCTGGAAGACGCCCGGCGGCTGGCGGCTTTGCTCGATCTGGAATGCCGCATCGAGACCGGCAGCGATCCCTTTTTCGGCAGCCAGGCGGCGCTCAAAAATGTCTTCCAGCACGCCTCGCGACTCAAATATGAGATTCAAGCTTATCTGCCGTTCGCGGACCGGGCCATTCCGGTGGGGGCCGTCAATCTGCATCTTGATGCCTTCAGCCGGGCCTTTGGCCAATGCGGGCCCGACGGCACCTATCCGTCCGCGGCGTGTTTCGGCATCGCCCAGGAGCCTTTGGCCTATGCTCTGTTTTGTCAGTATGGGCCCGATCTTCAGCAGTGGCCGGATCGTGTGCGCATTGCCTTGGGTCTCGATGGCGGCGCGGGCGCGGATATGATTTGGGGAGGACAAACAGAATGACAAATGCGCGCAAAGCGCTGAGCGGCGATCAGATCCTGGACACGCCGGACATTACGGCCGTCGAGTCCAATGAAATCCGCAGGCTGGTCGAGGCGCGCCACGTGGTCTGTCTGCGCGGCCTGTTTGCGGCCGATGAAATCGCCCTGGCGCGTCAGGTGCTCCAGCAGGGTTTCGATCCGGCGCGCGACGGGCCGTCGAAGGGCGAGGCGCCGGATGCCATCATGGACAATTATCAAAAGCTCGCCATTGGCGGCGGCCGCCGGGACCGGGCGTATAATCCCCGGCTCATGCGCGTGATCTATAATCCGCTGTGGGCGGAGGACCGCTACGGCCTGCATCAGATCTTCCGGGAGCTGGCGCGGCTGCGCAACCGGCTGCAGGGCTATATGCCCGATTTTGCCCTCGACCGGGTGGAAGACGGGTTGTGGACCGCCGCGCGCATCCAGCACTATCCCGTGGGTGGCGGCTTCCTGGCGCCCCATCGCGATACGGTGCTGGCGTCCAAGAGCCGCGACGCGGGCGCGCCCATCTTTCTCCAGCCGGTTCTGCTGCTGACCAAGGCGGGCAGCCATTTCGAGACCGGCGGCGGCTGGGTGCAGGGGGCCGATGGCCAAAAACTTCATTACGAAGCATTCTGCGAGCCCGGCGATGTGGTGCTGTACGACGGTCAACGCCCCCACGGCGTCGATGACATCGATCCGCACAAGGCGCTTAACCTGGGCGAGTTGACCGGGCGCTTGACCGCCGTGGCCTCGCTCTACCGGGACCTGTCCCAGGCGGGACAGCTCTTCGAAGGCTATGAGAACCGGGTGCCGGTCGAGGGCGCGCGGGCGGCATAAGCCGCGTCGGCCATTTCAAGAAGCGATTAAGGCTACGGTGCTAGGCTTCCTCCGGTCGTAATACGGGGGAAGGGAGTGCGCCGATGGCGGATGATCAGACCGGGGCCGCGGACGCTGCGTCCGAGCCCGTGGTGAACGAGCGCGTGTGTCCGTGCTGTGGCCAGAAGGCCCGCATGGAAACCCTGTCCAGCCATACCGCGCGGGAGGAACCGGCGGTGACGTCGGACGGCGAAGTGCTCGATCCGTGTACGGCCGAGCGCCTGCTGTGCCATGACTGCGGCGTGCTCTGCACCGTGACCGATCCGGCCGATGCCTTGCGCCGGTACCGGACGGCTCGCGCGGCAATCGCCCCTGGAAGCGGCCCGTCCATGGCCGTGACGGCGGATGCGGGCCTCACGGCGCGGGCGGCGCGGCAGACGCAGGTTCTGGAGGCGTGCCAGGCGGCGTTCGGCGGCAAGCGCAAGGGCAGCATTCTCGATATCGGCTGCGGCGACGGGCATTTCACCCGCCGGTTCGCCTATGCCTTCCAAAGCTGGCAGGTGATCGGTATCGATGCCAGTCCGCATCTGGCCGATGACTGGCCGCCCGCCTCGGGCCGGCCGGGCTTTATCCGGGACGCGTTCGATCCCCATCTGTTCGCAGGCCGCCAGTTCGATGTGGTCATCGCCCATGATGTCTTGAATCATGGGCCCGCGCTCAGCGAGCTGCGCCGGATCCGGAGCATCATGGCGCCGGGCGGTCTGGCGAGCTTTGATCTGCAGTTAATGGAAACGGCGGTCGCCGCGCCTTATGTCTGGAATTACGAGTCGCTCTTTACCAAGACCACCTTCGAGGCCTGGCTGGAGGCGGTCGGCTTCAAGGCAAAACGCTTCGACGATCACGGGCGCGGCTGGCATGTGCTCGCTGAGGCGTGCGAGCCGGACGATACCATCGTGCTGGCCGCCCCGGACGATCTGATCGAGATGCGGGCGCTGTTCAAGGATCATGAGCGCTGGTGGCGGCGGGTGGCGATCCGGGCCGAACGGTGCCTGGCCGTCGCCCAGGCGCGCGCCTTGAGCATCGCCCTGTTCGGCGCGACGGTGCATAACGGGGTGCTTTGCGCCCTTGTGCCCACGCTGCGCCCGGCCCTGATCATCGATGATGTTAAGGCTGGATCGCGCTTCCAGGGCGTGCCGGTGATCGCCCGCTCCGATGCCATGGGCCGGGAGCTGACGGTTCTGATCTGCGATCCGGGGCCGCAAGCGGCCGAGATGATGGCCAAGGCGCGCGATTGCGGCCTCAACACTATCGATCTGACAGCGGACGACTGGCTCTACCGGCCCGATCAGCCCGGCGGTAAGAAGGATCTGAGCCTGACCTCCGCGTGAGGCGCTCAGCGCGCCGCGCTGATCAGCGCCATGGCGGCGGCGCGCTCGAGATCCGTGCCTGACCGGATCGCCTCGACGGTGCGGATCACGGGCACGTCCGGCTGAATGCCCGCATCCGCGCGCGGCTCCGTAGGATAATAGGCGATCAACGGAATGTCCGAGGCGATCCGGGAATTGGGTAAAGTCAAAAAGAAAAACTGCCCGCCGGTGATGCCGCGCAAATTGCCGCCCGTTTCCTGGCCGATCAGCGTGCCGCGCCCGCTTTCCTTCATGATCTGAGCGAGGGTGAAAGTAGCGGAACTGTTGCCCGCGCCGATCAGCAGATAGACCGCGCCGTCATAGGCGTCCTCCAAGGCCGGTATTTGAGCGGCCTCGACGCTTTGATCCTTCCACGTATAGAATCCCTCGCCCGCGGGTACCACTTGGTCCGTGCGGTCGTAGAAGGACTGGTCCCAGGTGCCAAGATAGGGTTTGAGATCCTCCGGCACCGTCTCATAGCGGAGCAGGTCGTGGGTGGGTGCGGCCGTCAGCGGGATCGAGGCCAGATTGCGGGCCAGGGCGATCAGGACGTCATTGTCGCCGCCCGCATTGCCGCGCACATCCAGGATCAGATGGCGGATAGTCTGTTCTTCGATCCGGGCGAAGGCATCGGTCAGGAACTGCTGCCAGTCCATGGTCATCTTCCAGGTGACGAATGTGCCCAGTCTCAGATAGGCGGTGTCTTCGTTGACGATCTCGAAACCCCACTGATCGTCGTAATTCTCCGCCTGGGGACCGTAGCGTTCGCTCAGGATCGTCAGCCGCTCCGCCCGGGTCATGGCGGCCATATCCGCTTCGATCGTCTCGCCTGTTTCGCCGTCTTCGAACACGATTGTGTAAGTAGTGCCGGTGAGCGGGAAGAGCAGGGGATAATAGATATCAAAGGGCTCGAACTCGCCGAGGCCGCTGACCTGAAGCTGGAACAGCCGGGCGCTCGCCCGCGATCCGTCGGCTTTCGTCAGCGCCATGGTCTCATTGAGGATTTCGGAGACGGCGATGCCATTAATGCTCAGGATGTCATCGCCTGCCGTCAGACGTGCTTCAGACGAAGCATTCTTGGTCACGATCATCCGCTTACCGATCAGCTCGAAGGTGAAGGGCAGCTTATCGGCGCCGTTGAACAGGGCCGCTTTGGTCTCGGCGGGCTGATTGTAGAAATTCGCATAGGTGTGGCCGCACTGGACCTCCGCCAGCATGCGGGAAATGGCGATATAGGCTTGCGCTTGCGTTTTATCTTCCGACAGAGTGTCGCGCAGGCGGGCGAACGCGGCATCGATCTCCTCCTGGGAGCGAAAACGGGTCAGCGCCGGATGGAGCGTGCGGTACGCGCGCTCGAAAATCGCCATATCCTCGGCGAGCGCGCCCGCGCTGATCGGGGTCTCCGCCCGCGCGCCGCCCAAAAGCATCAGCGCCAGTCCAAGCGCGGTCAGTGTCCGCCGGATCATCGGCCCCTCCATTGCCTCTCTTGTCCCAAGAGCAGCATAACGCGGGTCTGCACTGTGCGGGCATAAATCCTTGCGGGAATTTGAGGCTGGCGATTACTCGCGGCCGATGCCGACAAGCCCGCTGGCGCAGGCATCGAGAATGGCGTCCGCGTCGAGCCGGTATTCCTTGTACAGATCGGGCAGACCGCCGGTCTGGCCGAACCGGTCCACGCCTAGGGGCACGACCCTTTGTCCGTGAACGGAGCCGAGCCAGGACAGCGCGCCCGGCGCACCGTCATGGACCGTCACGATCACCGCATCGGGCGCCAGTTGACCGAGCAGCCGGGCGATCCAGCTCGTCTGCGGGCCTCGGCCGGTAAAGGGGCGCTCCAGGCTCGCCCGCCAGTCCGTATGGAGACGGTCGGGCGAAGTGACGGCCAGGAGCCCCGCTTCCGGAACGTCTTCTTCCAGTTGGGCGAAGGCCTCCAACGCTTCCGGCGCGATGGCGCCGGTATAAACGATGGCGAGCGGCGCGCCCGCTTTCGGGGCGGCCCGCCAATAGGCGCCGTCCAGGATGGCGCGTTCCAGCATCTCGTCGATGGCGGGCGCGGTCTGGTCGATGGCGCGGGTGGACAGGCGCAGGTAAACCGAACCGCCGTCCTCCGCCTGCAGATGCTCGAAGGCCCAGCGCATGATGACGGCAAGCTCCGTGCCATAAGCCGGTTCGTAATAGGTCAGACCCGGTTGGCCCATGCCGATGAGCGGTGTGCTGATGGACTGGTGCGCCCCGCCTTCGGGGCCGAGCGTAATGCCGGACGGCGTAGCGGCCAGCAGGAAGCGGGCATCCTGATAACAGGCGTAGTTCAAGGCATCGAGGCCGCGCGCGATGAAGGGGTCGTAAAGCGTGCCCACCGGGATCAGGCGCTCGCCGAAGATCCCGTGGGACAGGCCCAGCGCGCCCAGAAGCAGGAACAGATTATGCTCCGCGATGCCAAGCTCGATATGCTGGCCTTGGGGCGTGCGGCCCCAGCGCTGGGGCGAGGCGATCTTCCGGTCCCGGAACAGGTCCGCGCCCTGGTCCCGCCCGAACAGCCCGCGCGCATTGACCCAGCTCCCCAGATTGGTGGAGACGGTGACATCGGGCGAGGTGGTGACGATGCGCTCGGCCAAGGGCCCGCCGTGCCGCGCCAGTTCCTGCAAGACCCGCCCAAACGCCGCCTGGGTGGAGATGCTGGCGGAAAAGGCGGAGGGAAAAATATCGCGCCCCGGCACGTCGATCTGAGGCGCGCTGTATCGGCGGTCCTTTTCCGCCGCGAACGGGGCGCGGGCGATATATTCGCTCACATGGGCGCGGGCATTGTCGGGAAGCCCGGCGAGCGGCTCCCATTCCGCGCCTTTCGCCACGCCCATCCGCTTGCGGAAGGTTTCGATCTGATCGGGCGTCATCAGGCCCGCATGATTGTCCTTGTGCCCCTGGAACGGCAGGTTGTGGCCCTTGATGGTGTCGCACAGGAAAAAGCGCGGCGCGTCATTGGCGCTTGCCGTGTGAAAAGTGTCGAGCAGGGTCGCCATGCAATGGCCGCCCAGATTGGTCATGAGGGCTGCCAGGCCGTCATCGTCGAGCGCGCTCAACAGCCGCCAGATGGGGCTCGATCCGGGAATGCCGTCCTGCAAGGCCGCCCGCCAGGCCCCGCCGCCTTCGTAGGTCAGGGCGGAATACAGGTCGTTCGGACACTGATCGAGCCAGGTTTTCAGCGCATCGCCGCCGGGCTGCTCGAAGGCGCCGCGCAGGAGCCGTCCGTAGCGCACCCGCTGCACTGTCCAGCCGGCCGAGAAGAAAATGCCCTGCAGCCGGTCGGCCATATGCTCCGGACTCACCGCATCGAGGCTCTGGCGGTTGAAATCGACGATCCACCAGGTGTTGCGGATATCGTGCTTGGCGCTTTCCAGAAGCGCTTCGTAGATATTGCCTTCGTCAAGTTCCGCGTCGCCCAGAAGCGAAATCATCCGTCCCCGTTTCTCCGGGGCGCGCCAGCCATGGCCGATCAGATAATCCTGGGTCAGCGAGGCAAAGGCGGTGATCGCCACGCCGAGCCCCACGGAGCCGGTGGAGAAATCCACATCCGTCTGATCTTTCGTGCGCGAGGGATAGGACTGTTCGCCGCCGAAGGCCCGGAAGCGCTCCAACTGATCCTGGGACTGATTGCCGAAGAGATACTGGATCGCATGGAAGACGGGTCCCGCATGGGGCTTGACCGCCACCCGGTCCTCGGGCCGCAAAATGTGAAAGTAAAGCGCGGCCATGATCGTGGTCATGGAGGCGCAGGAGGCCTGATGCCCGCCGACCTTGAGCCCGTCCCGGTTTTCCCGGATGTGATTGGCGTGATGGATGGTCCAGGCCGACAGCCATTGCAGCCGCCGGTCCAGATGATCGAGGCACAACAGGTCGTGATCCGAATAGGGGGGCGCGGCATCGGCCGCCCGCTCCAGGCCGGTCATCGGCGGTCTCCTTTAACACTTAGTGTCCGTTTGGAAACGCTTTGAAACGCGTTTCCGCACGCCTGGCCGACCCGCTTTCCCTCCCGATCACCCACAAGGGTACCCTGAATTGGGCGGTCGGCAGGGGGAGCGGGCCGGTGGTGCCCCTTTCCAAACAGACTCTCAGACGGGATTTGTGGGGCCGGAAGCGGTCCGGGCGCAAGACATGAAATGGCGACAGCCCGCGCGGGGGGGCGGATCCCGGCCAAATGCCCCATCCTCAGGCTTTAGTGGCAGGACCGTCTCGAATCCTCCACATTTGCCCGCCAAAAGACTTGGGCACGGTATGTAATTCCTTATTGGCAAACGGGCGCTGCGGCTGCACAATACAGCCGCTGCAGATTTTGCCCGTGTTAACCCTTGGATTTCTGCGGTTTTACCGGTTGAATGCTGCAGCACGGGGGAATATCGAAACGTGTTTTTGCGCTGGCTTGGGCCAGCCTGCCCGGTCGAAACCGTACAGGCCGGACAGGCGTTCATGAGAGCCGCTATTCGCCGTTTAGAAACGCACGTTGGAGAGGGGTTCGGGGCCATATGATCGATATGCCAAACAGCTTGCCCGTTATTCAGGATCAGACCTGGCGGGCCGCAAGGCGTTTCGTATCCGTCATCGCAGTTGCGCTTGCTGCTAGCGGTTGTGCGGCAGGCCATATCGAACCGCTGTCCAAGCCCGTCAAGGCCGTCGAAGTCGGTCTCTCCGACCATCAAATCGAGCTGCGCGTCCAGTCGGACGCTCTGCGCCGCGCGCCTTGGACAGCCGAGACCGCTGCGTCGGGCGGCTTTACCGTCGGCCGCCTGCTGGGCGTGCTGGTAGATGGCATGGGCCCTGGCGCAGGCACGGCTGATACCCCCGCCGCCGGTGCCTTGGCCGCAGGATCGTCCGGCACGCTGTCCTCCGGCGCCCGGCAGTATCTGGCGAAGCTGGAGACCGAAGGGTCCCAACCGGCGGACCGGCTGGCGCGGGTCGAAACCGATCTGGCGGGCCGCGTGGATCTGACCCGGCGGTTCGTGTCCGCCGCCAGCCATGTGGTCGCCGCTCATCGGGTAAGCGCCCCGACCGGCGCCGGCACCGAGACCGCCCAGGAAGATCTGCGCCTGATCCGGGAAACGCTGGCCGCCCTGCGCACGCAGCGGGCGACCTTCGAGGAAGTGATCGCCACCCTTCGCGACGAGGCCGGGCAGCGCCCGGCGGCGAAGCAGAGCCTGGAGGCCTTCACGGGCGAGATCGCGTCCCTGGAAATCCTGAAACAATCGGTCGCGCTCGATAGCTTGAGCTGAATTCCTCATCCCTTTTGACGCTTTCATCCTGCCAGCCGGCGGGATGCATCAGATTGCCTGTCTGTCAAGGCTTGCGGGGATCGACGCCCTTCGGTCACACTAGGAAGAAATCGGGCCGGAAACGGCAGCGAGCGGGTTCGTGGGGGCCTTCCATCTGGTAGACTCTCCGGGGTGTAAAACGGACCGGACAGGCCTTGAACCAAAGGGCCTCACGATCCGGGACGATGGCGGTGGAAGGGTAGCAACGGCGTGTCGCGTAGCATCGAACAGACGGGTGCAATCCGCATCAGTTTCGGCCGTGCAGGTTTCGGCCACACGGTTTTGGTCCATCGAGGCTTAAGCCATTCGGGCGCGGGGGGATGAGCACCATGGAACGGTATATTGCGCTCTTCTACGCTCTCGATCACCACGACAGCGTCAGCAGCACCGAGATCCGCTCGACCACCATCAGTCCGCGCCTGGATCCCACGGATTTCAGCGAATGGGTGGTCAGCGAATTCGCCGATCTGGCCCATGAAACGCAGAATGTGGGATTTGCCGGGGTCTATCTGGAGCCCGAAGAGCCTTACCTGCTGATCGACGAGATCATGGAGCGGGTCGCGTCTTTCGAGGAGGCCCAGGACAGCGATTTCTACCGGCGTCACGAGCATTCGGTCGCTTTCTTCGCCGATGGCGGCGCCCGCCGCTCGCTCGATTTCGCGATTGATTCCGCTGCGGAAGAATCCCTCGACCTCTGGTATGAATCGGAATTCGAAATTCCCGATCATGCCCGCGACTTTTTTGCCGCCTATACCCTCATCTATCTGGATTATGATGATGAGACGGTCATCAGTGCACCGATCTTCCTCCACGAGGAATTCGATGCGGCACTGACCAAATTTTTCGTGGACGAGTTTTTCGGGGCGATCGGCCCGATCGCCTTGTTCCACGGCGCGGTGGATACGCTCGTGACGGGCGATGTTCTGGAACGCTCAGCCCCCATGCGTAAGCTGGCGCGGAGCGGACCGGCGGCGCTGATCAAAGTGGACGGAGGCTCGCTCTTGGCCGGCAATGAACACAAGACTGTCCCTCAGGTCCTGGCGGAACATCTGGTGCGCAAGGCGGTGGATGATTTCGCCCAGAACGATACGGGCGATCTGGCCCAGCGTATCAAGGCCTCCCAGGGCGACAGTTTCGAAGCCTTCCTGGAGATCCTCGCCGAGAAGCGGCCGCTGGTGCTGTTCGAGACCCAGTATTGGGAAATCGCTGAATATGTCGCCCGCTTCATTTCGGATTCCCTCAATCTCGATTTCGTCTCGGCCAATTCCTATTACGAGCCCTACGAACAGCGCCGCTACAACTCCGCCGGGCGCCTGGTCTTCTACGATGATCAACTGTTCGCCGGGGATTACGAACTGGACCGCAGTTCCGTCCGCAGCCTGATCAAGGATCTGGTGACGAGCCGCGATGTGGGCCTTGTGGTGGTGGGCAATCCGCGTGCCGTGCCGCTCACCTTCCAGAACTACATGGATCTGGAACTGGCGCTGCCGCCCATTGTCGGGCCCGTACGCGATGCCATTTTCCGGGATGTTCTGGGTCCTGAATCCTTGCAGGTGCCGGGCCTCGACACCTGGACGCGCTATCTGTTGCCGTTCGATTTCGAAAAGGTTCTGGCCGCCGGCTATACGGGCCGCAACGCGGTTACCGAACTCAAAGAGCGGGTCGACCGCCGTCTGGTGCGCCGGGCCGCCCATAACGCGCCGTCCCTCAATGAAATTCACGGGCTGGGCGAGGCCAAGGAAATCGCCGATCAACTCGTGAACGATATCCGGCTCGCGGTCTCCGGCGATATCGACTGGAACGAGGTCGACCGGGGCATGCTGCTGGTCGGCCCGCCGGGCACGGGCAAGACCATGCTGGCCCGCGCCATTTCCAAGGAATCGGGCATCCGCTTTATCTCCGGCTCGGCGCTCGAATGGCAGGCCTCTGGCGCGCTCGATGCGCATCTGGCCTCGATCCGGGAATTCTTCGCCGAAGCGCGGCGCTACGCGCCGACCATCGTCTTCATCGACGAGTTCGATTCCATCGGCAACCGGCAACATCATCAGGGCCGGAACGATTACTACACGACCGCGGTGGTGAACTGCGTGCTGGAAGAGTTGCAGGGCTTCGTCGACCGGGAAGGGGTGATCGTTATCGCCGCCACCAACGAGGCCGCCAAGATCGACCCGGCGCTGAAACGGGCGGGCCGCCTGGACCAGACCGTCTCGGTGCGCCGTCCCAATGTGGCCAGCCTGGCGCTGATCTACGAATATCACATCGGCAAGCTGCGCGATAAGGATCAGGTGGAAGATCCGATCAATACGGAAGAATTGGCCAAGCTCACTTTCGGCCAGACCGGCGCGGATGTAGAGTTCTATGTGCGCGGCGCCCGGCGCCGGGCGCGCAAGGACCGCCGCAAGGTCACCCAAGGCGATCTGGTGGCGGAGATCATGCGCCGTCCCCTGGGCGCCACCGGCCTGCCGCGCATGACCCAGGACGAAGTCAAGCGCACCGCCGTCCATGAGGCGGGTCATGCCCTGATCCAGCTTCTGGGGCCGACCAAGGGCGCGGATATCTCTTACGTCTCGATCATTCCGCGTCCGGACGGCACGCTCGGCTTCGTCGCGTCTTATTCGGAGCGGGTGGATGTCAAGAAGGCGGATGTGCTGGAACAGGTGCGCGTTTTCCTGGCGGGCCGCGCCGCCGAGGAAGTCGTCTACGGCAAGGACAATGTGGGCGCGGGCGCGGGCGGCAGCGGCAATTCCGATCTGGCCCAGGCCACCCGTCTGCTGGTCCGCATGTTCCTCCAGCATGGCTACTCGGAGAAAAGCGGTCTTCTGTGGTACGACGTGGATCAGCGGGAAGTGAACAATATGGAACTGCCCGCCGCCGTGCAGGAAGAAGTCCGCCAGACGCTCGAACGTCAGTACCGGGACTGCGTGCGCAGTATCCGCGAAAACAGGGGCGCGCTCGACCGTATCGTCAAGCTTCTGCTCGACAAGCAGGAGATCACGGGCAGCGAGCTGCGCGAAATGTTCGTGCGCAACAAAGGCCTGTTCTCCTGGTTCGGCGGGCGGAACAGCGGTTCGTCAGGCGATCAGCCTGCGGATGAGAACGCCTGATCCGGTGGCCGGCGCGGCCGCCGCATCCTCTTCACAGCATGGGAAAACCGCTCTGATCACCGGCGCCTCCGCCGGGATCGGGGCGGCATTCGCCCGCGCCTATGCCGCCCGGGGCTTCGATCTTTTGCTGACGGCGCGGCGCGGCGGCCGTCTGGACGCCCTGGCCCGCGAGCTGGAAGCCCGGCATGGCATCCGGGCCGTCACGGTGGCAGCCGATCTGGCGGATCCGGGTGCGCCGGAGGTGGTGATGGAGGCCGCGCACCGGCACGATCTGGACATCGAGATCCTGGTCAACAATGCGGGCTATGCCATTCCCGAGGCCTTCATGGAGCGGCCCTGGTCCGATCAGGCGCAGTTCATCCAGGTGATGATGACCGCCGTCGCCCATATGACCCATCTCGTCCTGCCCCGGATGATCGAGCGGGGCTCCGGCTCCGTCATCCATGTGGCGTCGGTGGCCGGCTTCATGCCCGGCACCATCGGCGCGACCCTCTACGGTCCGTCCAAGGCCTTTTTGATCAAATTCAGCGAAGCGCTTTTTCTGGAGCTGGACGGCACCGGCGTCCATGTGCTCGCCCTTTGTCCGGGATTCACTTATTCGGAGTTTCATGACGTGACGGGCACGCGGGAGTCGGTCAACCGCATGCCCCGTTTCATGTGGATGACCGCCGATGCGGTGGTTGCCGAAGGCATCGAAACGGTCATGAAGGGGCGCAAACCCGTTCACGTGCCGGGCGCCGTCAACAAGATGCTGACGGGGCTGGCGCGTGTCTTGCCCGATGGGGCTTTGCTGGCGCTGTCCCGCCAGCGCGCCCGCCTGACCGGCAACGGGGAGGCCGGCAAGGGTTAGGAAAGAACCGCCATGGCTTTTACCGGCCGTGCATTCTTGATAAGGTCCGCGCCTCCAAAAAGGGCTGACCGGCCTGTCCGCCGGACCTGTCCATGAGGGTGCTTTCCATGCCGCGTTTGTCTGCCGTGCTGTTTTGTTGGTTCGCCGTGCTTTGTCTCGGCGGCTGCGCCGGATTAGACTGGAAAACCTTGAGCGTGCGGCCGAAGCCGGAGGCGGACGCCGTGGCGCAAGCGGCGCAGGAGGACGCCAAACAGGCGCAAGAGCCTGAGGCCGACAGCCCGCAGCTGGTTCCCGTGGCCCGCCCGCAGACCGAAATGCTCCAGCCTTACGCGGTGCCGCAGATCGTCTTCGAGCCCCCTTGCCCGAACGATCTGTCGATTTACGACACCCAGCTTCAGGTGCCCGGATCGCCGCCGCCTTATGTGCAGATGTCGGTCGCCCAATATGCCAAGATCTATGGCGGCTGGGACGAGGCGATGAAAGCGGTCGAGGCGGATCTGGCGCTCTCCCGCAAGCGGCTGGCCTGGCGGGTGGCCAATCGGCCGATCGCGGATCTGAAGGCGCGCGGACAGGCCGATGCGGAAATCGGGGCCTGGGCGGACCGGGTGCTGACGGCTCAGGCCATGCGCGCCGCTATTCAATGCAATCTGGGCTGATACAGATTTACATCATTCCGTTGGCGGATAGTTCGGCGTCAATTTCAGCTCATGCCAATAGCGCCAGATCAGCTTGAGGAGGGGCATGGGCTTGTAGCCCCTTTTGCGGTTCTGGAAGCCGATGGCGAAGAGCAAGCGGTACTGTTCCGCCAGATCCTTGTAGGCCTTGAGGAGGGGCGTGCGGCTGTCCCAGACATGGGTCGCTTCCGCGCCCGCCCCATTGACTTCGATGATGACGAAATCCCGTCCCGCCTGCAGGTCTTCCAGGCTGGGGAAGCGCACATCGAAGCGCCCGAAATAGAATTCCGGAATGGCCTTGGCGATGCGGTCGAAAGCCTCCGTCATCTCCGGCGTGATGTAAGGGTTGCCGTCCTTGAAGATCGTGCCCCGGCTGTGGCTGCCCGCGAAAGCCAGGCGGTACGCTTCCCCTTCCGCCAGGACCTTCTCCAGATGGGCCTCGTGGCGCGCCAGATAAAGATGGGAGAGCTTGCCCGCCCTCGGATCGCGCTCGATCAGCTCCCGGAGCGTCGCCTGGCCGTCGCCGGTCACATAAGGGAAGTATTTGAGCGTCAGCGAGATGATCCGTCCCATCTCCGCGTCCGGTTCGCGCACATAGAACACACCGGCCTCGGCCTCATAAGGCACGAAAGCCTGCAGCATGACCGTCTCGCCGCGCGGGAAGGCCCGCAGATAGGCCTCGACATCGCAGGCGCTCTTGGCAAGGCGCACGCCCGCGCCCCGGCTGCCGATATCGGGCTTGATGGCCACGGGGAAGGTGAGCCCGGCATCCTCCATGGTGCTCAGCACACGGTCGAGCAAGGTGCCGGACGGCACTGGATCGTCCGGGACATCGATGGTCACGAACGGCGCGATCCATCGGCGTGCGTCCTGTGAGACGGTGTTCAGCACACAGGCTTTCGACTCGCCGATCAGGCCGCCCGCGGGAAACAGCGGATTGGCGATGGTCGGCAAGGTCAGGCCGCGATACCGGATCCCCAGATAGGCCCACCACACGAACAAGGGCGCGTAGAAAACAATGGGTCGCCACATCTCGAAGAAGGACAGCGGCGGCGCCGTCTTGTCGAGCGGCGGCAGACCGGTATGCATGGCGCCCGTGTGATACTGGCCCGTGTCGCCGCTGCTGCCCGCTTCCTCCGGATGCCCCATGTCGGGGGCGGTTTCATCCGTCCCGTCTTGCCGGTCCTTGGGCACCGCCGCCGGGGCAGGATTGGCCCAGGGCGCGCTGACCGCTCTTGGCGCTTCGCTCATGATGTTATTCCGTCCGTATTGGTGCCGTTGGCGCCGAAGCGTTTGGCGATCAGCCGGGGCAGGAAGATGGCCGCGGCCACGAGGAGGAGACCCGGCACCCAGCTCCATTCGCCGAAGATCTGGGCGGCCAGTTGTCCGAATGTCAAAACCAGGAAAAAAAAGCTCGTGGTCCAGAGCAGGCATGCGGTCACGATGATCATGGCGAAGCGGGTCAGGGGCACACGGACGAACCCGCTCGTGGTATAGGTCGGCAGTCTCAGTCCGGGAACGAACCGCGCGCCGAGCAGGGTCAGGATCAGCCGCTGGCCCAGCCAGTCCCGGCCCTTGTTCAGCCTGTCCATGCCGATGCGCTCGCGCAGCCACTGCCATTGGCCGGCGCCGTAGCCGAGCCCGTAAAGCCCGAGATCGCCGATGATGATGCCGATATAAAGGGCGCTCAAGGCGGCGGCCGGATGAATCATGCCGTCGGCCGCGAGCAGGCCCGCCGTTACGGTGGCCACATCCTCCAGGATGAAGGTGGCGAGCAAAATGGCCCAGAACAGCAGCAGCGGCTGATCCTTCATCATGCCGAGCATGTCGCCGATCATTTCCGTTGACACGGGCTTGTCTTCCCTCTCGTTGGTCTGTGGCGGCGGCCAGCGCCGGTTGTTGTGCTCAAGGACCGCGTTGCAGGCTGACGGCGCGGGCGACGGCCTGATCGAGGACATCTTTCGAATGCCAGGGCAGGAAGTGGTTGCGCCCTTCCAGAATGACGATTTCCAGCTCCTCCAGAGCGGTAAACTGCTCTTCCATGAAGTCCACATTCTCGACCGGCACCAGATCGTCTTCCGTGCCGTGAACGATCACCGTCGGCACCCGGATCGTATCGAGCCGGGCCTGGAGCAGGCGCAGTTCTTCTTCCAGAGCCATCAGTTCCTGATTGGCGTTGCGGATGGCGCGCGGCAGTATGGACCGGATGACCGGCCATTCGCCGACCGGCTGCATGAAATGCACATCCTCCAGATCCGGATCGAGGGAGCCTGCGGCGATGACGAGGCCGCCGACCTTGCCGGGAAAATCGGCGGCGGCCTGCACGATGATCGGTCCGCCCAGGGAATGGCCGACCAGGATCGGCCAGAGCCCGTCGCGTTCGACAAGGAAAGGTTCCAGGGCGCGCGCCTGGCCCGCCAGGCTGATCACGGCGCGTTTCGGGCCGCTTTCGCCAAAGCCGGGACGGTCGATGGCGATCACTTCGAAGCCGGGCAGGGGCGGCTCGATCATATAGTCGGACCAGCCCGTGGCATTGCCGGGCGTGCCGTGAACGAAAATGATGCGCGGACCGCCAGGCGTGCCGCCGCTCAGATAGCTGATGGCGATCTCTTGGTCCGCGTCGTCGGTGATGCCGGTCACTGCGACATTCGAGCGCGCCAACCCTTGGATCGTGTCGGTGTCGGCGGCCGGGCCGGGAATGCCGCAGCCGGGGAGCGCCAGCATCAAACTCAAGGCGTGCAGTGGCCGGAAATGAGGTTTTCCGTCCTGCGCCGAGCGGGCGGGCACGGTGTCGCGCCGGACGCGCCGCTGCCGCAAGGATACGGAAGGCGGGCGCTCGCCGGTCGAGCCGCTTCGGATCGGGTCTGACATGGAAGGCCGCTCCCTCAGGTCCCAGAGAACGAGGTGATTCACCTCATTTTACTGGCACATGGGCGGCCTGCCGAGTGCTGTCAAAGAAACTGACAGGCTTGTGATAGGATTTGCCTAATGAACCGCGAGCCGCTCTCAGGCGGCCTGGCCCGGCAGCACCGCATCGATCTTTTGCTTCAACGTGGCGGCATTGAAGGGTTTGACGATATAATTGTTCACGCCAGCCTTCTTTGCCGCAACGACGTTCTCGGTTTTCGATTCCGCCGTCACCATGATGAAGGGGATGTCCTTGAGCTGGTCGTCGGCGCGGATCTCCTTCAGGAGTTCGTAGCCGGTCATCGGTTCCATATTCCAGTCGGAGATTATAAGACCGTAGCTGCTGCGGCGCAGTTTGGCCAAGGCCGAAGCGCCGTCTTCCGCATCGTCGATATCGTCGTAGCTCAACTGCGTGAGCAGATTGCGGATAATGCGGCGCATCGTGGCGTAGTCGTCAACCACAAGAATTTTCATGCCCCGTTTCCTTCACCTTTTGCCTTTAAGTCCTCATCTGCCGCGACCTTGGCAGACACTTCTTGCCAACGGGTTACGGCTGAACGACAAGGCTGAGATCGGCCATCAAAGGCCTGGGACTGGGTGGGAAAGACCATGAAAAAAAGCACTGCGATGCAAGGCAAGCGCGTTGTCGTGACCGGCGCGACGGATGGGATCGGGCGGGTGACCGCGCGCCGTCTTGCCGGGCTCGGTGCCGAGGTTCTGCTGGTGGGCCGCAATAAGGAAAAGGCCGAAAAAGTGGTCGCCGATATCCGCCAGAAGACCGGCAATGCGGATGTCGATTTCCTGATCGCCGATCTGTCGAGCCAGAACGAAATCCGCATCCTGGCCCATGAGATCCAGCAGCGCTTTTCCTCCATTGACGTACTGATCAATAATGCGGGCGCACTGTTCATGATCCGCCAGTTGAGCGTCGATGGTATCGAAATGACCTTTGCGCTCAATCATTTATCCTATTATCTGCTGACCCGCCTGTTGATGGATCAGATCCTAGCCGCACCCCGCGCGCGCGTGATCAATGTTTCGTCCGTGGCCCACCAAGGGGTCTCGCTCGATTTCGACGATCTGCAACTCGATCAGGACTATGACGGTTGGCAGGCTTATAAGCGCTCCAAGCTGTGCAATCTCTATTTCACCTATGCGCTGGCCCGGCGCTTGCGGGAAACGTCCGTGACCGTCAATGCGCTCCACCCCGGTTTCGTCCGTACCCGGTTCGGGAACAACAATGAAGGCATGGCGAAGATGATGTTGAGCGTCGCCAAGAACATCGTCGCCATCTCGCCGGAAAAAGGCGCGCGCACCAGCGTGTTCCTGGCCGCAGCCCCCCAGGTGGAAGGGGTGACGGGCGAATATTTCGTCAAGAGCCGATCCACCAAATCCTCCCGGGTCTCGCGCCATGCGGACGCGACGGAGCGTCTGTGGGCGGTCAGCGCCACCATGACCGGCCTCGCGCCGTAAGGCGGACCGGGCGTGAAACTTCCCCTCGATATCGACAGCGTGAAAGGCTTTCTCGACCCGCAAGAAGGCCGGGCCTTGTTTGAGGCCGCGCTGGCGGCGGGGGGCGGGCGGCCCTGGGTCGAGATCGGCAGCTATTGCGGTAAATCCACGGTCTATCTGGGCACGGCGGCACGGCAAACGGGCACGACGCTGTTCGCCGTCGATCATCACCGGGGCTCTGAAGAAAACCAGCCGGGTTGGGAGTATCACGATACGGAACTGTGGGACGAGGCCGCCGGCGCGCTCGATACCCTGCCCACATTCCGCGATACTCTGCGACGGGCCGCGCTCGAAGACGTGGTGGTGCCGGTGGTGACGCGCTCAAGGACCCTGGCCAAGGTCTGGCGCGAGCCCTTGGGGTTTCTCTTTATCGATGGCGGACATACGCGCGAAGCGGCGGAAGCGGATTACCGCAACTGGGCGCCCCATGTGATGCCGGGCGGTACGCTCGCCATTCACGACGTCTTTCCGAATCCGGACGACGGCGGGCGGCCGCCTTACGAAATCTATTGCCTGGCGCTGGCCTCGGGGCTTTTCGAGGAGATCGACGCGGTCAAAAGCTTACGCCTCCTGCGCCGCCTGTGACGCGGCCTCCTCGTCGTCCGGATCCGTGAACAGGCCCGAAGCGGGCGTGAGGCGCAGCAACGCATCGGCGGCGAGGATCATGGCGGCGGCGGTCCAGGCGGGTTTCTCATCCGGCCACGGCACAGCGGCCTCGTATTGATAGCCCATCCAATAGGCGCCGTCCTCGTCGCGCCATTGATGCAGCCAGGAATAAACGGCCGCGGCCCGCTCCCGGTCGCCCAGGGCCAGCAGCGCCATCACCAGCTCGGCGCTCTCGGCCACCGTCACCCAGGGCTGATGCAAGGTGCAGCGGCAGCCTTTTCCCTCACTGACGAACTGATCCCAGCGGGCGGCAAGACGGGCCCGGCCCGCATCGCCCCGGTAGACGCCCGCCAGAACGGGATAGAACCAGTCCATGGAGAAGTGGTCCTTCTTCTCCCATTGGCGGTCGAAACGGTGGGGCTTGGTGCGCAAGGCCTCGCCGAGAAGGGCGCGGGCGTTGAGCCAGTCGGGCCGTTCGGCCCCTGCCTCCACCGAGAGCCGCCAGGCAGTGGCGAGGCTTTTGTAGATCGAACTGCAGCCAGTGATGAGCGCGTCGTTTTCCGGCGTGCCTTCATCGTGCGCGGCCCAGCGGATATCCCCATGCTCCGTCTGCAGAGAAAGCACGAAATCGATGGAGCGCTCAGCCATGGGCCAGAACCGGGCAAGAAACGCCTCATCGCCGGTTACCAGGTAGTAATGCAGGATGCCGGTGGCCGGATAAGCGCAGAAATTACTGTCCCGGATTTTCTTCTCGGATTCGCCGTCGCCGGTATATTTGGACTCGTCCATGGGCACGGCGGCGCCATATTGCGCCCACCAGGAGCCGTCAGCAAGCTGTGTATTTTCCAGGAACGCGTAGGCCTTGAGCGCTTCGCCAGTGCGGCCCAGCACGGTCAGGCCCATGGCCGCTTCCGTATGGTTCCACGGATCGATCACGCCGCCATCATACCAAGGGATGGCGCCGTTATCGCGCTGCAGATCGCAGATGCGCCGGACGGCGCCGTCGAAAAACCCTTCCTCGACGGCCTGTTTTGTCAGATGAAGCGTGTTCACGGGGCGGTTGCCTCAGGCTTGTCGAAATAAAGCACCACGCTCTTGCCCATGAGCGGGTCGGCGACGGCCGAGAGCGCGCGGGTGAACAAGGGGCGCTTCATGATGTCCCAGACCAGAAGCTTGTGGTACTGACGAATGAACCAGTTGGTGTCGCGGGCCTCCCACATGGCGCATTTCAGCCACCAGTAAGGGGAATGGAGCCCGTGGGCCCAATGGCGGCGGGTGAAGCGGAAACCGCAGGCCTCGATATCCCGGCGCAAGGCCTGGTCCTGGAAGATGCGCACATGGCCGCCCGGTGTGTTGTGATAGTGCTCGCTCAAGCGCCAGCAGATCCATTCGGGCCAATAGCGGGGTACGCTGACGGCCAGTTGCCCGCCCGGTTTCAGGATGCGCGTGATTTCCGTCAATGCCTGTTGGTAATCGGGAATGTGTTCCAGCACTTCCGAACAGACGATCACGTCGAACTGATTGTCGGCGAAGGGCAGGGTCAAAGCGTTGCCCGCCAGCACGCTCCAGCGCGGTTCCGGATCGTCCAGGTTCGGCGCAGCCTCGAAGCCTTGGCGCGCGGTTTTCAGATCGTCCACGGACAGATCGACGCCCACCGCCCGCGCCTTGGTGGCATAATAGATGGCATGGAGATGCCGGCCCTGGCCGCAGCCCAGATCGAGCGCCCAGGCGCCGTCCTCAAGCCGCAGCGATTTGAGGTCGACGGTCTGCATGGGGCATCCATTCGGGCGAAGACAGCAAGCGGTAATAGACTTGCGAGACTTTGTGCGCCGCCGTCTCCCACGGGAAGACGCGCAAAACACGCTCCCGGCCGCGCGCCGACAGGTCGGAGCGCAAGTCCGGATCATCGAGCAGGGTGCCGATGGCATGTGCCAGGGCGCCGGGATCCTTGGGCGGCACCAGAAGCCCCGCATCGCCGACCACTTCCGGCAGCGATCCGCCGGTGGTAGACACCACGGGCACACCGCAGGACATGGCCTCGCCCGCAGGCAGGCCGAATCCTTCGTAGACGGAGGGACAGACCGCGACCGTGGCTTCCGCGTAGAGGCGCGTGATGTCCTCAAAGCTCAGATCGGAAACGAACTGCACCCGGTCCTTGATGCCGAGCCGGGTCAGCATGCGTTCGGTCAGGCCTTCGCGCAGCTTGCCGATGACCATCAGTTCCAGATCCGGAAAGCGCTTGAGCAGCTCGTGATAGGCCTCGATCAGATAGACCAGGCCTTTGAGCGGCACATCGGCGCTGGCCGTGGTGATCAGCCGGTTGGGACGGCGGTTGATCTCGGGCAGCGGACGGAACAGCTCGTGGTCGATACCGTGATAGACCAGTTCCAGGCGCTCCTTCGGAATGCCGAAATCCTCCGAGGCGTCGCGCCGCGTGGATTCCGAACAGACCAGCAACGGATCGAGCTGGCGGGCCACCTTGATCTGTTTGTTCACGAAGGAATACCAGCGCGAGACCAGCAGTTTGAGGCTGAAGGTGTCGGCGGCATCGAGCGAGATGCGCCGGTCCCGTGTGATCGGGTGGTGCAGCATACCGACCACGGGCAGGCCCATGCGCCGCAGCTTCAAGAGACCCATGCAGAGCGTTTGATTGTCGTGGACGATATCGTACTCGCCCGTGCGGCCCTTCATATATTCGACCATCCGCATACCGAAGGTGGTGGGTTCGGAAAACGCGCCCGAGATGTGCGAGAGATATTCGTAAAAATCCGTACCGTTCACCATGGCCCGTTTGGGCATGGCGGGCAGGCCCATGAACACTTTCGGCTTGGCGTAGAGGTCGAGGGACTCGAGCTTGATCAGGCCGACGCGCGGATCGAGATCCGGATACGGAGGACCGGACATGACATCGACACTATGACCGGCATCGACCAGCGCGCGGGAGAGAAAGCGCAGGTAAACCCCCTGGCCGCCCGTATGGGGATGGGAGCGGTAGCTCGGCATCAAAATCCGCAAGGGCCGGTCGGCGATTGCCTCGCGGGCAGGCAGGACATCATGCTGCATGAATGGCGTTCCCGTGCGCGATATGCGGCGGATGGCGCGGACCTCCCCCTTAGGAGCCTCAGCGCCGATTTGGAGGAATTGTCATAATCGCTTCGGACCGGGAGTGCAATCACCGGCTCCCGTCAGGCGATCATACGCCCGTTATGCGCGCCATTTGATCGAGCAGCCCATGCTGGGGATCTGGTGCTCAGGTCCTTTGCCGGTTTCTGCCACCTGCCGCATGGCCTCGAACAGGTCGCGCCGGGCGCCTTTCACCAGCGTGGTTTTCGATTCATCGAGCCGCCCGCGATATTGCAGGCCGTCAGACGCGTCGAAACCGAAGAAATCGGGCGTGCAGACCGCGTCATAGGCGCGCGCCACCTCTTGGGTCTCGTCGATGACGTAGGGGAACCCGAAGCCGTTCTCGGCGGCGAAGGCTTTCATGTTCTCGAAGGAGTCCGCCGGGTGGCTCACCGTGTCATTGGGCATGATGGCGATGACGCCGATACCGATCTCTTGGAGCGCTTGCGCCTCCTCCGCGAGGCGGTCCGCGATGGCGCGCACATACGGGCAGTGATTGCAGATGAACATGACCAGCGTGCCCTTGGGGCCGCGCACGCTGTCGAGACTGTGGCGCTGGCCGTCGACGCCCGGCAGATCGAAGGCAGGCGCTTTCCAGCCGAAATCGCAGATCGGGGTTTCCGTGAGAGCCATGGGGTCTCCTTCTCAAGAGGGCGGTTTGCGGTTGATCTCCCGCTCCAGCCATTGGGGCATGATCTCGACAAAGGCTCTCGACGCGGAATTGGTCAAGGTCACGATGCCGGCATTGCGAGCGGGCAGAAAGGCGATGGCCGCGCTATAGCCGTCGACCGAGCCCCGGTGATTGACGATGGTCTCGCCCTTATACTCGTAAATGCGCCAGCCCAGGCCGTAATGGGCCCGGGCGATCCTCAAAGACCGCCGGAATTTGCGGATCTCGGCGGGCGTTTTGACCCGGGGCGTGTGCATCAAAGTCAGCATGTCGGGCGTGAGCACGTCCGGCGCATGGCCCATCTGGGCAATGAGCCAGCGGGCCATGTCGGTGATGCTGGCATTGACCCCGGCGGCGGCGGGCAGGCGGTAATAGGCCGGTTTAACGGGAACCACCCGCCAGGGCTGGCCCTTGCGGCGGCGGTGGGTGCGTGCCCAATTGTCCGTGCGGGTCAGGCCCTCGAAGCCGACCGAGGCCGTCTCCATGCGGAGCGGTTGAAACAGCCGGATGGCCATGGCCTCGCCATAGGGCCGTCCGTCCGCGGATTCCACGGCTCTGGCCGCGATGTCGAAGGTGACGTTCTGATAGGCGTAGCACTGGCCGACCCCGCAGATGGGTTTGACGCCGCCCAGCCGATTCAAAATCTCCGAAGGGGCAATGTCCGCTTCCAGAAGATTGTCATAGGCATTGGGCGGCAGGCCCAGCCGGTGGGACATGACATGTTCCAGCGTCAGCGCGCCGATCTGGCTTGTGTTCTTGAGCCGGAACTCCGGCGCGAACGGGGCGGCGGGCGCATCGAGGGTCAGCTTGCCTTCCGTGACGAGCTGGGCGACGAGGCTTCCCGCAAAACCCTTGGACAGGGACGCGAGCCGGAACACCGTATCGGGCGTGACGGGCGCGCCGCCGCCCCGTTCGCGCACGCCATAGGTCCGTATGACCTCGATCCTGCCGTCCCGGACCACCGCCATGGCCAGCCCGACAATGTCCTCGGTGGCCGCGATTTCCGCGACACGGTCTTCGAAAGTGGGTACCAGCCGGTCCGTGGACGGCGCGGCCTGGGCAGGGGCAAAACACAACGTGAGCTGGACCACCGCCCAGACGGTCAAGATGATACGCATCATGATGAGTGACGAAACTCCGGTTACGTCCGGTCGAGGGACCAGCCGCCCTTGCGCAAGAGAAGCCGTACGATGAGATAGAGCACGAGGCCCGTGGGGCCGAGGAACAGGGTCAGCACCAGGCAGGGGATCACCGCCAGATGGGGTACGGCCCGGCGGATGGAATCCCGCGAGATCCAGGCGCCCACGAACAGGTCGAACACCAGATAATGCACCCAGCCCGCCAGCACGGCCTCATCGGAGGTGAACAGCACTTTCACTTCCGCCAGCGATCCGAAGCCGCCGCCTTCAGGCACGTTGGGGCCGAAAAAGGCGCCCGAGGCGAACAGCCCGATATAGACACCGCCCAGCAGCATGGGCATGGCGACCGAATGGACCAGGAACTGGGTGCCTTTCCAGCGCGGCACGATCGCCAGCAGCAGCCAGAACGGGATCACTGAAAAATTGGCGAGTTGAAAGAACGTCTCTGATGACATGCCCCACCTTCCCCTAATCGTTATCTTGGCATCTTACCCGAACCGGCGCTTCAGCCAGTCGATCATGACCCGATTCACCTCGTCGGGTTTTTCCTGCTGGGTCCAATGGCCGCAATCCTGCACAAGATGGACCTCCACATCCGGCACATAGTTCTCGATGCCGTCGGCCATGGACGGGGGCAGGGTCAGGTCCTTTTCCGCCGTGAACATGAGGGCGGGCTTGTCCACCCGCTGGGCCATATCGGCGGTGGTCTGCCAGTTGCGCGTGAAATTGCGGTACCAGTTGATGCCGCCGGTGAAGCCCGTCTGCCTGTAGGTCTCCGTGAAGACGCCCAGCTCGTGCTCGGTCAGAATGAGAACGCTGTTCCAGCTTTCCTCGGGCGCGGCCAGGCGCGTCAGCAAGGGCACATTGCGTTTCTCGGGCGGCAGCGCGGCCACATCCGCAGGCGTCAGATGGCTTTTGCGCATGAGAAAGCGGAAGGTGCGCGCCACGTCCTGTTCGAGTACGGCTTCGGCCTCGCCGGGCTTCTGGAACCAGACGATATACATGTCCTCGCCCAGGGACTCCCGCATGAGCTTGATGGGATCGTCGCTCAAGCGTGGAATGAACGGCACATTCATGCCGATCACGCCCGCCACCCGCTCGGGATGCAGGAGCGGCATATGCCAGACCAGGATCGAGCCCCAGTCATGGCCCACGAAGATCGCTTCGCCTAACTCCATGGCGTCGAGCAGGCCCACCAGATCGCCGGTCAGGTGATGGATATCGTAGGTCTCGACCGGTTCAGGCCGGTCGGTGAAGCCATAGCCCCGCTGGTCGGGCGCGATCACCCGGTAGCCCGCTTCCGCCAGCGCTGGCAACTGATGGCGCCAGGAATAGGCCAGTTCCGGCCAGCCATGGCACAGAACCAGGGGGATGCCGTGGTGCGGTCCAGCCTCGAAGACGGCCATGCGGATACCGTTGGTCTCGATGAACTGCACGTCGGGCATGTCCGGATAGCCGGTCATGGCAGGCTCCTCTTCTCAAGACGGGCGCGAGTCGCCTTCTATTGAAACCGGGCGGCGCGGCTTAGGGAAGGGGGCCCTTCACGCGGCGCTTGGGATAAGGGTAGGTTTGACAGAATATCACGCGTCCGCTTGCGGCAGTGCAACAGGAGATCGGCCCATGACGTATGCCGGCGACAACGATCCTTTCGCGGGGCCCGGACCCGATGCGCGCTACCATGCCTTTCTGGAGGCGGGCGAGTTTCGGATCCAAAGGTGTTCCGATTGCGGAGGGTATCAGTTTTTTCCCCGGGTCCTGTGCAGCCATTGCGGCTCTGCGGCCGTCGAGTTGGTGCCTGCGAGCGGCGGCGGTACGGTCTATTCCTGCACCACGATCCGTGAGAAGCCCGAAAAAGGCGGTCCCCGGAACTTGTCCATCATCGCGCTCGATGAAGGCCCACGGCTGTTCAGCCGGGTGGACGGCATCGCGCCGGAGGATGTGCGCATCGGCATGAGCGTACGCGCGCGGATCGCGGAAGAGGACGGCGCGCGCTTCGTCGTGTTCTACCCTCTTTAGGGTTTGATTGGCACCACCGGCCCGCTGCCTCTCCCGACCACCCAATGAGGATACCCTTGTGGGGGGTCGGGAGGGGGAGTGGGCAGGCCCGGCAACGAGATAGGAAAACGATGACAGTGGAAGCATCCATTCGCGGCAAGGCGGCGATTGTCGGTATCGGGCAGGGCGGTTACGCGCCGGACGGGCGCATCGGCGAGGCGAAAGAGCGCTCCGAATTCGAGATCCTGGGCGAGGCGGCTTACAAGGCGCTCGCCGAGTGCGGCCTGAGCCTGAAGGACGTGGACGGACTGTTCGGCGCGTCCATGATGTCGCGGGTGCCCGCTTTGGTGATCGGTGAATATCTGGGCCTGTCGCCCAAGGTGGTGGACGGCACCAATGTGGGCGGATCGTCCTTCCTCAATCATCTGCAATGGGCGGCGCTGGCGCTCGATGCGGGCCTGTGCGACGTGGCGCTCATCTGTTACGGCTCGAACCAGCGCACACGAACCGGCGGACGCGCGGCGCAGCCGCCGGAGACGCCCTGGTGGGTCGGGCCGTACAAGCCCCGCCAGCCCATTTCCGGCTACGCCCTTGCCGCCCATCGCCATATGCATGAGTTCGGGACGACCTCGGAGCAACTGGCCGATGTGGCCGTGGCGGCGCGCGCCTGGGCGCAACTCAATCCGGAAGCTTTCATGCAGGAGCCCTTGACCCGCGACCAGGTGCTCTCGTCCCGGATGATCTGCGATCCGCTGCATCTGCTCGACTGCTGTCTCGTCACCGATGGCGGCGGCGCGGCGGTGCTGGTGCGGGCCGAGCGGGCGAAGGACATGCCGAAACAGCCCGTTTATGTGCTGGGGGCGGCGGCGGCCCAGGATCACATGCAGGTCTCCGAGATGCCCGATCTCACGGTGACGGCGGCCGCCAAGTCGGGCCCGCGCGCCTTCGCCATGGCCGGTCTGGGGCCTCAGGACGTGGATGTGCTGGCGCTTTACGACGCCTTCACCATCAATACCGTTTTATTCCTGGAGGATTTGGGCTTTTGCCCGAAAGGCGAGGGCGGGCGTTTCGTGGAGAGCGGCGCGCTGGCACCGGGCGGACGGCTGGCGGTCAACACCAATGGCGGCGGGCTGTCCTGTGTTCATCCGGGCATGTATGGCATGTTCCTGATCGTGGAGGCGGTGCGCCAGCTTCGGGGCGAGGCGGGCGCGCGGCAGATCCCGCGCGCGAAGGTCGCGTTGACCCACGGCAATGGCGGACAATTGTCGAGCCAGGTGACAGCGCTTCTGGGGACGGAGGATGTGCTCTGACGGGCGGGACGATAGGGTTGATAAGTCATGAGTGAACCGGAGCTGGAAGCGCGCATTGCCGCTTATCTCGATCACTGCGAGCCCGCGCGCGCGCCGGTCAGGATTTCCGGCCTCAGACGGTTCCACGGCGGCGCCTCGCGCGAGACCTTCCGGTTCACGGCGGAGGACGGCACGGGCGCGTCCCGCGCGCTGATCCTGCGGCGCGATCCCGTGGCGAGCCTGATCGACACGGAACGGGCTTTGGAGTTCAACGCCTATCGCTCCTTCCACGGAACGGATGTGCCCGTGCCGGAGCCGGTGGCGCTGGAACTGGAGGAGCACTGGCTCGACCGGCCGTTCTTCATCATGGAAGAAATACAAGGCGCCCAGGCGACCTCGCCCTTCGCGCCCGATGCCTATGCGGGCATCGAGGAGCGCATCGGCGGCCAGTTCTGGCCCATTCTGGGCCGCATCGCCGCGCCCGATCCGATGACCCTGCCCATCGCGCAAGTGACGGATCATCCGCAGCTCGATCAATGCTGGCGCCGGGAACTCAATCACTGGGAACGGGTGTTCGACGAGGACGAGCTGGAGCCCCAGCCCATCGCCCGCGCCGCCATCCGCTATCTGCGCCGGAACCCGCCGCCCCCTGCGCCGAAACTAAGCGTCGTTCACGGCGATTATCGCAGCGGGAACTTTCTGTATACGCATGAGGGCGACGTCCGGGCCATTCTCGACTGGGAAATGGCCCATCTGGGCGATCCCCACGAGGATCTCGCCTGGGCGCTCGATCCCATGTGGTGCCATGGCACGCCGGACAAGCCCGGCGGCATGATCGACGAGGCCCGCGCGCTCGGCCTGTGGGAACAGGCCAGCGGCCTCACCGTCAATCCGGAGGCCTTGCACTGGTGGCGGATCTTCGCCTGCGTCAAGGGGCTCGCCATCTGGGTGTCGAGCGCCAAGGAATACGCCCAAGGGGCCAATCTGGATCCGGTGCTGGCCTTCTCGGGCTGGTTTTGCAGTACACGGCATAATGTCATTCTGCTCGACGCCATGGGCAAATAGGGGACGCTTTCCATGAAACCCGATGTGGGCGACATTCTGCAGAACAGCTTCGCCACGCTGATCGGCGACGTGGCCCCCCATTTGCGCAATGATTATGCGCTGGGCTCCACAAGCGTCATTGCCCTGATGATGCTGTTCGCCGCCCAGGAATTCGAGCGTGGCGCGGACCAGCGCTTCCGGGAAAACACCGCGTTGCGTGAACTGTTCCGGGAAGCGGCGGCGGTGGTCACCGATCTGCCGCTGCGGTCGCGCCTGGCGGCCCAAGCCGCGAGCCGGGAGGAAAGCCTGACCATCAGCGCCTTGACGGCCTCGAACAACACGCTGCGCGATCTGCTGATCGAGTTGCACAGGTTCGTGGAGACCTGGGAGGATCCTCTGGGGACGGAGCTTGACCGGCGCATCTGGGCCCATCTGCGCCGCTTCGCCGAGGCCCAGGCCCTCGACATGCCCGCGTTCTAAGTTTTGCGTGTTAAACGCCAGCCAGTGACGGCTAGAACAATCCAGCCCGCGATGAAGGACAGGCCGCCTAAAGGCGTGATCAGCACCAGCGCGCGGGAGCCGGTCAGGCCCAGAAAATAAAGCGAGCCGCTGAAGAGCACGATACCAGCCACAAAGGCGATGCCCGCCGTCCGCGCGCCATTGGGCGACAAGGGCGTCAGGGCCGCGATGCCCAGGAGGGCCACCGAATGCAGCAGGTGATAGAGCGCGCCGGTTCGAAAGGCAGCCAGCTCCGTCTCACCCGCTGTGCGCTCCAGCCCATGGGCCGCGAAGGCGCCCGCCGCCACGGCCAGCGCGCCGCTGAGGCCCGTCGCCAGGATCCACTGTCCGATCGATCGTTCCATGGGTGAGGCCTTCCGCCGCTTGTTCCGCTTCAGCGACTATGCCATAGGCCAGGGGTCTCCCGACACCCTCACCGCGGACCGTCTTCATGCTGCCCATATCCCTGCCGGTCCGCCTGTCGCTGTTTTTCATCGCAATTTTCCTGGTCGTCGGGCTTTACATGCCCTATTGGCCGATCTGGCTCGCCCATCAGGGGCTCGATGAACGCCAGATCGCGTTTCTGGCGGCCCTCGGCCTGACGATGCGGGTCCTGTCCGGACCGGCGGTCGGCTCCTTTGTGGACGGGCTGGGCGAGCGCCGCCGCCCGATGATCGTCTTGTGCGTTTGTGCCTTCGCGGCTTACCTCGCTTTCGAAGCCGTCTCGGGGTTCTGGGCCCTGGCCCTCGTCACGCTTCTGACGACGCTGTTTTTCGGTCCCCTGGTACCGATGATCGAGACACTGACGGTCAAGGCCAGCCGGGGCGGGCTGCTCGATTACGGCCGGGTGCGTATTTCGGGCTCCCTGTCCTTCATGGCCGCCAGCCTTCTGGGCGGTTTCATGCTGGACCGGCTGGGCGCGCCGAGCATTCTGATCGGTATTCTGATCGCGCTTGTCTTCATGATCGTGGCGGCCATCGGCCTGCCCGACGACCGCGCCGAGCGTGTGCCGGTTGAGCAGAAGCGTCCGGGGTTCCGCTCCTCGGCCATCGTCGCGGTAAGCTGCAGCCCTGTGTTCTGGGTGTTCGTGCTGGGCGGCGCCTTCATCCAAGGCTCGCACGCTTTCTATTACGCGCTGGGCTCGCTCCATTGGCGCAATCTGGGCTTCGATGGACAGGTGATCGGCGGTTTGTGGACGGCCGGTGTGTTGGCGGAGATCCTGTTGTTTCTCGCCGCTGGCCGTTTGCTGAAACGGATCAGTCCCCTGATCTTTATAATGGTTGGCGGTGTTGCCGCGATCCTGCGCTGGAGCGTGATGGCTTTCGATCCGCCCCTGGCCCTCCTCGTGGTCAGCCAGTGCCTGCACGCCTTCACCTTCGGCGCGACCCATCTGGGTGCGATCCATCTGATCGACCAGGCGGTGCCCAACGCTTACTCGGTCACGGCCCAGAGCATGTACGGCGCGGTGGCCACGGGCGTGTCGGTCGGCGTGCTGACGCTCGGGGCAGGCGATCTCTACGCGGCGTTCGGCGGGGCGTCCTACGCCGTGATGGCGGTGGCGGCCCTGCTCGGCACGGGCGCGCTGGTGGTTTTGAGCCGGATCTGGCCGGGTGGCTCCATGGTGCCGCCGCCGGGCGGCGCCGGGTCCGATTGACAGCCTCCGGGCCCCACCCGATAGTCGGGAAAACCGGCAGACAAGGAGACGCGACCATGACGGCCATGGCGATTCAGGACGCTTACGGGATCGAAAACCTAAAGCCTTTGGAGCGGGCCGAGCCGGACCCGGGTCCGGGCCAGATCCGCTTGCGCATGACCGCCGCGTCCTTGAATTTCCGCGATTTGCTCATCGTTCAGAACGCCTATGGCGGGAATTTCAACCTGCCGCTTGTGCCGCTGTCGGACGGTTGCGGCGTGGTCGAGGCCGTGGGCGATGGCGTCAGCCGCGTGCGCGCGGGCGACCGGGTCATGCCCATTTTCTTCCAGAACTGGATCTCCGGACCGCCGAAATTCGAAGGCCTGATCACCTCCATGGGCGGGCCGCTCGACGGCTGCGCCCGGACGGCCATGGTGCTGAGCGAACAGTCCGTGGTCAAAGTGCCCGATCACATCAGCGATGCGCAAGCCGCCTCCCTGCCATGCGCGGCGGTCACCGCTTGGCGTTCGCTGGTGGTGGAAAACACCATCCGGCCCGGCGATACGGTGCTCTTGCAAGGCACGGGCGGTGTCTCGATCTTCGCGCTCCAATTCGCGAAAGCTCTGGGCGCGGAAACGATCCTCACCTCCTCGTCCGATGAGAAACTGGCGCGGGCCAAAGCGCTGGGGGCGGATCATCTGATCAATTACAAGGAGCATCCCGCCTGGTCGAAAAAAGTGCGCGAGATCACGGCCGGGCGCGGCGTCGATCACGTGGTCGAAGTGGGCGGTGCCAAGACCCTGAAGGAAGCCATGAAATCGATCCGGCTGGGAGGTCATATCAGCATTATCGGCGTCTTGTCCGGGCCCCAGGAAGCGCTTCAGATCGGCGCGATGATCGCCACCAACGCCACCTTGAAAGGGTTTTCCGTGGGCAGCCGGGACGATTTCGAGGATATGTGCCGCGCCATGGCGCTCCATAAGATCGAGCCGGTGGTGGACGAGCGGCGCTTTGCCTTGGGCGAGCTGCAGGAGGCCTTCCGCTATATGCAGAGCGGCGGGCATTTCGGAAAAATCTGTGTCGAGATTGCTTGAAGGTCTATCATGAGCGGGATCCGGACGGATGTGGCGATTATCGGCGGCGGCATGGCGGGCGCGTCGCTCGCTTACGAACTCGCGCCCCATGCCCGGACCCTGCTGATCGAACGGGAAGAACAGTCCGGCTATCACGCCACGGGCCGGTCCGCCGCGCTATTCGAAATCACGCTGGGCAATCCGCATATCAATCGCGCCACCCTGGGCAGCCGGGACTTCCTGCTGACGCCGCCCGACGGTTTTGCCAGCGCGCCGGTCGTCTCGGATATCGGCGGGCTATTTCTGGCGCTCGCGGGCGACATCGCCGCCCTCAAGGACTTCTATAGCCGGACGAAATCGATGATTCCGGATGCGGAGCGCCTGACGCCGGAGGAAACCGCGGAGCACTATCCGATCCTGCGCCCCGAGGAGATCTGCGGTGCGGTGTTCGATCCGGAGACCCGGCGCATCGATGTGGATGTGCTGCTGCAAGGCTATTTGCGCGGCTTCAAGGCGCGCGGCGGCGAGACGCTTTATTCCGGCGAGGTGCGCGAGCTGAGGCGCGACGGCGGGGCCTGGCGCATCGAGACGGCGGCGGGTGTCGTGATCGCGGATGCGGTGGTCAATGCCGCTGGGGCGTGGGCGGACGATCTGGCGCAGAAGGCGGGCGTGCCGCCGGTGGGGCTCACGCCCATGCGGCGCACAGCCGTCCTGGTCGAGCCGCCCGACGGCCACGACATCGCCGCCTGGCCGTTTCTCGGCGTCATCGACAATGCGTTCTATTTCAAGCCGGAGTCGGGATTCATGCTGCTCTGTCCAGGCGATGAAACGCCCTGCGCGCCATCGGATGTCCAGGCGGAAGAAATCGACGTGGCCGAGGCCATCGAGCGCTATCACCAGATGTGCCGGGTCCAGGTGCGCCGGGTCCATGCCAAATGGGCGGGTCTGCGCACCTTTGCGCCAGACCGCACCCAGGTGCTGGGATTCGATCCGGCAGCGGACGGCTTTTTCTGGCTGGCGGGCCAGGGCGGCTACGGCATCCAGACCGCCCCGTATATCGCGCGGCTGGCGCGGGATCTGCTTCTTGTCCGCCCACCGGAAGGCGATCCCAAGCCGTTTCTGGTGAACCGGTTCCGGTAAGCTTCTATCATTGCAAGATCGTGCATTTCGCTGGCGCTCAATGCACCCTACACAGAGCTTTCCTTTGAGGCGGCCTCTAAACAGGCTTGCGGATGCCGTCAATCGCGCGGGCGACGGCGTGCCGGGTCTGCTCCCAGACCATGGCCTTCCAGTCATCCGTATCGGGATAGAAGACCCGGCGGATCTCCGCCTTGATGGCGCGCGCCTGGTCGCTCTCCAGATCGCCGTATGTGTGCAGCCAGTTGTCGGCGCGGGTGGCCTGAAACACTTCCGCCGGGGAATAAGTGCCGAATTCCAGGGCGACGGGCGTGGTTTTGGCGCGGGACAGGGTTTCGATGAAGCCCCGGTCGATGGTGCCGGACAAGACGGCGGAGACGGATTCGCCCGTCAGCGTGGATTTGGCTCTGTCGCCCCACCAGGACCGGGCGCAGCCATAGGCCGGATCCTCAGGCCCGACTTCCAGAATAAGCTCGCCCTGGCCGTATTCGCCCAGGCCGGTATGGATATCGATCAGAACCGCATGCTCCGCATGCCCCGCTTCGTCCGTCAAAATCCGGCGGAACATCCGGTTCGACCAGGCATCTTCCGTGCCGCCGAAATAAAGCCCGTCCGCATGGCGGTACTGGCCGGCCGTGATGGCGCTTTGCAGCGCATGAACCCCATGGGTTTCCGCGTAAGCCTTGAGCTTGCCATTGGCCGAGCGGATGGTCTCGCCTTCCAGGCTCGATGGGGCGATGGCATCCGCCAGATCCTCATAGCCCGGATTATCCGGATAGGGCGCCGTGTGATCGACAAAATTCCGGTTGATGTCGATATTGTCCTCGTTGACCCGGCGCATCCAGGCGAAACCATAGGGGTTGAGCCCGTGGATCAGCACGAGCTTGACGTCCTGCGGCAGCTCCCTGGCGCATGCGTCCTGCAACAGGCCGACCTGACAGCCCGAGCCGCAAAAGCCTTCCGCCCCATGGGTGCCGGACTGGACGATCACCACATGGGGCGCATCGTTCCGGCCGAGCGATGCACAGTCTACGAACAAAGCATCGCCTTCCGGTCCCAAAGCCTCGGGATGGCGGTGATGGGTCACCGGCGCGCCGGCCCGCGCGCTAGCCTCCAGGAAAGCCGCCCGCGCGCTTTCATAGGTCGGAGAGAAGAAGCGTTGCGGTGCCATGGCGTCGGTGCCGTCCAGGGCGGGCGCACGGTTTTGGGCGTCTGCTGTCATGCTCAAGAGGACTCCAACGGGTTGGCGGGCGGCTGGCCGTCGCCCCACAGGCCGTGCGGGGCCGGGGCGATCCGTCCGTTCTCAAGGCTCAGTCCCGGCACCCGGTCGCGCGCCAGCAGAAAAGCCCCATCGAGATCCACATACCGCGCCGCGCCCGCCATGAGAAGGGCCGGGGCGATGGCGAGCGAGGTCGAGACCATGCAGCCCAGGAAGACGGTCAGATTGGCGGCTTGCGCGTCCTTCAGGATGCGCAGGGCCTGGGTCAGGCCGCCCGCCTTGTCGAGCTTCAGATTGACGGCCCCGTAGCGCCCGGCCATGGGGCCGAGATCCTCCGGCCCGTGGAAGGACTCATCGGCACACAGAGGAACCGGGCAGGGGATGCCCTCAAGGGCGGCGTCCTCGCCCGCGGGCAGGGGCTGTTCGATCAGCTCCACGCCCGCTTGGGCCATGACGGGACCGAAGGCGGCGAGATGATCGGGCGTCCAGGCCTCGTTGGCGTCCACCACCAGGCGCGCCTGGGGCGCGGCCGCCCGGACCGCGGCGATGCGGGCATCATCGCCGTCGCCGCCGAGCTTGAGTTTCAACAAAGGCAGATGGCCGACGGCGCGGGCCTTGTCCGCCATCTCTTCCGGGCTTGCGAAACTGATGGTGAAGGCGGTGGTCACCGGCTGCGGCGGGGGCAGGCCCGCCAACCGCCAGACAGGCTGGCCGGACCGGCGGCTTTCCAGATCCCACAAGGCGCAATCGAGGGCGTTGCGGGCAGCGCCGGCGGGCATTTCATCGATGAGCCGCTCCCGGGTCAGCCCGGCGGCGACGGCGGGCACCATGGCCTCAAGGGCGGCGGCGACGCTCTCGACGCTTTCCCTATAACGGGGATAGGGCACGCATTCCCCCCGGCCCCCATGGCCGCCATCCGTGACCGAAACCACGATAACGCGCGCCTCGCTGCGGCTTTCCCGCGAGAGGGTGAAACGCCCGGCAATGGGCCATGTTTCGGCTGAAACGCTGAGAGAGGGCATGGAGAAAGGCACCGGAACTGATCACGCCCCGGCACGCTAGCGAAGATTCCTGAGGAGTCCAAACGCCCCCGGGTCAACCGCCGGTGGACGGGCTGTTTTCGTCGCGCAGGCGGCGCATCAGATTGAGCAGCCCATCGACGCCCCGGCGGCGGATCACAGCCGTGATCTCTTCCTGACCGGCTTTCCGGGTGCTGATGTTTTCGATGACCACATTGACGATCTTGAAGGCGTCGCCGTCCGTGCGCACCCACCATTCGACCTTGACGGGCTGGGTGCCGCCCGACGCGATCCGGCTCTGCACGAAGACATATTTCGAACCGCGCGGGATCGAGCCGGTGACATCGAAGGTCTGGCCCGAATAGCCGCTCAGCATGGCCGAGTATTTGTGCAGGATGAATTCGTCGAACAGCTCCTCGTAATCGGTGAGCTGGCTCTCGGTGAAAATCGTGTCGCGCCCTTGGTTGCGCGACGAGGGCGCGTAGGGGCCGAGGGAGTAGCGGGCCAGATAGGCCAGATCGAAACCGTTGTTGAGAAGCTCGCGGAACACCCGGAGCTGCGCCGTGCGGTCCGAGTTGTCCGCGCTGAGGATGCCGATGGCCTGTTCGGCGAGCGATTGAACGAAGGTTTCCGCGTTTTTGGCATCGAGCGCGGCGGCGGCTTTGGCCGGGCGCGCCACGTCCACGGTCAGACACAAGGCACCCATGAGAAGGCTGGCGCCGAGGTGCAGTACCGGGCGTCTGGACACAGTCCGTCTGAGCGTCGTTACAATCACATCGTCCCCCTCACCAAGGGTCCCACTATAGAACCGGCGATACTTCGCCCGCACACTCTAAAAATAGCGAAAACAATGACCGGTTTTAAGAGGAATACTGCCAGAGGACACGGAAATATGGAAAATTCACGTTATCCGAAGGCACTACTCACAAGAGGGCGTCCGGATGACGCGGTCCGCCCGGTTCCCGGGCGCACGGATCACTGAACCGGCGGGTAAAACACCCCGTCCCAATCGGGCGCCGGCGGGTTGGCCTCATAGAACTGGATCCGTTTCTCGTAAAAGTCGTAAAGGGCGGGGATCGCGCTGCGCATGGTGCGGGTCTCGGCGATCTGGGCCCGCGCCCGCGCCCAATCCCGGCTGCGATAGGCGTCCAGAATGACGGCCTGGGCATCCTGCAGGGCCTTGAAGCGGGGATTGGCCCGGGTCACCGGATTGCCCATCAGGGCGAAGGTCTTGACCGAATAATCCCGGCCTTCCACCGCCAGACGGTCCAGTTCCAACAGGGCGTAGCGGTTCTTGACCGCATTGAAGGTGTGCTCGCCCACGATCACCGCCGGGCCGTAGATCTCCGAATAGGCCTGCAGACGCCGGGCGATAACCACCGGATCGCCAAGGGCCGAGTAATCCACCTGCCGGTCCGATCCCAGATTGCCCACGAGCGAGTGACCCGTATTGATGCCAACGGCGATATTGAGCGGGAAATAGGGCCGGTTGGCCTGTTCGGATTCCAGTTCCACTTCCCGGTTCAGGGTATCGAGCCCTTCGATCAGCTTGAGCGCGCAGTCGCAGGCCTTGCGGGTGTGTTCCGGATCGTCCACCGGCGCGTTCCAGAAGCCCATGACCGCCGTGCCCTGATGGGTGTCTGCGACGCCGCCCGTGCCGATGATGGCGTCGGCGATATAAGTGTGGAAGCGCTGGAGCACATGGGCCATCCAGGCCGGATCGTCCCGGTGCACTTCGGAAAAGGTGGCGTAGTTCCGCAGATCGCAGAACATCACCGTGATCTTGCGCAACTGGCCGGTCAGCACCGCCTTGGTGCGGCCGGTGGCCAATGTGGTAACGGCCGGGCTCGGCAGTTTGCCGCCGATGGCGCTCAGCATGTGGCGCGAGCGGCTGGCGACCTCCGAGATCCGCGCCCAGGCCAGGCTCAGCGACAAAAGCGCGACGCCGAGCGCGGGCAGGGCGCCGTCGATCAGCCAGGCATAGTTCAGATAGGTCCAGGCGCTGGCGCCGATAAAGGCGGCACAGGCCAGCAGGCCGACCAGGATGGCCAGGATCGTCAGCCCGCCCATCACCAGGACTACCATCAGCACGCCGACGGCGATCAGGCCGAGGCCTTCGGCGAACGGCGCCCAGTCGGGACGGATCAGATGGCTGCCCGCCAGGATCTGATCGAGCGCCATGGCCTTGATCTCGCCGGATGTCATGGGCAGGCCGCTCGAGGTCTCATAGCGCGGCGCGATCAACGGCGCGGTCGGCGCGATCACCACCAGCGCATTTTCCAGGACAGTGGCATCCGCGCCCCGTTCCAGCAGGCGCCAGGCGGACAGCCGGTCCAGGCCCGCCGGATGACGGGCGAACAGGCGCATCTCGCCGGACGGTGTCACTGGAATGGTCAGTCCGCCCACGGATACGGTCTCGACACCGATCCGGCTCATCAGGGCCAGATCTTCCAGGGAGCCCTCGGTCTTGATGCCGAGGTCCTGGGCATTGGCGCCGAGACGCAGCAGTTCGGCCACGTCGGAGCGCTGAATGCCGCCGCCGACCTGGGCCACGAGAGGCAACCGGCGCAGCATACCGTCCGCATCCGGTTGAACCGCGTCGAAGCCGAGCCCTCTGGTGCGGGCATGGACCGTGCTGAGGGGCGGCCGGGTCACGGCGAGCGATGTCAGAAAACTCTCCGGATTGCCCTCCAGATTGGTCTGTATGCGCGGCCAGGGCAGGGTGTCGGCGCCCTCGACCGGCGCGTCCAGCATGTTGCGCGAAGCGCCCACGGGCAGAACCGTCTTGGTCCGTCCGAGCGTGTCGCCCAGCAGCCGGTCGTAATCGGTCTGGCGCTGCGGTCCGGCAGCGCCGCCCCGGTAGAAATTGAAATTCTCCAGGTGCCGGTTGACGGTCGCCGGGCTGGTGGGATCGGTTTCGTCCAGGATGGCGTCGAGCAGGATCGCGCGGGCGCCGCCCGCCTCGGCCACCGCCAGCAATTCGGCATAGCGGGTGCGCGGCCACGGCCAGGAGCCCAGGCGCGCCAGGCTCGCCTCGTCGATCTCCACCAGCTTGATGGGCGTCTCGGCGGCGGTGGTGCGCAGGGTCAGGCGCTGGATCAGGTCGAACGAGGTTTCGCGCAAGCGGCTCGCGAGCCCTATGGGATCCATGCTCAAGACCGCGACAACCGCCAGCAACACCAGCGCCGGCACCATGTACCGCGCGCGTTCTCCCCGTCTTGATGTGTTCATCTCGTCGTAACCCGTCGGTCAGCCCAAACTGCAACTGCGTTTGGAGCACTTAGATGCCACAGGCTCTTAAGGTCGGCTTTCCCGCGATACTTCAGGACGAATGCGCAGCGAAAATACAACCCAGAACACCCCTGTCCATCACAGCCAAACGATCAGCGGCCATGATTCTTCGAGGTAATCCTAACGAGACTGAAAAGCGCGCACCAGAGTCTTAAGGTCTGTCCGCTACCGCTTTTCTGGCTGTTTCAAGGGAATCCGGCAGCCCTGGGCGGGCCTGGCGCGTTCGCTGAGGCCTGCGGCACAATGGCTGGTTATGGCCGTCATTCCCGGAAACGCTGGACTTTCACTTGACGTTGGCACGAGGCACCGGACAATCGGCCTCACGGCACGCGGAAGGGAGCGGGCTGGATCCAAAGGGGCGGTATGGGCGAGCGGTTCACCACGGACGGCGCGGGTTTCGAGGTGTCGGATGACGGCACGGCGTATGTGGTGCATGCCTTCGGCGCCTGGACCGTGGCGCAAATCGCCGCCCTCGATACACCGCTGCGCCGCCTGAAAACACCCCAAGACCGTCCTGTGGCCATCGACCTGTCCGAGGTGACCCGGCTCGATACGGCCGGGGCCTGGATCCTCGACCGCACCCTGACACAGCTCTGCCAGGCCGATAGCGCGATCAGCGGGCCCCGGGCCGAACTGCGCGGCGCCACGGACGATCAGACCGCCCTCATGCAGCGGGTGCGCGACCGGTATGCCCCATGCGAAATCGCTCCGCCCACCACCAATCCCTATCTCGCCGTGCTGGAACGCAGCGGCCGCACCATGGTCGCGGCCGGGCGTGAAACGCTGGAGATGCTGGCTTTCTCAGGCCGGATCATCGCCGCCTGGGGCCGCAGCCTGATCAATCCGAAGGTCTTCCGCTTCACCTCTTTCGTCCACCACATGGAAGAGGCCGGTCTCAACGCCCTGCCGATCATCGCGCTGATGTCGTTCCTGATCGGCGGCGTGCTCGCTTATCTGGGCTCGGACATTCTGGAGACCTTCGGTGCCCAGGTGCTGGTGGTCAATCTGCTGAGCTTCGCCATTCTGCGGGAGTTCGGCGTGCTCTTGACCGCGATCATGATCGCGGGCCGCTCAGGCAGCGCCTTTACCGCCCAGATCGGCTCCATGAAGGGCCGCGAAGAGATCGACGCCATGCGCACCCTCGGGCTCGATCCGGTCGAGCTTCTGGTGCTGCCGCGCGTCGTGGCACTTGTGGTGGCCGCGCCGCTGCTCACCATCATGGCGAATTTCGCAGGCCTGTTCGGCGGCTGTCTCGTGGCTTGGACCGCGCTCGGCATCGATCCCGGCCAGTATCTGGTGCGCATTCAGGATGCGACGGAACTCAAATTCCTCTGGGTGGGTCTGATCAAGGCGCCGATCTTCGCCTTTTTGATCGCCATGATCGGCTGTTACCAGGGCATGATGGTGGAAGGCAGCGCGGAGTCCGTCGGACGGCGGACGACCAAATCGGTGGTCGAGGCGATCTTCGTGGTGATCATCGTCGATGCCTTTTTCGCCATGTATTTCGTGGAGATCGATTTCTGACCATGGCTGCCGGACCCGACCATAAGGGCTCTTTGCCGGAGATCGCGCCGGGCGAGCCGATCATCACCGTCCGGGGGCTGAGAAACCAGTTCGGCACCCAGGTGGTCCATGACGGGCTCGATCTCGACGTGCTCAAGGGCGAGGTGATCGGCATTGTCGGCGGTTCGGGCACGGGCAAATCCGTCCTGCTGCGCTCGATCGTGGGGCTGAACAAGCCGGCGGCCGGTCATATCGAGGTGTTCGGCCAGACCATCGGCGATCTGGCACCCAAGGAACGCAGCGCGCTCGAACAGCGCTGGGGTGTGTTGTTCCAGGACGGGGCGCTCTTTTCCTCGCTCACCGTCGCCCAGAACATCCAGGTGCCGCTCCGGGAGCATCTCAAGCTGCCCCAGGCGCTGATGGACGAGATCGCCGCGCTCAAGATCGCGCTTGTGGGGCTCGATGCCAATGCGGGCCCGAAGCTGCCGTCGGAATTGTCCGGGGGCATGCGCAAACGCGCCGGTCTCGCCCGCGCCTTGTCGCTCGACCCGGAAATCGTCTTTCTCGACGAGCCGACCGCGGGTCTCGACCCCATCGGCGCCTCCCGGTTCGATGAGCTGATCCTGGAGCTGCGCCGCACCTTGGGGCTGACCGTGTTCATGGTGACCCATGATCTCGACAGCCTCTACACCATCTGCGACCGGGTCGCGGTGTTGGCGGAGAAGCGGGTTTTGGCCGTGGGCTCGATCGAGGATATGATGCAGCTCGATCATCCCTGGGTGCAGGAGTATTTCGGCGGGCCCCGGTCCCGGGCGGCCCAAGGGGCTGGCGGCGCACACACGGGTGAAGGATAGGCGGATCATGGAAACGCGCGCACATCACATCTTGATCGGAGCGTTCACGCTCGCCGTGGTCGCGGCGGCGCTGCTGTTCATCGTCTGGCTCGGCCAGATCCAGGTCTCGCGCCAATATGTCTATTACGACATTGCTTTTCCCGAAGCCGTCACGGGGCTGAACAATGCGGCCGATGTCCGTTACCAGGGCATTCCCGTGGGCTCGGTCTCGCGGATCTGGATCGACCCGGAGGAACCCGAAAAGGTGCATGTCACCATTGAAATCGAGGCGCGCGATGATATCCGCGTGCTCGATACCACGGTGGCGAGCCTGGAGATGCTGGGCATCACGGGCGTCTCTTTCGTTCAGTTGACGAACAGAAGCATGGGCGGGACGCCCTTGCCTTTGGTCTACGACCCGCAAGGCGACTTGCCGGAGATCGAATCCGAATTGTCCTCGCTGCAATCCCTGTTCGCCGACACGCCGCGCCTGATCCGCACCGCCGACGATCTCCTGAACGACCTGCGGGATCTGCTCAATCCGGACAATCGCGCGGTCTTCGCCGGCATTCTGGAGGACGTGAAGACCCTGACCGGCGCCATCGCCGCGCGCAGCGCCGAGATCGACGCCATCATCCGCAATGTGGAAGCCTTCAGCGACGACGCTGTGGGGGTCAGCGAGGATGTCAGCCTGCTCGCCGCCGACCTGCGGTCGCTGTCCAACCGACTCAATACCCTGCTTGCTGAAGAAGGCGCCGCGGCCATCGCCAATCTGGGCGAGGCCGCCAAATCCTTCGGCGTTCTGGCCCAGGACAGTTCGCGCCTGGTGCGCGATAACGAGGACGCGATCAACACCTTCACATCGCAGGGCCTGGCGCAGATGGGCCACTTCCTTGCCGAGGCGCGCCAGCTCGTGGCCAATCTCGACCGCATCGCCCGGCGCATCGAACAAAATCCGTCCGAGTTCCTCTTCGGAGGATCCAAGCCGATCGAAGTCGAGCCGGTCGAGACGGAAAACTGAGGGCAGAGGGATGAGTAGTGCAGTTATGAATGTATGCGGAGCGCTCAAGCGGATCGCCAGCCTGAGCGCCGTGCTGGCGCTGGCGCTTGGCCTTGGCGCCTGCAGCGGTTTCAGCCTTCTGGGCGAGTCCGAACCGGCCAAGATCTACGACCTGTCGCCCAAGAGCACCTTCGATGAGGATCTTCCCGCGACCCCGTCGCAGCTCGTTATCCAGGAGCCCGTGGCGGCGGCCGCCATCGATACCGACCGCATCGCCGTGCGTACCTCCGCCTTCGAGGTCGGCTATTTTTCCGCCGTGCGCTGGTCCGACCGGGCGACCCGGATGGTCCAGGCGCGCCTTGTGGAATCCTTCGAGAATTCCGGCAAGATCACGGCGGTGGGCCGTCAGGCCATCGGCCTGCGCAGCGATTACGATCTGCGCACGGAGCTTCGGGAGTTCCAGGCCGAATACGCGTCCGAAGACGGCGCGCCCGAGACCCGCGTGACGCTCAACGCCAAGCTGGTGGTGCAGCCCGCCTCCGTGATCGTGGCGTCCCAGACCTTCGAGCGGGTGGAACCGGCGGCGTCGCGCAAATTCGACGATGTTGTGGCCGCTTTCGACGAGGCGCTGGGCGGCGTCTTGAAACGGGTCGTCACCTGGGCCTTGACCGAAATGGAAGAGGACCGCCTCGATCCACGCTCGCGCATGGAGCGGATGCGCGATATGGGCTTTACCGTGCGCCGCCGCAATTCGGGCTTTACGCCCTCCGGCGATGATACGGCAACGGACGATCTTGAAGCCAAAACCGGGACGAATGGCGGGGACGGCGAACCGGAACCGTCCGGCGCGTCCGACGGCGAGTGACCCTACGGCCTTAAATCCATCTGATAAAGCTGGCTGTCGTACCGGTCGACGGTCGCGAACGCCACATTGTCATGGGTCGGCGCGACCGCGAACTGATCCAGGAAAAGATGATTGTGCGGGATCAGCAGGTCTTCGCCCGGCCCCAGGACGAGGCCGTCGAGAGTATGGCGGATGATTTTCCGGCCATAGGTGTCTTCTGACGGCTGATAAACATAGAGCTGATCGCCGCGCAACACCCAGGCCCGGGGCCCGATCTTCACCGGGCTGCCGTCTTTGCCCAAACCGTCCGCGATCACGCGCTGTTCCTGGCCGTCAGGCGACAGGTCAATACGCCACAATCCGGACTGCCGGGGTTTCGTAATGTAAAGAGCGTCGGGATCGCTGCCGGCTTGGGCGATCCAGCCGCCATTTTCCGTGATCTGCCGTTCCGTTCCTCTCGCCAGATCATAGGCCCAGATCTCATACCGGCCGCTGCGGTCGGATGTGAAGTAGAGGCTTGCGCCGTCCGCGCTCCAGGCCGGATGCAGATCGAGCGCGAAATCCGTGGTCAGCCGTTCCGCCGGTCCGCCGTCGGACGAAATCCGGTAGAGATCCATATTGTCCGCCGTCACCCCGGCGAAGACGATGCTCTTGCCGTCCGGCGACCAGCGCGGCGTCGAGATCAGCGGTCCGGACCAGTCCGTCAACTGACGGGGATCCGAGCCGTCGAGCTTCGAGGTCCAAAGCTCGATGGAACCGGTGCGGTCGGAGACATAGGCCACACGGGAATTGTCCGGCGCGAAATCGATATCCCATTCGAACCGTGTGGTGTCGGAGATAAAGACCGGCGTGCGCGGATTGAGTGCGCCGGGCACGGTGTCACCCGGCCGGGCGATGCGTTCCAGGACGATGTTCGACGCCTCGTCCCGCTGGTCCAGGATCAGGGTCCGGCCATCGGCGGAAATGGCGGCCCCATGGACATAAGTCGAGGTCATGACCATCTCGGCGGGCGCGCCGCCATTCGCACTGACGCGCCACAGGCCGAACGGTCCGTTCCGGTTGGACGCATACAGAATATGCTTGCCGTCCGGCGTCCAGTCGAGATCGGTGATGAGCGCGCTGTCGAAGGTGAGACGGCGTTCCGGACCCGCCGCAGATCCGTTCCGGTCCAGCATCCGGATATAAAGATCCGACATGAACCCATAGCGGATCCGCCGGAACGCGACCATCGTCCCGTCGGGCGATACCGCCACCATGTCGTCGCCGAAGGCCGAGGCCGGTGGTGTGCTGAGCACGGTCCGTTCGGGCGATTGCAGAGAGGCACGGACGATCTGGCTTTGATAGGGCTGATCCTCGACCGGGGCGGCGAAGACGAAGCTGGCGCCGCCGGGCATCCAGCTCACATTGATATGGGAGCGCATGGCGCAATCGGCGATCCGGCGAGGGCTGCCGCCGATGGCCGAGACCACATTGACCGTACACCCCGGATTTTCCGTCCAGTCCCGCCGGATATAGGCGATCTGGGTGCCGTCGGGCGACCAGGCGGGCGTGCCTTCATAGCCGGGCTGATCGGTGATCTGCAGCAGATCGGCCGTGCCCACCGGTTTGACGAACAGATCGAATTTGAAGCCGTCGTCCTGGTTCCAGGCAAAGGCGACCCGGGTGCCGTCCGGCGAGAAAGCCGGATGGACGGTGCGGCCCGGCAGGGTGGTGAAGGGCCGCGTCGGCTGGTTATAGGCCGATGGGCGGGGTTCTTCGAGCCGCGAGGCCATCAGGGCGGAGATGGCGGCCAGCACCACCAGACCGGTGAGGCCCGTGACCGCCAGGCCGAAGCGGCGTTTGCGCCAGGGCGCGCGGGCTTGCCCGGCATCGGGGCCTGGCGGCTGAACCGCTGGCGCCGCCGCGGGGCAGGATCCCGCGCCGTTTTGGGGCGCGATCATTCCGGCCTTGGCGATCAGACGGTAGCCCCGGCGCGGCACGGTCTGGATGTAACGGGGCGAGCGGCTGTCGTCGCCCAGCGTGCGTCTCAGATCGGAAATGACCACGGCTACCGAATGATCGGAAATGGCCGAGCGCTGCCAGACCGCATCGAGCAGTTCCGATTTGCTCACCACCCGGTCCCGGTGGGCGTTCAGATAGCTCAGGACGGAGACCGCGCGGGCTTCCAGCCGGCGCACATCGCCGTCGCGTTCCGCCGCGTTGATGTCGCTTCGGATCGTCCAGTCCCCAATCTGGAACGCGTCTTCGTTTTCGCTTCCCGATTGCACCATGGCCATCGGCCATCCCTCCGCGTCGATCCCTCAGTCTTATATATCGGCATTCTTGCCCGAAGGTCAGCGCCCGAAACCCTCAAGGAAGTGTCCCTGATACAACCTGAGAGTGACTGACCATTCTTGATACTATCCCTGAGGCTTTTCTCCCCGCTCTGCCGGTAGCGTTTTCGGAAACCGGGGGCGCTTTTTCAGTTCCATGCCAGAGACGTGCCCGGTTCGGGGCCTCGGTGTCCTAGGCGCCATGGATGTGGCGGCAAAGAGGCCGGGCGGTCCCAGCGACGAGATTTGGGGTCGAATGGACTGGGGATTGCGATGAAAAGCTTACAAAACCTGTTTTGCCGTCAGGCTTTGATGGCCGGGGCCGCAGCGGCGGCCTTGAGCGCCGGCGCGCCCGGGGCAGTCGCTCAAGAAGAGAGCGAGGACCGGATCACGGTCACCGGCTCGCGCGTGTCGCGGACCGATTTTGCCGCCGAGAATCCGATCACCATCGTCAGCGGCGAATCGCTGGTGCGCAGCGGCATCACCGATGTGGGCCAGGCCCTGCGCCAGCAGCTTGCCGTCACCACCGGCGGTTTCGGCCAGAGCCAGGTGACCTCCGGCGGCGGCGCCAGCTCGGTCGATCTGCGCTTTCTCGGCCAGGACCGGGTGCTTGTGCTGATCAATGGCCGGCGGGTGGCGAACATCGCCGACAGCCTCGCCAACGAGGCGGCGGATCTGTCCTTCATCCCGACCACTTTCGTGGAGCGCATCGAGATCCTGCGGGACGGCGCCTCGACGACCTATGGCGCGGACGCGGTCTCTGGCGTCATCAACATCATCCTGAAAGAGGACTTCGAGGGCGTCACCACCTCGGGTCAGTTCGGCATCACCACCGAAGGCGACGCTGAACAGACGGTCCTGTCGGCCACGGTCGGCGGCAATTTCGAGAAGGGCAATGTGGTCCTGAACGTGGAATACCGCCGCCGGGAACCGGTCCGTCAGCTTGACCGGGCGGACTGGGCGGTGCCCGCCGTTGTGGCTTTGGGCCCGGGCTTCGCCTTTCACGGTTCGAGCTTCACCCCGGGCGGCCTGTTCCAAGGCGACGGCGGTGCCGTGGTCTGTGCCGATTTCAATTCGTTCGGCGGTTTCCGGGGCGATGGCACGAAAGACTTCTTCGCCGAGAATGGGTTCTGCCCAGCGGCGGGCGTGGGCCCGGGCTTCGCCGGACCGCTCACCAGCGGCAGCGAACCGTCCGAACTCGACATTATCAATTACGACTATTCGTTCCAGCAGAACGTGATCAACGGCCAGGAGCTGTTCACGGCGGCCGCGTTCGGCAATTACGAATTCACCGACTGGCTTTCGGGTTTTCTCGAAATCGAATACGCCAAGCGGGAAAGCAATGTGCGGCTCGACGGCAGCCCCGGATCGCTCGGTACGCCGAGTTTCCCCAATGGCTGGCGGGTGCCTGCGAGCAACCCGAATAATTTCACGGGCGAGGACGGCACCTTCCGGATCCGGCCGACCAATACCTTCGGCCCGCGCCAAAATGTCATCGACTCCAATTTGATCCGGACCGTGATCGGCCTCAAAGGGGATTTCTGGGATCAGCGCTTCAACTGGGAACTGTCTTACCTGTGGACCAAGACGGATACCCAGCTTCAGACCCAGAATGTCTGGAACCTGGCCCGCGCCAACCGGATTTCCGATCCCGATCAGTGTGCGGCGGATCCCATCTGCGCGGCGGCCGTCAACCCGTCGGGCGCTTTGGACGTGTTCTTCCCCGGCAATTGGACGCCGTCGGAGATCGCTTACATCAACGCTACCAACAATCAGGCCTCTCAATTCGAGACCCAGAACATCATCGGCGTGGTCTCGGGCGACGTGTTCGAGCTGCCCGCCGGGCCGCTCGGCGTCGCGGCGGGCTTTGAATACCGGGACGAGCAGGGCATGGTCGATCCGGACTCGGTGGTCGCCTCGGGCGAAAGCAACTCCAACCAGACCTTCCCCACCAAGGGTGATTTCGATGTCTTCGAAATCTTCGGGGAAGTGAACATCCCGGTTTTGAAGGACCTGCCGTTCGCCCATGACCTGAGCGTGAACGTCCAGGGCCGCTGGTTCGATTTCTCGAATTTCGGCTCGGGCTCGGTCTATAAGTTCGCGGCGAACTATGCGCCGACGGAAGATGTCCGTTTGCGGGCCACCTATGGCACATCGTTCCGGGCGCCCACCATCGTGGATCTGTTCGGCGGCGGTACGGTGAGCGCGGACAACTTCACCGATCCGTGCAACAATTACGGTGCGCTCGATGCCAGCGATCCGACCAATGCCAATATCATCGCCAATTGCGCGGCCGACGGGCTCGATCCCACATTCATTCAGCCCAGCCCGCAATATCCGGTGCTGCAGGGCGGCAATCCCAATCTGGAGCCGGAGGAAGGCACGAGCTGGACCATCGGTCTCGTGCTGACCCCGACCTTTATCCCGAACCTGCAGGCCAGCATCGACTGGTATTACATCAAGATCGACAACGCGATCGGTAATCTGGTCTCTGATGATGTGGTCGATGCCTGTTACGAAGGACCCGCTGGGCTGGCGGCGCCCGAATGCGCCCAGTTCTCCCGTTCGCCTGCGACCGGCGCGGCCGTGGGCCTCGTCAATCCGCTCCAGAACTTAGGCTATCTGGAGACCAACGGCCTTGAGTTCAACGTGGTCTACGAATATGACGTGGCCGCTTTCGGCTGGCTCGACGGCACCGCCGGCATCGATATCGGCGGCAGCTACATCCACGATTTCGACAATGACGGCACGGGCCAGGCGGGCGTGGCGTTTGACGGCGACCTGCGGGGTTTCTCGATCCCGCGCTGGCGTTCGCGCGCCGAGGTCACTTGGCGCCAGGACAATGTGCTCTTGTTGTACCGGGCCCGGCATATCGGCGATATGGACGATCCCGCCTTCGACGGCAACAACCTGTTCAACTATGCGGGCACGCCCAATCATGTGGAGCATGATCTCTACGGCGAATATCTCTGGAAGAACCTGACCTTCGGCGTCGGCGTCAACAATCTTCTGAACAAGGAACCGCCTTACGTTTTCGGCATCGGCGCGAACACGGACATCAACCTGTTCAACACCGCCGTGCTCGGACGGTTCGTGTTCGCACGGGTCTCGGCGGACTTCTAGTCCCGAGACTCTGACAACAGAATATGCTCAACCCCAATGAGCATCCAACTGGGGCGCTCGCACTTAAGGTGCGGCGCCCTTTTTCGTTTTTATCGTAGGGCGCATTGAGCGAATGCGAAATGCGCGTCTTGACATGCGTTCACGGCCGGACGGGGTTTGTAACCCAGTCCGCATGTTCATGCTACGGCGCGCCCTTGAAAAAAGCCGATGGCGGGTGAGGCCATCGGCTTGTTGTTTGAACGTCACCCTGACGAAGGCCAGGGTCCAGGGCCGCTTGTTCCGGGTCCGCCGCTTCTGGATCCCAGCCTGCGCTGGGATGACGATCCTTACAAGGATCACCCCCGCCGGTCGATGGCGGAGACGAGCAGGATATAGACCTTGCCGGTCTGGCTCGTGAGATATGTCTCGGCCAGGATGTTCTCCCGGTCGTCCTGGGTGACCGTGTCGAGCAGGCTTTCGAATTCATCCATATAGCGGTTCACGTCCCGGCGGAATTCCGGCTCCTGCGCATATTGGCGGCGGATCTTGTCGGACAGCTCCGGCCCGCCCATGGCGGTCAGGCGCTTGGCGAAGACATTGCGCTCACCGTTCAGATAGCGCTGGAGCAGGTCCGCCGGCGGATCTTCTTCCAAGGCCCGGTCGAGATCGATGGCCATGGCCTGGAGGGTTTCCACCACCCGCAGCGAGGCGCGGGCCTTGTCGGACTTCTCCGCTTCCGCCGCCCGGGCGTTCGCATCGGCCGCGCTGGCGCTGGCGCCCCGGTCGGCCTTGGCGAGGATCTCCCGCCAGCCGAGACCCTCATTGCGGTCGTCCTGGGAGCGGCGCGGTTCCTCATTGCGCGGACGCTCCCGGCGGTGCGCGGGCAGGGGATCGCGGCCGCGCTCCTGACGGTCGTAAGAGGCGCTGCTGCGGTCGTCGTGGCGTTCCTCGCGGCCCCGGTCCGAAGCCTCGGTCCGGCGGCGCGGCATCAGGCGGCGGGCCAGATCGTCCACCTGGCTGGGCGACAGGCGGGCGGCCCGGCGCGGGCCCCGGGCCTGGGCTTCCATGCCGTTCCAGACCTGGGGATAGGCCTCCTCGTCGCGGGTCCCTTCGGCGGGGCGCGCGGCGACCGGCGGCACGGCCAGCGGGTCCTCGTCGAAGGACTGACCGAGGGTCGTCTTGGACAGATCCGGCACGCTCGTCCGCATGCTGTCGTTTTCGTCCACCAGCTTTTCGATGTCGCGGGTCTTTTCCAGCGCCTTGTCGGCCATGGCCGTGATCTGAGCGATCTGCTTGTCCATCGCTTCTTTGAGTTTCTCGGAGCTGGCGCCCGCCTTTTCGGGCAGGTCGGACAATTTGACCGCCAGCTCGTCCGCCGCCGCCCGCAAGGCCTCGACGGAAGTCGAGGTCTCGCCGGTCAGCCGCTTGATCTTGGCGCCGATCCGGTCGGCCACCGCGTCGAGCTTGGTCTCGGCTTCCGCCAGCGCAGTGTTGATCACTTGCGTGTTCTGCACGACCGCCGTGTTCAGATCGCTTTGAACCGTCTCGAGCGCGCTTTGGGCCTCGGCCACCTGGGCGTCGATGGCTTCCTTGATCTTGCGCAGATGGCTTTCCAGATTGCCGGTGCTGGCGTCGGACTGGCGGTCGATGGCCAGGCTCGATTCCTCGCACAAGGACATGAGCGCGGTGCGCGCCTGGGCAAGCTGGGCGTCGAGCGCGTCCTGGGCTTCGCCCGCCTGGGCGGTGAGGCCGGTGCGCGCCTTGTCGGCGGCGTCGCGCGCGGCATCCGCCGTCTTGATGATGGCCTGGGAGGCGAGGTTGCCCGCCTGGGCGATGCGCTCGATCCGTTCCGCATAGTTCTCGGCGATGGCGCCCGCCTTCTTGCTGGTGCCGTCCATGGCCTGATCGAGATCGGACAGGCAGCCGCGCACCGTGTCGTCGATCTGCTTGGCCTGACCTTCGATCAGCTCGGCGATGCGCGCGAGCGTCCGGCGCTGGGTGTCGAGCACCTTGTCCAGATGGGCGTTTTCCTTGCTGAGCTCGGAGGCCGCTTCTGCCAGCGCCCGGTGCTGGGCGGTGTATTTGGAGGAAATCTGCCCTGCCTTGTCGAGCGCCGCGTCGGTGATGGTCTCCAGCCGGCGGGTCTGCTCGTCGAGCCCTTTGGTGGCGTCATGGGTGCGGCGCACCGCATGGATGGCGGCGGCGTCGAGCGCGCGGGTGCGTTCCTCAAGACCCGCCTGCACGCTTTTGAGCTGATCGCCCGCCTGGGCCGAGGCCGCCGTGATGGCGCTGGTGTGGGCCTCGACGGATTCCCCGATGCGGTGGGCTTCGGAGGTCAGGCCGCGCGCCGTGTCGTCAATCTTGGAGCGATGCGAATCCAGCAGCTTGCCCACGGACACGGCCTTGGAATCCATCCTATCGGCGGTCTCGTCGAGCGCTTTGGTCTGGGCCTTGAGCATGTCTTCGAGCACGCTGACCCGGCGCACCGCCTGGTCGAGGCTGGTGGTCACCCGGTCGAGTTCCGAGCGGATGGACGAGCCGAGCGTCGCCACATCCTTGGCGGCGGCGTCGGCCGGTTCGGTCAGGCGCGCGGCCAGGCGGGCGAGCGAGATGGCGGCCCTTCTGAGATCGCCGGCCCGCCGGATCACCGTGACGACGAGCGCGACCACCGCCAGCGGGGTCAGAAGGCCGAGCCCCAGCATGATCCAGTCGGTGAAGCTCAAAGTGAGCAAGCGGCCGCTGGCCTGAAGGCTGGCGATGACCGCGAGCCCTGCCAGTACCCACAGCACGGCGAAGATCGACGCCCAGGTATTGGCGGTAAGCTGGGCCGTCCAGGGTTTTTTCTGGCGGGCCTGGGGCATCGGCTTGGCGGGCAGGGCGGCGCGGCGCTCGGGCTTGCGCGGCTCCGGCGGGGTCAGCCGTTCGGCCGAGAGACCGGAGTCGATCTTGACCTTGGGCTTGGGCCCTTCGACCACTTTGCCGAACTCCTTGCGGGTATCGTCGGTCTTGGGTGTTTCGGTTTTCATCACTTGCACGCGTTGCATGGGGTCCGCTCCATTATACGCAAGAGCGTTTCACGATTGTTCAAACCCGCCACGCCCCAACTCACTTTTTGTCACTCCAAACCGCCTGCGCGGCCCGTAAACGGCACGCCTCGGCGGTCTGGCCTGGCGCGCGGTCCATGCCGTCCCTTAAATGATGTTTAGCATGCCCTGATCCTGCGGCACGCTTTAATCACCCCTGATTACCCGTCCGGGCTTTGTCTTTTACGGACCTCAAGGCCCTGTTTTAAGCACTGCGGCCGTCCGGTCCGCATTTGCTGGCGTGCGGCATGACGCTTGGCCTGTGACCTTCCGGTCCGCCGGTTCCGGGCCCCACAGCTCCGGTTTACCGGCCTCAGCATCAATCATCGCCACCGCAACCCGGTCTGGCGTCACCCGCAGGCCCCTCTGGTGTCTTGCACCGGCATCCCGAAACGACTCACCCTGCAATCTAACGCCATCGTAATGATAGCATGAGACGATGCCTGTGCATCTTAATTTCTTTTCATTCCGGGACAGATGATCTTGACACATGCGTATCCGGGTACGGAAAGCCGCCCCTGCTGACCCATAATGGGACACGAGGCGCATGGCAAGGCGTTTCGAACTGTCCGTGGGCGGCAAGACTCCGGCTGCGGTTCGTTGTGGAGCGCTTGGCCGTCAACTTTCAGGCAGCGCGGCACTTTATCGTCCGAATGAGGAGTGATTCGCGCCATCACCGCAATTTCGCTCTATTTTGCGGCTGACATGACGGACAAGGATGGCACTGGGGAGGGCGACAAGCTCATGAGCAGTCAGAACGCGAGCAGTCAAAACGAAGCTTGGAGTGCATCCGGCGGGGGCGCCGGTCCTGTCCGGATGCCCGTGGCGGCGGACGGCGGCGATGGCGGCCCGGCCATCCATATCGACGAGCTGCGGCATTATACGGCTGGCGACGAAGCCGTCATGCGGGATGTGCTCGATATTTTCCGCACCCAGGCCGCCTTGTGGCTCGACCAGTTGTCCCCTGACCTCAGTGACACGGACTGGACGGCGCTCGCCCATTCCCTCAAGGGCTCGGCCCGGGGCATCGGGGCGCTTGCCTTTGCGGCGATCGCGGAGGAGGCGGAAACCGCCCCGGCATCGTCCCGTCCCGGCCTGCGCGCCCGTTTGGGGCGAGAGCTGGAGCGCGTTGTCGCCGAAATAGAGCACATCATCACGACTTTGTAAGTCATGGCTTGAACCGGCCCGGACTTTGCCGTGTGATCAGTGGATTGGATTGCGGCAAGCGCACGGGCGGGGCTCTGAAGTCAAGTGAACAAGCCCTTTCTGTAGGCGCGGTTCCGTATTCCGGGGCAAGGGGACGGCGCTCATGTCTCTTGAGGTGACATTCTGGGGGGTGCGGGGCTCGATCGCGTGTTCGGGACCGAATTATCTGCGCTATGGCGGCAACACCAGTTGCGTCGAGGTCAGGACCGCATCGGAACGCATCATTCTCGATGCCGGCACGGGCCTGCGCGAGTTGGGGCTTCAGATGAAGCGGGAAGGGCCCAGCACGGCGACCATCCTGCTGTCCCATACCCATTGGGACCACATCTCGGGCTTTCCGTTTTTCGGGCCTGCCTTCGATCCCGCCTACCGGTTCGATGTCATGTCCGGGCATCTCAGCAAGCCGCTCACCATCGAAAGCGTCCTTGCCGGGCAGATGAGCCATCCGTTCTTTCCCGTGCCGATCGCGGTGATGGAAGCGGATCTGACCTTCCGCGATATCAAGGCGGGCGAGACCCTGACCACCAAAGGCGGCAGCACGGTGCGCACCATCCCGCTCAACCATCCGGACGGGGCGACGGCCTACCGGATCGAGAGCGGCGGGGCGTCGGTCTGTTATGTCACGGATACTGAACATGAGCCGGGCCGCCAGGACCCCGCGATCCTCGATCTCGTTCAGGCGGCGGACCTGATGATCTACGACGCGACCTATACGGATGATGAGTATCCGGCCTTCCGGGGCTGGGGCCATTCCACCTGGCAGGAGGGCGTGCGCCTGGCCCAGGCCGCCGGTGTGAAGAAGCTGGCCCTGTTCCACCACAATCCCGATCACACCGATGACGACATGGACCAGATCGCCCAGGCCGCCGAACGGGCCTGGCCCAATGCCTTCGTGGCGCGGGAAGGCCGCTCGCTCGTCGTGCCGGGGATTTGATCCAGGTCCTTTACGCCCTGATCCCGCCCATGGTTGATGTGAGCGGCCATCCGCCCATATAAACAAGCGCGGAACGGGGTATGCCCGCTATTACACATTGTAGACGTGGTTAAGGTTTTCGCTACGCCCAAAACGGTCTACGCCAAGTCTCCGGTCTACGCCAAGTCTCATTGTCTTGAGGCTCATGGAAAAGAAAGAGGATCAAATGTCCGCAAGTTCTGCCGCCGCGTCGATGCCCGCCAATGGACCGACTCTTGAGACCGTCTTGTCGGTGAAGCACTGGACCGACCGGCTGTTTTCCTTCCGGATCACCAGACCTCAGAGCTTCCGCTTCCGCTCCGGCGAATTCATCATGCTGGGCCTGATGGTGGACGGCAAGCCGTTGTTGCGGGCTTATTCCGTGGCGAGCCCGGCCTGGGACGAGGAGCTGGAGTTCTTCTCCATCAAGGTGGCCGACGGTCCGCTGACCTCGCGCCTGCAGCTCATCAAGCCCGGCGATCAGGTGGTCTTGAGCCGCAAGCCCGTCGGCACGCTGGTGCTCGATGCCCTGTTGCCCGGCAAGCGGCTTTATCTCTTCTCCACCGGCACCGGCATCGCGCCATTCGCCAGCATCATCCGCGACCCCGACAGCTATGAGCGCTTCGATCAGGTCATCCTGACCCATACCTGCCGTCAGGTCGCCGAACTGGAGTACGGCAAATCGCTCGTGGCGGCGCTGCCCGAGGATCCGCTGGTGGGCGAGCACGCGCACAAGCTGGTGCACTACACCAGTGCCACCCGCGAGGACTACACCTGCCAGGACCGCATCACCACGCTCATCGAGACCGGCAAGCTGTTCGACGATCTGGGTGTGCCGCCGCTTAATCCGGAGACGGACCGGGTGATGATCTGCGGCTCCCTGGAGATGATCTCGGACGTCAAAGCGCTTGTGGAAAAAGCGGGACTGACGGAAGGCTCCAACGCCAAGCCCGCCGAATTCGTGGTCGAAAAAGCCTTCGTGGACTGATCACGTGAATGGCGCCCATGGTGTTCAGCCAAACCGGGAGAACACCTCATGACCGGATCCGCGAAACTGCTCAGCGGCCGTCCGACCTTGATCGTGCCCGATGTGAAAGCGGCCGCGGAGTATTACCGCGACCGGCTCGGTTTCGAGATCGACGGGATCTGGGGCACGGGCTACGCCATCGTCAACCGGGGCGGGGCGGTTATCCACTTCGCGGGCATGGCGGACGAGATGCGGGGCGTCAAGAGTCCTCAGCCCAATACGGACTATACCTGCCGCTGGACCATGTGGGACATCTATTTCCATACGGATGACATCGCCTCGCTCTTCGAGGAGCTTAAGGCCAAAGGCGCCGATATCTTCCAGGGCCCATATGATGCCGATCACGGCAACCGGGAGATCCATGTGCGCGATCTGAACGGCTATGTCCTCGCCTTCGGCCAGGATCTGGATACGCTTTAGCCGGACTTACTTGTTCAGCTCGCGCATGGCGGAATCGAGCCCTTCCAGGGTCAGCGGGAACATGCGTCCTTCAATCAGTTGGCTGATCAGCTCGATCGACGGCGTGTGGCCCCAATAGCGTTCCGGGACCGGATTGAGCCAGACCGCGCTTTCATAGATGTCGAACACGCGCTTGAGCCAGACCGCGCCAGCCTCTTCGTTCCAGTGCTCCACGCTGCCGCCGGGATAGGTGACCTCATACGGGCTCATGGTGGCATCGCCGATGAAAATCACCTTGTAGTCCGCCGGATAGGTATGGAGCACGTCCCAGGTGGGGATCTGCTCGTTGTGGCGGCGGCGATTGTCCTTCCACACGCCCTCATAAAGGCAATTGTGGAAGTAGAAATATTCCATGTGCTTGAA
>CAZTCJ010000012.1:0-63592 GCA_964612085.1 uncultured Alphaproteobacteria bacterium
CAGTCGGCCTGATCGGCATAGGAGGTCCAGACCTTCTGGCCGTTGATCACATAATGATCGCCGTCCAGCACCGCGCGGGTCTGCAGCCCCGCCAGATCGGAGCCTGCTCCGGGTTCGGAATAGCCCTGGCACCAGCGGATCTCGCCGCGCACGATTTTGGGGATGTGTTCCTGTTTCTGCTCTTCCGTGCCGTATTCCAGCAGCACCGGCCCCAGCATCCAGATGCCGAAACTCAAGAGCGCCGGGCGGGCATTGATGGCGCGCAGTTCCTGTTGAAGGATCTTGTTTTCCTCAGGCGTCAGGCCGCCGCCGCCATACTCCTTAGGCCAGGTGGGGGCGGTCCAGCCGCGCTCCGCCATGCGGTCGAGCCACAGCTTGGCATCGGGATTTTTGAAGACAAAGCGCTTGCCGCCCCAGACCGTGTCGTCGTCGCTCGTCATCGGCGTGCGCATGGATGCCGGGCAATTGGCCTCGAGCCATGCGCGCGTCTCGGCCCGGAAGCTGTCGAGATCCTGACCCATCCTGTCGGTCCCCCTGCTTGAAAGCCTGCTCTCCAGGCCTTTTTACCCTTTTGATGATAAGGCCACGGCCACGGCGGTCAATGGCGCACAACCTCTCAAGCCGGTCATCCTTTGCCTGGCCCGTATTCGTCACGCAACTGACGCTTGAATATTTTGCCCGAGCCCGTGCGCGGCAATTGCTCCATCTGTACCCAGACATGTTCCGGGATTTTGAAGGCGGCCAAGTGCTCGCCCACATAAGCCTGGAGCGCGGGAATATCGATGCTGCGGCCCGGTTTGGGCACCAGGACGGCGGCGACCGTCTCGCCCAGGCGCTCGTCGGGCACGCCGAAAACGGCGGCTTCCAGCACATCCGGATGCTGAAACAGGATCGATTCCACTTCCAGGCAACTGATGTTCTCGCCGCCCCGGATCACGATATCCTTGGCCCGGTCGACGATATAAAGAAACCCGGCCTCGTCGAAGCGGCCCAGATCGCCCGTGTGGAACCATCCGTTCACGAAGGCTTCCGCCGTCGCGTCGGGCTTGTTCCAATAGCCGCGCGCATTGACCGCCGATTTGATCAGCACCTCGCCGATATGGCCCGTGGGCACGGTATGGCCGTCTTCATCCACGATCTTCATCTCGATCAAGGGCGGCATGGGCCGTCCGGTGCTGCCCGGCCGTTCCACATAGTCGTCGCCGAAATTGACCGCACCCGCCGCATTGGTCTCGGTCAGGCCATAGCCGGAACTGGGGGCCGCCTGTTCGAACTTCTCCTTGAGCTGACGGACATGATCGGCCGGGCGCGCCGCGCCGCCGGCGCCGATTTCCATCAGGCTGGAGAGATCGTATTTGTCGAGATTGGGCGCGTTCAAGATTTCCCAGGACATGGTGGGCACGCCGGTGAAGCCGGTGATGCGTTCCTTTTCGATCAGCTTCAAGGCGTCCTCGGGATCCCAGCGGTACATCAGCACGATCTTGCGGCCCACCAGGAAGGACAGAAGGAAGATCGCGTGGCTGCCGGTGACATGGAACAAGGGCACGCTCATGAGCGTGGAGGGCTGATAGGGGGGCTCGGCACCGTCGAGACCGAGCGCCATCAGGCGGGCGCGCACATTGATGCCCCACATCATCATGACGCTGAGAATAGCCCGGTGGGTCGAGACCACGCCCTTGGGATGGCCGGTGGAGCCCGAGGTATAAAAGATCGTGGCGTTATCATCGGGATGGAGCGCCACATCCGGAAAAGCCTCTTCGGAGAACCCTGCCACCAGCGTGTCGTAGGCGTGAACGCCTTCGGGCAAAGGGGCGTCCGTCCGGATCGCGATCAAGCCGACCCCGTGGCGCTTCGCCGGGCGTGTGAGAATCTCCAGGCGGCGGGCATCCACGAAGGCATGGGTCGCGCCGCAGTCTCCAAGGGCGTAGTCGAACTCTTCTTCCGTCCACCAACCGTTGAGCGGCACCGCCACAGCGCCGATCGAGGTGATGGCCATGAAGGCGAAGACCCATTCGGGATAATTGCGAAGCGCGATGATCACCCGGTCGCCTTTCTTGATCCCCAGGCGCTCCACCATCGCCGCCGCCAGCCGTTTGGCGTCCCGGTCCGTCTCGGCGAAGGTCCAGCGTTCGTCCTGGTAGACCAGGAAATCCTTGTCGGCGTTCACAAGGCCCAGGGCGTAATAGTCGCGCAGGGTCTCGGGGCCGTTCGTGATAACAGGGTACGAGATGCCGTCGATCGTTTTATTCGCAAGCGGGAACGGTCCCTGGGCGCTCGTCATCTGCGTGACGATGGTAAAAATCTGATCCGTTAGCGACACGGTCCCGTTCCTCCCCAAAGTGATGCCGATTAAGACGTAAATTCTTAAAAGCTTAAGCGAGATAGCTCCCCGCGGGAACGGTACCCCGCTATGATCGGAGCAAAACCGGGTGGATGAGCCAAAGGCTGTGACACATTGACCAGATCGTCTTCCCTTTTCGCCGGGCGGTTGAGCACCGAGGGGCTGGCCTGCCGCAGAGGCGAACGCGTGCTGTTCACCGGCCTGACCGTGCAACTGGAGCCGGGGGACGGATTGGCCGTGCGCGGCGCGAACGGGTCGGGCAAATCGACCCTGTTGCGGGTCCTGGCCGGCTTCGGCGCGCCTGCCGCCGGACGGGTCGTGGCCTCCGTGGACGGCACCACGCCCGTGCCGCCGGAACAGGCGAGCGTGCTGCTCGGCCATGCGGACGGGGTCAAGACCGCCCTGACGGTTGCTGAAAACCTGTCTTTCTGGGCCCGCCTTTACGGCGCCAAGCCCGATACAAGCCCGCTGATGGACCGGCTTTACCTGAACGATCTCGCCGATCTGCCCGCCCGCTATCTGTCGGCCGGTCAGCGCCGGCGGCTGGCCTTGTCGCGCATGCTGCTCTCGGCCCGCCCCGTCTGGCTTTTGGACGAGCCCTCGACCGCCTTGGATAAGGACGCGACGGCCCTGCTCGAAGAGATCATCGCCGGGCACCGGGCCCAAGGGGGCATCGCCGTCGTGGCCTTGCACGGGGCGCTCGATCTGCCCCATGCCCAGACCTGCCGCATCGGCCCTGTTCAGGGCGGTTTGACGCAAGGAGCCGCGCCATGACCGCGTTCTGGGCCATTGTCGAGCGGGATGTGCGGATCGCCATGCGGGTGGGCGGCGGCGCGTTTCTGGCGCTGGTGTTCTTCGCCCTTGTGGCGTTGGTGGTGCCCATCGGTCTGGGCCCGGACCTGCCGCTGCTGTCGCGCATCGCGCCCTCCATGGCCTGGGTCGGCGCGGTGCTGGCCACCCAGGTGACTTTGGACCGGCTGTTCCAGGCCGATCACGAAGACGGCGCCCTCGACAGCTTGATCAGTGCCGACCTGCCGCTCGAACTGGCAGTGCTGGCCAAATGCCTGGCCCATTGGTTGACCACGGGCCTACCGATCGTTTTTGCCGTACCGGTCTTCGGCCTGCTTTTCACTCTGGAGGCAGGGTTGACCGTGCCGCTGATGCTGGCTTTGGCGCTGGGCACGCCTGCCTTGAGCCTGTTAGGGGCCATCGGCGCGGCCTTGACGGTTGCCATGCGCCGGGGCGGTGTGCTGATTTCGCTCTTGGTGATGCCGCTTTATATACCCATCATGATCTTTGGCGTCGGCGCCGTGGGCGAGCAGGGCGAGTCGGGTCTAATGAGCGGTCCCAGCATTCTCGTTCTGATGGCGCTGACTTTGTTTTCCGCCGTGCTGGCCGCCTGGGCCGGGGCCGCGGCCTTGAGACTGAACAGCGATTGACCGATCCCGTGAGTGGACACCATGAGTGAAAGCCGGACTGTAGCCTCTTCGATTTATGCGCTCGCCAATCCGCTGGCCTTTCAGCGGCTGGCCGACCGGCTTGTGCCCTGGTTCACGGGACTCGCCGTGATCTCGATCGCGCTCGGACTGTACTGGGGGCTCGTCACCTCGCCGCCCGATTACCAGCAAGGCGAGTCCGTCCGCATTATGTATATCCATGTGCCCTCGGCCTGGATGTGCCTGTTCTGCTACACGGTGATGGCGCTGGCGAGCTTTGTCGGGTTCGTCTTCAAACATCCGATCGCGGATGTCGCCGCCAAATCCATCGCCCCCATCGGGGCGGCCTTCACCTTCCTGGCGCTCGTCACCGGCTCGCTCTGGGGCAAGCCCACCTGGGGCACCTATTGGGTGTGGGATGCGCGGCTGACCTCCGTGCTCATCCTCTTCTTTCTCTATTTGGGCTATATGGCCCTGTGGCAGGCCATGGACGACAAGGTGCGCGCTGCCCGCGCCGCCGCCGTGCTGGCCATGGTCGGTTTCATCAATGTGCCGATCATCAAATTCTCCGTGGACTGGTGGAACAGCCTCCATCAGCCCGCCAGCATTTCGAAATTCGACGCGCCGAGCATTCATCCCTCCATGCTGATGCCCTTGCTGGCCATGGCCATCGGCTTCATGGCGCTGGCGACGGTGCTGCACCTCATGCGCATGAAAACGGAGATCCTGGAACAGCGTGTGCGCCGGGCGCGGCTGAGCCAGACCGCGCCGGTGGCGGCCATGCTCGACGCCGCTCCCTCCCCGTCCGTGCAGGGAGGGAAGTGACCCATGGGCGATCATGCGTTCTTTGTCTGGTCATCCTACGGCGTGACCGCTGTCGTCATCACCGGGCTGATCGTCTGGATCCTGCGCGGCCATGCGAAAGCCCGCGCCGCCGTCCGCAACCTTGATCGGGAGAGCCGTTCGTGACCCGCAAGCAAAAGCGCATCACTCTTGTCGTCGTCTCGGGCCTGGTGCTGGCGAGCGCCCTGACGCTCGTTCTGGGCGCGCTCAACCAGTCGGTGACGTTCTTTTATTCCCCCAGCGATCTGGCGGCGCTCGAGACCCTGCCGGAGCGGCCGATCCGCGTGGGCGGCCTGGTGGCGGCGGGCAGTGTCGTCCGGCCTGCGGACAATCAGGTGGCTTTCGATATCACCGATGAGGTGGAAACGGTCACCGTGCGCTATGACGGCATCCTGCCCGATCTCTTCCGGGAGGGCCAAGGCATCGTGGTGCAGGGCCGGCTGGGCCAGGACGGCGTGGTGGTCGCCTCCCAGGTTCTGGCCAAGCATGACGAGAACTACATGCCGCCGGAAGTGGCCGAGGCGCTCAAGAAAAGCGGCCAGTGGAAACACGCCGATCCGCAATACGCCGATCCCGAATAGGGGCGCGCGTCCGGCTCTCCACCGCAAGTGTGGATAACGCGTCGAACTAAGGGGATGATTTGCGCCATATCGCGCGAAAGTCTCCCCAAACGGGGACTTTTTATCCCCAAAATGCCCGCTATGCTCTTAGTTATCCCCAGGTTGTCTCGGTGTGCGGTGAATTAATCCCGTAACTCCCCGCTTTATCCACAGGCTGGGTGTTGTCACAGGCCCGCCGAGGAGGCCCGCGCTTCCGCGATCAAGCGGTCCGTGGCTGTCTCGATCGTGGTTTCCAGCGTCGCCATGAAGGCCTTGCGCTCCAGGCCCGGCGGGATGGGATCGAGTATTTCCAGGATGATCTTGCCCGGCTTGAAGCCGAAGCCGGAACGCGGCCAGCACAGGCCCGAGGTGAGCGCGATGGGCACGCACGGCACATCGCCAAGCTGGCGGTAAAGCGCGGCGACACCGGGCTTATATTCCAGCTTCGAGCCGGGCGCGGCGCGGCTGCCTTCGGGGAAGATCACCACGGGCCGTCCGTGCGCCAGCCGGTCTTTCGAGGCCGCCACCATCTTGCGCAAGGCGCTCGCCTTCGCTTCCCGGTCGATGGGGATCATGCCAAGCTTCCAGCCGTACCAGCCGTAAATCGGGATGCGCATCAGCTCGCGTTTCAAAATGACGGCAGGATCGTTGAACACCAGGAACACGATCACCGTGTCCCACATGGCCTGATGCTTGGAGGCCACCAGGATCGGGCCGTCCGGGATGCGCGCGGCGCCCCGGATCTCGGTCTCAACGCCGATCAGGCGGGAAAAGGCGCCCAGCACCAGACGGCACCACAGGCGTTTCGGTCCCATGAGCCAGCGGCGCGGCAGGGCCAGCATGGGCAGGAACAGAAGTCCCATGATCACGGTCAGGACGACCATGAAGGTCATGAACAGAACGGTCCGGATCCCCCGCACGCGCTTTCCCTCGGCTAGGCCTCTCAAGACCGCTTAAGCGGTTTACCCGTTCATACCGGCAGGGCGGTGAGGCTGGCCAGATATTTCACATATTCGCCGGTGGCGAGGCGTAGGGAATTGACCCCCATCCACCAGGCCTCGGCATCGAAGCCGCCGGGGAACACAGGGTAGGGGATCAGCGTCACCTCGGGCATGGCCCGGCGGAATTCCAGCAGGCTGCGGGGCATGTGGTAGTTCGCCGTGACCACGATCAGCGTGTCGAAGCCGTGGATCTTGGTCCAGCGGGCGGTCTCCACCGCGTTGCCGCGCGTGTCGAGGGCGGCCCGGTCCAGATCCACGCAACAGTCGAAGCGGTCCGGATCGGCGCCAAGCTTGCGTTTCAGGGTTTCCCGGCTGGTGTCCGCGTAAACGCCGCTGATGAGAAGCCGGTCCGCCTTGCCCTGCACCAGCAGGTCGTAACCCGCGCTCAGCCGTGCGCCGCCGCCGGTCAGCACCACCACCGCATCGGCCGGTTCCGCGATGGTCACGGGCGCCCGGGGCACGGCGAAGACGAAAGCGATCAGACCCAGCGTCCAGGCGCTGACGAGCACGGCGAAGACGCTCAGAAAGCCTTTGAGCAGCGGCCGGCGCTTCCTGTAGCCAAGACGCCTGGAGCCACGCCCGTCGCCCACCGGCGGCAGGTCCGACAGGTTCGGCGTCAGGCTTGTCTGGGGGCGGTTTTGGATGGGCATACGCTTGAACACAACAGCTTCAGGCTAACATGAACGGATTCAAGGGCCTATTACCGAAAAAGCGGTACGAGAAGATGGCGGCGCGGGGGCGGCAAGACGAAGGGCGATAAGATGCGGGTGAAAGACAGGAGCCTAGCCGGTCTGGTGTGGAGCGCCGACACACTGCGCGCGGTTCCCAAAAATAACAAATTTTGTTATTTTATGCATATAATTGGGAATCGCTTAGGAGAACAGCCATGGCCAATGTCTCGTTGGGAGAGCATTTCGAGGATTATGTGAAGCGTCAGGTCGAGGCGGGCCGCTACACCAATATCAGCGAAGTGATCCGGGATGCCCTGCGGCTCCATGAGGGGCGGGACCGGCTCATGGAGGCCAAGCTCGATGCGCTGCGCCAGGATATCGCCGCCGGGACCGCGAGCCTGGATGTAGGCAAAACCGGACGCTCCGTGGACGCCCTTCTCGCCGATTTCGAGGCGTCCCTTGAGGAGCAGGGCTAGGTGCCCTTCTATGTGCTGTCGCCGGAAGCGGATGCCGATCTCGGTGATATCCTTGCCTACACCTATGAAACCTGGGGCCTTGCCCAGGCCCGGACCTATGTGCGCGGGCTGCAGACGAAATTCGAACGGCTCGCCGATCAGCCGGGTCTGGGCCGCGCTAGGCCCGAACTGGGCGCAGGCATCATGAGTTTCGCCCATGAAGCACATGTGGTGTTCTATCGGATGCGGACCGAGCGGCTGGAAATCGTGCGTGTCCTGCACAAATCACGGGATGTGACGGCGCAGTTTTGAGGGCCGCTCGATTTGGCGTAAAAACCGGCCGGGATTTGCAATCCCGGCGGTATGGTCAGGCGAAAAGATGATTGTGCGGACGGGGAACGGGGTTGAAAACCCCGTCCGGCCAATAATGACGGCCCCTACAAAACCCGTCCGATCACAGCGAGCGCGGTCATCCGGGCCGTGATCATGGCCACCGCACCGCTTAAGAGAGGGACCAGGATCAGCGCCACATAGGCCGTCCAGTCGAGCGTCAGGCCGGGGATGAAGAACTCCGCATCGGCGCCCGCGATGCTGCCCATGGCCCACAGCGTCACCCCCGCCGCGACCGCGCCGATCAGCCCGGCCCAGACGCCGAGCCGCAGAAAATGCCCCTGGAATTCAGACGCGATGAACTTGTCCTCCGCGCCGATCAGATGCAGCACCTCGACGATCTGATGGTTGGCCGCCATGGCCGCCCGCGTGGCGAAGGCCACAATCGCCACTGCCGCCAGCACGATGAGCAAGAGCGCCGCCACCGACAGCCCTTGCAGGGACGAGGAGAAGGAGAGCAGCCGCGCCTTCCAGCGCGAGTGGTCGTTCAAGGACGCGCCCGGAATTTCCGCCGACAGACGGCCCGCCAGCGCCGTCAGATTGGGAAAAGCGCTGCGGTCGATCCGCGCATCAATGATCTGCGGGATACGGATATCCGCGGGCAGATTGCCCCGGCCCAGATAGGGCTCGACCAGGGCTTCCGCGTCCGCCGTGCTCAAGGGCACGATGTCGTAAAGACCGGGCGTTTCGTTGAGGATTTCCAGCGCCCGGGCCATTTGCTGGCTCGGGTCGGCGGCGTCCGACGGCTTGATCTGAATGGTGATGGCGCCGGACAGATCCTTGGCGTATTCGCTGGTCATCTGGCGCACGGTCAGCGTCAGGCCCAACGCCAGGCTCGCCAGATAGCACATGACCGCGATCACCGCGTAAAGCGGGCGGCCCGCCGTCGCCGTCGTCGGGATCACCGTCTTGGTCTGGCTGGCGATCGCCTTCACTTGCGCGAGCGTATTGGCCCGCAGATTGTCCACACCGTCCATGGCCATCATCGCCTGTCTCCCGCGCCGGCTTTTTTGCCGCTGTCTTTGTCCTTGGGCGCGGCCCGGTGGGTGGCCTTGCGCACCTGCTGGAGCCGTCCGCTTTCGATATGAAGATTAGGCCCGCCCACCTCGTCCACCACGGTGGTGTCGTGGGTGGCGATGAGCACGGTGGCGCCCAGCTTGTTCAGTTCCAGGAACAGATGGATCAGCCTGCGGCCCATTTCCGGGTCCACATTGCCCGTGGGCTCGTCCGCCAGGATCAGATCGGGCTTGGCCACCACCGCCCGGGCGATGGCGACGCGTTGTTTCTCACCGCCTGAGAGCGTCGGCGGGCGCGCGTCGATCCGGTCGCCGAGGCCCACCCAGCTCAACAGTTCGCGCACGTCGTCCTCGTAGCGCTGGGGCGGCACGCCCGCGATCTTGAGCGGCAAGGCCACGTTCTCGAAGGCGGTCATGTGATCCATCAGGCGGAATTCCTGAAAGATCACGCCGATGCGGCGGCGGTAAATGGGCAGCTTGGCGCGCGGCACATTGGCCAGATCGTGGCCGAACATGGAGATGAGCCCGCGCGAGGGCCGGTGGGCCAGATACATCAGCTTCAGGAGCGAGGTCTTGCCCGCGCCCGACGGGCCGGTGAGGATATGGAAGGTGCCCGGCTCCAGCTCGAAGGTGATATCCCGGAGCACTTCTGGCCCCAGGCCGTACCGCATCCCCACATTCTCAAATCGCACCACGGTTTTGATCCATTCCCATCGGGTGTGGCGAGCTTTGGCCGCTCGCAGTGTCTTAAGACGGCGTCCGCCCTCAAGCGGCCACCACGCGCGCCCATAAGAGAAAGAGATTCACCTCGCCCTGTCGAGCGTTGAGACGTAGTGTCCGGCCCAAGGGGCCTTTCGGCTCGTCTGAAAGGCACGGGCAAGAAAGGCACGGGAAGGATCAGCCTGTTAAGGTGGCCATCAGCGGATCCGCGTTCCGGGCTCTACTCATCGCTTTTATGTGGCAAGAGTTGGGATCGGGCGCTAACTGGGATGTGGCGGTGCGTGGCCGAAAACGGATAAATTACCGGTCAGCTTGCAATGGTTTGGCCGCCGCAAGGCGTGTTTGGGCGAAGCGATGATACTGACATGTCCCTCATGTTCGACGAGGTATCTGACGGACGCCGCGAGTTTCCGCGGCCAGGGCCGGACCGTCCGCTGCGCCAAATGCGGCGCGTCCTGGTTTCAGGAGCCGCCGCACAGCCCGTCGTCCCAGGCGCTGATGGCGCCGCAGACGCCTGAACCGCCCGCGCCTTACAACGTACCCGGCATGGTGGCGCCGCCACGGCCCATGCGGCCCGAAGATGTGCTGGTGCCGAAAAAGCGTCATCGGGGCGTGCCGGTTGTCGTGTTTTTGATCCTGGCGTTCTTCGCGGCGCTCGCGGCCGTTTATCAGTACCGCGCGGCGATCGTACAGATCTGGCCCGGCGCGCGGGTGGCTTATGAGACCGCCGGGATCGCCGTCGATGGCCAGCCCACGCTGGAGTTCCGCAATGTGGGCTTCCGCTGGGTCGATCCCAAACGGACCAAGCTCGAGGTCTGGGGCGAGGTGGTCAATGTGGGCGGACAGGCCCAGTCGATCCCGCCCATCCGCTTTTCCATGCGGGGCGAGCCGGATCTGGCCGAGGGGGCGCCGGAGACGTCGGCCCGCGACGGGGCCGAGGAAAGCCGGGTCGAGCTTTATTCGCGCATCATTCCGTCCCAGCAGCGGCGCCTGGCGCCCGGCGCGTCCAACACATTCTCGTTTTCCATCGACAATCCGCCCCCCGGGGCCATCGATATCACGGTGGATTTCGTGCGCGAGGCGCGGCGATGACGGCCCAACCGCAAGCAGACGCCTCCGCCGCGCCGTCCGTGCTGTTCTCGGCCGATGACATCGCCCGGCGCATCGAAACCCTGGCCGACGATATCGCGGGCCATGCCGATATCCGGGCGGCCCATGAGAATGGCCCGGGGCTGCTTGCGGTGTGCGCGCTCAATGGCGGCTTCGTGTTCGCCGCCGATCTGCTGCGCGCCTTGAGCCGGCGCAGCCTCGACGCGGAAGTGGCCTTCGTTCAACCCTCAAGCTACGGCCTGGGGACGACATCCTCGGGAACCGTCGATCTGGTGCGTGCCCTTAATACGGATATCGGCGGGCGGACGATCCTTTATATCGACGATATCCTGGATTCAGGGCGTACGCTGAGCTTCATGCTGGATCATTTTCGGGCGCTCGGCGCGAGAACCGTCTATTCCGCGGTGCTTCTCGACAAGCCCTCCCGCCGCGCCGTGCCGGTCGAGCCGGATTTTGCCGGGTTCCAATGTCCCGACGTCTTTGTCGTCGGCTACGGCATGGATGCGGCCCAGCGCTATCGCGGTCTGCCCTTTGTCGGCACCCTGGGCGGGCAGAACGCTTAACGCTCTTATCCGGCGTCTTTATTTCTTCGCGGTGCTTTTCTTCTTGGCTTTGCGCTTTGGTTTGCCGGAGCGTTTCTCCGGCTTGGCCGCGCGGGGCGGGCCGCCATCCAGCATGACCCGCGATGCGGTGCCGGATGGGGAGGCAGTTGTCTCCACCGGCCCGTCGTAATCGGAAACGCCGACCCAGATCGCGTAACAGGCCAGCCGCACGGCTTTCGGGATGACCACATCCTCGCCGTCGCGCTGTCCTTTCTCATAGTACTGAACAATGCGCCGCTTCAGCCCAAGAGCATCGGCCGCCTGCTTCTGGGACAGTTTGAGCTGTTTGCGCCAGCGCTTGAAATCCTCAGGTCTCACCTGCCGTTCCTCACCCCTCAGCTCTGCCGCCGGCCGTTAAAAGCCGTCATTGGGCTTACAAAGGCCGGATGGGAACTGATCCGCAGCTGGAACTCATTAACAAGATCAACGCCATTTGACTCTAACCCGTTAACGCGGGCCCGGGCAAATCAAGCGCTTAGGCAGCACGCGCGCACGGGCCGGTTAACGGGATTGCCTTGGTTTCGGCACTTTGCCATCCGAGCTTAAACAATGGGTTTCTTTACCCTGTATGCGTAGTATCGGGAGTCGGGCAGTGACAGAGTGGGCCAGTGCAATCGGCATGAGCGATCTCAAATCGCATCAACTGCGTTCTTTTCTCGAGAGCCTGCCAGGCCAGTCGGCGACGGCCCTGGCGCAGGTTCTGGAGCGCGAACGCCTGACGGGCGAAGGCGTGCTGCCCCATGACATGCTGCTTGAGTGGCTGCGTCCGACCTTGCGGCGGGTCCGGAACATCCCCCGGGTGATGACGCCCTTGCGGCTGTTTTGCCAGCCCTTCGAAGATCTCCTGATTTCCAGCCCCAGACTGGAAAAACAGCAGGGCCGCATTGCCCGTGCGTCGATCATGCCGGTTTGGGACTGGCTGAACACAGAGTTGTTGCCGGACGTCCTGCCCGATCTGTGCGCCCGGATCGCGCAGGTGATCTTGAGCGAAGACGAGCGGGCCCTGCGCGATGTCAGCCTTGAGCTTTACGGTCAGGGTGCCGCGGCCATGAACGCCGCATTCGCCGGTCTCGATCCTGAAAGCCGCGCATATCGCCAACTGGTGGCCCGTTTGGGCGGCAAAGACGTGCTGGCCGATGCGCAGGAAATGGCCACCGTCCTGGAGATGGCTTCGGATATTCTCGACCTCCAGCGCGTGCTGCCCCGTCCCATCGATACGCTGACGGACGATATGATCGAGCAGATCAGCACGATCTACGAAATCATCGCCAAACATATGCGCGATCACGCCACTTATGTGGTGTTCGTCGTGCTCGGCCGTCTGATCCGGCCTTGGGAAATCATGCAGGTGGTCGGAAAGATCACGAAGGAGTCGACGGATCTGTTGGCCTCCCAGACGGATCTCCATCAGGTCGGCGCGCTGTTGATTTCGGACCTGGAGACCACGGCCGCCGCGTTCCACGATCTGGACAAGCGCACGGCCCAGCCGCAGACGATCACCGATCTGATCGCTTTTTTCGTTCAGTTGTCGAACGGCATGACCTCGACCATCGGCATCCGCCGGGCAGGCGAATGGGGCCAGCGGCTGATGGCGGCCCGGCGTAAGATGGCCGATGCCGCGGAACAGGCTCTCGATCAGGCGAAAGCGGACATTCTGGCGGCGGTGCCCATGCGCAAATTCGGCGGGTTCGGCAAGCGCGGGCCGGTCGTTCCGGATCTCTCCGAGCCGCCGGACCCGGATGTGGCCGAGCGGGCGGTCGCTTTCGCGGCGTTCCTGAACGATGTGCGCCCTTATGCCTCCGGCGGGGCCTTCTCAGGGGCCTTGGCGGCCACCATCGACGATGTCACGGAGATCCTCAAACAATACTGTGAGCGGATCATCGACGAGCGCAAGGCCGCCGATCACGATACCAGCCCGCTTGTCGAGTCCTACATGGAAAATGCGTTGCGCCTGAGCGAGTGTTTGCTCGACCCGGCGGATACGGAAGTGATGACGCGCCGGGCGGCCTTAGCCCGCCGGGCCGGCTGAGACGGGCTTGTCCCGGGCTGCCATCAAGCGCGCCAGGAGCGCCGCCATGGCCGCCGAGCCGCTGAGCGTGACGCTCAGCATGCTGTCCGATTGTACGGTATCAGGGTGTGCAAGCCATCCGTACGGGCCGGAAGGATCGAGCAGCCAGCCCCTGGGCGCGATGCCGCTTGCGGCGGCCATCGGATGGGACAGGGGACTGACGGCGCTCGTTCCGACACCCGATACGAACGACTGGCCATAAGCGTTCCGTCCCAGGAGATAATGGAGATGATCGGCCGCCGTTTCCCGGAACCGGCTGTCGCCCGTTGCGTCATGGGCGCCCATGAGCAGAAGGCCGGTCAAGGCGATCTGCGAATTCACCAGCGGATTGCCGGGCGCCGCCGCCAGTCCGAAGGGCGAGCGGGCGGCTTGGGCCAGAAGCTCTTCGCCCCGGCGCGCCAGCGCCTGGCCGATGGCGCCCCGATCCTCCGCGCTGCTGCCGGGGGCTTTGAAAAGGGCCGTCAGACCGAGGAAGGACGGCGTCTGCTGGCTGGGCGCCTGCACCGATGCAAGGCGCATGAGGGTTCTGCTTTCCTCGATAAAGGGCACGTCGCCCGTCAGGATTGCCAGCTCGGCCGCTGCCCACAGGCGGTCGTCCCAGGCATGATCCGGACCGGCGCTCTGGCCGCCTGTCAAGGGTAGCGCCGTGGGCAGATCGGGCACCGTGTCGAGCGCCTGCCAGGCGCGCAAGGCGGCTTGCCTGTAAAGCACGGCCTTCTGTGTATTGACGGCCTGGTAGATGCGTGCGCCTTGGGCCAGGGCGGCGCAGCCCCGTGCCGTATCGGCCAGGGTGGCGGGCAGGAGGGTGCGCGGCGCCAGATCGTTATGGGGCATGACGGCACGCGGGGCGGCGTCGCTGCCGATCCCGGCGCGGATGGCCCCATCGGGCCGCTGCATGGCGGCAATCCAGTCAAGCCCGACAATCATTTCATCGAGCAGGTCGGGCCTCCCGTTGCCCGTTTCCGGGAAACGCATCTGTCCGTCCGTAAACGGATCGGGATGGTCTTCATAGACGCTGAGCAGCAGGCCGGTCACGAGGGCCGTGGCCGACAGACTTTTGGCGTAGGACGCGCCGTCATGCCAGCCGCCGCCGGCGGGCGCCCCTTGCCCGGCGCCGTCTTCCGTATGGCAGGGGCGGTGACGCAGGCCGCTTTCCGGATCGTTCAGCGCGACGCCGCAGCGCTGGAGATAAAGACCGCGCAGGATGAGATCGAGCGGTGCCTGCCACAGACCGTCGGAAATGATCACCGGCGCCGACTGGCGGCCGTTCAGCTCGAAGACATAGGATCCGGGCGTAGTGACAGTCGAGAAATCGAGCCGGGCATAGGCCGTGCCCTGAACGGTTTTTTCCGATAAGCCTTGCGGTGCCAGGCGGGCGGCTATGGCGCCCGAGGCATCTTTCAGGTGCACCAGCGCGCCGTCTGCTCCCGCGGGTACGCTCAGCAAGGCCCATTTGCGCCCTTGCGGCAGATAGCCGACCCGGTCGGCCAGCACGGAAAAGGGGGCAGCCGTCTCGGCCGCGCGGACCGGTGCTGTCAGGACGGCGGTCAGGCCGAAACAGGCACCGCCATGCAGCAGGCCGCGCCGCGTCGGTGCCGGGATTTGCTTTTGACAGGGGTCTTTGCCATTGATCATGGGGCCCAGGCTACGGAAAGGGCATTGAAACCACGTGAATGTCCGTAACAGGAAAGATCCGGGGAACCGCCCCATGACGGGAGACAAGCCATGACGGCAGACAAGACGGGGCAGGCCGGACGGCCGATCGCGCTTGAAGAGCGGGGTGTGAGCGCGGATGCGCGCCTGTTTTCTCCTTCGAGCGCGCGCAACCGGGAACCTATTCTGGAGGTCCTGCGCAGCGTGTTGCCGGACGGCGCCAAGGTGCTGGAGATCGCCAGCGGCACGGGCGAGCATGCGGTGCATTTCGCTTCCGCCTTGCCGGTGACCTGGCACCCCAGCGATCCCGACGCGGCCTCGCGGGCCAGTATCGCGTCCTGGATTGCCCATGCCGGATTAGAGACGGTCGAGCCGCCTGTGGATCTGGATGCGCGGGCCGCCGACTGGTCCGTGGCCGAGCGCGCGCCGTTCGACGCGGTGGTGAGCATCAACATGATCCACATCGCGCCCTGGGCCGCCTGCGAAGGGCTGTTGCGGGGCGCCTCCGGACTGCTCCGGCCGGGCGGCGCGGTGTTCCTCTACGGCCCGTTCAGCCGGGGCGGCGTTCACACGGCGCCATCCAACGCCGCGTTCGACGACAGCCTGAAAGCGCGCGATCCCGCATGGGGCGTGCGCGATCTTGACGCGGTGGAGGCGGCGGCCGGGGCGCGCGGCCTGTCTCTCGACCGGATCGTCGAGATGCCCGCCAATAATCTGTCGGTCGTGCTCTTGAAGGATTGAAGGGCGCGGTTAAGTCCGTCTGAACCTTCGCGGCTTACCTTTTCAGGCAGGATCTGAATAGCATGGGAGCGTTCGCCGCAGCCAGCTTTCACTCCATCGTGAAGCGCTGTTATTTTTTTCGAGCGCGGCGACACTATATAAGCTATACTGAAAGATCACGCTGAAGGTGTTTTTGACAGAAAGTCAGCCAAAGCGTCGATTCGAAACAGCTTTTCGGACGCTACGCTCTTATCACGGCGGCGTCCAGTGGAATTGCGTCCCGCGTATGCGCGGCCACTGCGGGGCGTAAGGGGCGGGTCTGGCTCAACGGTTTCATCCCCCCTCTCGCCGAGGGTCAGCCCGCCCCAATTATGTGCCTCCGCGCCCGATCTCATTCCTGCGCTTTGAGATGGAAACCGCTTCGCGGCATCGTGACCGTGCCGCTTATGCTGGACCGGCACCGCCAATCCCATTACCTACATAAAGAGGAACTCAAAGTGGGAGACGTCGGTGACCACCGAGCTTGGACATTTCGCTTTATGTCTCGCCTTTATCGTGGCGATCGCACAGACCGTGCTGCCCTTCGTGGGTGCGCGTGCCGGCCGCAATGACTGGGCTGCGCTCGCCGTACCGGCGGCACAAGTTCACGCGCTTTTGATAGGATTTTCCTTCGCCGCACTCGCCAGTGCCTATCTGGCGTCGGATTTCTCCGTGCTCAACGTGACGCAAAACTCCCATTCGGCGAAACCCTGGCTTTACAAGCTGACGGGCACCTGGGGCAACCACGAAGGCTCCATGTTGCTCTGGGTGCTGACTTTGGCCGCATTCGGCGCGGCGGTCGCCACCGTCAAGGGCGGGCTCGACGAGACTTTCCGGGCGCGCGTCCTGGGCGTTCATGGATTGATCGGCGTCGCCTTTCTGGCATTCGTTCTGTTTACCTCCAATCCCTTCGCGCGGCTTGACCCCGCACCCGTCGAAGGCACCGGCTTGAACCCGCTATTGCAGGATCCCGGTCTCGCGTTTCATCCGCCCTTTCTTTATGTGGGCTATGTGGGTTTCTCCATGGCTTTTTCTTTCGCCGTGGCGGCCCTTATCAGCGGCAAGGTCGATGCCAACTGGGCCCGCTGGGTGCGGCCCTGGACGCTTGCCGCCTGGATCGCGCTCACCATCGGCATCGCGCTCGGCTCCTGGTGGGCCTATTACGAACTGGGCTGGGGCGGCTGGTGGTTCTGGGATCCGGTGGAGAACGCTTCCCTGATGCCCTGGCTTCTGGGCACGGCGCTTTTGCACTCCGCGATCGTGGTGGAAAAACGCGGTGCCATGAAGCATTGGACCATCCTGCTCGCGATCCTGACCTTTTCCTTCAGCCTGCTTGGCACCTTCCTGGTGCGCTCCGGCGTTCTGACCTCGGTTCATGCGTTCGCCAACGATCCGGAACGGGGCGTCTTTATCCTGATGATCCTGGTAGGGCTGACCGGCGGCGCGCTGGCGCTTTACGCCATGCGCTCGAAAGAACTTTCGGGCGGCAAGCCCTTCGCGGTGGTCAGCCGGGAAGGGGGGCTGGTCTTCAACAATCTGATCCTGGTGACATCCTGCATCACGGTGATGATCGGCACCCTGTATCCGCTGGCGCTCGATGCCGTGGGCGGCGGTCCGATCTCGGTGGGCCCGCCCTATTTCAACGCCACGGTCGTGCCGCTGATGATGCCACTGCTGCTGGCGGTGCCGGTGGGGGCCATGCTGCCCTGGAAAAAGGGCGATGTGGCCACGGTCATGCCGCGGCTTTATTGGGCCGCTGGCGCGGCCTTCGTCCTGGTGCTGCTGGTCTACGGCTTCGTCGATGGCGGGCCGGTTCTGGCGGCGCTCAGCATGGGTGTCGCGGCCTGGCTGTTTTTCGGCTCTCTCGCCTCGGTCGCCGACCGGGTGAAACTGGGATCCGAGCCCCTGGCCGTGTCCTTGCGCCGGGCGCGCCATCTGCCGCGCACCTTGTGGGGCATGGCGCTCGCCCATGCGGGGCTTGGCATCGCGGTTGCCGGGATCACCGGCGTGACCGCTTTCCAGACGGAGCAAATCGTCAGTGCCAGCCCGGGCGCGCGGATCGAGATCGCGGGCTACACCGTCCATTTCGATGCGGTGCGGGACGTCAACGGCCCGAACTATATTGCCAGCCAGGGCGTCTTCCGCCTGGAGCGCGACGGCAAAGAGCTTGGCGTGCTGACGCCCGAACGGCGGTTTTATCCAGCCTCTGAACAACCGACCACGGAAGTGGGCATTCACACCACGGGGTTCGCGGATCTTTATGTGGTCCTGGGCGATCCTCAGGTGACGGATGGCAGCGCGCCGCAACGCTGGTCCGTGCGGACCTATCACAAGCCGCTCATCCCCTGGCTGTGGCTGGGTGTGGCGGTCATGGTCGTGGGCGGGCTGACGGCTCTCACCGACCGCAGGCGCGCCTTGAGCCCTGTGCCTGAACCGCGCGCCAGCCTGCCCCCCGTCAAAGCCCAGCCGGAGGCCGCCGGATGATCAGGCAGGCCGTTCATCTGTGCGCCGCTCTGGTTCTGGCGCTGACGGTTTGGAGCGCCGGGCCCGCTCTGGCGGTGGAGCCTGACGAGATCCTGTCCGATCCGCGCCAGGAGGAACGCGCCCGCGCTCTGTCCAAGAAGCTGCGCTGTCTCGTCTGCCGCAACGAAAGCATCGACGAGTCCAATGCCGATCTGGCCCGCGACCTGCGCCTGCTGGTGCGCGAGCGCATCGAGGCGGGCGATACGGACGAAGAGGTCATGGCCCTGGTGCGTGACCGCTATGGCGATTTCGTGCTGTTGAGCCCGCCCGTGCAGAGCAACACCATGGCCTTGTGGCTTGCTCCGCTTTTTGTGTTTGGCGCCGGCTTCGCTCTGCTGATCTTCTACTTCCGAAAGAACCGGCTGACCGCTGACGATCTGGATTCCGACGATGGGGAAGAGACTCCGGCGGCCCGGTGATGCCACTTCCTAAGTATTGAGGATGCCCGCGCTATGGCACAATCGGAACGCGTCACATTCACCGGCAGTCTCGGCGAAACCCTGGCCGCCCGTCTCGACCGTCCAGCGGGACGCCCGCGCGCCTATGCATTGTTCGCCCACTGCTTTTCCTGTTCCAAGGACATCTTCGCGGCGGCGCGTATTTCCAAGGCGCTGACGGATCACGGCCTTGCGGTGTTGCGCTTCGATTTCACCGGGCTCGGCCATTCCGAAGGCGATTTCGCCAACACTACCTTTTCCTCCAATGTGGGCGACCTGATCAGCGCCGCCAACTATTTGCGCGAGTCCCATGAGGCGCCAGTACTTTTGATTGGCCATTCCCTGGGCGGTGCGGCGACGCTCATCGCCGCCCATCAGGTGCCTGAGGCGCGCGCGGTCGTCACTTTGGCCGCCCCCGCCGACACCACCCATGTGGTGCATAATTTCATCGAGGCGCTGCCTGAGATCGAAGCGCGTGGCGAGGCCCAGGTACAGCTTGGCGGCCGTCCGTTCACCATCCGGAAGGACTTCGTGGACGATCTGAACGCCCACAAGGTGACGGACGCGGCGAAGGATTTGAAACGCGCGCTTCTGGTCATGCATGCGCCGCTCGATGAGACTGTCAGTGTCGAGAACGCCACGGCGATCTTCACGGCGGCCAAGCATCCCAAAAGCTTCGTGTCCCTCGATACGGCGGACCATCTGATCACGCGGCACGACGATGCGGCCTATGCCGCTGGCGTCATCGCCGCCTGGAGCCTGCGTTATCTGGGTCTTGAGGAAGAAACGGATACTGGTTTGCCCAAGCCGCAGACCGGCGAGACCATTACGCGGGAATCGGGTTTGAGCCGGTTCTCCGCCGATCTTCTGGCGGGTCCCCATCATCTGCAGGGGGATCAGCCCAAGGCCATGGGCGGGCAGGATCTGGGCCCCAATCCCTATGATCTTCTAAGCTTCGCTCTTGGCCTGTGCACGACCCAGACCTTGCGCATGTACGCCCAGCGCAAGGGCATTCCCCTGGAGCGGGCCACCGTGTCGGTCAGATCCGATAAGGTCTATACGGAGGATTGCGAAGGCTGTATCGAAGGCAAGGGCATGAAAGTCCTCACCCTGGACCGGGAGCTTACCCTTGAAGGCGCTCTTGACGAGGAAATGCGCGCGCGGTTGCTGGAGATCGCCGACCGCTGTCCGGTGCACCGCACCCTGTCGGAACAGAAGACGCCGATCGCGACACGGCTGAAACTGTGACACCCGTCACAGTTTTTCGCGCTTCGGACCGTCCTGCCGCCGATTATCCGTACAGACCCTCAAACGGGCTTACAGCTTTGTAATTGTTCATTTTTAAGAAACATTAATGACACCGCAAGTGCGCGGTAAGGCTACAGTTTCCACACTGCGTTCATGAACGGAACGATGCCGGTGATAAGCCGGCATGTGAAAGCTGGAGGGTCGCGGCTTTGCGGGACGTTTTCGAAGGTTTGGATCAGGCGCACGGGCTGGCGCGTCATGTCAGGGGCGGATTGTGTATGACGACGGCGACGGAAGCGCTTGCCGTCATGTCGGCGGGCTCGGCATCTGCCGTCAGGCCGCTTCAAACGGCCGTTGCGGTGAACGGTTCGACGGATTCGGCGCAACCGGCCGTTGAACGGGACGAAACCGTGGAAGCAGGCGAGAGCGGGGAGAGAGAAGCTGCGGATCAAGCCGGTGACCGGCTGACCGATTCTCCGTGGACTTCTCTTCAGACGATGGGATTGGTGAGCAAAGCATCCGGATCGGAAACCGGACCGTCCAGCAGCGGCGCGACCTTTACCGCGACGCTCGACAGCGCCGTTCCGGAACCGCCCGTCGTGGATATCGACGTGAACGACCTGCATGCCGCCGATCTCGGGCCGATCACGCCCGACAATGTGGTCAAGGGCGACGACAGCGCGGCGCCGGATCTGCCCGTATCTGTGGCCGTTGCCTTGACGCCCCAAGAACCGCCGGCCTTGGCGGATTTCGTGGAAAGCCTCCATGGGGCCGTGGTGACGGTGCATGCGATCGACACGGACAGGGGCGATACGGTTGCACCCAGCGACGATGCAACCGGCGCTCAACGCCAAACCCGGTGTTTGAAAGGGGTGGTCGTATCCTCAGGTGGACAAATTGTCACGACACTGACCGGCATGTCGCACGCCACCCGGTTCCGCGTTGAAACCAAGGATGGGCAAGCCTTTTCGGCGGTTCTGGCCGCTTACGATGCGTCAACCCGTCTGGCGCTTCTGGACGTGACCGATGATACCGCCGGCCTGTCGGCGGTGGATCTGCCCCATGAAAGCGTCGTGCTTGTGGACCGTTTGCGCCGGATCGGCGTACCGCCGCGAAATTTTTTGGGTGTACGTGTCCAAGCTGTGACGGATGACATCGCCGGGAGTGTTGATTTTGGATATCCTGGTGGCGCCTTGGTTGTAAATGTTACAGACAAAAGCCCTGCCGCTGAAGCCGGGGTGCAACAAGGCGATATTATACGCCTGATCGATGGTGAGCAGATTGGCGATGCGCAGGCCTTCCTTCACAGGTTGGGGGCCTGTGATCCGGAAGCGGATCATCAGCTTACGGTCTGGCGCAACGGCATGGACCTGGATATCCGGGTCCGAGTTGGTTTACTGACAGAAGATGCGCCGCTGACCGCGCCGGAGCCTCCGAAGGAGACCGGTGCGGAGGATCAGGGGATCCCGCAAGGCGCACAAAAGATTTTGGATTGGGGACTGACGCTGCAGGCGTCAGACGATGGCGAAGGGGTGATCATCGCGGACGTCAGGCCCGGAAGTGCTGCGGCACGGAAGGGCCTGCGTTCCGGCGAACGGCTTCTGAAAATTGCGGATCGTGCGGTCGTGCATCCGAAAGATGCTCAGACTGCGGTCGACACAGCGCTGCACCAGGAGGCAAAAGCCGTTCTGGTCTTGGTGAGCCCAGGCGCTGAAGCACGGGATGATAACGGGGATGATAGGGATTTGAGCATCTCCCATGAGCCCGGCGCTCAGTGCGACCACCGCTTCGTAGGTTTGAGACTGACTGACTGACATCTGTCTTCGGCCAGTCTTGAGGAGACAGCGGCCCCCGCCCCGTCACTCCATTGGGGCCGTTGTGGGCTGCATCGGCGGCGGGCGACCTCATCCCCCCGACCTGCCGCCGATGTGGTCCTTATTTTTTCACGGTTTTCGATGCGCGGATGCGGGTTGGACCGTGAAATCGGGGGTGGAGGGGACCAGAGCATGCGAACGGGCCACGAAATGGCCCGGTTTCGATCTCTGTATGAGTTCAACATCTTTGGTCCGGAATAAACACCATGACTGTGAATACGAGTTCTGCTGCCAATCATGCGAGCACGCCCATGAATGAGACGCACCTTTCCGCAACGAGCCCGTCCGTATCCGGCTTTTCGCCGGCGGGCGGCGCAGGCACGGCTGAGGGGGCGGCATCACAGGCCGATGCGCCCCGTTCTGAGGACAGCTTGACGATGCGTATTCTTGTTATCGAAGACGACCGCGAAGCGGCGGCTTATCTCGTCAAAGGGCTGAAGGAAAGCGGGCACGTGGTCGATCATGCCGCCGATGGCGCCGAAGGCCTCGAGATGGCGCGGGTCGGTCAATACGACATCCTGATCGTGGACCGCATGCTACCGCAGATCGACGGCCTGACCGTGGTCTCCACCCTGCGCGCCGAGAGCCGCACGACGCCGGTTCTGTTCCTCTCGGCCCTGGGCCAGGTGGACGACCGGGTGCGCGGCCTGAAGGAAGGCGGCGACGATTATCTCACCAAGCCTTATGCCTTCGCCGAGCTGCTGGCGCGCATCGAAGCGCTGGTGCGCCGGCGCAATCCGGAAGAGGTGCAGACCAAATATGTGGTCGGCGATCTGGAGCTCGATATCCTGAAACGCAAGGTGCGCCGCGCCAATCAGGCGATCGATCTGCAGCCGCGGGAATTCCGGTTGTTGGAATATCTCATGAAACACGCGGGACAGGTTGTCACGCGCACCATGCTGTTAGAGAATGTTTGGGAATACCACTTCGATCCGCAGACCAATGTGATCGACGTGCATATCTCGCGTCTGCGGGCGAAGATCGACAAAAATTTCGATCAGCCGCTGCTCCATACGGTGCGCGGCGCGGGATACACACTCCGTGCGACTCTTTGAGCTTGTAAATACCACCACTTTTCGCGTTACGCTGATCTACATGATCATGTTCGGGGGCTTTTCGGCCTTCGTCGTGTTCTTCTTCTACTACACCTCCGTTACCTTCATGGCCCGCCAGACGGACCAGACCATCGAAGCCGAAGTGCTGGGTCTGGCGGAAGCCAACCGCAGCATGGGCCGGACCGACGGTCTGCGCACCATGGTGGATCGGCGCAGCACCGAGCCGGGCGACAGTCTGTATCTGCTGGCCACGGAAGAACGCACCTGGCTCGCGGGCAATCTGCTGCAATGGCCGGACAGCCAGCCCTCCACCGACGGCTGGACCGATTTCATCTATGACCGCAAGACCGTCGAAGGCACCGAAGCCCGGCCCGCCCGCGCCCGTGTCTTTCAGTTGACCAGCGGCGAATACCTGCTGGTGGGCCGCGATGTCTCGCGCCGCCGGTCGATCGAAAATGCTCTGACCACGTGGCTTTACATGGCCATCATCTTCCTGATCCTGGTCGGCGGCGCCGGCGGCATGGTGATCAGCTCGCTCATGATGCGCCGGATCGATACGATCAACCGCACGAGCCGCGACATCATCGCGGGCGACCTGTCGCGCCGGGTTCCGGTTCAGGGGCAAGGCGACGAAGTCGATCAGATTGCGAATAATCTGAATGCCATGCTCGACCAGATCGAGCGCCTGATGACGGGGATGCGGGAGGTCACGGACAATGTGGCCCATGACCTGCGCTCGCCCTTGACCCGGCTGCGCAACCGGCTCGAAGTCACCATGATGAAGCCGACCTCCAAGGGCGAATACAATGAAGCGCTGGAAGGGGCGATCCGGGATGCGGATCATCTGCTTTCCACCTTCAATGCGCTGTTGTCGATCGCCCAGGTGGAGGCGGGCTCGTCCCGGGAAAGCATGGACCGGGTCAACACCCGCGATGTGGTCCAGGACATTGCGGAGCTTTACGAGCCCGTCGCGGAGTCGAAGAACATCGCGTTCTCGGTCGATCCGGGAGACGACGCGGTGGTGTGGGGCAACCGGGAACTGCTGTCCCAGGCGCTGGCCAATCTGGTTGACAACGCCATCAAATACACCCCCGACGGCGGCAAGGTGACGGTGGAACTCCGGACACGGCAATATGGCAATCCGCTCGCCGATGTGGTGGTGATGGACAGCGGGCCCGGTATTCCGGCCAAGGACCGGGCGCGCGTGCTGAACCGGTTCGTCCGCCTGGAGGCCAGCCGCAACACGCCGGGCAGCGGCCTGGGCTTGAGCCTTGTCTCGGCGGTGGCGCGCCTCCATGAAGGACGCCTGGTGCTGGGAGACAGCGACCACACCGGCAAGGGGCAGAAGGCCTGCGGCCTGAAGACGACCCTCAGCCTGCCTATGGTGCGCTAGAGTGAGGTCAGAAAAAGTGGGTACCGGTTTTCCGTCCGACCGAGCGAAAAATCAATAGTCTAGAGCGGGATCGTGAGTCCGTTTAATCCGATCCCGTGCTAAACGTTTCGTGGTCCGACGGCATGCCCACGGGCAGCGCATCAATCAGCAGGCGGATGTCCTCGCCGACGAAAATCTGCGGTTCCGATGGCGGCTCCAGGCCTTCCGCCACTTCCCGTTTGGCGACGCAGGTTCGCGTCTGTTCCGCGGCATCGATCCAGGTCGCGCTGTCCTGCATGGCATCCAGAAAACAGGCGTCGAAGAAGGGGTAGATGTCATCGGCGCCGCAGCCGAATGATGTGCGGTCCGGCCGGGCGGCGGTCGCGATGAAGCGGTCTCGGCGGTGCCATTCTTCCGTGGCAAAGGTGCCAGAGAAGCAAGCGGAAATGATGGCGATAGTCGGTTGTTCCGCACACAGACGCTCTACCACCGACCAGAATTCCTCCGCCGTCAGCGTGTCGTTGCCGAACACGAGGCCCTCAGGGTCCCCATGGGTCGTGATGTAGAAAAAACAGCCTTCCGGTGTGCGGTTCTTGATCAGCGCCAGATCCCGGCGCATCCGCAACAGGCTGGTGCGTTTGACGTCCCGGTCTTCCGCCTGCGCCTTATCGGCGGAGAATTGCCGGATATGGGCGGGATCGAAGCCGAGCCGCACCAGGTTTTCCGTGATGGCCTTGCGCGCATTGTCGAAGGCTTCCGTCGTCCCGCCATTGGAAGCCTTGTTGTCGGCGGCGATGACGAGGGCGCTCCAGCGGGCATAGGGTGAAGCTTCGTCGTCTTGCGCGTGTGCGAAACCGGTCAAGGCCAGAACCAGGGCCGCGAAGGCACCGGCCAGATATCCCCCGATCTTCATCACCTGCTGCGCCATGCGACCCCTTTCCGAAGCTGTCTCTTACCGGTGGGAGGCCGCCTGTTTCTCGCGGACGAACAGCATGCCTGCACCACCGATTATAAGGTAGAGCAGAATGACGCTGAGGCCGAGCCTTTGCGACTCCGTGACATCGGTCAGGGCGCCGATGGCGAAGGGCGCGGAAAACGCCGTGGCTTTTCCGGTCAGGGTATAAAGACCGAAAAACTGAGCGGCCATGTCCGGCGGCGCGATGCGGGCGAGCATGGTGCGGCTGGCGGCGAGCACAGGGCCTGCGAAAATCACCATGATGAACGTGACCGTCACAAAGACCTGTTCCGCGTAACTGTCGTATCCGAGTTCTGTCCAGAACGCGCCGAGCACGGGTACGGAACGGTCCGCCGCATCAGCGGGCAGCGGCAGGAACAGGATGGTCTCAGGCGTCGTGCCCAGCACCCCCAGAAGGCCGATAAGGAACATCAAGAGGGAGATCAGAATCGTCCGTTTCGATCCGATCCGGTCATCGACGAAACCGCCGAGCACGCCGCCGATGGCGGACATGACAAGCGCGATCGCGCCGTAGACCGTAATGGCCTGTACGGACCATCCGAAAATGCCGCCGCCATAGATCCCCAGAAAAGCGAATGTGACGAGCACGCCGTCGTAATAAATGGTCCGGGCCAGCAGGAAGAGCGCGATATTGCGGTACCGGCCCAAATGCCGGAACGTCTCGATCAGATTGGCGGTGCCGCGCCGGATCGCCGCCCTGGCGCCCAGTCCCGTGCGCGGCCGGTCGGGCGTGAACAGAAGCAAGGGCAGGGTGAAGAGCACGGTCCATATAGCGACCAGCGGCCCGATGATCCGTTCGACCTCGAACCGGTCCCGGTCGAGATCGAAGAGGGGCGTTTCCGGCCAACTGAAAAAGACGAGCCAAAGGACGAGCGTGCCGATACTGCCCACATATTGCAGCCCGTAGCCGACGCCGCTCAAGAGGCCGACACGGGCAGGGCTGACGATCGAAGGCAGAAGCGCGTTGTGATAAACGCTCGCCACCTCCATCAGAATGGCGCAAACGATAATGAGGCCGCCGCCGATCAACACGGCATAAGGCGCGCCCGGTGCGGCGAACCATAGACATCCCATGCCGACCGAGGCGATCACAACGGCCAGGGCGAGGCCGGGCTTGCGCGGACCCGCCGCGTCGGCGAGCGAGCCCAGGAACGGGCTGATCAGCGCCACGAGCAGCCCGGCCGTTCCCTGAACATATCCCCACAGCGCCTGTCCGCGCGTGGCGTCGCCGACCAGGCCTTGGGCAAAAAAGGGCGCGAAGACGACAATCGTCAGGGTGACGAAATACGGACCCTGAGCCGCTTCGTACAGCGTCCAGGAAAACTGTCCGAGCGCCGGAGCCGGTTTGCCGCCGTCGATGGCCCGCGTCCCGCTCATGGCCGGGCCCGGTTCAAGGACATGGCCTTGCGCAAGGCGAAAGTGTCAGTCACGAATGGGTCCCCTTGCCGTCCTGTCCCGCATATATAAGCATAGGAAGATTTTATCCGTCTTGCCAATGGTATGGTCCGGCACGGCCTGCCCGTGGCGCAGCCGCCGGTGGAATGAGTCTGTCCCTTTCCATGCGGACGGTCGGCCCGGGCCTCCACGCTCCAGGCGTGTGATCGCGCGAATCAGCGCTGCAAAGCGGGAATCAGGCGTCCGCCAGTGCCCGGATGATTCCGAATCACGGTCCCCGCAATGTCCCCCGTAAGCGGTTTTTGACGGGCCCGCCGCCCCGATCTTTAAGGATTTCTTAGGTTTGCGGGACGCTATGATGCTGAAAGCCAGTGCCTGACAGGGTTTTTTTGATGCCGAGGCGCAAAAAAAGTCGAAATCCTCTTCGCACTTATGATAAGCCGATTGCGTTGACGGTCAGAGGGCTTCACAAGAAACAGCCTGCCGTCAGGTGGGTTGGGAGCGGGGCTCCCGCAAGGACAAGACACGGCGCGCGCCGGGCCGGCGCATTCGGGATTTGAGATCCTGATGGCTACCGGGCGGGCCGGTATCAAACCGCAGGATGGTCCTGCGGCGGGTTATGACATGGTCAGTTCGTAAGGGGACTAAAGAATGAGCAAATCCGATTTCATCGAGCAGGTTGCCGATAAAGCCGATGTGAGCAAAGCCGAAGCCAAGCGCATGGTGGAAATCATCTTTGGCCAGGTCGAGGAAGGCCTGAAGAAAGCCAAGAAGGAAGGCAAATACACCATCGGCACGTTCGGCACCTTCTCGGTGACCAAGCGTCCGGCGCGCAAAGGCCGCAACCCGCGCACGGGCGAAGAGATCAAGATCAAGGCCTCGCGCACCCTGCGCTTCAAGCCCGCGACCAATCTGAAGCGCGCCGCCGGCTGCTGACGATCGGCTGCCGACGCGTCCTTTTCTTTGAAGCCCCGTCTTGGCCGTGTCGGCGAAGGCGGGGTTTTCTTGTGTCCGGCTCTTGCCAAAGCCCGGCATGCGCGCTTGTCTGGTTTGACGCATCCGAGCCCTTGGAAGCGCAACGGATAAGTTGAGCGCGCAATGTCAAAACAGGCGTTTTTCGATACTCTGGGACGGCACGGCAGTCTGGCGCTGCCGTTCGATCCGGCACGGGCGCGCCGTGTGGTGGAAGAGCTGCAAAGCGCTTTAGGTCCTGACGCGGATCCGGATCAGTGGACGGCGCTTGTGAAAGGTGCTGCGGGCAACAGCCCGTTTCTGGCGCGCCTGATGCTCCGGGATCCCGAGGCGCTTGCCGCCCTGTTTTACAAAAGGGCCGATGACGGTCTCGCCGGCCTGCTGAGCGATATCGACGCCAAGGCCCGCCAGGCCGGTGATCTGTCCACCCTCATGAGCGTGTTGCGGGATGCCAAATCGCGCGGCGCATTGCTCATCGCGCTTGCCGATATCGGCCGGATCTGGAGTGTCGGCCAAGTCATTCATGCACTGAGCGACCTGGCGCAAGCCTGTCTCGGCGCGGCCGTGCGCTGGCTGCTCGCCGATGCGGCCCGGCGCGGGCAACTGGCGCCAACCGATCCGGATGCGCCGGATCTAGGCTCGGGCTTCGCCGTCCTGGCCATGGGCAAGTTCGGTGCCCGCGAATTGAACTATTCGAGCGATATCGACCTTGTGGTGTTCTTCGATCCGGATGTCATGCCCGTGACCGGCCAGACGGATCCGCGCAGCCTGTCCATCGCCCTGGCGCGGGCCATGGTGCGCGTCATGCAGGACGTGACGGCGGACGGCTATGTCTTCCGGGTCGATCTGCGGCTCCGGCCCGATGCGGGATCGACCCAGGTGGCCATCTCTTTCGATTGGGCCGAGCGCTATTATGAGGGGGTCGGACAGAACTGGGAACGGGCGGCCTATATCAAGGCCCGGCCGGTGGCGGGAGATCTTGAGGCGGGCACGCGCATGCTTCGCCGTCTCGATCCCTTCGTCTGGCGCAAGCATCTGGATTTCGCGGCGATCGAAGACATTCATGCGATCAAGCGTCAGATTCACGCCCATGGGCACTTTGGCGCCATCAGCATGGAAGGCCACAATGTCAAGCTGGGCCGGGGCGGCATCCGGGAGATCGAGTTCTTCGCCCAGACCCAGCAACTGATCGCGGGGGGGCGCATCCCGAGTTTGCGCCAGGGCCCGACGGTGGATGCCTTGCGGGCGCTCGCGGCCCACCGCATGGTCGAGGCCACGGTCGCCGAGGAACTGATCGAGTCTTATGGCTTTCTGCGCCGGCTCGAACACCGGCTGCAAATGGTCGATGACGTGCAAACCCATGACCTTCCGCGTACGGCTGAAGGCATTACCCATATCGCCCGTTTCATGGGGTATGCCGACGATAGCGCCTTCCGTAAGCGCGTGCGGGGGCATCTGGAGCGGGTCCAGGGCCATTACATGGCGCTGTTCGAAAAGGAAGTGCCGCTCTCCAAACGCTCCGGCAGCCTGGTGTTCACAGGCGTCGAGGACGATCCGGAGACCCTCGACACGCTCTTGCGCATGGGCTTTGCCAAGCCGTCGGTGGTGGCGGCGACCATCAGGGGCTGGCATCACGGGCGCATCCGCGCCACCCGCAGCGAACGGGCGCGGGCTTTGCTGACGAAGCTGGTGCCGGGCATCCTGGAGACCTTCGCGGCCTATGCCGATCCCGACATTATCTTTTCCCGGTTCGACCGGTTCCTGAGCGGTCTGCCGTCGGGCGTGCAGTTCTTTTCCCTGATCCAGGCCAATCCGCAATTGCTGAAACTGCTCGCCGAGATCCTCGGCATGGCCCCGCGCTTTGCCGATTACCTGTCGCGCAATCCGGGCATTCTCGATGCCATGCTGGACCCGGATTTTTTGACCGCCCTGCCGGGACCGCGCCGCCTGCGCCACGATATCGAGACGAGCATCGCCGAGGCGCCCGACTTCGAGGAGCTTTTGGACCGCACACGGCGGTTTGCCCGGGAACACAGTTTCCGCATTGGTCTGCAGGTGCTGAAGGGCATGGCGCGGGCCGGGGCCGCCGGTCAGGCCTTTGCGGATCTGGCGGAAGCCGTCGTGCGGACCTTGAAGCCCCGGGTCATCGGCCAGATGGCCGAGCGCCATGGCCACGTGCCCGGCGGCGAAATGGTGGTGGTCGGCATGGGCAAGCTCGGCAGCCAGGAGCTGACCGCCACCTCCGATCTCGATCTGATTCTGATCTATGACTATGAGGGCGAGGCGTCGGACGGCGCGCGTCCGCTCCATGCCGCTCAATATTTCGGGCGGCTGAGCCAGCGGCTGATCAACGCGCTGACCGCGCCGACGGCGGACGGCAAATTCTATGAGGTGGATATGCGCCTGCGGCCTTCCGGGGCCGCCGGTCCGATCGCCGTGCGCTTGGAGGCCTTTCTGCGTTATCACGATATCGAGGCCTGGACCTGGGAACGCATGGCGCTGACCCGGGCGCGTGTCATCGCCGGGCCGAGCGTCTTGTCGGAACGGGTCGCGGCCGCGATCCGGAGCATTTTGTGCAGCCCGAACGATCCGGATGAAATCTGCAAGGATGCGGTGGACATGCGCGAGCGCATGGTGCGCGAAATTGCGGCAAGCGACCCGTGGGATGTGAAGAACGTCCGGGGCGGGCTGATCGATATCGAATTTATTGCGCAGGCGCTCCAGCTCATCGCCGCCCCGTCGGATCCGTCCGTGCTCCATCCCACAACATGCGTTGCCCTCGAACGTCTGGCGAAAACGGAGCATCTTAACGCGGAAGAGGCGAGTGCATTGATCCGCGCGGCACGCTTCCAGCAGGGGATCGCCCAGGCGTTGAGTGTCGCGGTTGACGGACCATTCCTGCCGGACGAAGCCTCCAACGCTTTAAAGCTTGTTTTGGCGCGGGTTTCAGGGTGTGACAGCTTCGTGACGACAACGGAGCAGCTATTGGGCGCGCAAGCGCGCGTGCGCTCTGCCTTCGACCGTCTGATCGGACCGCCCCGCGCCTAAAGAGCGTGCCCGCAAAACTTTTTTGCGCTTCGTTCGAGTCTATCCTTGCATGACGCGCCGCAAGCCTTTATGTACGCGGCTCCACGCTTTCATGAGGAAAGTGATAGGGAAATCCCCCTTTGGTGTCCCGTTGGTTTGAGGGAGGGTCTTATGGCCAAACTCCACCCCCAGATCACGGTGATAGCTGAAGCGGAGGCGGTCCCCGCCCGAGCAGAGGTTCGATCCGTGCCGTTCCCGCAGGTGGTGTCTGCGGCAATGCCTTTCGAGGCGAACCGGACTGATAGATTCAGTCAGCATACAGAAGAAAAGCCCAAGGACTATTTTATCGAGAAGGATGGCCTGCGTTATGCGGGCAGTCATCTCATTGTCGATATGTGGAACGCGTCCGGGCTCGATGACGAAGAGTTGATTCACCAGTCCCTGCTCGACGCGGTCGAGCGGGCGGGTGCCACTCTGCTCCATGTCCACACGCACAAGTTTTCCGAAGGCGGCGGCGTTTCCGGCGTGGCCGTGCTCGCGGAGAGCCATATCAGCGTACACACATGGCCCGAACGCGGTTATGCCGCTTTCGATATTTTTATGTGCGGCGATGCGCGGCCCGCCGAGGCGATCCCGGCGCTGAAAGAAGCGTTTGGGCCCTGCACGGTTACGGTCACCGAGCATAAGCGCGGCGTTTTCTAGAACAGGTTTTGGAAGACAGGTCATCCCGGCCGGGCGGATGTGAGGCGTCCGCCCGCGATTGGGATGGCCTTTGATCCTCTGGACGATGGGCGGGGCCCCCTTGGCCCTGATCGCTGATCGACGGCAGCCTGCCGCCTGAAGGGAAGGCGTGCGCCCGCGCTGCCGATGGAGTGTTGGTGATGACCGACAAGATTAACCGTTTTCTGAACGAGAAGCGGCCGCAGACACCGTGCCTCGTGGTCGATCTCGACGTGGTGCGGGAGCGCTACGCATCCTTGCGCGAGGCCCTGCCGCTGGCCCAGATCTTTTACGCCGTGAAAGCCAATCCGGCGCCGGAGATCATTTCCCTACTGATTAAGCTGGGAGCGAGCTTCGACGTGGCGAGCCGCTTTGAGGCCGATTTGTGCCTCGATCTGGGCGCGGACCCGGCGCGCATCTCGTATGGCAACACGATCAAGAAAGCCTCCGACATCGCCTATGCCTATGGGCGGGGCATTCGTCAGTTCACGTTCGATGCGGAAGCCGAGCTGGAAAAGCTCGCCAAGCATGCGCCGGGCTCGCGCGTGGTCGCGCGGATCTTCGTGCCGAATGGCGGCGCGGAATGGCCGCTGTCGCGCAAATTCGGCTGCGCCCCCGACATGGCCCGCGATCTCCTGCTGGCGGCGGAGCAAAAAGGCCTGAAAGCCTACGGCATCGCCTTTCATGTGGGCTCGCAGCAGACCAAGCCGGAAGCCTGGGACAAGGCGGTGGGCCTGGCCGCCCAAGTATTCAAGGAGCTGGACGAGCAGGGCATCGATCTCGATCTCATCAATCTGGGCGGCGGGCTGCCGGCGCGCTACCGGGATCCCGTGAACGATGTGTCCGAGTACGGACGGCAGGTGATGCACGCCATGACCCGTCATTTCGGGAACTATCTGCCGGAGATGATGATCGAGCCGGGCCGTTACCTCGTGGCCGATGCGGGCATCCTGCAGTCCGAAGTCGTGCTGATCGCGCGCAAGACCTATGACGATCCGACCCGCTGGGTCTATCTCGATATCGGCCGCTTCGGCGGTCTGGCGGAAACGGAAGGCGAGGCGATCCGTTATCCCCTGCGCACCGATGCGGGCTCGGGCGCCGACGCCCTGAAAGAAACGGGGCCCGTGGTCCTGGCCGGTCCCACTTGCGACAGCGCCGATATTCTCTATGAGAAGTCGGGCTATGAAATGCCGCTCGATCTGGAGGTGGGCGACAAGGTGCAGATCTGCTCCACCGGCGCCTACACGACCACTTACGCCTCGGTCGGCTTCAACGGCTTCCCGCCGCTGACCTCTTATTACATCTAAAGTCTGTTTGCGATTGCCTGGCCAGGAGAGGGAGCGGGCCGGTGGTGCCATTCCAGACAAAATGAGAATGAAAAAGCCCGCCTGGAATGGCGGGCTTTTTTGATCACTGGTTTCGACCGTTTACGACGCGGCGACGATGCGCGGCTTTTCGCCGGGCAGCAGCCGGGCGCCATTGGCGATGCGGCGCAGCCAGGGCGGCAGCACGAAGGACGCATTGTGGATCTCGGCGCTGTAGTGATCCGTCCGCAGGCCGATCGCTTCGCAGAGCTGTTCCAGAATACGCGTATCCGCTTCGCCGAGCGTGTTGGCGTTGGAGGCCCAGGTCAAGGCCATGGCGCCGCCGGTATAGGTGGGCGTCACCGTGCAGTAGACGCCCGCATGGCCGAAGGCGCGGTTCAGTTGCGGCATGGTGTCGGCCAGTTCGCTCGGCTGATAGAACGGCGTACCGGTCTGGAACACGGCCACCCCGTGCTGGGTCAAGGCGCGCGAGACCGCCTGATAGAAGGCATCGGCGAACAGCACTTCCGCCGGTCCGACCGGGTCCGGACGATCGGCGATGATGACGTCGAAGGCGCCGGCGCTTTCCGCCTTTTTCAGATATTCGAAGGCGTCCTGATAAACGATGGTCAGCCGCTTGTCCTGAAAGGCGCGGGCATTGATATCTGCGAAATGCTCTTCACACACTTCGACCACGCGCGGGTCGATCTCGACCATCACCACTTCCTGCACGGTCTTGTGTTTCAGAACTTCTTCCGCGATCGCGCCGTCGCCGCCGCCCGCGATCAGCACCCGCTCGGCGATGCGCCCCTGGGCCATCAGTTCCATCAGCGGCACATGGGCCAGCATCTCAGAGTAGGTGAACTCATCCCGCGTAGTGAGTTGGATAATATCATCCAGAACGAGAACGCGGCCGTTGCGCGGCGTGTCGAAGATCTTGATGGCCTGGAAAGCGCTTCTTTCATCGACCAGGACATGGGTCACATCCATCATCTGTTTGTAGCCGTCGTGAAGCGTTTCTCCGAACTGGATCGTCATGCGTAAGCCTCCGCAGTTTGGGCCCTTGGTGTTCACCCTGTGTGCCGGGCCGGTGGGAAAGCAAGATTGGCACCGAAAACGGCTGGGTTAAGGCAATTCCGGGCCAGGATCCTTATCTGTGTGCCAAATTTGCGCAAGACATAGTGCATGAGCCCGGACTTTCGCTTTTCGGCTTGCCGCAGCACGGCCCGATTCCTGCGTGAGGATAGCTTAATGCGGCAGAAACCTGTCGCGGCAGTAATGGTTTATGCGTGGTACGGCCAGGAATGGAAGAGCGTGGCGTAGTGGTCATAGGCGGCGGGGTGAACGGGTTTGCCGCCGCAGGTGTTTTGGCCCGGGCAGGGTTGGACGTGGTGCTCGTGGACCGCGATGAGCAGGCGGGCGGGTCGCTGCGTCCGGTCGCGTTTTCCGATGCGGCCTGGTCCAGCCTTGGGCCGCTCGGGGCGACCCGTCTGACCGGCCGCCTGATGCATGAGCTGGATCTGGCCCGCCACGGTCTTGTGCTGGCGCCTTATGGCGGCGTCGCTCTGGCGGGTACGGACGGCTCCACCTTGTGCCTGACCCGCGATCCTCACCAGACGGATTTTCTCCTGCGCCGGATCAGCAAGGCGCAGGCCAGCCGGTTCCGGCGCCTGCGCAGCGAGATCGGGCGGGTGGCCACGCTCAGCGCGCCGTTTTTCGACCAGCAGCCGCTCGATCCCCAGAGTCTGACACAGCGCGACGGTGCGCCGGGCAAGGACCTTCTCGGCGCCCTGGCGCGGTTCGACGATGACGCCCTGGCCGATCTTCTGGAGCTGTCGTCCCAGTCCTGCGCCGATCGTCTGGAGGCGGATCTTGGCGCGGGCGATCTCAGCACCTTGATCGCGGCGGCCGCGCTTTCAGGCCAAAACCAGGGGCCCATGACGCCGGGTTCCGCTTTGTCCCTCGCTTTCGTGCCGTGGCTGGCGGGTCAGGGACAGACCGATGGACCACTTGATTTTGGTGGCGTGCCGGTCGGCGGCGCGAAGGCGCTCAGCCAGGCCCTGGTGCGCTCTGCGGAGGCCGTGGGCGTCGATCTGCGTCTCGGCCAGCCCGTACGGAAAATCCGTATCGAGGATGGTGCGGCCGCAGGCGTGGTCCTGGCGAACGGTCAGGAGATCCGCGCCACCACGGTGGTCTCCAGTCTCGATATCAAGCGGACCATGACAAGTCTCGTGGATTGGACCGCGCTCGCCGAACCGGTGCACAAGCGCATCGCCCGTCTCGATACGGACGGGGCCGTCGCCCGGTTCGTGGCGGTGGTGACGACGCTCGATTTCCTGCCCGATGATGTGCGCGCCTTGCGCCCGCAGGCCGTTTATGCGGCGGACTCTTTGACCGCCATGGAACAGTCGAGCGATCTGGCGGCGTCGGGTCTGATCCCCGCCAGCCTGTGGCTCGATCTGTCGATTCCCGGTCTGACGGACCCGGAAACGCCGCCGGACGGTCCGTTCGTCGTTACGGCCTCGGTGCATCATGTGCCCGCCCATCCCTCGGGCGGTCCCTGGACGGACAGTGCGCGGATCGATCTGGGCGGTGTCGTGCTCGACCGGCTGGAGCAGATCTGGCCGGGCTTCAACAGCGCGGTGTGTCATGTGGGCCTGTGGCTGCCCGCCGAACTCGAGACCACGCTCGGGCGCACCGGTGGGCATCTGACGGGCGGCGATCTGGCGCCCGACCGGCTGTTCTGGAATCGTCCGGTGCCGGACATGAACGGTTATGCCGCTTCCGTCAAAGGGCTTTATCTGTGCGGCCCCGACACTCACAACCAGCCGGGAGCCGCCGGCCATGGCGGCATCAACGCGGCTTACGACGTGATCGCGCGCCTCGACCAGAGGCCGGCGCGGCAGGCGGCGGGGTGACGTCATGACGGAGCGCAAAGCCAAGCTTGCTTTTTACGACACGGTGATCGTCGGCGCCGGGCCCAACGGCCTGGTCGCCGCCACGGTGCTGGCGCGCGCGGGGCTCTCGGTCCTGGTGGCGGAAGCGCGCGACAAGCCGGGCGGGCTCGCTGCGACACGGGAGATCGAACCGGGCTTCAAGGTCTCTCAGTGTGCGCATCTTCTGTGGGGGCTCGATCCAGAGGTCGTGCGCGAATTGGGATTGGTCAAACGGGGGCTCGATTACGCCGACCGCCGCCTGACCACCACAATCCTGAGCAAGCGCACATCGCCCATCTATCTCGGGGCGGATTTATCCCGGCTGAAAGCGGTGGCGGGCCTGCCGGAAGAAGACGTGGACGAGATCAACGCCCTCATCAAGCGCCTGGAACGCGCCGCCGGGGCTCTGCTGCCGAAAGGCGCGGGGCTCACTTCGGAGATCGCGGCGGTCAGCGGTCCGGGCGATGTCGCCCGGCTTCTGTCGTCCCGTTTGCGCGCGCCCGGAAAGGCCGATGCGCGGGATCTGTTTTATCTGACCCATGCGCGGATCGGCGACGTGCTCGATGCCCATATCGATCATCCGCAGTTGAAAGCCGCCTTGGCGTTTCACGGGCTGTTGGGTGCGGGTGCGGGGCCGCGCGCGCCCGGCTCGGCCCTGACCTGGCTCCATCGTCTTGGCCAGGACGGATCGGGCCTTCAGCGCGGCCTTGCCTTGCCCAAGGGCGGCATGGGCGCGGTCTGCGATCTGCTGGCCGAGACCGCCCGCGAGGCGGGCGTCGAGTTCCTCTACAAGGCGCGGGTGCGCCGGATCCTGGTGAAAGAGGGCCGGGCCGCGGGCGTCGATATCGGCGGCGGCGAACCGGTCAAGGCGCGCTCCGTCCTGTCGTCACTCGATCCGAAGACGACCTATTTGAAACTGGTCGGCGAGCGCCAGCTCGATATCGACCATGTGCGCCGCTTGAAACGGCGTCCCATGCGGGGCATGACGGCGAAGGTCAATCTGTCGCTCAACGGCCTGCCCGCGTTCCGGGGGCTTGATGCCGCCGCGCTGGTGGGACGCCTGCTGATGGTCGAAAGTCTGGATCATCTGGAACTCGCTTATCGCCAGGCCAAACATGGCGAGGTCAGCGACGAACCGGCGATCGAGGCGGTTTTGCCGACCCTGCACGATCCGGGCATGGCGCCGGAGGGCAAGCATGTGCTCTCGGCCATTGTCTGTGCCGTACCGTATGCGGAAGAAAGCGCGGTCAACGACATGCTGCGCCACAGGGTGCGCCAGGTGGTGCTGGAGCGTCTGGGCGCGCTGAGCCCGGATCTGCCCGATCTGGTGCGCGAGGCCGAAATACTGACGCCCGGGGATCTGGAAACGCGTTTCGGCCTGGCCGGCGGTCATTGGCATCACGGGGATTTGACGCCGGATCGTCTGTTCCCGGCGTTAAGACGGTATGGACATGGGGGCGCGGCCGAACCGGTCGCGGGACTGGCGTTTTGCGGAGCGGGGAGCCACGGGGGCGGTGGTGTCACGGGTGTGCCGGGTTTAATGGCGGCGCGGCGGGTCATTGAGTTTTCGGAGGCGGCATAATAATGCAAAATCATCTGTTAACGGACGGCCTGTTGCGGCTTCCAAGTCCTCTGCACAGCCGCGCGGCCAGGGCGAGCCGGACCAACGCCTGGGTCGATTGGGGGCCCTATACGGTGGCCGGTGCGTATGATGCGCCCGAAGCCGAGGCCATGGCGCTGCGCTATGGCGCGGGCATCGCGGATCTGACGCCCACCCTCAAAATTCACGTTCAGGGGCCTGATGCGACCGGGTTTCTCGACCGGCTGATGACGCGGCAGATTGACAAGCTGCGCCCCGGTTGGATGACGGTCTCGCCCTTGTGCGACGGACGCGGACGGCTGATCGGCGTGGCGCAGATCCGGCGTTTGACCCAGGACGAATATTTCGTCAGCACCGATACGGATCTGATGGCCTGGTTCGAGGACGCCGCCTCCGCTTTCGACGTCACCCTGGCCGATATCACCCGGCGGTTCGCCGTGCTCGGCCTTTTGGGGCCGAAAGCGTCTCATGTGCTCGCCGCCTGCGGGCTGGAGAAGATGAGCGCGCTCAAGCCGGGGCGCATGGCCCATGTGAAGGATCGCGGCGTTCTGTTGCAAGTCACGCGCTTGGGCGTGTGGGGCAGCATTTTCGGACTGCCCGATATTTTCGAGATCTGGGTCATGCCGGACACGGCGGAGCTGGTCTGGGACCGGCTGATGCGGGCGGCCCTGGATGCGCCCACTCACACTCTGGTCCCGGTCGGTCTGGACGCGCTCGAGCGCGCCCGCATCGGATTGGGGCGGCCCCGTCTGGGTGTCGATTTCGATAGCGCCTTGTCGGGTGCGCCGCGCACCCGTTGCATGAGCCCTTACGATCTGGGCTGGGAGAGCCTGGTCGATCTGGACAAGCCCCATTTCTGCGGCCGGAGCGCTTTGGCGGCACGGGCGGCCGGGGGCGGCGCGGCGCGGCTGATCCGCCTCGATCTGGCGGGCCCGGTTGAAACCGGCGCGGCCGTTTTCCGCAATGGCGAGCGGGCCGGTCTTATCACCTCGCGCGCCCGCTGCCCGTTGACCGGCGAGATCCGTGTCCTGGCCCGGCTGGACCGGCCCCAGGAAGAAGAGGGCGTCTGGCTGGTTGAGGGTCTTGCCTCTTTCGAGGATGGCGAGCATGTGCCCGCGCGCGTCCTGTCCCCTAACGAGACGGCTTTAGCCGAGCCGGAACCGGCCGATGCCGGTCTGTCTCCGGTTGCAGACGAGGCCGAGCAAGAGCCCCCTGAGCCGGTTCCCGATCCCGAAAATGGCGACGGTGACCCGGTGCTCGCCATTCCCGTGCGCAACGGGGCGAAAAAACCGGGAAAAAGCCCTTTGGGCCGTATGTCGAGCGACGGGTTACGGCCCCGCCTGCGTAAAATACGGTAAGCAGACGCAAAATCCCTGAACCGGCTGAGATGGGGACGCGCGTCGGGCCCGCGCGGTCCTTGTGTCATGTCCGGATCGGACACTGGTGACGCCTGGGTCCGAGGGCCGGAGAGTAGGCCTGATCCTTAGGGTTTCCGTTGTGTGCTGCGGCTGAGGCGCCCGGGAATAGGCTGAGGGAAAAGGAGTTCTGGGAAGGAACGGCGCTACAGGCATTCGCCTTTGATGTCCTTATGTTACGCTGACTTGCGATAATGTAATGAAGTGACGCGCAATGCTGGACTTGACCCTAGAGTCACCGGTATCGCGGGACGGGCAAATCGGCACCGAAGCGCTTACCAGGCGCGGGCGTGCCAAGGACGAGTAAGCGGAAACGAGTGGGCGAATGCGTAACTGGGTGATTGCGGCGGCGATCGTGTCGCTCATCGGGGCGCCGGTTCTGGCACAGGCTCAACAAAATTCGGGGCAACGGGGCGGTATCACGCAGCTTGCGCGCGTGTTCATGGGCCTCGATCTGAATAAGGACGGCCAGGTGACCAGTGACGAGGCCAAGCAGGTGGCTGTGATGAAGTTCCTCGCGGTGGATTCCAACCGGGATCAGATCATTACGCTTGAGGAATTCGCAGCGAGCCTGCCCCGGCTAGATGTGAACACCATTGCCCGGCGTTTCGTGATGCTGGACATCGATGGCAACGGGCAATTGAGCCCGCAGGAGCATAGCCGTCAGGCCAGCGACATGTTCGCCTTCGTGGATACGGACAATAATGGTGTGTTGACGGTTCAGGAGATGGAAAGCGTTCGCGGCCGATTACCCCAACGCTGAGGCGGATATGGAGTACAGGGTCTTGCCGGAGCACCTGGCTAGGCGACAGGACACCGAACGGAGAAATCGCGGGGGACTCATCCGTGAGCAAAGGGGAGAACGCGATCGACGATCCGGATGCGGAATATGTCGCACGCGTCGCGGAAGGCGATCAGATGGCCGTGCGCTATCTCGTCGATCGCCATCTGCCCCGCATGTTGGGCTTGGCGCGCCGTTTCCTGGGCGACGCGCAGGAAGCCGAGGATGTGGCCCAGGAAGTGTTTTTGCGTGTTTGGAAGCACGCAGGCCGATGGGAGCCGGGCAAGGCGCGTTTCGAGACCTGGCTTCATCGCGTGGCGGTCAATCTGTGTTACGACCGTTTGCGCAAGCGCCGCGAGACGACGATGGACGAGTTGCCGGACCGGCCCGACGGGTCGCCCGGTCCTTTGGAGATGCTGCACCGGTCCCAGGTGACCAACCGGGTCGAGGCAGCCATCGCCGAGTTACCGGACCGTCAGCGTACGGCATTGGTTCTCTGCCACCATCAAGGCATGACCAATGCGGAGGCCGCAGCGGTTCTGGAAGTGAGTGTTGAGGCTTTGGAGTCTTTGCTGGCACGGGGACGGCGGACTTTGAAGAAAATCTTGGTGACGGAAGCGCCCGATTTGTTAGGAGACGTCGAATGACCGGTACAGGTGGCAAGGGCTCGGGGATGGCCCATCCGAATGGAGTGGGGACAGATATGCCAGGGGCAGGCATGACGGTCGAGCGCGCGCTCGCCATCGTGGAAGCGCACGGAGCGGATACCGGGCGTTGGCCCACGCAAGAGCGCGATGCGCTCATGGCCCTGGTGGAAAAAGACGACCGCCTGGCCACGGTTTACCGGGAGGCGCAATCGCTCGACCGGGTGCTCGACACCTTCGGTGCACAGACGGACGTCAGCCATGTGCCGGAAGCCCTGCGGGCGCGCATCTTGGCCGATGCCGCCGACGAGACCCTGGCCCGCGTGACCCAGGAGCGGGCGGCGCGCAAGGGTCTTCTGGCCTATCTGCGCGACGGTCTGGCGCGGGCGGACGAAACGGCCCGCCGGGCCCTGTCGCTGCCTGGCTTTCTGCGCCCCGGTTCGGTGCTGGCGGCCAGCGCCGTGCTCGGCCTCGGCCTCGGCCTCGTGACGCCCAGCCAGAGCCAGTCCTTGGCTTCGGAAGCCGATGTCGAATTCCTGATGATGGCTTTCGGCGGCTCCGCCATGGTGGAAGGCGGCGTCAACCAGAACGATCTGGCCGGCGATTGGACGGCGGACGAGAGCCGCGACTAGGTCATGAGCGAGACCGCGCCACAAATGCCCGCAGACGGCGGCAAGAGACGGGTGACGGCCCTCCTGGCGATGGCCCTCCTGGTCTCGCTCGCCGTCAATATTCTCGTGGCCGGTTTCTTTCTGGGGGCCTGGGTGAAAAGCGAGCCCGTGGCCCAGCAAACCGGCCAGACCCGCACGGCGGCGCGCCCGCAAGATCTGGGCGCGTCCATCAATCCTCGCCAATTGCTCCGTGTGCTGCCGCCGGAGACGCGTCAACGGGTGCAACGGGAACTGATCAAGGGCGTCGCCAAGCCGCGCCGTCTGATGGGCGAGACGATCGAAGCGCGCCGCGCCACCTGGGACGCGCTTCAGGCCGATCCCTTCGATCTGGACCGCCTGGAAGCAGCGTTCGAAATCTCTCGGCGGTCGGATATCGAGTTTCTGGCCTCCGTCCACGAACTGACCGTGGATCTGATGAAGACGCTGACGCCGGAGGAACGGGAAGCCCTGCGCACCGCCATTCAGAAGCGGCTGGAAGAACGCCAGCAGCGGGCGGAACAGCAGCGCCAGAATCAGGCCCGCCAGCAACAGCGCTGACCCTTTTACGTTTCCAGATAATTTGGAGAGACTTAAGACGCCGCGCGCAAAGGCGTGCCGGCGTCATCCGTTTGTGCCGCCGGCGCCTCGGCGTCCTCAGTAGACGCCTCGTCGTCACCGGCCGATTCCGTGGCCCGGCGGGGCAGGGCGACGGTCACGGTGGTGCCTTTGCCCAGCTCGCTTTCGATGCCCAGATGCCCGCCGCTCAGCTCCGCCAGGGTGCGGGCCATGGCAAGCCCGAGGCCGATCCCCTGGACGCCGGTTTCCATGGCCTGCCGGGTCCGGACGAACGGCTTGCCCAGCCCTTGCAATTCTTCTGAGTCGATACCGGTGCCCGTATCGGCCACCGTGATCTTGATCATGCGCAGATCCGCCTTGGCGCTCAGGGTGACTGTGCCGCCTTCGTCCGTGTGCTTGATGGCGTTCGACAGCAGATGCAGCAGGATGCGTTTGACGGCCGGCGCATCGGCGAAGGCGCTGGGCACGGGCGTGTTGTCCACGGTGAGAACCACGCCTTTGGCGTCCGCCTGGGGATTGGCGAGCCGGGCGGTTTCATCGAGCAGGGCGGGAATATCCAGACGGGCCGGGTCGAGCGCAGCGTCCCCTGCGCCGAACCGGGTCATGTCCAGAATGTCCTTGATCAGATTGAGGAGCGACTGGCCGCTGGCATGGATGTCGGTGATATATTCCTTGTACTTCTCGTTACCGAGCGGGCCGAACATTTCCTCTTTCATCATTTCCGAAAAGCCGAGAATGGCATTGAGCGGCGTGCGCAGCTCGTGGCTTGCATTGGCCAGAAACTCGGTGATCGCCTGCTCCGCGGCTTCCGCCCGCGCCGCTTCCTGGTGAAGGCGCCGTTCCAGATCGGCAAAGCCGTCCCCGGTCTCCTTCAGTTTCGCGGACAGGTCTTCCATGTCCCGTTCGCGGGCATGCAGACGGGCGTTCAGCGCTTCGGCCTCCCGCGTCTGGGCCAATTCGTCCGTGACGTCCCGGATGACGGTCAACATGCCGTCGCGGCCCAAAGCGTTTTTCTCCAGCCGGAACCATTTGCCGTCCCGCTCGAATTGACTGGCGGTATCGTCCAGGCACTGAATATGGAGGGCGGCGGTCAGCTCCTTGAAATCCCTGCCGAGCCGTTTGGCGAAGGGACGGTTGGCGGCCACCAGATGGCCTTTGCTGTCCCACAGGGCCGCACCATCGCTCAGACCGTCCAGAAGAGCGCGGAACTGGAGCCGGGCTTGGCGGGTCTGACCGGCCAGGGCGCGCTCCTTTGAGGCGTCGCTCAAGATAGCGGCAAACCGCATGGCGCGCGGATGATCCGAATCAGGATCGCCGGGCAGGGCGAGGCCCGTCATGCGCATGGGCACGGGCGTGCCGTCGCGCCGCAGCATCAGGCAGACATGATCGAAGGTCAGATTGCCGGAGCGGGCCTGAATCTCCAGATGGCCGAGCAGTCCCTTGTAGTCCTTGGCGAAGAGAGACAGGAAATCGCCGCGCTCCACGGCCGTCTCGCGGTCTCCTTGCGGCCGGCCATAGCCCAGCGCCGCGAACAGAGAATCCGAAACCTGAAGATCTTCCGATCCCTCTTCCCACTGGGCGAGGCCGGTTTTGGAGAGGGTCAGGGCTTGGGACAAATCATGAACGCCGGCCGCGCTGGACTGTGTCCGCGCGCCGCGCATCAGGAAAAACGCCCCGATACTGGGAATGGCGGCGGCGACCAGCACGGCGGCGAGGGTGATCCACAAATTGAATTGCGCCGTCTTGACGGGCCCGGCGCTCAGCGTATGGGCCGTGCGGACGATCGGCGCCGATCCATCGGCGGGCGCTGCCTGGGCCGCCCGATTATGGTGCACGGTGGCTCCGAGACCGAGCGCCAGGGCGGAAATCAGGTAAACGCCCACGGCCAGGCTGCGCGCCCGCGCGGCGGTAAAGCGCCTGACCCGTTCCGGCAGGCCAAGGGCCGATAAGGGAATCAAATCCGTCCCGAGCGCTTCCAGCTCCTGGATTTCGTCTTCCCTGTGCTCTTCCACCGTGTGCGTCTGATCGCGCCGCATGCCGCCAATTTGCCCCCGCCCGCCGAACGAGCTTTAGAAATCGAACACTCTGTCAGTGGTCTTCGCATGCCCCTTACCATGCGTCCGACCCTCTGGCGATCATACAAATCCGCAATATGGGCTTTTGCCAGCCTGCGCCTGACATGCGCCGGCCATTGCCATGCGGACGATCCATCAGCCGTTTCTCAAGCGCGGGCCACCCGGCAACGGGCAGTTAACCACTGTGAAGCTCACATCGCGCAAAGGCCGATATGATTCGCCTGTCTTTCGATTATCCGGAGCTGGCAAGTCTTGTCACGCCAAAACACGCCTGCGTGGTCATTTTCCGCAAGCGGACTCTCCATACAGGGAATGTTGACGGTTTGGCCTGTGCCAGTGAGTCACTTTGGCACAGGCCGTGAGCGGGTGTGAGGGCCCTCAGCCTTCCAGGGTGCGCGTGACGACCTCGTAAAGATTGTCCGAGATGCCCTTCGTGGCCTTGATGGTCTCGAAGCTCTCGGCGATCAGGGCGCGGCGCTTCGGCTCCAGCTTGCGCCAGGTCTTGATCGCGCCGAACAGCCGCGCCGCGAACAGCGGATTAAGCTTGTCGATGGCCAGAACCTGCTCAGCGAAGAAGCGGTATCCCGCGCCGTCGGCGGCATGGAACGCGTTTGGATTGCCCAGCGCGAAGGCGCCGATCAGCGCCCGCACCCGGTTCGGATTGCGCAAGGAAAAGGCCTCGTGCCGGGTCAGCGCCTTGACGCGCTCCAGCGTGTCGGACCGGGCGGCCCTGGCGTGGATGGCAAACCACTTGTTGACCACCAGCGGCTCGGCCTGCCAGCTTGCGTAGAACTGGTCGAGAATGGCGTCGCGTTCCGCCCCGTCCTGGTCCGCCACAAGGCTGAGACCCGCCAGACGGTCGGTCATGATCGTCGCTGTGCGGGCCTGCTCCCGGATCAGGCCGTCAATATGCGGATCGTTCAGGCTGGATAGCAAGGTGAGGCAGGTATTGGCGAGCGCGCGCCGGCCCGCCTGGTCCGCGCCCGGATCGAACGGGGCAGACCGGTCGTAAGCCGTGTGGCGGCGTTCCAGGCGATCCTTCAGGGACGAGGCCAGGGTTTTGACGAAAAGCCGTCTGGCCCGGTGGATCGCTTCCGGATCGATGACCTCCAGGCTCTGGGCCACATCGTCCTCGGAGGGCGGCGTCATGAGACGGGCGAGGAAGGCAGGCTGCAGACTGTCCGTATCCAGGCAATCGCCGAGGGCGGTAATGAGGGCCTTGCCCCGGTCCGATGGGTCCGCTCCGCCCGCCATGTCGCCGATTTCGGTCAGCCCCATGCGATAGGCCGCCTCCCAGCGGTTGAACGGGTCGGGATCGGCCGCGATCAGGCGCACGGAATCCTCGGTGCTCAAGTCGAGATCGAGGGTCACCGGTGCTGAAAAATGGCGCAGGACGGATGGCGTGGGGCGCTCGCCGATATCCTCGAAAACAAAGCTCTGGGACGCACCGGTCAGCACAAGGACATAGTCCAACGGCGCTTCGGCATTGTTGTCGCCCTGAAGCTTCAAGGGGAGTGCCGCTCCGTCCGCGCCTAAAAGACCCATCCGTATGGGAACCGGCACTGGTTCCTTGACCTCCTGTCCGGGCGTGGGCGGGGTGGTTTGCGTCACATGCAGGGTGAAGGTGCGGGCCGCTGGATCGTACTCGCCCTTAGCCGTCACCTGAGGCGTTCCGGCCTGGGCGTACCAGCGCATGAAGGCAGACAGGTCCCGCCCGGCCGCCTTCTCGAAGCTGCCGACGAAATCCTCCACCGTGGCCGCCTCGCCATCATGCTCGGCGAAATAGATGTCCATGCCCTTGGAGAAGGTCTCATCCCCCAGCATGGTGTGCAGCATACGGACAAGCTCCGCGCCTTTTTCATAAACGGTCGCGGTATAGAAATTGTCGATCTTGATGAACCGGTCGGGGCGCACGGAATGGGCGAGGCCGCCCGCATCTTCCGGGAACTGAAAAGCGCGCAGGCGCGTCACGTCATCGATGCGCTTGACCGTGGGGTCGCGCATATCGGCGGTGAATTCCTGGTCCCGGTAGACGGTCAGGCCTTCCTTGAGGCAAAGCTGGAACCAGTCGCGGCAGGTGATGCGGTTGCCCGTCCAGTTGTGGAAATACTCGTGCGCGATCACGGATTCGATGCGTTCGTAATCCATGTCGGTGGCGGTCTCCGGGCTCGCCAGCACCAGGGCATCGTTGAAAATATTGAGCCCCTTGTTCTCCATGGCGCCCGCATTGAAATCGCTCACCGCCACGATCATGAAAATATCGAGATCGTATTCCCGGCCGAAGACCTCTTCGTCCCATGTCATGGAGCGCTTGAGCGCATCCATGGCATAGGTGCAGCGTTCCTCCTTGCCATGTTCCGTGTAGATCCTAAGGGGCACCTGGCGGCCCGAGCGGGTGGTGAAGCGGTCCTCGATATGGCCGAGATCGCCCGCAACCAGCGCGAACAGATAGCTGGGCTTGGGATGCGGATCGTGCCACTCCGCGAAATGGCGCCCGCCGTCGAGCGGTCCCGAAGCGCCCGGATTGCCATTGGACAGCAGAACCGGCGCCGTCTTGGCATCGGCGGTCAGGCGCACCGTGTAAACGGCCAGATTGTCGGGCCGGTCCAGGAAATAGGTGATCTTGCGGAAGCCCTCCGCTTCGCACTGGGTACAGAACATGCCGTTCGACATGTAAAGCCCTTCGAGCGAGGTGTTGGCGCCCGGATCGATCTCCACTTCCGTTTCCAGGGTGAAGGCGTCGGGCAGGCTGGCGAGCACGGTCAGGCTGCGCTCGTCGGTTTCGTACGCGCCGCCGGTCAGATCCTGACCGTCGAGCCGCAGCGCTTTCAGGGTCAGGCCCGTGCCATCGAGCCGCAGCGGGCCGGTGGCGCCGGGCCTGCGCCGGATGGCGAGAGTGGCGCGCACCTGGGTGCGGGTGGGATCGAGATCGATATCGAGCCGGGCCGTGGTAATCTCAAAAGGCGCTGGGGCATAATCCTTTAAAAATATGGCTTTAGGCGTATCTGTTCTCATTTTGATCTCCTGATGGCGGGCCTGGGGCCGGGGCGTGTTTGGCGGGAGAGGAACAAGCCTAAGCCGCTCCGGTCAAGGGGGGATAGGGCGCGCGTTGAGGCTGTGGCATAGCGTCACCTGTTTGTCATAAGGTATACTATCTTCAAACTGGTACAGGCGGCCCGGATGGACGCCCGAATGGGGAGCCATGATTCCATGGCGCAAGATGACATAGAGATGGAAACGGGCACTTTAGGTCTGGCCAACGATGTCAAGCCGGCCCATGCGGCCCACAATCTGACCGATGCCGACGACAGCGTGATCGAACAGGTGGTCGGCGCCTTGATCGACGATGTGCACCGCATTCTAGCGCGTATCTTCGACCGGCGCATGGCGCGGCTCGGCCTGACCCGCGCCCAATGGCGTGTGCTGACCTTTCTGTTCCGCCAGGACGGCATGACCCAGAGTGCGCTGGCCGAACTCCTTGAAATGGAACGCGCGCCCCTGGGCCGTCTGCTCGACCGCTTGGAAGAAAGCGGCTGGGTGGAGCGCCGCGCTCACCCCGGCGACAAGCGGGCGAAGCATGTTTTCCGCACCGCCAAGATCGACCTTTTGCTGCCGACCCTCAAAACCGATGCCCATGAAGTGCTGTCCATGGCCTTCGATGGCGTCTCCAGACCCGCCCGCATGATGATCGTCGAGGAACTGTCGCGGGTGAAAACCAATTTGCAAAAGGCCGAGGAGCGGGGCTTCGCCGACAAGGGTGACGTCGCGTCCGCACCGTCTGACGGGCCGTCCCGGGCCTGAAGGCGAGGCTGCGGCTCAGCTTTGCGCGTGGTCGCGCGTCCGCTGCGTCCGCAAGCCCCCTTTCCTAAACCCACGCCCCTGGTATCCTGATCTTTAAGAAAAATCGTGAGAACCGGCGCGCTTCTGGGCCGCATTTCCTGGAGCCGCGTTCCCTGAGGCCGCGTTCAATGGGCGGGAGGAAAGATGAATTTCGATTTCTCTGACGATCAGAAGTTCCTGAAGGATCAGGCACGCAAATTCCTGACCGAGAAATGTCCGCCGGACACGGTCAGGGCCGTGCTCGAAGGCGACGCGACCCATGACGCCGATCTGTGGCGGGCGGTCTGCGAGATGGGCTGGCCCGGCACGGCGATCCCGGAAGCCTATGGCGGACTGGGTCTCGGTTATCTGGAATTATGCGTGATTGCGGAAGAGCTGGGCCGGTCGCTGGCGCCCATTCCCTTCGCATCCTCCGTGTACCTTGCATCGGAAGCCTTGCTCGTGGCGGGCAGCGAGGAGCAGAAGAAAGCCCATCTGCCGAAACTGGCGAGCGGCGAGGTGATCGGCACCCTGGCCTTGAGCGAAGGGCAGCAAATGCCGACCCCGGCCTCGATGACGCTGCGCTTTGACGGGGCGACCGTCAGTGGCGAGAAGATGCCCGTTCCCGACGGCATGGTGGCCGAGCTTGCTGTCGTGGCCGCCAAGACCAGCGACAGCGATGCGGAAGACGCGGTCGATCTGGTGCTGGTCAATCTGAACAGTCCGGGCGTTGCCCGCGAAACCGTCAAGACCTTGGATCCCTCCCGGCCCCAGGCGCGCGTCACCTTCAATAAGGTGCCTGCGGAGCGTCTGGGCCGTGCCGGCGAGGGCTGGTCGCTGACCCGGCGCGTGCTCGACCGGGCCGCCGTGCTGATGGCCTTCGAGCAGGTGGGCGGTGCTGATGTCTGCCTGGAAATGGCCAAGGAATACGCGCTTTCCCGCTATGCTTTCGGCCGCCAGATCGGTTCGTTCCAGGCGATCAAGCACAAGCTCGCCGACATGTATATCAACAACGAGCTGGCCCGCTCCAACGCCTATTATGGCGCCTGGGCGCTCTCCACGGACTCGCCGGATCTGGCTCTGGCGGCCGCCGGTGCGCGGGTCTCGGCCACGGATGCCTATCATTATGCGTCCAAGGAGAATATCCAGACCCATGGCGGCATGGGCTTCACCTGGGAAGTGGATTGCCATCTCTATTACCGCCGGTCGAAGGCGCTTTCTTTGGCGCTCGGCTCCGCGCGGGTGTGGAAGGACAGGCTGGTGAACCAGCTCGAACGGCGCAACGTCGCCTGATCGGCCCAGGGATCGATCAGTTCAGGGATTAAGGAGACGCTCGATATGGATTTCAACGATACGCCTGAAGAAGCCGCGTTCCGCGCGGAAGTGCGCGGCTGGCTCGAAGCGAATGCGCGGGCCAAGTCCGACGAGACGGAAAGGCGCCGTAAGGGCATGTCCGAGGCCGAGCTTCTGGCCGAGGCCAAGGCCTGGCAGGCGAAGAAGGCGGCGGCCCGTTTCGCCCAGATCACCTGGCCCGAGGAATTCGGCGGCCGGGGCGGCACGCCCATGCAGTCGGTGATCTACAATCAAGAAGAATCCAAATTCGACGTGCCGCGCGGGTTCTTCGAGATCGGGCTCGGCATGTGCATCCCCACGCTGATGGCCTATGCGACGCCTGAACAGCTCGCACGCTATGTGGCGCCCGCGCTGCGGGGCGAGGAGATCTGGTGCCAGCTCTTTTCCGAACCGGCGGCGGGCTCCGACGTGGCGGGCCTGCGCACCCGCTGCGAGCGCGACGGCGATGACTGGATCATCAATGGGCAGAAGGTCTGGACCTCCGGCGCCCATTACTCCGACTACGGCATTCTGGTCACGCGCTCCGACCCCAACGTGCCCAAGCACAAGGGCTTGACCTTTTTCTTCCTTGACATGAAATCGCCGGGTGTCGAGGCGCGGCCCATCAAGCAGGCGAGCGGCGGCGCGAACTTCAACGAAGTGTTCTTCAACGATGTGCGCATTCCGGATAGTCAGCGTCTGGGCGATGTGGGCGATGGCTGGAAAGTGGCGCTCACCACACTGATGCATGAACGCTTGGCCATCGGCGGCGGCTCTGGCGGACCGGACGTCAATGAGCTGATCGAACTGGCGCGCACCGTCATGTTGGAAGACGGCGCGGCCATCGACAATGCGGCCGTGCGCGAGCGCATCGCGGAATGGTATGTGCGCGCCCAAGGCCTGACCTACACCCGCTACCGTACCCTGACCGCCCTGTCGCGCGGGCAGGTGCCCGGGCCTGAAAGCTCCATCGGCAAGGTGGTGACCGCCAGCCAGCTTCAGGAACTGACCAGTCTGGCCATGGATTTGCAGGATATGGGCGGTGTGGTCATGGAAGCCTTCGCGCCGTTCGAGGCGGCCTTCCAGCAGGCCTATATGTGGGCGCCCGGTCTTCGAATTGCTGGCGGTACGGATGAGATTTTGCGCAATATTATTGCAGAACGTGTGCTCGGAATGCCACAGGACGTCAGAGTCGACAAGGATGTCCCGTTTCGGGACCTTCCCACTGGTAAATGATCACAAAATCACTATCTTCCTCGTCGTGGCTGGGCTGCTCGGGGCGCCCGGCCACATGCGTTTTAGAGTGTTTTGAACTTTGTTAAGCGGGTTTTGACGAGACCGCCCGCATAGTTCGGGGATGGTTCGGAGTTCTATGAGTATCTCACCTGGTCGGCTGGTGCGCGGCTGCGCGGCCGGCTTTCTTCTTTCCTGCATGATCGTTATGAGCGCCGCCCAATTGGGTGAATTCGGCGTGCGGTCAGCCATGCCCATGCCGGTCCTCAAACCCGAGGCCCTCATCCCGCGCACCGTCTTGGAGCGTGTGCGCGAGGAGGGCCGTCTGATCGTCCTCACCTATAACGGTCCCACCACGTATTTTCTCGATAAGGACGATCCGGCCGGGTTCGAGCACGATCTGGCGAGCGCCTTCGCAGATCATCTCGGTGTCGAGGTTGAGTTCCGCGTGCTGAAGAGCGTTGCGGATGTTCTGGCCGCTCTGAGCGCGGGTGAGGGGCATCTTGCGGCCGGCGTGACGCGCACGAAAGATCCGCGTACTGCTTTCCTGTCCGGCCCCGCCTATAGCGCCGTGCGCCAGCAACTCGTTTGTCACCGGAAGGGCCCCCGGCCCAGCAAGGCGAGGCTGCATAAAGCGTCCATCACGGTCGTGACCGAACAGTCCTACCGCTCCCGGATGAATGATTTGAAGGAACGCGCGCCAGCGCTTCAATGGGCCGCCAATCGCGGTCTGACGGCCGAGGATCTCATGGCCCGGGTCGCGGCGCGCGAAATCGACTGTACGGTCGGGGATTCAACGCTTGTTTCTCTGACTAGGCGCTATCACCCCGATCTGATCGTGCCCTTCGATCTGACGGAAAGGGAAAATCTGTCCTGGATGATGCCCGAGGATGCGGTGGACCTGTCATCGGAAGTGGCTCGCTTCTTCGCCCTCGAGACGACGGCACAACTGATCGAAGGCTTGAAGGAACGCTATTACGGCCATGTGCCGGCCTTCGATTATGTGGATCTGTCGGTCTTCCGCCAGCGGATCGGCGAGCGGCTTGACGGCTACATCCCCGCTTTCGGGCGGGCGGCCCGCACGACCGGGTTCTCCTGGCGCCTGCTGGCGGCCATGGCCTATCAGGAATCCCATTGGGACCCGGAAGCCACCAGCCCGACAGGCGTCCGTGGTCTGATGATGCTGACGCGGGCGACCGCTGAGGAAATGGGCGTCGCCGACCGGCTCGATGCTAAACAGAGCATTCGCGGCGGCGCGCGCTATCTGCGCCGCCTCTATGACCGCCTGCCCAAGGCCGTGACCGGCGATGACCGCCTGTGGCTGGCGCTTGCCGCTTACAATGTGGGTTACGGCCATCTGCTCGATGCCCGCAAGCTGGCCCGTGGCAAGGGTCTCAATCCGAACCGTTGGGCGGATCTGAAGACCGTCCTTCCGCTGCTGTCGGATCCGGCTTATTACAAGACCCTGACCTACGGCTATGCGCGGGGCCGCGAGCCGGTGGGCTATGTGGCCCGTGTGCGCCATTACTGGGATATCCTCAAGCGCTCCGGCCCGGCGGAAGCGTAGCTGCGGCATCAAACGTGCTATCGTAGGTTCAAATCGGATCAGCGGTTTGAGCGGATGACCAACCCTATCGACAGACGCCTGAGCGTGGCGCCCATGATGGACTGGACGGACCGGCATTGCCGGTTCTTTCTGCGTCTGCTCACGCGCCGCACCCTTCTGTACACGGAAATGGTGACCACCGGCGCCGTGATCCATGGCGACCGGGAGCATCTGCTGGGCTTCGAAAAGGCCGAGCATCCCGTTGCCGTGCAACTCGGCGGCAGCGATCCGGCCGAACTGGCCGAGGCCGCGTGTATTGCCGAGAGCTTCGGCTATGACGAGATCAACCTGAATGTGGGCTGCCCGTCGGACCGGGTGCAGTCGGGCCGGTTTGGCGCGTGCCTGATGCGTGAGCCTGGTTTGGTCGCCGATTGCGTCGCGGCCATGGGCAAGGCGGTGTCTGTTCCGGTCACGGTCAAATGCCGGATCGGCGTCGATGATCAGGATCCGGTGGAAACGCTGCCGTGCTTTGTCGAGGCCATGGCCCAGGCCGGTTGCCGGACCGTGATCATCCATGCCCGCAAGGCCTGGCTCGAAGGCTTGAGCCCGAAGGACAACCGCACCATTCCGCCGCTGGACTACGGTCTTGTTCATACCATCAAAAGCGCCTTTCCGGATCTGGAGATCATCCTCAATGGCGGCGTCCGGACGCTTGACGAGGCGCTGGCGCACACAGGCAAGGTGGACGGCGCGATGATCGGGCGTGGGGCTTATGAAACGCCTTATATGTTGGCCCGTGCGGATCGTCTGATCTTCGGCGAGCCGGCGCTTGAGCGATCCAGGGCCGAGACCGTCCGTCTCATGATGGAGTATTGTACACGGCATCTGGAACGGGGCGGGCGGCTTCATCAGGTCACGCGCCATATGCTGGGGCTCTATCAGGGCGTGCCGGGCGCGCGGATCTGGCGGCGCATGTTAAGCGTCGAAGGCGTGATGCCGGGTGCGGATGAAAGCGTTCTGGCGCGCGCGCTCGAGGCCGTCGAGGACGCGCAATCCGGCACGGAGCAGGCGGCATCGGGCCCGTCCGGCGCGGTCCGTCAGCCGGCGGGCGCTTGATGACCGCGGATCTCGCCGCCTCGCTCCCCACAGTGATCGCGCTCGCGCTCGCCACCATGGCGGCGGGTTTTGCCGCCGGTGTGCTGGCGGGTTTCCTGGGCGTGGGCGGCGGCATCATCCTGGTGCCCGCCCTGTTTCATGCTTTCGGTTTCGCAGGCGTCGACGAGGCCGTCCGTATGCATATGGCCGTCGGCACCTCGCTTGCCACCATCATCCCCACATCGATCCGGTCTTTGAGCAAGCACCATGCGAAAGGGGCGGTCGATTTCGCCCTGCTGCGCCAGTGGGCATTGCCCATGATCGTTGGCGTTTTGACGGGCACGCTGGCGGCCGCCTGGATCAGCGGGCCTGTCCTGACGCTGATTTTCGTGACGCTGGCGCTTGGCGTCGGTGTCCAGATGATCCTAGGGCGCGAGGACTGGCGGCTGGGCGATACCCTGCCGGGCGAGCCGGTGCGCTCCGGTTTTGCCGCCGGAACCGGGTTCTTCTCCGCGCTGATGGGGATCGGCGGCGGCAGTTTCGGCGTCACGCTGATGACCCTTTACGGCTGGCCGATCCACCGGGCGATCGGCACCTCGAGCGGCCTCGGCCTGATCATCAGTGTACCCGGCGCCATCGGGTTCGTGCTCACCGGGCTCGGCACGGAAGGCCGGGCGCCGTTGTCGCTCGGTTATGTCAATCTGGTCGGCCTGGCGCTCGTGGTGCCCATGACCATGCTGGCGGTGCCCATCGGCGTGGCCGCCGCCCACAGGCTGTCGCGCGCCACGCTGAGGCGGGCTTTCGCCGTCTTCCTCGGGATCATGGCCGCAACCATGCTCGTTGAGACCGTAGCCCAATGATCCGTCACGAGATCAAGAGCTGACCGTCCGTATCGAACCAGTGCGGGTTCCACACGATTTCCCAGGCATGGCCGTCCGGGTCGGTGAAATAGCCCGCGAAACCGCCCCAGGAGGTCTTGACCGGCCGGGTCGTCACCAGGGCCCCGGCGGCTTCCGCCTTGGCCATGACGATGATGGCTTCCTCCCGCGTCGCCACGGCGTAACTCAAGGTCATGCCGCCGAAGGCATCGGGCGGCGCGGTGTCGTCGAGCGCTGTTTCCGCCGCCAGTTCGCCGCGCGGGAACAGGCCCACCAGCATCTCGCCCGCCCGGAAGATCGTGAAATCGCTGGAGCTTTGGGGCGAGGCGCGCCAACCCAACCCGTCTTCGTAAAACGCCCTGGCGCGGGGCACGTTCGACACGCCCAGGGTCACCATATTTACCCGTTGATCCATGACACCCACCATTATGTTCATGATATGTTCTATAAAGAACATACACAGAACATACCCGGCCCGCAACAGAAAGCTGCGGGCCGGAGAGCGTTTCAGCGTGTGATAGGATTGGGCCGGAGGTTACAACTTTTGATCGTATTCGCCGACTTCGGCATATTGGGAGAGATGGCCGTCGATCACTTCGAACATGGCGCGCATGTTCTCTTCCGAACTCGGGCTTTCGACCACCACGACCAGGCTTGGCTTATTGGAGGAGGCGCGCACCAGGCCCCAGGTGCCGTCTTCGAGCACGACGCGGACGCCGTTCACGGTCACCACATCCCGGATCGTCTGTCCTAAGATGGTTTCGCCCTTCTCCGACAGCGAGACGAAGTGCTTGGTCACCGCGTCGACCACGCCGTATTTCTTGTCGTCCGGGCAGTGGGGCGCCATGGTCGGCGAGCCCCAGGTCTGGGGCAGGGCGCGGCGCAGATCCGCCATGCTTTTCCCCGGATTGCGGTCGAGCATTTCCAGGACCGCGATGGCGGAGACGAGGCCGTCGTCATAGCCGTGGCCAATGGGCGCGTTGAAGAAATAATGGCCGCTCTTCTCGAAACCGACCAGCGCGCCCAGCTCATTGACCCGCCGCTTCATATAGGAATGGCCGGTCTTCCAATAATCCGTCTTCGCCCCATTGGCCTGGAGCACCGGATCGGTGAGGAACAGGCCGGTGGATTTCACATCCGCCACGAACTGGGCGTTGGGGTGCTGGGCGGAGAGGTCGCGGGCGAGCATGACGCCCACCTTGTCGGCGAAGATTTCCTCGCCTTCATTGTCCACCACGCCGCAGCGGTCGCCGTCGCCGTCGAAAGCCAGGCCCACTTCCGCGCCGTGCTCCAGCACCGCGTCGCGCACCGCATGGAGCATGGTCAGGTCTTCCGGGTGCGGATTGTAGCGCGGGAAGGTGTAGTCGAGTTCGCAGTCAAGCGGGATGATCTCGGCACCGATCCGTTCCAGGGCGGCTTGGGCGAAGGCGCCCGGCGTGCCGTTGCCGCAGGCCGCCACCGCCTTGATCGGCCGGGAGAGTTTCTTGCCTTGCGTCATGTCGGCGATGTAGCGCTCGGCCATATCAGGCACGAAAGTGTATTTGCTGCCACCCTCGATGCGGCCCTTGCCTTGCAGCACCACGTCGCGCAGGCGGCTCATCTCATCAGGCCCGAAAGTGAGGGGGCGGTGCGCGCCCATCTTGACGCCGGTCCAGCCGTTTTCGTTGTGGCTCGCGGTCACCATGGCGACGCAGGGCACATCGAGGGCGAACTGGGCGTAATAGGCCATGGGCGACAGCGCCAGGCCGATATCGTAGACCTCGGCGCCCGAGGCCAGCAGGCCGTTGATCAGCGCCTGCTTGATGGCGCCCGAATAGGAGCGGTAGTCGTGGCCGACGGCGATTTTGGGCGCGACGCCCAGATCGCGGATCACTGTGCCGAGCCCCAGGCCCAGCGCCTGCACGCCCATCAGATTGATCTGCTCCGGATAGAGCCAGCGCGCGTCATACTCGCGGAACCCTTGCGGCGCCACCAGCGGGATCCGCTCGAAATCGGCGGTATTGGGCGTCAGATCGGCGCGGGGAATGGGCAGGGTCATGGGACAATCCTTGGAGCTTGCCGGCGGCACGCAGGGGTGCGCCGGGCGGTGAACCGGAAGGCGGAATTCTTCTGTGGCTCAGGGTGTATCGCTGGCAGAGCCCGATTTCAACTTCGCCGACTCAAGGGCGTGCGACGGGCTGGACATGGGACACCCAGGAACGCGGGCCCGTGCGCAGATGGAAGGAGACGGCGGGCGCCTCGTCCCGGCGGCCGAATGGCGCGCCCGCGCGCATTTCCAGGGGATAGGCATAAGACGTGCTGGGGCTGACATAAACGAACGCCGAGCCCAGCCTTGTGGTGAAGGCTCTGTGGACGTGGCCCGCCATGATCAGGTCGATCTGCGGATGGCGCTCGATCAGGGTGCGGAAGGCCTCCAAGCCCTGAAAGCCGAAATTGTCGAATACCGGAATGCCTACATGGAACGGCGGGTGGTGCATGGCGATCACGGTGGGGATGTCCTGCGCTTCGCTTAAGCGTTCATCGAGCCAGGCCAGGCGCTCGGCACACTGATGGCCACCCGTCTCTTTCGCCTCGATACTATCGACGGCGATGAAGCGGAAAGGCCCAAATTCCGGGTCGTCATGGTCCTGAACGAAGTGCAGAAAGGGCGTGTCCGTCCCAATCTGGGAGATGGGTCCGAGCGCTGCCCGGAAGGGATCGCGCTTGTCATGATTGCCGGGGATCGCGAGCAAGGGCGCTTTCAACGGTTTCACGAGGGAGACGAAATGGGCATAGCCTTCCGGTGTGCCCCGTTCGGTCAGATCGCCCGTGGCGATGACAAAATCGGGCTGCGGTGCATAGGCATTGAGGAAATCGATGATCCGAGCCAGATCGGCGGCGGTGTCAAAACCGCCGGCGGGGTCGGTGCCGTCCGGCTGGATATGGCAGTCGGTGATCTGGGCGATCAGCATGGGGTCTCCGCCTATTGCCGCAGGATCAGGTCTTCGCCTTCGACGCTGTAGCCCGACAGCCGGTCGAGAAAGCTCAGGCCCAGGAGCGAAACGGAAAGCCCTTCACGGATCACATGGCCGGAGACATCCGGCACGACGATGCCGCCAAGCTCGATCCGTTTCACCGCGATACGGGCGGCATAGGTGGTGCCGTTCGCCGTGCGGATCGGCATGTTGTAGGTGAGCCGGTCCGGATCGATGCCGATGCGCCGTGCGTCTCCCGGTGTCAGCGCGACGCTGGAGGCGCCCGTGTCCACCAGGAAGGTGACGGTCGCCTCATCCAGATTAGGGCCGGTGACATTGGTGCGCGCCATGAAATGTCCGTTGGCGGAGCGGCGCAAGGAGACTTCGCCCGCTTCCGATGTGATCGGCTGGGAGGGCACGAGGGTCGCCACCATGCGCTGGCCGAGCGCCGCGAAATCGTCCTTGAGGGAATAGCCCAGCACCAGAACCGCGATGATCGCCACCCAGATCAGGCCGTAGCGCAGGCTCTCGGCCAGTTCCGCCCGGGTGCGCAGCGCCAGGGACGACCCCACGAGCACGAGCAGCAGAACCGCGTGCACCAGGCGCGGCGCGGCATCCTCCCGGCCGAGCGCGCCGGGAAACAGCCAGTTCAACACCAGAACCAGGGCCGCCAGCGTGGCGACGGCGGCGATGGCATAAGCAAATCCGGATTTCATCGTGATGCGCCTTGATGTGTCCAAGCCTCTAAAGACCTGGGCACCATAGCGAAAACGGCAAGGGCCGGACACCAGCAGCAGGCTCTCACGGGCTCGTGTTTCGATTTCCCCTTGGCGGAGCGGGATAGGGTTCTTATTCCTAGTAGAGACCGGGAAATAGAATTTTTTCCGATTTTTTAATGTGGAATAGGCCCATGACCAAGACCCGCATTCTGAATTGGCCCGCGAAAGGCCCGAAAAGCCGGGACCCGCTCGGCGCGGTCCTGCCCACGGGCCAGATGGCGTTTCCCGCTTTCGAGCCCGGCTGGGTCTGGCTGGTGGGCGCGGGGCCGGGCGACCCGGGCCTGTTGACGTTGCATGCGGCCCACGCGCTGGGCCAGGCGGACGTCATCGTTCACGACGCGTTGGTGGGCGACGGGATCCTGGAGCTGGCCAGGCCGGACGCTGAAATCGAATATGCGGGCAAGCGCGGCGGCAAGCCGTCGCCCAAGCAGCGGGATATTTCCGCCCGGCTCGTGGAGCTGGCGCGCAGCGGCAAACGGGTGTTGCGGCTCAAAGGCGGCGACCCCTTCGTGTTCGGGCGCGGCGGCGAGGAAGCCCTGGCGCTGGTGCGCGCGGGTATTCCCTTCCGGGTGGTGCCGGGGATCAGCGCCGGTGTCGGCGGGCTCGCCCATGCGGGCATTCCCGTGACCCATCGGGACGTGAACCACGCGGTTACCTTCATCACCGGCCATGCGGCGAGCGGCGAGGTGCCGGACGGGCTTGATTGGGAGGCGCTGGCGAAAGGCGCGCCGGTGCTGGTGCTCTATATGGCGCTCAAACATCTGGACGGGATCGCCCACAGATTGATCGCAGGCGGACGGCCTGCCGCCCAGCCCGTGGCCGTAGTCTCCCGCGCCACAACGCCCGACCAGCAGGTCTTGGAAACCACGTTAGAAAATGCCGCGCGCGATGTGGCGGCCAGCGGTATTCCGGCCCCGGCGCTGATCGTCATCGGCGAGGTCGTGTCTCTGCGCGCGGCGCTCGACTGGAAAGGGGCGCTGGAGGGCAAGGTCCTCGATCCCGATCCCTTGGGTCAGTTGATCAGCCAGCTTACGGCTTAGTCCTTCACCAAAGCCAGACGCACGCCGAGCCCCATCAGCAGCGAGCCGCCCGCCCATCGGGCAAACCGTAGCGCGCTCTCAGAGGCCTTGACGCCGCGCATGACGCTTGAGGCCAGCAGCACACAGACGAAATCGGCCGAGGTGAAGGTGAAATTCACGATCATGCCCAGAATGAGGAATTGCACCCAGACCGGGAAGGCACCTGCCGGATCCACGAACTGGGGCAGGAAGGCGATGAAGAAGATCGCCACTTTCGGGTTCAAAACCTCGACCATGAAGCTTTCGAAAAACGCCTTGCGCTTGGAGCGGGCCTTGACCGTGGGCAGGGCATCCGGATCGATCTTTTGACGGATCAATCCGATGCCGAGCCAGATCAGATAGACCGCGCCCGCCAGCTTCACGGCCGTGTAGACCGCCGGCACATGCATGAAGATCGCCGACAGGCCGAGAGCGGCGGCGAAGACATGCACGTAACAGCCCACATGGATGCCGATGGCGGCGTGGAAGCCTGCTTCCCGCCCCCGCGCCAATGTCTGGGCCGCCGTGTACAGCATGGCCGGTCCCGGCATATAGCCGAAGACCACGGTGGCGGCGGCGAAGGCGAGCAGGGTTTCAAAGGGCGCCATGGGTCCGTCCTCAAGCAATGGGGTTGGCCTCCAGCATAGGACGGTTGAGCCACCTGTACCATGCCCGCGAGTCTGCTAAACTCCATTCTATCGGGGCGCGCAACAAGAGCGATGGAGGGAAGAGATGAGCCTACGGATTAAAACCGGCCTGGCTGCGGGCCTGATAACGGCGGCCTTCTGTGTCGCGGGGTGTTCCGAGGAGACCGGCGCGGGCGGGACTGGTGATGTCCAGGCGGATGCGGAGGAAGCCGCTGCCATGGGCAAAGAGGCGGCCACGGACAGTCTGGCCGAAGGGCAAAACAATATAAGCGTTCAAATTTTGAACATGCGGGAGTGGTCCGCCTGGATCGATCTGGAGCCCGGCGGCGACCCGCGCCTTTATGTTCAGGGCGAAGTGGAACTGGGCACGCCGGGCTATGAGGTGACGCTTGCCCGTATGGTGCCGCAAGGCTTCAACCCGGCGATCCTGATGCTCGATCTGAAGATCGCGGCGAAAGGCGGCATGTGGCCCCAGGTGGTGACCTGGCATGAAGCGGCTTATGACGAACCGGCCGAGCAAAGTCAGTTCACGGAAGTCACGGTGTTCTACAATGGCGAGATCGTGCAGTCGCTGCCCGTGACCGAGGCGCAATGAGATTTACACCGTAAGCGCCGCAATCGCGGTCAAGGCGGCCAGCTCCGAGATCATCTGGGTGGCGCCTAAAACATCACCGGTCTGGCCGCCGATCTGGCGTCTGGCCAGATGCGAGACGCCCCAGGCCCCCAGGCAGGCCGCCAGGATCGCGGCCAGTGCCGTCCCGACCGGCAAGGCGATCAGTGCGGCGATCAAGCCGATGGCCAAGACCTGCTTGAGGGCCGTGCCGGGCGGCCTGCCAGCCTCCGCCGACTGACCGTCGCCGCGGGCAGGGGAGACCCAGTAGATGACGGCCACGATCATGGCGCGGGACAGCGTGCCCGTGGCGATCAGACTCGCGAAGACGAGCCAGGGCGCTTCGATCCGTATCAGGAGCGCCAGCTTCAACAGCAGCGCCAGAACGATCGCCACGGTGCCGTAGGTGCCGAGACGGCTGTCGCGCATGATCGTGAGCTTGGCCTCGCGGGTGTGCCCGCCGCCGAAGCCGTCCGCCACATCGCCCAGCCCGTCTTCGTGAAACGCGCCGGTCGCGGCGATCATGGCCATGAGCGCCAGCACGCCTGCGGCCATCGGTCCGAGACCGGCCCAAAAGGCCAGGGCGTAGGCCGTCCCGCCAAGCGCGCCCACCACGCCGCCCGCGACGGGAAACGCGCCCATGGCTTGCGTGATGCGGACGCGCGGCATATCCCCATGATAGGAGACGGGCAGGCGGGTCAGGAAAATCAAGGCGATCCGAATGTCTTCCCACACGCGCGCCAGTGTTGTGCGCCAAGAAGGCGTGGGGTCGGTCGGGGGCCCGTCTGTCATGAAGAAGCCTTTCGGGAGAACATCCGTGACCGGTAAACCCTTTGACGACATTCGCGCTCTGTTCAAGGCGTTTCCGCCGTCCGCTGAAGAGGCGGTGGCGCAAGTGCGCGCGCGGAATGCCCAGTTGACCAAGCCCGCAGGCGCGCTGGGGCGGCTTGAGGAGATCGTCGAATGGCTCGCCCGCTGGCAAGGCAAGGCCAAACCGTCGGTGCTCAAGCCCCGCGTCGCGGTCTATGCGGCGAACCATGGGGTAGCGGCGCACGGCGTCTCGGCCTATCCGCCGGAGGTGACCCGCCAGATGGTGGACAATTTCGCGGCCGGCGGGGCCGCGGTCAATCAGTTGGCGGTGGCGGCAGGGGCGGGCCTGAAAGTGTTCGACCTGGCGCTCGATATGCCGACCCCGGACATCACCGGCGCGGCCGCCCTGTCGGAACGGGACTGCGCGGGTACCATCGCTTTCGGCATGGAAGCGGTCGCCGACACGCCGGACATTCTGTGTCTGGGCGAGATGGGCATCGGCAATACGACCGTGGCGGCGGCTCTGTCTTGTGCGCTGTTCGGCGGGAACGCCGCTGACTGGACCGGGCGGGGCACCGGCGTCGATGACGCGGGTCTCGCGCGCAAGGTGGAGACGGTGGACGCGGCCATCGCGTTCCACCAAGCCGCGCTCGGCGATCCGCTGGAGTGCCTGCGCCGGGTGGGCGGGCGTGAATTCGCGGCCATCGCCGGCGCGATCATCGCGGCGCGGATCGCCCGCGTGCCCGTGATCCTCGATGGCTATGCGGTCACCGCAGCGGCGGCCGTGCTCTACCGGATCGACGAGACCGCGCTTGATCATTGCCTGGCTGCCCATGTCTCGGCGGAACCGGGCCACCGTCTGCTCCTGGAGACCATCGGCAAGGAACCGCTGCTCGATCTGGGTCTGCGTCTGGGCGAGGGATCGGGCGCTGTGCTCGCCTTGCAGATCGTTCAGGCGGCGGCGGTCTGCCATGGGGGCATGGCCACATTCGACCAGGCGAAGGTCTCCGGGCCCGTGAACGGCACGGCTGTGTGATCTGCCGATGGCCGGATCCTATCCTTTCGCGTATGGTGCGTGCGGGTTTTGATCGCCTTGCGAGGGTTGAACGATGGATCAGGAACACGAGCACCAGGGCAGCCTCGTCACCGGGCTGATCCTGTTCACGGGCCTGGGCGCGCTGAGCGGTCTGGGCGCGCATTTCATTCTGGAAGCCTTGCGTCCGGCTGACATGCCGGCGGGCGAAGGCAAGATGCTCTTTGCCCTCTTGATCGCCATCACCACCGCGCCCACGGCCTATTGGTTGACCAGCTCGACCTATACGCGGATCGCCTCGGCCGTCTATGCGCTTGTGTTGGGCGGCGGGCTTGCCGGGCTTTATCTGCTTGCCGAGACCACCTTCGGCTGGGGCATCACCGACAGTCCTGGGCTGACCCTTCTCTCCGCCTGCGGATTTTTGATCGGCATCATCTCGCTGCCTTTCTTCCGGACCGTGTTCGAACGGCGCGAAAGCGTCTGGCATTATCCCTCGCTGTTCGAGTTCGCTTGGAACACGCCGGTCATGGTGGCGGTGGCGAGCCTGTTCACCGGCATTTTCTGGATCGTGCTGTGGCTCTGGGGCGCGCTGTTCGACATTATCGATATCGGCTTTTTCTCCTCGCTCTTCAGGCAGGACCTGTTCCAGCGCATGGTGACGCCCGCCGCCTTCGCCACGGCCATCGCGGTCCTGCGCGGCCGGGAGCGGGTGATCCTGACCGTGCGCGGTGTGCTCTTCGCGCTCCTGCATGTGCTCGCGCCGATTTTGACGGTCGCCACGGCGCTGTTCGTCATTGCCCTGCCGTTCACCGATCTCGATCCCTTGCGGGAGATCGGCAGCCCGGTGGCGCTGCTGGTCTGGGTGACGATCGGCGCCATCACGCTCATGAACGCGGTCCTGGGCGACGGCGAACGCCATGGCGCGACGGAACGCTTCGCGGGCGTCTTGAACATGATCATGCGCCTGCAGGGCCTGCTGCTGCCGATTTTCGTCGGCCTGGCCGGGTATGTGCTCTGGCAGCGGATCGTCGAGGAGCCGGTGACGGTCACCCGCGTCTATGCCGTGATCGTGCTCGGTATCCTGGCGCTTTACGCGCTGGTTTATGCCGTGGCCGGACTGTTGCCCCGGTGGGCGGCGATTATCCGGCCCGCCAATATCGTTCTGGCGGGCGTGACCGTGGCCGTTGCCATCGTGCTGATGACGCCGCTCGTCAATCCCTACCGGATCAGCGCGGAGGATCATCTGGCGCGGCTGGAGTCCGGCGAGATCAGCCCGGTGGAACTCAACTACGGCTATCTGCGCTACCGCCTCGGAGCCGCAGGCGAGACGGCGCTGGAGCGTCTGCGTACGGACGACAGCCTGCCGGATCACAAAACGATCCTGGCGCAACTGGACGTGCTCGATGAAACCGGGGCCTATTACGAATGGCGCCAGCGCGGCATCGGACCCAAAGGCTCCGCCATGGGCTATGTGGAGGCCCTGGAGACCCGGGTGGAGCGTGTGCCCGCGGGTCTGACCGTGCCGCAAGCCTTAATCGACAAGATGCTCGACCAGGAGGCCTATCAGCGTCCCCGGCTGCTCGAATGCAATCCCGACAAGGAGCGGGACTGCATGGTGGTGACGGCCGATCTGCAAGGCGATGCGGCGCCGGAATACTGGTTCATCGTGCGCAACGGCGTGTTGCTGTCGTCTTACGTCTACTACGAAGGGGCCGACGGCCTTTGGCATTCCATGGCCATCGGGTCGGAATTCTTCGGGACCGATGACGAGGCGCTGGCCGTTCTCCAGGGCCTGCGGGACGGCGACCTGGAGACGGCCCCCGTCCACTATGAAATCCCGGTGATTGGCGGCCGGTCCATCTGGTTCGAAATGCGCCGGGAGGAGTGGTTCGACAAAAGCCAGTCCCGCCCGGGCGCGGCGGATCGGGACAATGGGCCGGTATCCGGACCGGACGGGCCGGATGCGCCCTGACGCCGCCCGCGCGGCGGAGTTGACGCTGCGTCAGTCTTTGCTCAGGCTCTTGGAGCGATCATTTTCCGGCTGCGGCGACAGATCGGCGCGCCTTGCGCGCTGTTATTGCTGCAAAACCACGGCTATCATCGCGCGAAAGACAGAATAAGACCGTCCATCATCGATTCACCATGCACCAAGAGGCAGGCTCATGGATGTGACCTTCACGGCTGAAGACGAAGCGTTCCGCCGCGAGATTCGCACGTTCTTCGAAAGCGTACCGGCCCATTTGAAAGGCTCGCGCAAGGACCTCAACCCGGACACCTACCGGCAATGGCACAAGCTCGTGCATGAGCGCGGCTGGTCGGCGCCGGGCTGGCCTACGGAGTATGGCGGCCCCGGCTGGACCGTGACCCAGCGGTACATCTGGCAGGAAGAAAGCGCCAATTACGAAATGATGCCGATCCTGCCCTTCGGCGTCACCATGGTCGGGCCGGTGATCTACACCTTCGGCAATGAAGACCAGAAAAAGCGCTTCCTGCCCCGCATCCTGTCGGGCGAGGACTGGTGGTGCCAGGGCTATTCGGAGCCGGGCTCGGGCTC
>CAZTCJ010000013.1:0-61879 GCA_964612085.1 uncultured Alphaproteobacteria bacterium
AGTGCCCGCCGTGCCCTACAAGGACCCGAACAACTACGTGAAATATTCCGGGCGCCTTGCTGAGGAGCTCGCCGTCAAGGATCCGAAGGGCGCGATCTGGGCCAACCAGTTCGACAATGTGGCCAACCGCAAGGCCCATTACGATCATACGGGCCCGGAAATCTGGGAACAGACGGAGGGCCGGGTCGATGGCTTCGTCTGCGCCATCGGCACCGGCGGTACCCTGGCGGGGGTCGGCATGGCCCTCAAGGAACGGCGCGGCGACATCAGGATCGCACTGTCCGACCCGATGGGCTCGGCGCTGTACAACCACTTCGCCCACGGAGAATTGAAGGCCGAAGGCAATTCCATCACCGAAGGCATCGGCAATGGGCGGGTGACCGCCAATATCGACGGCGCGCCGGTCGATCTGGCGTTCCAGATACCCGACAGCGAAGCCATTCCCATCGTCTTCGATCTTCTGGAGCATGAAGGCCTGTGCCTGGGCGGCTCTTCCGGCATCAATGTGGCGGGCGCGATCCGGCTCGCGAAAGAATTGGGGCCGGGTCACACCATCGTGACCATTCTGTGCGACTTCGGGACCCGTTATCAAAGCAAGCTGTTCAATCCGGCCTTCCTGAAATCGAAAGATCTGCCCGTGCCCGGATGGTTGACCCGGACAGGCTCCCAGGCGGCCTGACAGGGATAGAGAAAAACGACAATAAGGAGAAACGCCATGATCGGGCCTCAAGAAGCCGATCCCCTCGTCACCACCGAATGGCTCGCCCAGAACATCAGCATGCCGGATGTGCGGGTCGCCGACGCCTCCTGGTATCTGCCCGATGCCAAGCGCGACGGGCGCGCCGAATGGGGCGAACGGCGCATTCCGGGCGCGGTCTTTTTCGATCTGGAAGAGATCGCCGACAAGGAGACCGGCCTGCCCCATATGCTGCCCGATCCGGCGAAATTTTCCTCGCGGGTCCGCAAGCTGGGCCTCGGCGACGGGGCGCGGATCATCGTTTATGACGGCGCCGGACTGTTTTCCGCCGCGCGGGCCTGGTGGATGTTCCGGGTCATGGGCTATCGGGACGTGTTCGTGCTCGATGGCGGCTTTCCCAAATGGCTGACGGAAGGCCGTGCCGTAGACGATCTGCCGCCCAGCGCGCCCACGGCCCGCCATTTCACCGCGCGCAAGCACGCCATGCTGGTGCGCGATGCCGCCCAGATCCAGAACAATCTGAAGACGGGTGCGGAGCAAATCGTCGATGCCCGCTCGCCCGGCCGCTATCGCGGGGACGAGCCGGAACCGCGCCCCGGCATGCGCGCGGGCCATGTGCCCGGCAGCCTGAACGTCCATTACCGCAGCCTGCTGAATGATGACGGCACGATGAAAACCGCATCGGACCTGCAAGGTATTTTCGAACGCGCCGGCCTCGACTGGGCGCAGCCGGTGGTGACCATGTGCGGTTCCGGCGTCACCGCCGCGATCCTGGCGCTGGCGCTGACCCGCGTCGGCCATCCCTCCGTATCGCTCTATGACGGCTCCTGGGCGGAATGGGGTATGCGCGAGGATTTGCCTGTGGAAACCGGTACTGCGGCAAGCGGGGCGGCCTGATCATGGGACGGCAGTTGCAAACCACCGTCACCTTTCTGCACATGCCCAAACCGGTCCTGGTCCGCCAGCCGCCCGCGCCGAAAGGCAAGGTGGCGATCATGAAGGCCGACAGGCTGCCGATCCATTTCTACCGCTATCTTTACGACGTCATCGGACGCGAGTATCACTGGGTGTTCCGCAAACGGATGAGCGATGGCGATCTGACCCGCTATCTCGCCACGGCCGGCATCGAGGTTTATGTGCTCTACAAGGACGGTGTGCCCGCGGGCTTCGCCGAGATCGACTTCACCCATGGCGAGGCCACCAATCTGGCCTATTTCGGGCTGGTGCCCGACTATCTGGGCGGCGGGCTCGGCGCCTTTTTCCTCCATCAGGTGATCGAGCTGATGTGGGAAAAGGGCGCGAACCGGCTCCTGGTCAATACCTGCACCCTCGACCATCCGCGCGCCCTGCCGCTTTATCAGCGCATGGGGTTCATGCCGTACGCCCAGGAAATCCAGACCATCGAGCTTCTGGACGAGTGAGGCATACGGATCGTATCCGGATCCAGTGCACCGGCCCGCCTCACGGCATGACGCAGACCCCTTCGCAATGGCGCTTGTAGCGCATGGTATGGGTCACGGGCGCGCCGCTTTCGCCTTCGAGCGTCAAGGTGACGGTGAGATCGCCGGGCCCGTTGCGCTCGACGGTCATGCCTTCGAAAACGGCCTTATCCTCGGACATTTCCAGGAGCTGACCGAAGGACTCGCCGCTCCCTTTGACGGGCGTCAGATCCGCGTTGAGTTCGGTCATCTGAAAGACGACGGTCTCGCCCACATTGGTGTAGGCCATGATGGCGTATGTAGCGCCCTGGCCGTCCTTGGTCCAACGATACATGCCCGCGAGCGTGCCGTTGCGCGGCTTTGTGTAGATTTCATCGACGATGCCGCCGTAATACTCCCCCTGCCAATGGCCCGCGAGCCAGTCCAGATCCTCGACACTGCCCTTGACGTATTCTTTCTCTGTGTACCGCTCTTCCTTTTCTTCCCCGTACCGCCCTTTTTCTTCCTCATAGCGTTCCTGCGCAGCCGCGCTGACCGTAAGCGTCGCAGCAAAAAGCGCGGCGCAGATGGCCGCCACCCATCCTCTCTTGGTCTCGATCATGTGCCCGTCCCCAAATTTCTTGCGCTTGTAAGGGCATATCCTCGAAGCTTCGCCGGTGCGGTCAATCAAAGGACGACGAACGGGGCACGCCCTGCGTCAAACGCGTTGCTGACGGCGATGTGCAAGCGGCCTTAGCGGTCCAGAATCTGATCGAGAAACTGGCGCGTGCGGGGATGCTCGGGATCGGTGAAGAACTGGGCCGGAGGCGCGATCTCGATGATCTCGCCGCCGTCCATGAAGATCATGCGGTCGGCGGCCCGGCGCGCGAAACCCATCTCATGGCTGACCACCAGCATGGTCATGCCGCTTTCCGCCAGATCGGTCATGACATCGAGCACTTCCTTGATCATTTCCGGATCGAGCGCGGAAGTGGGCTCGTCGAACAGCATGATGCGCGGGTTCATGCACAAGGCGCGGGCGATCGCCACCCGCTGCTGCTGGCCGCCCGAGAGCTGGGCCGGATATTTGTCCGCCTGCTCCGGAATTTGCACCCGTTCCAGATACCGGCGCGCCAGATCCTCGGCCTCCCTGCGGGGCATCTTCCGCACTCGGATCGGCGCCAGCGTGCAGTTTTCCAGAGCCGTCAAATGGGGAAACAGATTGAAGCTCTGGAATACCATGCCCACATCGCGGCGGATCTCGTCGATGCGCTTGACGTCATCGGTCAGCTCCATGCCGTCGATGAGGATGCGGCCCTGTTCGTGAACCTCCAGCCGGTTGATGCAGCGGATGAGCGTGGATTTACCCGACCCGGACGGGCCGGAAATGACGATCTTCTCGCCCCGGGCGACGGTGAGGTTGATATCTTTCAGCACATGGAAGGTGCCGTACCATTTGTGGACGCCCTCCATTTCGATGATCGGCCCGCCGGTCGCGCTCATGCCAACTCCCTCCCCGCCCTGTGTTTCTCGTCATGGCCAAGGCGGCGCTCCAGCCAGAGACTGTAACGCGAGATCCCGAAACAGAAGATCCAGAAGACGAAGCCGACGAACAGATAGACCTCGATGCGCAAGCCCAGCCAGTCCTGATCCGTAAGCGTCGCTTCGGCGATGCCCACCAGCTCCAGAAGGCCGATGGTGGTCACGAGGCTGGTGTCCTTGAACAGACCAATGAAGGTATTGACGATGCCAGGGATCGCAATGCGCAAGGCCTGGGGCAAGACGACAAAGATGGTCGTCCGCCAATAGCCGAGGCCTAAGGCCTGGGCCGCCTCGATCTGGCCTTTGGGAATGGCCTGCAGCCCGCCGCGCACCACTTCCGCCATATAGGCCGACGCGAACAGGGCGATGACGATCAGTGCCCGCAGCAATTTGTCGAAGCTGACCCCTTCGGGCAGGAACAAGGGCAGCATGACGGAGGAAAAGAACAAAAGCGTGATCAAGGGCACGCCGCGGATCGTCTCGATAAAACTGGTGCACAGGATCCGGATCACCGGCAGGTCCGACTGGCGCCCCAGCGCCAAGGCCACGCCGATGGGCAGCGAAGCGGCGATGCCCGTCACGCCGATGACCAGGGTCAGCATCAGGCCGCCCCAACGCTCCGTGCCCACCTCTTCAAGCCCCAGCCCGCCGCCCAACAGCCAGGCCAGCAGGAAGGGCGAGGCCAGCGTGACCCACAGGAACCGGTTGCGGTAAGGCATTTCCGGAAATAAGAGCGGCGTCACGGCGACCGGGAGCAACAGCCCTGCGATGATGAGCCGCCAGGCTTCCGCACCCGGATAAAAACCGAACAGAAAAGGCCGCCAGCGCTCGGTCACCACGGCCCAGCAGGCCCCTTCCCCTTCGCATTCGAACCGGCTGGGAGCGGAGAAATCGGCGGTGAGAAACGCCCAATCGATAAAGGGCGGGATGGTGACGGCCAGAACCGTTAAGGCGAGCAGGGTCAGAAAGCTGTTGCCAATGCCGGAGAACAGGTTCTCCTGCATCCAGGTCAGGATGCCGCCCGTCCGTCCGGGCGGCGGCAAGTCGGGATGCTCCCCCGGCGCATAGCTGCGCGGCGCAGTGGTCTCGGTCAGGCTCATGCGGGCATCCCTCCCTTGAGCCGGACCCTGCGATTATACCAGTTCATAACCAGGGAGATCAGGAGGCTGACGGTCAGGTAAAACCCCATGACCATGGCCAGCGTCTCGATGGCCTGGCCGGTCTGGTTCAAGGTGGTGCCGCCGAAGGTCGCGACGATATCCGGATAGCCGATGACGACGCCCAGCGACGAGTTTTTCGTCAGGTTCAGATACTGACTCGTCACCGGCGGGATGATCACGCGAAGCGCCTGGGGCAGGATCACCAGCCGCATGGTCTGGCCGGATCCCAGACCCAGAGCCAGGGCCGCTTCCCGCTGGCCGCGCGCCACCGACTGGATCCCCGCCCGCACGATCTCGCCGATAAAGGCGGCCGTATAGGTCGTCAGAGCCAGGAGCAAGGCGGTGAAGGAGGGCGGCACGGTTAGCCCGCCGGAGAAATTGAACCGTCCGGCCTCAGGCACGTCCCAGGTCAAGGGTGCGCCGATCAGCATGAAGACGGCGAACGGCAGGAGCACAAGACCGATGATAATCGCACTGAGCCAGAGGGGCGATAACGCTGCGGTGCCGGTGCGCTCCCGGACACGGACGTTCCAGCGCAGCACGCCGATCAGGACCAAAAGCGCCAGGACTCCCGCACCGCCCACCAGCGCCATGCCGTCTCCGAAGACCGGAGTCGGCAGTTCCATGCCCCGGTTGTTCAGAAACACCACATCGCCCAGCGACAGGCTCTCGCGCACGGTGGGCAGGGCCAGCATCACCGCATACCAGAACAGGATCTGCAGCAGCAGCGGCACATTGCGCAAGACTTCCACATAAGCGGACATCAGCCCGCCCACCAGCCAGTTGCCCGACAGACGTAAGATCCCGACGATCAGCCCCAGGACCGTCGCAAGCACGATGCCGAGCCCCGCCACCAGCAGCGTGTTGAACAGGCCGACGAAAAAGATCCGGCCATGGGTATCAGTCAGCTCATAGTCGATCAGTTTGAAGGAAATGTCGTAGCCCGCCGGCTGATCGAGAAACCCGAAGCCGCTGGCAATACCCCGCTCGCTCAGATTTTGCACCGTGTTCTGAAAGATAAAGAAGGCAAACAGGACCACCGCGCCCAGGGCCAGCGCCTGAAAGAGGATCGCCCGGCTCTTCTCGGCACGGACCAGGCGGGCGATCGCATCCACCATTCAGATCCTTTCCCGCCGATCAGCGCAATGGCGGCGCGTAATGCAGCCCGCCATCGGTCCACAGGCGATTGAGGCCGCGCTCCAAGTTGAGCGTGCTGTCCTTGCCCAGGCCCCGCTCGAAGATCTGCCCGTAATTGCCGACGGTGGAAATCACCCGAAACGCCCAATCGTCGGAAAGGCCCAGATAGCCGCCCAGCGCGCCTTCGCTGCCCAGAAGCCTGCGGATTTCCGGATTGGTAGCACTGTCTTTGAGCGTCGCCACATTCTCCGCCGTCACGCCCAGTTCCTCCGCCAGAATGGTGGCCAGCAGAACCCAACGCACCACATCGGCCCAGTCCTGATCGCCATGGCGTATGGCGGGCCCGAGCGGCTCCTTGGAGATGACTTCCGGCAGGATCATATGGGCGCTGGGGTCGGGAAAGGTGGTGCGCACGGCAGCCAGCGCCGAGACATCGGTGGTATAGGCATCGCAGGCTTCCGCCAGATAGTTCGCACGGGACTCGTCGACCGTCCGCACCACGATGGTCTCGAACTCCATGCCATTGGCGCGGAAGTAATCGGCCACATTGAGTTCCGTGGTGGTGCCGGTCTGCACGCAGATGCGCGCGCCGTCCAGATCCAGCGCGGTTTCCACGCCGAGCGAGCGGGGCACCATGAAGCCCTGGCCGTCATAGTAGCTGATGCCAGCGAAATCGAGGCCCAGATTGGTGTCCCGGCTGAAGGTCCAGCTCGTATTGCGCATGAGCACGTCGATTTCACCCGACTGCAGGGCCGTGAAGCGCTCCTGGGTGTTCAAGGGCGTGAAATCAACCTTGGAGGGGTCGCCGAAGATCGCCGCCGCCAGAGCCCGGCAGAAATCGATGTCGAAACCGGTCCATTCGCCCGTGTCGGAAATCTCGGCGAAGCCCGCGAGCCCCGTATTGGTGCCGCATTCCAGGTTGCCGCGCTCCTTGATCGTCTCGAGCAGCCCGGCCTGCGCCCCGCCGCCCGCCATCACGACGCTTACAAAAAGCGCCAGAAAAAGTCTCCGCATCCTACCCATCCCTCTCATGACGGTTTGCCCCGAACTGTGCCATGCTAAGGGCCATGGCTTTCCGCCATAGGCCGCTCTCGTCAACCAGGAGCCCGATCCGCCCCATGGCCCGACCGCCCCGCAAACCGTCCGATTCCAGCCGCTCCCAGGCGAAAGAAACCGAGATCGTGACCGCCGGGCGGCAGTCGCTCGACCATTTTGGCGTCGTCAATCCGCCAGTCTACCACGCTTCGACGATTCTCTACGAAACGGCCGATGCGGTGCGCAATTCCATGAGCCAGCCCGTGGTCTATGGCCGCTTCGGCACGCCGGGCACCTTCGCGCTCGAAGACGCCATGCTGGCGCTCGAAGGCGCGGAAGACGGGGCCGTGTGCAAGCTGGTCTCCTCGGGTCTCGCGGCGGTGACCACTGCCTGCCTTGCCTACACCGATGCAGGCGGCCACCTGCTGGTTTCGGACAATGTGTATGAGCCGACCCGGTCCATGGCCGAGGGCTTTCTCAAACGCTTCGGGGTCGCCGTGGATTACTTCGATCCGGGCATCGGGGCGGGCATCCGCGATCTCGTCAAGGACACGACCCAGGCCGTGATCATGGAAGTGCCGGGCAGCCGCACCTTCGATATGACCGACGTGCCCGCCATGGTCGAGGCGCTCGACGGCACCGGCGTCACCACCATGCTCGATAACACCTGGGCCTCGCCCTATTTTTTCAAGCCGCTCCGGTTCGGTGTCCATGTTTCGATCCAGGCGGCGACCAAATTCATCGTCGGCCATTCCGACGCCATGCTGGGCTGCATCACGGCGGTGAAAGACCACGCGCCCCGCCTGAACCGCACCCACGCCATGCTCGGACAATGTGCGGGTCCGGACGATGTCTATCTGACCCAACGGGGCCTGCGGACGCTTGCCGTACGGATGGACCGGCATATGGAAAACGGCCTGGCGCTTGCCCGCTGGCTGCAATCGCGCGGGGACGTGGAGCGCGTGCTCTATCCGGCCCTGCCGGACGATCCGGGCCATGCCCTGTGGGCGCGGGACTTTACCGGCGCATCCGGCGTGTTCGGCTTCGCGCTCCGCTCGGGCAGCCGCGCCCAGGCCGACGCCTTCCTGGAAGCGCTTGAATTGTTCGGACTCGGCTATTCCTTCGGCGGCTATGAGAGCCTGATCGTGCCCACCGACGTGACCAGCGCGCGCACGGCGACCCAGTGGCGCTTCGGCGGGCCGGTGTTCCGCATCCATACGGGTCTGGAAAATGTGGACGATTTGATCCGCGATCTGGAAGCGGGCTTCGAGGCCTTTCACAAAGCGGGATAAATCAGGAGAGAAAAATGGCGGACCGGTTCGAAGTGGAAAGCGATGTGGCGGGCAAGGTCTGGAAGATCGAAGTGGGCTTGGGCGACCAGGTCGCGGTGGATGACACACTCCTGATCCTCGAATCGATGAAGATGGAGATCCCGGTGGCGACGCCCCGTGCGGGTACGGTGGCAGACCTGCTGGTGGCGGAAGGCGACACGGTCGAGGAAGGCCAAACTGTCGCCGTGTTAACGGTTTAGGTCACTTTCCGACTGGAAGGGGCCGAACCGCATCAGGGGGATCGATGAGTACCGACTACGAGGCTCTACTCACCCAAGTGACCGAAGCCGCGCTGGATTATATGGGCGGGCTTGACGACCGGCCCGTCTTCCCGAGCCCCGAGGCCATCCGAGCGCTTCAGAACCTGAACGAGGCGCTGCCCGAGGATCCGCGCGATCCGGCGCGGGTGGTGGCGCTCTTGAACAATGTGGCCGCGCCCGCGACCGTCGCCTCCACCGGCGGGCGCTATTTCGGCTTCGTGATCGGCGGCTGCCTGCCCGCGCCGCTCGCCGCCAACTGGCTCGCCACCGTGTGGGATCAGAATGCGGGGCTGTGGACCTGCTCCCCGGCTTCCGCCGAGATCGAGGCCATCGCCTGCCGCTGGCTGCTCGACCTGCTGGATCTGCCGCGCGATGCCGCCGCCGGTCTGGTGACCGGCGCAACCATGGCGTCGTTCTCGTCTCTCGCCGCCGCCCGGGCCGCGCTCTACAAGCGCCAGGGCTGGGACGTGGCGGAGATGGGCCTGCGGGACGCGCCTGCCCTCAAGATCGTCGCCGGGGAAGAAATCCATGGCTCCCTGACCAAATCGATCCGGCTCTTGGGCTTCGGGCGCAACGACATCATCTGGGTGCCTACGGACGATAACGGTGCGCTCAAGGCCGATGCCCTGCCCGATCTCGATGAGAATACGCTGGTGCTCCTCCAGGCGGGCAATATCAATTCCGGCGCCTTCGATCCGATTGCGGAGGTTTGCGAACGCGCCCGGGACACCGGCGCCTGGGTCCATGTGGACGGGGCGTTCGGGCTTTGGGCACGGGTGAGCGCGACCCGCCGTCATCTGGCGGAGGGCATGGAGCTTGCGGATTCCTGGGCGGTGGACGGCCATAAATGGCTCAACGTGCCTTACGACTCAGCGGCCTTTTTCTGCCGGGATGCTCAGGCAACGGAAGAGGTGCTGACCATGGACGGCACCTATCTGGTCAAAAACGCCAAGGCGCGCGAGCCGTCGCATTTCACGCCGGAACTGTCGCGCCGGGCGCGAGGGCTGGAGATCTGGGCGGCGATCAAGTCGCTGGGCCGCTCCGGCATCGAGGAAATGATCGACCGCACTTGCGACCACGCCCGCACCTTCGCGGAGGAATTGTCCGCCGCCGGATTCGAGGTCCTGAACGAGGTGGTCCTGAACCAGGTCTCGCTCCACTACAAGGACGACGAGACCACACAAGCCATCGTCGACGCGGTCCAGCGGGAAGGCACCTGTTTCCTGAGCCCGTCCACCTGGAAAGGCAAACGCACCCTGCGCATCAGCGTGTGTTCCTGGGCTACCACCGACGCGGATGTAGCCGCCACCGTCGCGGCCCTCATCGCGGCGTCACGACGGTTCGGGTGAAGCACAAACCGGACCGATACCTTCAAAGACCTCTCGCCGGAAGGGGTTTGCAACCCCTTCCGCATGATCATCAATTCATACTCATTACAGGCAATGGCTCGATGGTCAGTGGGCGATCGGCATATCAGCGCCTGAATACAGTTTCAGCGAATATGACTTGTCCGGAAGGGGTTACAAACCCCTTCCGGCTTCTTGTATTTCCTACTCTCCCCCTTCCGGTCTTGCGTGGCCCGTCAGCCAACTGACGGCCAGGTCGTAAAAAGCCGGGCTGGGTGTGCCCTTGAAGGCGTTCTCGAAACTGGCTTCCAGCGTTTCATGGGTGGTGAAGCCGTGATCCATGCCGTCGAGCACCACGAACAGGGTCTCGCCCGCCCCGTGGCGTTTGACGATCTCCTTGATCATACGGTGATCGCTTTCGGACGCCACCCAGTCGAACTCTCCGTGAACGGAGAGCACATGGCCCTGGAAGCGGCCCCAGGCCGTGGCCAGGTCGCGATTGTCCAGCTCCTGATGGAAGGTGTAGTGCCGCCCGGCGAAGCGGCTCAGATCCTCGCCCAGAAGCGGTTTCAACGCCTCCACAAGCTCGGGCTCAGCTTGCGCGATCTGCTCGGGCGTCTCGCCCAGGATCAGCAGCCGCGCGAAATAGCGCCGCCACAGGCGCATGGTGGTGTCGATCTGTTGCGGGTCTTGCCCTTGCAAGATCCACCGCTCCCGGAAGTTATTGACCGTATAGTCGAACCAGGGCTGCACGCCCGTGCCGAAGGTGACGATCCCCGCAAGCTCTTGTTCCAGCGAGACCAGCGGCGCCTGGATGCCGCCCATGGAAATACCGATGGCATAAAGACGGTCCGCGTCGATATCGTCGGCCGCCCCAAAGGCTTCCAGACCGAGGCTCAGCGCCGCCACTTCCCGGTCAAAACCGCCTTCATCGCAGGCCGTGCCTTCAGAGTCGCCCACGCCCGGCTTTTCCACCCTGAGCGTGGCGAAGCCCCGGCCGTTCAGGCGGCTGATGATCTCCGTATAGGGATGACCGTCCTGCAAAAGCGTCTCGACGCTGGCGCAGGGAATGCCCTGGATGACGAGCACGCCGGGGATCTTGCCGTCCACCGCCAGGGGACTCTCAGCCTCGGGCCGCGTGACGAGGGTGCGGATACCCGTGCCATCGCCGAGCCGCACGGAGCCGTAGGTCACGGTGCCGCCCGAAAGCGTCTCCCGGGGCCGCTCGCCCGGCACGATGGTGAGATTTTCAAGCGCCCCGTCCCGCTCGACGGTCAAGGCCACTTCCGCGCCCGCGTCGAGCCGGGCCGCCGCCGCGCTGAAGGCCTCGAAAGACGGGATTTCCGTCCCGTTCAGAGAGACCACCAGATCGCCGGTCTCCAGGCCCGCATCCGCGCCCGGCCCGTCCGGCATCAGATCGGCAACCGCAAGCCGTCCCGCATCGGTCGTTTCCACTTTGACGCCCAGCATCCCCCGCCGGGGCAAATCGTCATCGGCGAGCGCCGGCACAATGCCGAGCCCAAGGGAAACCAAGCCCGCAACACCCCTCAGAAGCCACCAACGCTTACTCATGGTTGAACCTCCGTCACTCATGCCTCATTCAACGGTCGTCCGCTGTGCTTTCTCTTCAACACTCATTCTATAGTGTTCTAAATCATCAACAAAAATGCGGTCATTTTGATACTCCGCCTTGTGCCGAACAGGTATCGTGGGCGCTTGTGAGGGCAAAATCAAAAACCAAAAAGGCTAGGGGTATTGTGACTGACGTGGGGGTCGAAGTGACGGATCGCGCGAAAAAGGGGGCCATCGGCCGTCTGATCGTGACGGTCCTGATGGCGCTCGGGCTGGCGGGCTGTTTCGGTCCGGCCTTGCGGGACGGGCCTGCGGCCGTGCCCCGGGCGCCGGATGTCTGGCAGGCCGCCCTCGATGCCACCAGGCCTTTGCCGGAAAACTGGCTCGACACGTTCGAGGACGATCATCTAAAGGCGCTGGTCGCCGAAGCGCAGCTTTACAACAACACGATCTTGGAGACGGCCGCCCGCTACGATGCCGCCGTCGAAGCCGCCCGCGCGAGCGGCGCCGTGCTGGTGCCATCCATCGACGCAACGGCCGATGGCGGACGCTTCCGGTCCTCGTTCGAAAATGGCGCGGGGCCTGATAACGCGGCCAGTTCCTCCCTGTCGGTCGGTTTGCAGGCATCCTGGGAACTCGATCTGTGGGGCCGTCTGCGCAACCGGGTGAACGCGGCGCGCGCCGATGCGCGGGCCTCGGAAGCGGATCTCGAAGCGATCGAACTGTCCATCGCCGGGCAGACGGCCATTGCCTGGTTCAACCTGCTGGAAGCGCGTCTTCAACGGGAACTGTCCGAGCGGGACGTGGACAACCGGGAACGGACGCTCAACATCATCACCCGGCGCTATATCCGGGGTGTGTCCGAAAGCCTCGATCTGCGCCTGGCCCGAAGCGACCTGGCCGGACGGCGCGCGGTGCTGGCCTCGAGCCGGCAAGCGGAAGAAGAAGCGGCCCGGGCGCTCGAGATCCTGTTGGGCCGCTATCCCCTGACCGCCGTTCGGAAGGTCGAGGCCCTGCCGCCCCTGCCCGCGCTCGACGGCAAGGGACTGCCCGTCGAAATCCTGACCCGGCGCCCGGACCTTCTGGCCGCCGAGGAACGCCTGCTGGCCGCGGGCCTGCGGGCGCGGGAAGCGCGCAAGGCCTTGTTGCCGCGCCTGACCCTGACCGGATCGATCAACGCCAGCGACAGTTCGATCGGCGAGCTGTTCGACGCGGAACGTATCGCGGGCAATATTATCGGCGGCCTGCTGCAGCCGGTGTTCCGGGGCGGCCAGTTGCGTGCCACCGCCCGTCAGCAGCGGGCCTTGGCAGAAGCGGCCCTTTACCGTTATGTGGACACGGCGCTCAGGGCCTATCTGGAAGTGGAAAACGCACTGCGGGCCGAAAGCTATCTGGCCGAGCGCGAAGCGGCCTTGATCGTGTCCTTCGAGGAAGCGGTCGGCGCCGAAGACCTGACGTTGCGCGACTACAGCCAGGGCCTGACGTCGATCTTCAACCTGCTCGACTCAAAATCGCGCCGGATCAGCGCGGAAGGGGCGTTGATCTCGGTACGCCGCGCCCGCCTCGTCAACCGGGTCAATCTGCATCTGGCGGTGGGCGGATCCTTTTCGGCGGATGGCATCACGCCCGCGCGCCTGATTGAAACGCGGTCATAAGCTCTGGGGCTTGGGGAGACAGACCAATGAGACGCATTCCCGTCATCTTCGGCACGATCGGCATGATCGTGCTGACCGTGTTTGGCTTCATGGCCCTGAACTCGATGGCGCCAAAGCCCGAGCGGAACGAGGAAGCCGCCGAACAATCCGTGGGCGTCTTTGTCGAAACGGTCAAACGCCAGCGCGTCATCCCGAATGTGACGACCCAGGGCGAAGTCAGGGCCCGGACGGAAATCGACCTGTTTCCCCAGATCACCGGGCGCATCGCGGAGGTCGCCCCGGAATTCCGGGCCGGCGGTATCTTCAAGAAAGACGACGTGCTCGTGCGCATCGAGGAGGCCGATTACGAACTCAATGTGATCCGCTCCAAGGCGCGGGTGGCCGATGCGGAACAGGCCATGGTGCGCGAAGAAGCCGAAGCCGAGATGGCGCGGCGCGACTGGGAAGAGCTGGGGGCCGGCGGCGAAGCGACGCCGCTGACCTTCCGCGAGCCGCAACTGGCCCAGGCCCGCGCCAATCTCGAAGCGGCGCGCGCCGACCTGGCGGATGCGGAACTCGACCTCGACCGCACACGGATCATCGCGCCGTTCAACGGCCGCGTGCGCCTTCAGGAAGCCGATCTCGGTCAATATGTGGCGCCGGGCACCCGGCTCGGCCGCATCTTCGCCACCGACATCGTGGAAATCCGCTTGCCGCTGACCGACCGGGAAATGGGCGTGGTCGGATTGCCCATCGGCTATACCGCGCCGCCGGGCGGCGGGCCCAAGGTCACCCTGTACGCGACGGTGGCCGGCGAGCCCCATGAATGGACCGGCGAGATCGTCCGCACAGACAGCGCCATCGACAGCGATACGCGGGTCCTGCAGGGCATCGTCGAAGTGCGCGACCCTTACGGGGCGTCCGCCGACGGGGATGCGCCGCTTGCCGTGGGCCTGTTCGTCACCGCCAGCATTCCCGGCAGGCCGATCGAGGACGCCCTCGTCATCCCGCGCGCGGCCCTGCGCAGCGGCAATCAGGTTTACATGGTCGATGCGGACAACCGGCTCGACAAGCGCATCGTCGATATCGCCTTCACGGAAGAAGACCGGGTCGTGCTCGAAGGCGGCCTTGAGGAAGGCGACAAGGTCATCGTCTCACCCATGCAGGCACCGCCCCAGGGCCTCAAGGTCAATCCGGTGCCCGCCGGTCAGGATACAGACGATGGGGAGAGCACGCCATGAACGGCATCGTCGCCTGGTGGGCCCGCAACACCGTCGCCGCCAACCTCCTGATGGTCGGCATTATCGTGGCTGGCATGCTGGGCTTTGCCCGCATGGAACGGGAAGTGTTCCCGACCATCCAGCTCAACTGGGTCGAGATCAATGTCTCCTGGCCGGGCGCGGCGCCTCAGGAAGTCGAAGAACAGATCATCATCCGGATCGAGGAATCGCTCGCCGATCTCGACAATATCGAACGCCTGCGCTCCTTCGCCGGGGAAGGCAGCGGCACGGTCTATGTGGAAGCCGATCCGCGCATCGATATCGGCAATTTCATCAATGAGGTGAAGCTGCGGGTCGATGGCATCGCCGGCCTGCCCCGGGACATCGAACCGCCACGGGTGCGCGAAATCCTGACCCGGAACGAATTGATCCGTCTCGCGGTCTATGGCGAAGCCGATGAACGGACCTTGACCCGGACCGCGCAACGGATCCGGGACGAAGTTGCGCTCTTGCGCGGCGCCTCCATCGTGGAGCTGTTCGGCTCCCGCCGCGAAGAGGTCTCGATCGAATTGTCGGAAGAGGCCATGCGCCGCTATGGCCTGTCCTTCGACGATGTGGCCCAGGCCATCCGCGAAAGCTCGCTCAATCTGTCGTCGGGCCGGGTCCGCACGGAAACCGGCGAAGTGCAGTTGCGCGCGCGCAATCTTGCCGACACCCAGGCCGAGTTCGAGCGGATCATCGTGCGCCAGACCGATGACGGCGCGATCATCCGTGTCGGCGACGTGGCCGAAGTGATCGACGGTTTCGAGGATGTGAATCTCGACGCCACCTTCAACGGTCAGCCCGCCATTCTCGTCCAGGTGATGACGAGCGAACAGATGAATGTGGTGCAGACCTCGGAGTCCGTGCGCAAATGGTTGGAGACGGCGAACGAAAACCTGCCCTCAGGCGTCAGCGTCGATCTGTGGTGGGATTCCTCGAAAGTCTATTTCGACCGTATGGAGACGATCTCGAACAGCGCCTTTATCGGCCTCCTGCTTGTCTTTATCGTGCTGATCCTGTTCCTCAGGCCCAAAGTGGCGATCTGGGTGACCATCGGCATCGCCACGGCCTTTGCCGGCGCCTTTATCCTGCTGCCCGCGAATGATGTCTCTCTCAACATGCTGTCGCTCTTCGCCTTCCTTTTGGTGATCGGCGTGGTGGTGGACGACGCCATTATCGTGGGCGAGAAGATTCACAGCCGGGTCGAGGAAGGCGACAACGGTCTGGATGCCGCCGTGCTGGGCACGCAACTGGTCCTTAAACCGGTGATCTTCGCGGTGCTGACGACCATCATCGCCTTTCTGCCCTGGCTGTTCCTCTCCGGCATCGACGTTCAGATCACCCGGCAGATTTCGATCATCGTGATCGCCGCCTTGAGCTTCTCGCTCATTGAAGCGCTGCTGATCCTGCCCGCTCACCTGTCGAAGATGAAACCGCAGGACCAGACATCGTTCTTCACACGGTTTCAGGGCAAGATCGCCGACAGCATCGTCACCTTCGCGCGGGTCTTCTACCGGCCCGTGGTCGAATTCGCCGTCCTGCACCGCTATTTCACCAGCAGCGTCTTCTTTTTCTTCCTGATGATGAGCATCGGCCTGATCTCGAGCGGCATTCTGGCATTCTCCTTCATGCCGGAAATCGAGGACGAGCAGATCGCCATCAATGTGACCCTGCCCGAAGGCACGCCCTATTCCCGCGCCCTCGATATTCTGGGACAGCTTCAGGAAGCTCAACGCAAGCTGACGGAGGAAGTGAACGAGGCCGCCGGGGAAGGCCGGGAAGGCAAGCTGATCGACAACTGGTATACCCGCGCCCGCGACGGCAGCGTGCTGGCGCTGGTCCAGCTTGCCCCTTCCGAAGAACGCGACATGTCCGCCAAGGAGGCGGCACTACGCCTGCGCGAACTGATCGGCGATATTCCCGATGCGGAAGACATCAGTGTCGATTTCACCATCAACAGTCAGGACCCGGGCATCTATCTGGCCGTCAATGCGCCCGATCTCGATGTGCTGCGCGCGGCGGTCGAGGATCTGAAAGCCCAGTTGCGCACTTATGACGACGTCTACGACGTGCGCGATAATCTTCAGAGTACGACGGATGAAATCCGCTTCATTCTGAAGCCCGGCGCCCAGCAGATCGGCATCACCCTCGGCGAGATTTCCCGCCAGGTCCGCCAGGCCTATTTCGGCGAGGAAGTGCAGCGCCTGCCCCGCGAAGGCAACGATGTGCGGGTTTTCGTGCGCTATCCGCGCAGCGAACGCCAATCCCTGCAAAGTCTGGAAAACTTCCGGATCCGGACGGCCGACGGTCGGCAGGTGCCGCTCTTCGCGGTGGCGGATGTGGAATATGCGCCGGGCCTGAGCCGCATTCAGCGCCGGGAGCGCCAGCGCGCCGCGACCATTTCGGCGGAACTGCGCGGCGACGTCTACCGCACGATCATCCGGGACCTGGAGGAAAACTTCTATCCCGAATGGGAGCGCAAATATCCCACCGTGACCCGGGGCGCGCTCGGGTCTGCCGAGGGTGAAGCGCGCTTCCTGGCCGAGATTCAGAGCCTTTACACCGTTGCGTTCTTGAGCATGTACGCGCTGCTCGCCATCGCCTTCCGCTCCTACTGGCAACCGCTGCTGATCATGACCGCCATCCCCTTCGGCTTCATGGGCGCGGTGTACGGCCATATGATTTTCGGCGTCCCCATGGCGCTGTTCTCCTATTTCGGGATCGCGGCCGCAGCGGGCGTGGTGGTCAACGACAACCTGGTGCTGGTGGATTCCGTCAACCGCATGCGGGCGGAAGGCAAAGGGGCGGTGGAGTCCCTCGTGGAATCCGGTGTCAGCCGTTTCCGGCCGATCATCCTGACCTCGGTCACGACCTTTATCGGCCTTGTGCCGATGATGGCCGAACGCTCCACCCAAGCCCAGTTCCTCAAACCGACGGTGATCTCGCTCGCCTTCGGGGTGCTGTTCGCGACCGCGGTGACCCTGCTCTTCGTGCCGGCGCTTTATGGCGTGGGCGTCGATATGGCCCGCATCGCCCGGCGGCTGTGGACCGGCGAAAAACAGCCCATGCTGGGCAAGGGCGCATCGGCCGATCATGGCTGGCATGCGGGCGGCAAGAACGACGAGTGATCAGCCTGCGATGCTGTTGGACATGACCGACCAGCCGGCGGCGACCATCACGCCGACGCCGCCGATCACCAGCAGAAGGATGTAAAGGGTCATCAGCGGCACATAACGCAGGACCGTGCCGATCCAACTGCGCTGGTAAGCGATCTTCATGGCCATGAAGGTATAGCCCTGGACGAAGACGGCGAAGGCGGCCAGCGTCCAGACCCGTCCGACACCGGTGAACTGGGTGAACAGCACGGTCAAGGACAGGGCGATCAAGGCGAAGGACTGGGCGTGGAACGCGAAAATCAGATGTTCCACGAAATACCGCCGCCAGAAGAAGAGAGCCATCAGCAAGGCGAAGATCGTCACAAAGACAATCAGCAGGCGGGATAGCCAGATATTGACCTGCTCGTTGAACAGCGCCGGCTGGCGCAGGCCTTGCGAAATTGTATCGACAATGAAACGGCCCGTCTCCGAAAGCTCGACCTTCTGGACGGCCCGGTCCAGGATCTCCAAGGCCTTGGTATTCTCAGGCGTCAACTCCTTCGGATAGCGCACCAGAAAACTGGGATTCATATTGACGCCGATTTCCTTGTTTTCGAAAGCCGCATCGAATTCCTCTTGCGACATCTCAGCCACATTGTCCGGCGAGACCTGGACCGAGACGACGAGCACGCCGATATCGCTCAAGGCCAGGGTGAAGAAGCAGATCAGGCTGGCGAAGATGTAAAGGCGCAAGGGCGAGGAATAGGTCGTGCGCTTGCCGTCCCAATAGGCGCGGGTCAAAAAGCCCGGCCTGAAGAAGAAAGGGCCGACGGTGCGCACCACCCGGCTGTCCCAGGAGCTGAACTCGTCGATCATCTCGCCCAGAAAGGTGGGCACGGATTTTTGCAGCGGCTCCTGACGCTGCCCGCATTGGCAGCAATATTCACCGCCCGGCTCCGCACCGCAATTGGCGCAGCGCGCGGGGCCTGTCATCGCCATTCGTCCGAGCGCTTGGCCTGTCCCGGCTCCGCTTTGATGACATCGTAAAGGCGCGCCACATCCTCGGCCCGCGCCAGTTCGGTGCCCGGCGTCAGGACAGCCGCCGCGCCCGTGGCCACCCCATAGCGGGAGGCATCGAACACGCTCCAGCCGTCGCACAGGGCTTTCGTCAGCCCCGCGACGAAACTGTCGCCCGCCCCCACCGTGCTCACCACCTCGACTTTCGGCGAGCGGATCCGCTCAAAGCCGTCGGGCGTCACCACCAGCGCGCCCCGTTTGCCCAGGGTCACCACGATGATCTGCGCGCCCGTGCGCTCCAGGAGATCGAGCGCGCCCGCTTCTTCCCGGTCCTCCGACGCGGTGGAACCGTCCATCAGATCGCGCATTTCTTCTTCATCGAGCTTGAGAATGTGCAAGGGCGCGCCGATCGCGGCCTCGAGCGCGGCACCGGACGTATCGAGCACGAGTTTGGCGCCCGCCTTGGCGGTGACATCGGCGACACGCGCGAAGAAATCCGCCGGTATGCCGGGCGGCAGGCTGCCGCTGGCGACCACATAGTGGCGGCCTTGCGCCAGCCGGGCGATCTCATCGAGCGCCCCTTGCCACTCGGCTTCGGTCAAATGGGGCCCCGGCATCACGAAGCGGTATTGGGTCTTTTTGGATCTTTCGAACACCACGACGCTCTGGCGGGTCGCGCCCGAAATCGGATAGGCATGGGGCTCGAAGCCAAGATCGTTCAACTGGGTGCAGAGCATGGCCCCGGTATGGCCGCCTGAGACCAAAAACGGCAGGCTGGAGCCGCCCAGAACCTTCATCATGCGCGAGACATTGATGCCGCCGCCGCCCGGCTCGAATGTGGGCTCGTTGGCGCGCAGTTTTTCGCGAGGAATGAGCGCCTCGACACCCGTCGTCATATCGAGTGCCGGGTTCATGGTCACGGTCAGTGTGGATCCGATCGTCATGATACGCCTCTTTCCCTTCTCACCGTTCTGGGTTTGACAAACGTTCCCCGGTTTGCGCGGAGAACAGCAAAACGCCGCTCATGATGTCCTCGTGCATATGATCGCGCACTTCCAGACGGAACGGCTTGACCGGCTGGGCGTGGATGATCCGCGCCTGAACCGTATCGTGGGTGATCTTGAGCGCGATGGCGTGTCCCCGGTAGAAAATCGTGAAGGACAAGGACGATAAGGCTTCCGGCAGGCAGGGATTGATCCGGATGGTATCGTCGCGCAGCTCGATGCCCGCATAACAGCGCTGAATGAGATCCACCGAGCCTGCCATGGCGCCCAGATGGATGCCTTCCGGCGTCGTGCCGCCCTGGATATCCTCCACATCGCTCATCAGCGCTTCCATGAAGAAATCCCAGGAACGCGGACGGTCGGAACGCGACAGAACCCAGGCATGGACCAGACGGCTCAGGGTCGAGCCATGGGAGGTCCGGTTATAATAATATTCAATAGTCTGAGGAATGCTGTCGGGCGCCCAATCGACCTTCAGGCGGTCGAACACCTCTTTCAGCTCCTCCGCCGACAGAAGGAAGAAGAGCATCAGCACATCGGCCTGTTTCGAGGCCTTATAATGGTTGGGTGAATCGCCCTCGGCTTCCAAAACCCGGTCGAGCCGTTGGATGTCGCCATATTTGGCGCGGTAACCGTCCCAGTCGAACTCGGCGAGATCTTCATAGCCCTCGAACTGGGACAGAATGCCGTCGCCATGGGTGACGATGCGCATGTTACGGCTGACCTCATCCCACAGTTTGAGTTCGTCGGGCCCGATGCCCAACCGCCCGAGCAGCGCTTCGCGGTCCCGCATGGGAAGATGGTCGAGCATGTCGAAGGTCCGCATGAGCGTCCACACGGCCATGACATTCGTGTAGGTATTGTTGTTGAGGCCCGGCTCGTCCGACTCCGGATAGCCGTCGTGATATTCGTCCGGCCCCATGACATTCAGGATCTCATAGCGCTGAAGATCGGGATTGTAAGTGGCCAGGTTCGCCCAGAACCGGGCGATTTCCAGCATCATTTCCGCGCCATGGAAGCGGATGAACTCCAGATCGCCCGTCGCCTGGAAATAGTGCCAGATATTGTACGCGATCGCCGCGTTGACATGGCGTTGCAACTGGCTGTTGTCGGGCACCCAGCGGCCGGATTTCGGATTGAGATGGATCTTCTGGCTTTCCTCCCGGCCATCGCTGCCGCTTTGCCAGGGATACATGGCCCCTTTATGCCCTGCTTCCCGCGCCAGTTCGCGCGCCGCATCGAGACGGCGCTCCCGGTAGCGCAAAAGCGAGCGCGTCACTTCCGGCATGCGCATGTTCAGGGTCGGGAAGATAAACAGCTCGTCCCAGAAGATATGGCCGCGATAGGCCTCGCCATGGAGCCCGCGCGCCGGCGCGCCGGCATCGAGATCGATGGTGTTGAGAGAAAGCGTCTGCAGCATCTGGAAGATATGCAGCCTGAGCACGCGCTGGGCCTTGCCGTCCATGGACGGGTCCGCCATATCCAGATCGATATCGAACAGATCCCATAGCTCGCTCCAGGCCTGCGCGTGGCTTCTGAGAAGCTCCGAGAACGGACCGGCCTTGGCCACCGCCTCGCGGGCGGCGAGACCTGGTTCCGAGATCGCCCGGTCGCGGGAGGTATACATGGCCACGACCTTCTCGACACGGACCGACGAGCCCGCCAGGACATCGAGGGATATATCCTCCCGGACATATTGCTCTTCCGTATAAGGCTCGCGTGTCGCGGCGGCGGCCATGAAGCCCTTGAAGACCTGGGTCCTGGCGGCCTGCGCCACCTCGATGCGCGACTGGTTGGTGCGCACCTGGAGGGACAGAATGCCGCCTTCCTCCACGGTCTGGCCGACCGGTTCCAGATGCCGGGTTTTCAGGTCGCGGTAACGGTCCACGCCCTTGTTCTCGACCGTGCCGTCGAGGGCGCTGCGGATTTCGACCCTGCCGGACCAGTCCTCCGGCAGAATGGTCACCTCGATGGCGGCCAGATGGGGCTGGCCCATATGGACGATCCGCCGCTCGCGCAGCCGGGTCGTCCGCGAGTCCGCGTCCCGGAAGCGCACATCCCGGATCAAAATGCCCGAACGCAGGTCCAGTTCCTGATAGAACGACAAAAGCGTGACCTTGGACAGGTCGAGCCAGTCGCCGTCGCCGAAGCGGAAATTCAGACACAGCCAGTTCGGCATATTGACCAAGTCTTCATTCTCGATGTCCTGGCCCGATTTCTCCGAGACCAGACGATTGAAGCCGCCTGCGACATAGGTCCCCGGATAATGGGTGGCATCGGCCTGGGCTTCCGCGAAGGCCGCGCGCGATCCGAAATAGCCGTTGCCCAGCGCCAGCACCGCTTCCCGCAACTGCTGGCTACCAGGATCGAAATGATCGTAGGAGATCGTCCACTCGTCCCGGTGCAGCGTTTCATCGATCTCGGCGGTAAGACATTCCAGGAAGATCCGCACATCGTCCGTGTTCCGAACCCGGAAGGTCGCCGTTGTCGGCTGCGGCTCCTCGCTGACAAGAATGCCGATCCCGCGGCCGCGCAGGGTATTGAACGCATCCTGATCGGTGACGTCGTCCCCCAGATAAAAGGTCAGCACATCCGGACCGTCGAGGCCCAAAGTCTCCATCAGGTAAGCAACGGCCTTGCCCTTGTGCCAGTCGATGACCGGGCGCAGCTCGAAAACCTTTTTACCGCCGGTCTTGCGCAGCTCCGGATAGCGCGCGGCGACCTCATCGACGGCCTTTTCGACCGCCGGGAAATCCGCCTCGGCCACCAGCCGGAAATGCACGGCGATGGCAAAGGATTTGTCTTCCACCAAAACGCCGGGGATGGAGCCGATCTCCTGTTTGAGATAGGCGGCCGCTTCGCCGATCAGCGGACGGATCCGCGCCCCGTCTTCCTGCACGAAGCTGAGGCCGCCCGGCCCTTCAATATCGAAGCCATGGCTGCCCGCATAGACAACGTTCTCCAGGCCAACAAAAGCCCGCACTTCCTCTTTCGCCCGTCCACTGATGAACGCCACGGACGCCACTTCGGTGAGGGCTTCGATGGCCGTCCGGGCCGCATCGGACAGGACCGCATCCTGGGGCCGGTCGACGATGGGCGTCACCGTGCCGTCATAATCCAGAAACACGGCGATCCTTTTGCCGTGCATGGCGGCGGAGATGGCATTCATGGATTTGAGCGCCAAGGGCGGACCGCCGCCGGGCAACAGTTCGCTCAGATCGGCGACGACAATATCCGCGCCCGCCTCGATCAGCGCCTGGGCGTGCCCGCTCCGGTCCACCCCGATCACCAGGGCGAAGCCGCCGTCCTTGCCGGCAACGACGCCGGAGACCGCATCCTCGATGACGGCGGCCCGGGCAGGCGTCACGCCGATCCTGTGGGCCGCCTCCACGAACACATCGGGCTGTGGCTTGCCGTGCAGGCCGAGGGCGGCGAGATCGTTGCCATCGACCGTCACGTCGAACAAGTCCCCGATCCCGGCGGCGGCCAGAATGTCGGGGGTGTTCTTGCTGGAGGAGATGACGGCGAGCTTGAGCCCCCGATGGCGAGCCAGCTCGATCAGTTCCAGGGAACTGGGGAAGACTTCCACGCCCTCGGTGCGCATGGCGTCGTGAAAATAGACATCCTTGAGGGCGGCCAGGCCGTGGAGCGTGTAGGTCTCCGGGCCGTCTGCGGGGCTGCCTTCCGGAATCCGGAGGCCCCTGGCGTCCAGGAACGCCTTCAGCCCCTGTAGACGCGGTTTGCCGTCGACAAACGTACGGTAGTCGTCGTCCTCGTCGAACGGGCGGAAGGTCCCGCCCCGCGCTTCCCGCTCCAGGACGTCATCGAACAGCCGCTTCCAGGCGGCGGCATGGAGCACGTCGGTGCGGGTGATGACACCGTCAAGATCCAAGAGCAGCGCATCGACAGCTGCAAAGGGAGCAACTGCTCCGCCTTCGGACAGGATGGGCGTCACGGCACTGCCGGTAAGCTGATCGGCCACGGGGCGCTCCCCTTCATGCTTGGAATGATGCTGGAATGACGTCGTCCAAAAATCTGAAACCAAAATATCGGACCGGTATGGCGACCCCGGCAGGACTCGAACCTGCAACCGTCCGCTTAGAAGGCGGATGCTCTATCCGGTTGAGCTACGGGGCCGTCCTACGGGGCACCTATGGTCAATGGGTCCAAGGTTCCACCCGTTCGTAGTCGAAATTATCCGCATAGGCCTGGGGCCGGACCTCCCGTTCCTTGGCCTCCACCACCTGATGCGGAATATTGTTTCGCTGGGCGTAGGCGATCGCTTCTTGTTTGGTATCGAAATAAAGCCTGACTTGAGATTCCGTTTCACCGGAGCTGGTCCAGCCCATCAGGGGGTCGATTTCCCGGGCCTCTTCCCGTTCGAACTCAAGCACCCAGCGCTTGGTATTGCGGCGGCCGGATTGCATGGCCGTCTTCGCGGGCTTGTAGATCTGGGCCAGCATGGGCGGTCTCCATTTGCGTATGGCATCGGCCTTCACCTATAGACCGATAGGCTGTTTCCCGCCAGACGGCGCGGACAGAAAATACCCGTTGCCCATCCGGCACGGATCGTGAATGTGGTTGCCAAATCGGCACGGACCGCGTGCCGGGCTCGCCAGGGCCGGTGCTCGTGGCGCGGGATGAAGAAGATCATACAATGACTATCCAATCCCCTATCGCGAAGACCATGACGCCGCAGCAGGCCCGCACGGTCGCAGCCCTTCTGGATGCCCTGGAAAACGGCTCGGTGTTCAGCACCTATGCCCGTGTCGCCGCCGTACCGGGGGAAAAGGGCGCGCTGAGCTACGGGCGGGTCAGCGCCACGCTCGCGAACGGGGATCTGACAAATCTCATTGCCCGCTATACGAGCGAAACGGGCGCCCTTCTGGCCAAGCCCCTCTCCCTCCTGGCGCCGACCCTGCGCGACCGGAACGTGGCGCTCCATGCCGATCTGTACTTTCACAACCTGCTGAGGGCGGCGGCCGACGATCCGCTCATGCGTGACATTCAGGACCGCATGTTCGACGAGCGCTTCGTGGAACCGGCCTTGCGCATCGCGCGGCGCACGCGCATTCAGACGCCGCTCGGCCTTGCCATCCTGATCGACTCCAAAATGCAGAGCGGCTGGGAAACCATCAGCCGTCGGATCAACAAGAAGAACGGCAAGGCGCCCGAGATGGGCGAGACCAAGTGGCTGAAATTATATGTGGACGAACGGTTCCGCTGGCTCACCACCCACCGCACCAAAGCGAAACGCGAAGCGGGCTGGCGGGCCGGCGTGTTCCAGGATCTGATCCGCCTGGGCAATTGGGACCTGCGCCTGCCCATCGTCATCCGGGGCGAGGAAATCGACGCGGACCGGCTCGACGCGGCGCCGGACGGCACTTATGACGGGCCGAGCCCCCGCGCCCGGGTGATCGGCCTGACGAGACCGCTGACGCGCGGCCGGGACGTACGCCTGCTGCAACTGGCCCTTTCGGGCCTGACCGTCGGACGCGGCGTGAAAGCGGACGGTATTTACGGTCCGCTCACGGCGGAAGCCATCCGCAGCCTGCAGGATACGCTGGGCTTCACGCCCACGGGCACGGTCGAGGCGCGTGACTTCGACATGCTCAAAATGTGACCGGCACACTTAAAGCCGATCGTCGTCATCCTCATTGTCGGGGCCCGCAAACTCGTCTTCATCGGACCGGCCGGACCGGCCGCCCCCGCTTCGTCCGGGCGTCGGCTGCGGCACCCTGGGGGCGGCGAAACGCTGCAAGGCCGGGTACTGACCGATCACTTCGCTCAACTGTTCGAAGCGGGAGACCAGATCCATGTGGCGCAGCAGAATTTCCTGCGACGCATCATAAGTCGCTGCCTCGAGCGTATAGTCATCAAGGCGCGGCGTTCGTGCTGCCTGATTGACGCGATACTGTTTCAGATCCAGCACTTCCCGGATCACGGATTCGATTTCCTTGCCGATCGACCGTGCCACGAAGAACGGGATATAGGCGGTGATCACGGCCGCGACGGCCACCAGCGTCAACTCCCAATTGCGCACCATGGGTCCGAGAAATTTGGCGGCCGACGTCAACTCGTTCCCCAAGCTCTGGAAGCTGGCGCCCAGATAAAACGCAAGCGCGATGATGAAAATCAGTAGGGGGAGAACAAAAGCGATAATGTACCAAAGCGGCAAATCATCTTCGAGATCGATATCGAACAACAACCGGCGCAGCCGGACACGCCGCCATATCATGAAGCCGCGCATTCTGACTTGTAAGAGATCATAAAGAGCGACACAGGACTCCTTCGCCCGGTCATTGTTCAAGGCGGCAGCGCTGCCAACGCTGGTGATGTGCAGATCGGACAGCTTGGGACTGACCAGCAACTTCATGGCGTTCCTGAGATTGGTAAAATCCTGTTGCAGGTGGTCCCTCCGCCTGAGCTGGAACAAGAGTGCGGTGAGAAGCTGCGGCACGAACACAGCGGCAAGGAACATGGAAAAGGGCACGTCCAGATAAGGGCATACGATGATCAGAAAGATCGCCCAGACGATGGAAAACAAAACGACCTGGGTCGCCGTTTTATAAAAGCTCAGAATGCGGTCGTAGAACGGATCCACCAGCTTTTTGATGTCGGTGTAGAAAGCCTGCGCTTCTCCATCGACACGGCGCTGCACCAGTTGAGGATCGTAGGTATCGATGATCTCTTCGATGTTATCGATCGTCGCCCGGGCAATTTTGCTTTGAGTACGCTCGATTCTCAAACCTTCAGGCGTAATCGTGCCGGCATTGTCTGCGCCGTCACCATTCTCCGTTTCGTCGCTCATGCCTCACGCCCCTCTCTGCTGCCCGAGGCGGCAGCGTCAACATCCCCATATTCCGCGCATACCGTCAGCGGCCCTTCCCCATGCGCGATCGTCACTCCCTTAAAAATCGCACAAAGCGGGGGCTTGCAGCAAGCCGCCTGATCCGGCAGCCCGGTTTCGAGACCAGGGGATCAAGACGGGCGGATGGTTCAACTATTGGCGGCGACGGAAAACAGCGAGACCGGTTTCGACTTGCCACGCAGGACTGCCGGGCCAAGGCTCTGCACTTGAATGGTGCTGGGCACGTGCAGACGGTCGATGACATCGGCCGAGGCCAGAATGTCGTGATCGACCTCCCGGGCATAGGCCTGGATGCGCGAAGCGGTGTTGAGCACATCGCCCAGATAGACGATTTCCCGCTTGGCCGCGCCCATCTCGCCGGTCACCGCAACCCCCATGTGAAGGGCGGCGCGCAGGCGCGGGCAAATGCCGAATTCCTTTTCGAAATATCCGCACGCCCTTTGCAGAGCCTGGTGGGCCTCGATGATCGCATGGAGGCAATGGGGCCCCTTCGAGCCCGTCCGCTTCCGGCCACTGAACGATCATCTCATCGCCCACATAATCGTAGATCCGGCCGCGATGGTCGATGATGGGTGGGCTGACCACTTGAAAAAACCGGTTCAGGAGTCGGTGAAAGCGCAGATTGCCCAGCCGCTCGGCGGCAGCCGTCGAGTCCGCCAGATCGAGAAAGAGAAAAATGCGCGTTTCCTCCCTGGGCGTATGATAGCGCCCGGTCAGGAAATTCACCAAGACGCCGGGGCCCAGCAGATCGTTCAGCGACAGGACCACATTCACCACGCTGGAGGCGATCAGTGCCGAGATCAGCCCGTGCATATTCGTCGCCGACACGATGAAGGCCTCAAGGGTCCAGGGCTCATCCATATGGCCCAGGGGAAAAGCAAGCCCCACAAGGCCGAGCCCGATCATGGTCAAGAGGATCCAGGCGATCACTTTCAGGCCCAGATAGATCGGCAGCGGCCGGCGCAGCAGCCACTCGCCCCGGCGCGCCCGCACATAGAAGAATTCGAAGGACAGCAGCAACAGGCCGATGACGGCGCCGAACGCCGCGCCGTTGAGCATTTCCGAGAAATCGCCGACGACCCAGCGGGAATAGAGCACGCCGATGGCGGCGGTGACGCCCATGCCTCTGATCAAAGCCACGGCTCTGCGCCGCCAGTGCCGTTCCATCGCCATCTCCCTTGTGGGCCGGTCCTGGCTGGCCGGCCCCGATTGATGCCACGGCTTGCGTCGTCACGCCATGATAACCCGGCGTGGTTGTGCGTCAGACACAGATCGGCGGCCGTCTCTGTGCAAAGCTTGAGAACGCTGGCCCGACGGGATCCGTCCCTCTAAAGTGACGGCACGTTCACGATCACCGATCAAGCCCAAGGAGCCTGCCTGTGGCCATACCCTCCCCCTTCAAGCGCATCAGCTTTTGTCTGACCCTTCTGGCCTTCGTCTCAGCCGCTTTCGTCCCGGCCAAGGCCGAACCGGCTCTGCCCGAGGCAAGCGCGCAGGAGACGGGCTTTTCGGCCGAAGGGCTCGAAGCGCTCGGCGCCTGGACCCGGTCCTATGCGGAGGACGGCAAGCTGGCGGGCCTCATCACCCTTGTGGCGAAGGACGGCAAGATCGCCCATTTCCAGACGGCGGGCGTGCGCGACCTGGAGACCCAGGCGCCCATGACGCGGGACACGCTGTTCCGCATCTTCTCCATGACCAAGCCCGTGACATCGGTGGCCATCATGATGCTGGTGGAAGACGGCAAGCTCGGCCTTGACGATCCGATAGCGGATCATATTCCTGCCTTCGCCGATGCCCGTGTCTATGTCTCGGGGGAAGGCGAGGCCATGGTCACCGAACCGGCCGAGCGCGCCATTACCGTGCGCGATCTCTTGACCCATTCGTCGGGGCTGACCTACGGCATTTTCGGCGATCATCCGGTTGACAAGCTTTACATGGAAGCGGGCCTTTACGCGGGCGGGCGGTCTTCGGGCGAACTGGTGCAGGTGCTTGCTGGTCTGCCGCTTCTGAAACAGCCGGGCACCGGCTGGCACTATTCTCTGGCGACGGATGTTTTGGGGCATCTTGTGGAAGTGGTCTCCGGTAAGACCCTCGATGTCTTCTTTGAGGAGGAAATCTTCCAGCCGCTCGGCATGACCGACACGGTGTTCTTTGCCGATCAGGCAGACTTTCCGCGCCTCGCCACGGTCTATCAGAAAGCCGAAGAGGGCGAAGGCATCGTGCCGGAGACGGACCGCATGTCCGCGGTCGGACGGGATCAGGACCGCTGGGGCCTGATGTCCGGCGGCGGCGGTCTTGTTTCCACCACGGACGATTATCTGCGCTTTTGTCAGATGTTGCTCAATGGCGGCACCTTCAACGGCGTACGCCTCCTGGAGGAAGAAACCGTGGCGCGCATGAGCCGCAATCATCTGGCTGAGGCGTATCTGCCCTATTCTCGCCAGGAGAAGGGCTTCGGCTTCGGCCTGGGTTTTTCCGTACTGATGGATGAGGAAGAAGCCGGTTTGGGCTCGGAAGGCGAGTATGCCTGGGGCGGGGCGGCCAGCACGGTCTTCTGGATCGATCCCAAGGAAGACATCATCGCCATCCTGATGACCCAGTTCGTGCCGTCATATGCCTATCCTCTGCGCGAGGAATTCAAGGCCAAGATCTACGAGGCGCTTGAAGAGTAAGACGGGCTGGTGGTGCTCTTACTCAGCAAAACTTGGATCAATCAGGATCGCGCGGAAATCGTTGACATTGGTGCCCGTAGGGCCGGTGACGACACCGTCCCCCAGAGCCGCGAAAAACGCGCCCGCGTCGTGGCGCGCCAGGGCCGTGGCCGGGTCGAGCCCTTTGTTCCGGGCACGGGTCAGCGTCCCGGGCCCGATCATGGCGCCTGCGATATCGCGGCCCTGAACGGGCACACCATCGCATCCGTCCGTATCGCACGCGATCGCCCAGATGCCGCGCGCACCGTCCAGCGCTTGGGCCAGGGCCAGCGCATAGTGCTGATTGGGCCCGCCGACGCCGGACCGCGCGCCCAGAGCAACCGTCAGTTCGCCACCGGATAAAAGCACGGCTGGAGTTCCGGCTGTGGCGTAGTTCAGAGCCAGGTCCGCATGGGCCCGTGCCACCGCCCCCGCCTCGCCTTCCACCGCATCCCCCAGCAAGACAGGCTCCAGACCGGCGGCGCGCGCGGCCTGAGCGGCGGCCTCTAGGGCATCACCGGGCGTGGCGATCAGGCGATACTCCGTGCGGGCCAGGCGCGGATCGTCCGGCTTCGGCGTTTCGGACAGCGCAGCCGACAGATGGTGCCGGACAGCGACACTGGGCGCGATGCCATAGCGCGCCAACACGTCCCGCGCCTCTTCCAGCGTCGACGGGTCGCCGACCGTCGGGCCGGAGCCGATAACGGCGGGATCGTCCCCCACCACATCCGAAATGGCCAGGGTCACCGTGCGCGCGGGAAAGGCCCGCGCCGCCAGATGGCCGCCCTTGATCGCGGAGAGGTGTTTGCGGACCGTATTGATCTCGTCAATCGAGGCGCCCGCCCTGAGAAGCGCGGCCGTGACCGCCTGTTTATCTTTGAGCGTCAGCCCGGCGGCCGGCGCGCATAGGAAAGACGACGCCCCGCCCGACAGCAGGACGAGCAGCGTATCGCCTTCGCCCAGCCCGTCCGCGAGGCTCAAAGCCCGGCGCGCGGCCCTGACGCTGGATTGATCCGGGACCGGATGAGCCGCCTCAACCGCCTCGAAACGGGACAGAGACCGTCCGGAGCCGTGACGCGTGACGGAAAGACCCTCCGCGTAGGGCAAGACCGCTTCGGCCACAACCGCCATGCCCGCCGCCTTGCCCGCCGCGATGACCGTGACCGGCCGGTCGTCGAACGCGGTCAGATACGGCGCGAGACAGGTCTCGGGCCGCGCCGCGTCCACGGCCGCATCGAACAGGCTGCGCAGGAGACTATCGGGGGCGCTCTCGATCATGGCCGCATCATACGAAAAGGCGGCCCCAAGGACCGCCTTTCTGTCAGGCAACGAAAACCGGATGGGATCAGGCCGTCGCGATCCGCGCCTTGCCCTTCCGTCGCAGCCGCAACGCCACGAAACCGAAGCCCAGGATCATCATGATCCAGGTACCGGGCTCGGGCACCGCCGACACCAAGGACGTGGAAATGCCCAGGACGACCGGCGTCACAGGAGGCCCCTTCGGAACATCGGGGCTGCCCAGCCAATTGGGCGGCGATTGAAAATCGGTCTTCGCCGGACCGCCGGTGTCCCCCGCACCGTCCTGAAGAAACGCAGGGCCGTTCGGCAGTTTGATCACCTTGAAACGCGACGTACCGGTCACGACGACCGGACCCGATCCGCCCGTCATGACCGCCGATGGCCGGCGCATGCGGGTGAACAAACCGATCTTCCGCTCGACCATGGCCGACCGGCTCGTCGGGCCGGCGAAAAACGGACCATCGTCTTCTTCCAGAAACGTCAGGATAGACGCGGCATGAGCCGGTCCAGTCAGACCCGCCGCCAGGATGAGTGCCATAAGTATCGATTTCATTGGATTACCCTTCACCTTCGCAACATCGCCAGGTGCATAATCCGTACCGTTCGTCCCTGTAGGAACGGTTAATGAAGACCGATCCCTCTACAGACAATTTTGACGGTAGCTTTCATCCGATACTAACTATTTTGTTTGAGTAGTGATTAATATTTACGGTTTATTTCAGTAGACTAACCAAACCGGAAGATCATGGTTACGGACGGTTTACCCGCCCTAACGGTGCGCTAAAGAATTCATGGAACCGCAGGCCTCGAGGCCCTTGAACGATGCCTGGGCCGGGTTTCAGATGACGGGCGGCGCGGGGCCTTCCGGATCCGTCTGGACAGGCGTCAATCCGCCCCCGTCTCGCGCCCCAACGCCATGCAAGGGCCGTCCGGCGGTCTTACGCCATTGTGATCGGAATTTTGCGTGCGCTGTGTCCCCGATCGGGTCACAGTGCGGTCCATTGCGGCAAACCTCATAGACAATGGGACGAACAGATGATGCGGTTCTTCACTTCCCTCATGGGCGCTTTGGCGCTTTTCGGGGTTTTCACGGCGGCGCAGGCGGCGACCGGCCCCGGCGATGCACTCCCCCATTCTCTGGCCGCCAAGGACCAGAGCGGGGCGGATCAGACCTTCGACACGCTCAAGGGCGAGAACGGCGCGGTGCTGGTCTTCACCCGCTCCGCCGACTGGTGTCCGTTCTGTCAGCGCCAGATGATCGATCTGAACGCCATCCAGAGCGATCTGGCGGAACGCGGCTACACCCTGGTCTCGGTCAGCTATGACAGCGTGGAAAAGCTGCAGGTCTTCGGCGCCAAGCATGGCATCGCCTACAAAATGCTGTCGGATCCGGACTCCGAGATCATCAAGGCCTTCGGCATTCTGAATGAAGAGATGAAACCCGGCAGCCGGTTCTACGGCATCCCCCATCCGGCGATTTACATCGTCTCAAGCGACGGCACGGTCGAAGCGGTGCTCAAGGAAGAGAATTATCGCGACCGGCCCGAACCCCAGCTCATTCTCGACACGATCGACGGGCAGTAAGGCGCGAACCGCTAGCCTAAAGACACAAAAAGGGCGGCTCGAGAGCCGCCCTTTTTCAATCGTCCGTGCCGGTCGGATCAGGCCGTGGCCACCGCGGACCGGCTCTTGCGCTGAAGGCGCAAGGCCACAAGACCGAAGCCCAGGATCATCATGATCCAGGTGGAGGGCTCAGGAATAACGGCCGTTGTCACCTGGTCGAGGAAGATGCCTTCGCCATTCGCATTCGTCTCATGGTTGACGGTCAGCGAAGTAATGGCATTGCCCATCGAAATGACACCGGCGAACAGAACCGCATTGTTCTGGTTCGTATCAATGTCCTGAAGCACCGTCTGCGTGCCATCCGCGAAGCTGATGGTGAAGCTGTTGACCGCCAAATCGCCCAGATCGATCACATCCGTGCCGAACGCAAAAACAGGCGTGTCGAACGTGTCGAACCGGACAGTCAGCGCACCGCCATCCAACCGCAGCGATTGATTGCCGTCGGAGGACGCCGCCGTCGTGATGTCGATGCCCGGACCGTCAGTGGAGGTCACGGTGAAACGGTCGGTCGTGAAGCTGGCCTGATTGTTGGCCAGAGGCAGATCTTCGAAGCTCTCGTAAAAGATCGGAGAGCCAGCAAGCGCGGCCTCGAAGGTTCCGCGATCATCATAAAAAACGGGCATGCCGGCCTGTGCCGGTCCGGACATGACAATCGCCGCGACAGCGGCTGCAATAAGCTTGAGTTTCATTACAACTCCCCCTGAAAGACCGTTCGGTCCTTAGACAGTTTCAACCCGTGGGCAATGGCAAAGGCACATGGTGCAAAAGCCGTGCTGACGTCCAATCACCACAGTTAACAGCAATTTCGGAAATCGCGCGCAGCGATGCAACCTTAAACGCGATGGTCCCGGCGGCCTGTCTTAAAACGGGTAACGCTTGTTGCCCCTGTACAACAGGCTTTATACGGCATGGAAATGGTCGGGGCGGCGTGATTCGAACACGCGACCCTCTGCTCCCAAAGCAGATGCGCTACCAGGCTGCGCTACGCCCCGACCGGAGCCCACATGGGCGTGGGCATGAGGGCTTTGTCCTTACTCCCCAGGGCCGCCGATGGCAACGCCCAGCAGGGGGGGGCCGGCATGGGGTGGATGCCTTAATCCTGGCCCCTATCCTTTCGAGACTACCACGAAGACCCCTGGCCGCTTGCATCCGTTGGGACTAGGCTGGCGCTTGAGGCGGCATGACACGCCTGACGGCTGGGGGCTTGAACCAAAAGGTCTTTGGGGGGCGGAACGGCGACAAAACGCGGTTGGCCATGCAGAATTACAGAGACGACCCGGCCTATCACGACCACTTTCATGGGGACCATCCGGCCTATGGGGAGCATCAGGCTTACGGGGAAGAGCATCTTTATCAGGAGGCTCCGCCCGAGCCCGAGCGGCCCAAGGCGCAGCCCAAGCATAGCCGCCCCGTGGAATGGGCGCTGCTCACCGGCTTCAAATGGGCCACGCTGGGCCTGTCGGTGACGGCCGGGCTCGCCATGATCGCGGTGCTGATCCTGACCCTGGTGGAGGGTTTGAGCGGCGGTTCGGCGCGCACCGGCAATCTCGACGGGCTGACGCTGGATCACTATGTGGACACAAGGGCCGGATCGGCTCCCGCCATCGCCACCAACGGCATTCCCGCCAGTGTGCAACTGTCGGGCCCGGTCTTCACCGACGTGCCGGAGGAAGCCCGCCAGCGCGCCTACCAGGCGCTTTACGACCGGGCGCTCCAGATCGGCCAGCGCTTCGAGATCCTGAAAGAACCGGACGCCCTGGTGAAAACCGTGAACGGCGCGCTCAAGGAATTCGACCGGGCCGATCACCCAAGCGACGGCACCTATGCCTATGTCTTCCTGACCAAGCTCAACATGCTGGCGGACGAACTGGCCCTGAACCGCAACCGGACCCTGCCCGGCGGAGCCGCCCTGCCGGGGCTCGAAGAAGTCGCCGTCTGGCTGACCGACGATGTGCGGCTGGCCATGCGCGCGCAAGCGCCCACCGGCGGCTTTGCCCGGCCCAGTCTCAACGACCGTCTGCAACTGGCTTTCTGGCTCGGCGCCACCTTCCTGCTCGGGATCGCGGTCTGGGGCCTGCTCGCCTTCATCGCCCAGGGCCGGACTTACTGGATCGTGCAGAACGGCGGTTAGAGCAGAATGGCGGGTAAGACCAGGTCTTTAAGACGAGCGCCTGCCCATCAGCTTGAAAATGCCGCTGGCCGTCAGAACCGTCCGGGAACTCACATAGATGCGGGCCGAGGCTTGGGCAATCGTCCCATCCGCGTGGCGCAGATGGGAGATCCCTTCCACCCATTCGCCGGGTTTGGCCATATTGAGGAAATCGCTTGTCATACGGATGGTCACGAGGCGCTGGCCCGTGCCTCGCCAGATGGCCGCGGCCAGAAGACTGTCGGCGAAGGACATGAGAAGGCCGCCATGGACGATGCCGAGCCCGTTGCAATGGCGCTCGCGCGCCCGGAAGCCTTGCACGAACGTCTCGCCGTCGAGCTTGTGATAGAAGGGCCCATTATGGGTGGTGAACGGCCCGCGCCGCTCGCTCAGGACGAATCCTTCGGGGGGATTATCCTCTCCCCCCGGATCATCCTGTGTCTCGGTCATAGGATCGAGCGCAGGGCCGTCAGGCTTCCGCGTCCTGGATCTCGGCGACCATCAGCCCCTTCGGTCCCTTGCCGAAGCGCACCCGCACCATCTGGCCCTGGCGCAATTCGCGCAGGCCGCAGCGGCGCAGGGTCTCCATATGGACGAAGATGTCGGGCGTGTTCTCGCCGCGCGACACGAAGCCATAGCCGCGCGCCCGGTTGAACCACTTGACCAGAACCTCTTCGAAGGGACCGACCTCGTCGATCTGGGGAACGCTGTCGCGCGCCGGCGGGCGCACAACGCCGTTCGGCTTGACCGCCGTGCTGTTGTCCATTTCCAGGACTCGAAGCGCCTGCATGCCCTTGGGGCGCTGCACCGCTTCGCAGACAATCCGCGCGCCCTCCTGGGCGGTTTCATGTCCAGATTGCTTCAGGCACGACAAATGAAGAAGGACATCACCGGACCCATCCGACGGAATGATGAAGCCATACCCCTTGACCGCATCAAACCATTTGACTGTGCCCGTCACGTGAACACTTTGTTCGGTGACGTCAGCGGCTGAAACCGCAACGCTCTCAGTAATCATGAGAATAAAGCCAGCCCCGTCTCTACCATTCTCGAAATACATGCGCGGCCGGAATGGCCTTCCGGCTATTACGGGAAAGTGCAGACGGAAGGAGTGACAGATTCGTCCCTGCTTCGTGACGGAACGATTCCCCTTTACCCATTCCGTTATGTCCCAACCCGTGACACATGAGCGTATAGAGCACGGCTGAGAGCGTCAAGCGACAGATGACCATCTGTTAAGAATTGCAGGGCTTTCGTGAAATGCAGTTGGGCGATTTGACCCCTTCTCCTTCCCGCTCGTCTTGTGCAACGCGGCATTCACGGATCACAAAGACGCTGATACCGCCGTGGCAGGCAAAGACTTACCGGTGGCGCGCCAGGAAAGTGCCCCACGGTCCCAGACGGACTGTGCCGTCCCGGTAAGACGCAGACTGACAAAAGGCATCCACGGGCGCCCAGTCGCCGGGCGGCATCGGCCAAGCGGTTTCAGACGGGTCCGGATGAAAGACGGCGGCCAGCCGCTCGCCCGCCGCCACCCGTTCGAAGGCCACGAGGAGCCCTGGCGCATCCAGAAGACGCAATGTCCCATGGCGCAAGGCGGCGCTGTCCTTGCGCGCGGCGATCATGGCTTTGGCGGCGGCCCGGATCGAGCCCGGATCGCCGGTCTGCGCATGGGCGGCCTTGCGCTTATGGGCTGGCGCCACGGGCAGCCAGGGTTCTCCTTCAGAGAAGCCCAGATGGGTTCCATCCGGCTCCCAGGGCATGGGCGTGCGGCAGCCGTCCCGCCCCTTGAAATAGGGATAATAAAGATCGCCGATGGGATCGCGGATCTGCTCCCGGTGCGGAATATCGCCTTCCTCCAGACCCAGTTCCTCGCCCTGATACAAGAGCACGGTGCCGCGCAAGGCCAGAAGCAGCGCCAGCCCGTACCGCGCGATGCGGTCATCGACGCTCTCGCCCGCTGATGCGCCGCTCAGCCGTGTGGCGACGCGGGGCACGTCGTGATTGGAAAAGGTCACGCAAGGCCAGACCCGGTCGCCGCCGTGACGGCCGTAGAATTCGGTCATCAGGGCCGCGTCGAACCGGTTCGATTCCAGAAAATCGAAGGTATAGCCCGAATGCAGCCCCCTCTCCGGATCGGCGAAAAGCGGCAGCAGGCCCGGCTCCTCGGAAAACTCGCCGAACACCCAGCGGTCTTGGTAGCCATCCGTCAGCTCACGGATCTCGGTCAACACCTCGATATTGCGCTCCAGATTGGCGTCGCGGGTGTGGCGCTGGAGGCGCGGCGCGTGGCCCCAGTGAAAATCGCTGCGCTCGTCCATGGGGACCGCCGGGTTATCCCGCAGCTCCGCGTCGTGCAGGAAGGAGTTGGCCACGTCGAGCCGGTAGCCGTCGACGCCCCGGTCGAACCAGAAGCGCAGCACGTCGAGCACGGCCCGGCGGCAGGCGGGCTCATAAAGATTGAGCTTGGGCTGCTGGCGGTAGAATTTGTGGAAGTAGTATTGCCGGCGCGCCGGGTGATAGGACCAGGCCGGTCCTCCGAACACGGAAAGCCAGTTATTGGGCACGGTACCGTCGAGCCGGGGCTCGGCCCAGACATACCAGTCGCGCTTGTCGCCTGAGGCAACGCTGTCGGCGAACCAGGCATGCTCGTCGGAGGTATGGCTCAATACGTGGTCGAGAATAAGCCTCAGGCCCCGGTCATGGGTCTCGCGCAGCAGAAGGTCGAAATCGGCCATGGTGCCGAAATCGGGATGAATCCCCGTATAGTCCGACACGTCATAGCCCCAGTCCCGATTGGGCGAAGGATAGATGGGCGAGAGCCAGACCGCATCGACGCCCAGCTCGGCCACATAGTCGAGCCGGTTCAAAATGCCCTTGAGGTCGCCATGGCCGTCGCCATTGCCGTCGGCGAAGCTGCGCGGATAGATCTGATAGACGGTGGCGCCGCGCCACCAGGGCGCTTGGATCGAGGGGTCGGGCTGAGTCATGGGTTTCGTCTGGGCCTGAGAGATGGAAAAAGAGGCTGAAAAGCGGATCGGGAGTGAACCATGCCATAGGCCCGGCCCGTATGCAGTACGGCTTCTCGTGAACCTGTCCCTTTCGTGACCCTGTCCCTATCAAGGAGTTTGTTATGCTGACAGTCCTGCGACTGACGATTCTGGCCTTCGGCCTCGCCGCCCTGCTCGGCGCCCCCGCCCGGGCGGCGGACCAGAGCGCCCACGCCTTCGACTTCACCTCGATCGACAGCAAGCCGATGCCGTTCGCCCAGTTCAAGGGCAAGGCCGTGCTGGTGGTCAACACCGCATCCCAATGCGGCTACACCCCCCAGTATAAAGGCCTGCAGGCCCTGTGGGATCAGTATCGCGATAAGGACGCCGTGGTGCTGGGCGTGCCGTCCAACGATTTCGGCGGCCAGGAACCGGGCAGCGAAGGGGAGATCAAGGAATTCTGCGAGACCGTGTTCGGCGTCAATTTTCCCATGACCGCGAAATATCAGGTGATCGGCGGGGACGCCCATCCCTTCTACCAATGGGCCCGGCAGGCGCTCGGCGACAAGGCGGTGCCCAAATGGAACTTCCACAAGATCCTGATCGGCCCTGACGGCACGGCCGTGGACGCCTTCCCGTCCAATGTGGAGCCCCAAAGCCCTGTCATTACCTCCCGCATCGATGCTTTGATAAGCTCCAACTGAAGCCAGAAGCGGCAGGAGGATCAGATGGCGGAGAGCCCGACCGGTCAGCGCACGGCGCTGGTGACGGATGTCATGCACTTTATCGGGCTCTCCAGCGCCCGCGCGCTTCAGGCCGATGGCCTGCGCGTGCTCTGCCAGGATGCGTCGTTCACCGACGCCTCCGTCCGCGCCTCTTTCGATGCGGACAATCCGGGCCTCGAGGCACTTTCCGGGCAAAGCGGTGCCGAGCTCAAGGCCGAATGCGGCCGCCATGGGCTCACCCTTGACGTGCTCGTCAACAACGACGCCTTCCCGGCGGAACGGGCCCCGATCGACGAAGCAGACCCGAACCGGCTGCGCCAGACCCTCGACGCCCTGGTGGTGACGGCCTTCGACCGCACGGCGGCGTTCGTGCCGGACATGAAGACCCAAGGCCACGGCAAGATCATCTTCGTGACCTCCGCCGCACCCCTCAGAGGCCTGCCGAACTATTCCATGTACGCGACGGCGCGCGGCGCCACCAACGCCCTGGCGCTCTCGCTCGCCATGGAACTCGCCAGGCACAACATCCAGGTCAATGCGGTCGCGCCCAATTTCATCAAGAGCCCGACCTATTTTCCGGATGCGCTGATGGCGAACCCGGACACGGCCGCCAAGATCCTCAAAAACGTCCCTCTCGGACGGCTGGGCACCCAGGAAGAGGCGGCTTCCGTCGTCGCTTATCTGGCCAGACCGGACGCCAGTTTCATAACGGGACAGGTTCTGGCCCTGGCCGGCGGCTGGGCCTAACCACCCCAGTACCCCATCAGAATAAGCCATTCGTCCGTCGGTGGTAAAATCCAGGGTCTTCGGAGGTCGCTCTCTTGGCTTGAGTGGTGCATTTCGGCACCAAACCGCCAAAAAACGTCTCTTTAAGGGAAGATAGCCGTCCCGGTTTGAGACAGGGGGTATACCGCTCCTATTGTTTTTCGAGTAGCGTTTTTATAAGTGGCTGAATCGGTCACTGGGAGTCTGTCTGGCGCCAGGCCGTTTGGCGCCAGCGCTGGTGTCGGCACGGCGGCCTCTTTAATTACGTACCGGACAGTTTGCGTATCGGGACAGTTCGGGTATCGGGGCCAAAGGAAAGACGGTGCAGCGCAGTGTCAGGAGGGGATAACAATATGCCTCAGGCGGCCCTGAAAAGAGTGGAGCCCCACAAGGTCATGGACCGCCGTCCCCGTGTTCTGACGGGTGTTGGCGCCTGCCTGCTCGCGGCCGCTCTGACCACACTCCCCCTCACTGCCCAGGCCGAGACCCGCGCGACTGAGATGGACCGGGAAACCCAGGAACCGGTCGATCCCACTTTCGCGGGTCCGACCCTGCCTTACGCGCCTTATGTGGATGTTGATCCCAGCGCCGAGTTTCTCGACGCCCAGGGCGAGCCCCGGCAGAACTTCGTTCAAGGCATGGTCTCCTGGGCCATGGCCCTGGTCAGCCCGACCCAGCGCAATCGCGGCCGGCGCACCGCGCTCGACGGCAGCTTCCACGATCTGCAAGAATATCAGGACATCTACCTCCTGGCTGCGGGCTGGAACGGCGACCGTTTCTTCCAGTACCGCCTGGGCCTGATGTTCGAGGACGGCACCGGCGCCCTGCGTACCAACAAGGTCGCGGCCTATTACTGGTATTCCCTGGCCGCCGCCCAGGGCCTAGAGATCGCCAAGCGCCAGCGCCTGCAACTTCTGGCGGCGGACCGGGTCGGCGATATCACGGACCGTCAGCTCAATGACGTTTATCTGAAATTCATCGAGGTCTACATCTTCGGCGGACCCGAGGCCCAGTTCCGGCTGGGCGAGATCCTGGAAAGCGACTTCTTCGACAACGAAGAACACGACCAGGATGTCATCAATGTGCCCGGCAACTATCCGAGCCTGCGCCTGATCCAGGCCTTCGCGGCCTACAAGCTGGCGAAGGACGGCGGCTACAACGAAGCCGACCGGGCCATGACGCGCCTGTCCAACAGCGGTCAGTTGACGGACATTCACATCCAGACCGCTCTTGATATCGCCAGGGAATGGTCGAAGCTCGTCGGCACGTCGCCGAACCAGGGCAACCCGTTCTCCTTCACTGGCACGCGCGCCACCGAAGCGCTGGCCCGGGGCAACGAATTCCAGGACCGCCGCAACGATCCGCTGAGCGACGCGGATGAAGCCCGCTCCTGGCTCCGCGAGGCCCAGGCCCATATGGCGCGCGGCGACATCAAGAAATCCAAGATCGCCCTGGAGACCGCCATCCGGCTCGCGCCCAACAGCCGCGCGGCCCTGGAAGCCCAGCAGTCGCTGCAGTCCTTGACCACGACCTGCTCCGCCGCGCCGCCCGATCTGCGGCCCAGCGAATATCGCGGGCCCGCCCATCCGCTCGACCGGGTGCGGGAAATCCGCATCTCGACCCAGCAGGAAGCCTTGTCGGCGCTCGGCCATTATGATGGCCGGATCGATGGCCGGCCCGGACCGCGCACCCGTTCGGCGGTGCGCCGCTTCCTGACCGCCCTGAACGTGGATGTGAAGGACTTCCTGAACGCCCACCAGGTGGTGGAACTGATCTGTAAGGCCGCCCAGCTCCGGGGCCATGCGCCGTCGCAAAATGTGCTGGGTTTCATGTATGCCAACGGCATCGGTGTGGTACAGGACGAGGATCTGGCCCATCACTGGTTCAGCGAGGCCGCCCAGCAGGCGGAACCGAGCGCGGTCTACAATGTGGGCATCATGTACGCCACCGAGCGGGGCCTGCCCCGGAACATGGTCGGCCATCCCCAGAACTGCATGATCGCCTACAGCTATCTGCGGGAGGCGCAGGGCCTCAGGCATCCGCTGGCCACCAAGGCCTTGCGCGAGCTGTCCGGCATGAAGGCCTGCAAGGGCCAGAAGATCGATGCCGGCTACCGCGCGCAGCGGCCCGTGGAGCCTGACTACAGCGAGGAAGACCGGTATTACAGGGATGAAGACTACGGGGAAGACCGGTATTACCGCGACGAACGCGACTATGACGAGGCAAGGGGCCGCTGGCGCAGAAGCTGACGCAGGGCCTGCGGTGACGGAGCGTCGAAGGCGCCGTCGCCTGGAGACCGGACGGGACTTTAAAGGATCGGGGCGCGTCGATCTTCCGATGCACAGGATGCGGACGGTCCAGCCGGCAGAGAAACCGGGAAGAGCGATATGGTGAAGGTGCGGCAAAAGATCTTGAGCTTCACGATGACGGCGGGCCTGACCCTCGCCGCCATTGGCGTGGCCGCGCACGGGTCTTTTGCCAGGGCCGATACGCCGCCGCTGTCGGTCTGGACGCCGAAACAGACCTACCCGCGCGAAACGCCCTATACGGGCCGCCCGTCCAGCAACAAGGACAAGCATGGCTGCGAAAAGAAAGCCATGCGCCGCCCTTACGCCAGCACCATTGTCGACCGGCAAATGGCGCCGAACCGGCGCGGCGTGTTCGCCAGCATCGAACAGGCGATCCGCCATACCCAGCCCGGCGGCACCGTGCTCATCATGCCGGACACCTATCAGGAAACCCTGGAAATCGAGTGCGGCGTCAATCTGATCGGCGCCATCCGCCGGGGCGAACGGGACCGGGCGGTGGTGATCTCGCCGCAGCCGGGGCGCCTGTGCATGACCATCGATGCCAAGAAAACCAGGAAATACGACGATCTGGTGCAGATTCGCGGCATCCGTTTCGAGACCAACCGGGGCGGTCAGAACCCGCCTTGCATCTTCCATGAGCGCGGCCGCCTGCGGGTCGAGGATTCCGATTTCATCCGTCTGCCGAGGGACCGGAATTCCGGCGAACCCAAACAGGGCTATGCCCTTTATCTCCAGGGCGAAGAAGCGGAACTCGATTCCAGCCGGATCGTGAACCACGCCTACGGGGTCTATGTGGCGCCGTCCACCAGCTTCACCAGCGCGGAGCGGCGCTACAAGATCTTCAACAGCTTCGTCTTCGAGAATGCCTGGGGCATCTATGCGGACGGCGAAAACGCCAATGTCGTCCTGGAAAACAACACGGTGTTCGCCAATCAGCAGGCCGGACTTTACGCCGCCAAGGGCGTGGTCGAGGGCCGCTCCAACCGTTTCAACTACAATGTCATGGACGGCGTGGTGATCATCGGACCACGCGCCGTGCGCATGTCGGGCTGGGATCCCTTCTCGGGCAATTCCATGATCGGTAATGGCCGCTATGGCATCTATATGCCGTTCTCCACCCGGGTCGTGCTGGCCGAAAGCACCATCCAGTGCAACGGCGAAGGCGGCATCGGACCGGAAAAGATCGAAGAGCTGTTCAAGGACAACAACACGATCCTGGAAAATCCGCGCGAGGATTACGACTGGTTCGACCGGCGCATCCGGGGCAAGTCGTCGGTTTGTCCGGATCCGGAATTCGCCGAGACCGTGCCCCATTTCGGCGATGTGGAAGACGGCCGGCCCTTCATCAGCGACACGCCGCCGGACGTGGTCGACCGGTGGGAAGACGCCGATTATCCCGAGCCCCTGTTCGACGACGATTTCGAGCCCCGCTGAGGCGGCCCGAGCCCCCCAAACCGCCATCCCCCGCTCCCGCTGCAAGCGGCGGTTGCTCACTCTCATAAAGTGACGACCAACACGTTTTTGGTTTTTGTCGAGCCAAGACAGGGGGTTATACCCTTTTGCGCTCCCCGGCACCCGCATGGCATGATAAATTTTGCGATTAGGCGGCTGCCGCGTGTAGTGGGATTGACCGGCGCCGTTTGAGGGGGGAGGCGTACGGTGAGCAAGAACGCCATCGATGACACCGGATTTTCCGGCCCGGCCGCGTCCAAACCGGGCGCAGGCGACCCGGCTCCGGACCGGCCTGAGCCGGATGCACCGGAAAACCCGCCTGCACAAAACCCGTCCGCGCAGGCTGAAGACGGCGGGCCCAAAGCCGACCGGAAAGACCGGTTCGACTTTCAGGGCCCTGAAGCCGGCAAGACCGGCCCCGCCAAGCCGGAAACCGGCAAGGTGGCGTCCCTGGCCAGACGCGGCATCAAAGCCTGGACCCCTGTGCGCACTCACAAACCATCGGACAAGACCACCGTCAGCGATGAGGGCGACGTCATAGAGATCGGCCGGGACCGGCCGAAACCGGCGGCTATGGAGTCCATTCAGACCGATGTGACGGTCTATGTGCCGCAATATTTCGCGGTGGATGCCCGTCCCGCCCAAATGCCCGCGCCCGAGACCGAACCGGAGATCATTGCCGAGCCCGCGCAGCCCCCGGTCCCGAGCCCCCTGCCCTTTCCCGTCCGCTGGTTTCTCGGGCTTTTGCGCTTCTTCAATCTTCTGGAGCCGGAACGCGCCGTCCTGTCCATTTCCAAGATCTGGATGTGGGGCGCCATGACGCTGTTCGGCTATGTCATGCTGTTCCAGACGGACAATGCGGTTGCCGTTCTGGGCGCGATCGCGGGCCTGCTGAGCGCCCTGTCGAACTACACCTGGCGGCGCTACATGCAATGGAAAGCCGCATCGCTGCCTTTCCAGGCCGATCCGTCCAACGGATAGCGAACCGCTCTTGCGTATTTGAGTGCAGGAGCGGTATCCAGGCCACATCTCACCCCTTACACTGATTGGCAGGGAAGCAAGCGGTTCAGGCGCTTCCCGGGGAGAGGGACCGCGCTGCATCATTACGGAGGCAAGCGGGGAGCGGAGGGCATGGAAAGACCTTGCAGCGCCGTGAAATCTGGCCACTCTACCGCCACTGAGTCTGTTATGCGCCACGGGCGTTTGAGGACGGCGCCGGGATGCGGCGGCGGCGTCCCGCGAGCACGGACCGGACCGCGCGGGAAACCGGCGGGCCGGGGGATGAACGAGTGAAGGTCGAATGACGAGTGGCGCTTTAAGACTGATCGAGCGCGTGCTGCTGTGGTGGGTCCGCCGGGTGCATTTGCGCCCGCGCCTGGCCCTGGCCGTCCTGGGCCTGCTGGCCGTCGCCGGACTGACGATCGCGACCACCACCCTCAAGATCAACACCGATGCCAGCGACATGATCGACAAGCGTCTGCCTTACCGGCAGGCGCATCTGGCGTTCGAACAGGCCTTCCCGGCCCTTGCCGATATCATCCTGGTGGTGGTGCGCGCTCCGTCTCCGGACGAGGCGGATGCCTTCACCGAACGTCTGTCACGCCGCCTGGAACAGAACAGCGACCATGTGGAGGCGGTCTACGCCCCGACGAGCTTTCCCCTGTTCCAACGCAACGGCCTTTTGTTCCTGAACGAAAGCGAGCTGGACGATCAGCTCTCGCGCATCACCAAGGCCGCGCCGCTGATCGAAGCCCTGACCCGGGAGCCGACGCTCGACAGTCTGTTCGACCGTCTGGCGCGCAGCGAAGAGCTGCTCAGCGAAGCGAACGGCTATGCCGATGCGCTCGATGAGGTCTATACGGAGCTTGCCGATGTGGTCGAGGCCCGGCTCGCGGGCGATCCCCGTCCCTTGTCATGGCAGCGCCTGTTCCGGGTGCGCGACGACGGCGATGGCGACGCCGAGGACCATTCCGAACTGCGTGTGATCTCGGTGACGCCGAAACTGGATTTCACGCTTCTGCGGCCCGCCAAGGCGGCCATTGCCGGCATCGAAGAGACGGTGGCCGCGCTCAAGGCGGAAGAGAACTGGGACCGGGTCGAGGTGGGCGTGACCGGCAATCCGGCCTTGCGCTCGGAAGAACTGCAGTCGGTCTCCAAAGGCATCGGCCTGTCCTTCGGCCTGTCCTTCATCGCGGTGGCGATTCTGTTGTGGTTCGCCCTGCGCTCTTACAGCATGGTGTTCGTCACCCTTCTGACACTGATCGTCAGCCTGTCCATTACCGCCGGTTTCGCAGCGCTGACGGTGGGCGCGCTCAATCTGATCTCGATCGCCTTTACCGTTCTCCTGATCGGTCTGGGGATCGATTTCGCGATTCACTTCGGGCTTCATGTGCTGGAGACGCGCAGGCGCGGCTCGTCCTTGCCCAGCACGTTGGAAATGACCGTACACGAAGTGGGCGGGGCACTTGCCCTGGCCGCGCCGACCACCGCTTTCGCCTTTTTCGCCTTCGTGCCCACGCAATTCGTCGGCATGGCGCAGCTCGGGATCATTTCCGGAACGGGCGTGCTGATCGCCTTCGTGGTGGCGGTGACGGCTTTGCCCGCAGCCGCCGCGATCCTGCCGCCGCCGCGCGGGCGCGAAATGGGACCGGAAGTGACCCTGTGGTCGCAGGTCGCAGGCGGCGCCGTGGGCAAATGGCTGGCGATCGGCACGGTTGTCCTGGGCATCGCGTCGCTGGCGCTGCTGCCTTCCGTCCGGTTCGACGCTGATCCCATGGGGCTGCGCAACCAGAACAGTCCGTCGGTCAAGACCTTCAGCTATCTGTTCGAGGATGAAAACACGACGCCCTACCGGCTGAACGTGCTGGCCGATACGGTCGAAGAGGCCGATACGGTGGCGGAACAGCTCGATGTGCTGGGGGAAGTCGGACGCACGATCACGATCTCCGATTTCATTCCGGACGATCAGGACACCAAAATTCAGCTCATCCAATTCGCATCGGGCAACCTTTTGTTCGCCCTCGATGCCGAGGCGTCGGGCGATCCGGCGCTGGAACACGGATCGAACACCCTGAAAAGGCTGCTGGACGATCTGGCCAAATCGGAGCCGGACACGCCGGCCCAACGGCTTTATGCCGCGCTGCGCCGGTTCGAGACCGCCAGGATCGGCAACAAATCCCTGGAGCAAGGTCTGCAAGCGGATGTTTTCCGCTTCTGGGGCTTCCAGATGGACCGTCTGCGCAACCAGCTCGATCCGACCTATGTCAGTCTCGACACTCTGCCGGAGTCCCTGGTCGTCCGGTTTCTGACGAGCGATGGAAAAGCCCGGGTGGAAGTCTCGCCCGCCAGCGATCTGGATGTGGAGACCACGGCGGACCGCCGGAAATTCGTGGAAAGCATTGTCGGCCTCGAGCCGGAAGCAACGGGCAGCGCCCTCAACGTGTTGCGGGCCGGCGACATCATTTCGGCCTCGATGCTTCAGGCGACCTTGCTCGCGGGCGTGGTGGTGCTGATTCTGCTGTGGATCCTCTTGCGGGATGTCATCATCGTCGGGCTCATTCTGTTGCCGGTGATCCTGGCGGGCATTCTGACATCCGCCGCGGGCGTTTTGCTCGATATGCCCTACAACTTCGCCAATGTGATCGTGATTCCGCTTCTGATCGGCCTCGGCGCGGATAACGGCATCCATCTGGCGCTCAGGGCCCGGCAAATGGCCCGCCATGAGGCCGTTTTCGCCACCACGACCCCACGGGCGGTGTTCTACAGCGCCCTGACGACGATCGCCTCTTTCGGCGCCCTGGCCCTGTCGGACCACCGGGGCACGGCAAGCATGGGCGCGCTGCTGACCATCGCGCTCGGTTTCACGCTCTTGTGTACGCTGCTGGTTTTGCCTTCGGCCATGGCGGTGATAGACCGCCGCCGCGCGATCAAATAAGGTCCGGCTGAGAGTCGGGGCGATTTCGGCCGTTTTGGTATCATCGGCAGTTGTCGAAGCCGGGGCGGCACCCAATATCTGGTCTGCATGCTTCTTTTGCGCCGCAACAGGCCGCGCTTGCATACACCATGCGGGTCTGGCACAGCAGGCCAGCATGTCCTATGTTAAGTATCCCCGGTTACGAACACTTTTTCGGTCCTGTGGCAGGACATGATCTGGGTTATGCGATGGAGGATCCCATTGATGGCTGACGCGGCTAAAGCCGGAAGCACTGGCTTGACCCTTCGCGGTCTGTGCGCGGGCGTTGCCCTGGCAGTGGCCTTGAGCCTGCCGGTGACACCGTCGGCAGCTTTCTTTCAAAATACCGGCGAAGCAGAAAGCGCCGCGGCCGACGCCTTGAGCGATGGCGAAGCGGCCAGCGATGAGGAAATGATCGAAGCTGCGGCCATCCGGTTCCTGGACGACCTGCTTGAGGCCGCCGTCGAGATCAAGAACAACGACTCTTATTCCGAGGCCGAACGGTATGACGCGTTCCAGACCCTGTTGTCGGAAGGTCTTGCCATCGAGTCGATCAGCAATTTCATGCTGAGCAAGAGCCACCGCGACGCGGCGACGCCCGAACAGCTTCAGGCGTACAAAGACGTGTTCCCCGAATACATTACCCGTATCTATGCGGATCAACTGTCGAAACTGGCGGAAGTGAATATGCGCGTGACCGAGACCCGGTCGAACGCCAATAGCGGCGCCATCATCGTGCGCACGCGGATCGACCGCACCAATGGCGATCCGGTCACAGTGGACTGGCGCATCACTGAAACCCAGGAAAAGACGCTCAAGATCGTCGACATCATCGTGGAAGGCGCGTCGATCATGTTCGTCAAGCGCGAGGAATTCAATTCCCTCGTCAGCCAGCAGGGGCTCGACTCGCTGATTGCCGTTTTGCAGGAACGTTCGCAAGAAGCAGGCGACGCCGTCCTCTGAAGCGGTCTACACAAATAATCAGGTCACGAAAAAAGGCGGGATGAACACCCGCCTTTTGCTTTTGAAAAAGAGAAAGACCTTAATTGGCGGGACGGTCCGACCAGAAATCCTGGGCGGCGCTGAGCCATTCGCCGGGCAATTGACCGGCGCATTCGAGAGACGTCATGGATTGCGGCGATTCAGCGAAGACACCCTGCAACAGGCCGGAGCGCTCATGGCTCAGAATCTGGCACGGGTCCAGATCGCCGTAATAGCCATAGACAATCCACAAACCCACTACGCCGCTTACCGCGACCCCTTCAACGATCCGCCGGATCATGCGTTCTCTCCTCCCCTTACCCAATAAGGGTCCGTTAAGCCCAACTCAACTTGTCTTTTGGTCATGCCCAGGACCTCCACCGGTTCAGCCGTCCCTTTCGGACACGGCGCAAATGACCGTTGCCGCCGGCCTTCAAGGCCCGGCGGTGCGGCGTCGAACTCGGCAGATGGTCATGAACTGCCCCCAACCCGGATCATATCCAGGTTTTAAATCCCGACATAGAAAAATCCGCAGTCATCGATGCGGCAATTTCCATGCCGGGATCGTGTGCCAAAAGCAGGCGCGGATCACGCGATGCTTTTGAGTTGCTGGGCGCTTTCAGGGGACAGATGCAGCTCGCTTTGCGGGAACGGGATGGTGATGCCGCCCGCGTCGAAGGCTTCCTTGAAGCTCCGCGTCAGGTCGAATTTCACGGGCCAGTAATCGCCCGCCTCGACCCAGACGCGCACGATGATGTTCACGCTGCTGTCGGCCAGTTCGCCCACCACGACCTGATAGGCCGGATCCTGAAGAATGCGTTTGTCGCCGCCGATCACATCCTCGATGATTTGCATGGCCGTCTCGATACGGTCGCCATAGGCGATGCCCAGCACGAAATCGACCCGGCGGCGCGGGTGGAACGAATAGTTCTTGATCGCCTGCCCCCAGATCGCGCCGTTGGGCAGAATGATCTGCACATTGTCGGGCGTGGCGAGTTCGGTGGTGAACAGGGTGAGTTCCTGGATGGTGCCGGCCTGGCCTCCGACTTCAACGTAATCGCCGACCCGGAAGGGCCGGAAGAACAGCAGCATGACACCCGCGGCGATATTGGACAGGGTGCCCTGCAAGGCAAAGCCGATGGCCAGACCGACGGCACCCAGCAGCGCCACGAGGCTCGCCGTTTGGACACCGAACTGGCCGAGCACCGCGATGATCACGAAGGCGATGGCAATGTAATAGACCAGGCTGGCGAAGAACCCCTGGAGGGTCCGGTCAACGCCCCGGCGGCCCTTGAGGGCCCGCCGCACGCCGGACTTCAGCCATCCGGCGATCATGAAACCGAAAATCAGCATCAGGATGCCGCCGACGACATTGAGGCCGTAGGTCGTCACCAGTGTCATGATCTGATTGAGTGTTTCCTCGGAAAGTTCGGGCATGTGTCCGTTCCCCTCAAATCTTGCCGGTTGCGGCGGCCGAACGCACGCGGACCCCAATCACCGACTCGTGTCCTTGCACGACAAAGTATAGCACACGCCGCCAAAGTCCCGTCCGTCAGGCCAGCTCTTCAAGCCAGGCCCCGATGGCCACCTCGAAATAGCGCGGGCTGAACAGGCGCCATTCACCGAGCTGATCGGGCACGCCGAACTGATCGGCCGCTTCCTTCGCCGACCGGCCTGCTTCGTGAGCGTTGCGCGCCGCCGCCTCGATCTCTTCCAGCAGCGCCAGATAGTTGCCGAGACCGGCGGCGGGCGTCACCGGACCGTGGCCCGGCACGATCACCGCCCCGTCCTGGGCCAGAAGCGCCCGCACCGCGTTCATCAAGGCCGACGGGGTCGTATCCATGAAGTTGGGGAAGATCCCTTCCCAGATCAGATCGCCCGCGAACACCACATTGGGATCGTCGACGGCGATGGTGACATCGCTGTCCGTATGGCCGGAGCGCAAGGTCAGCGTCACGCTGCGCCCGCCCAGATCGAGGGTCACCGGCGCGCTGTCGTCGGGCATGATCCGGTCCGGCATCAACAGACGCAGCCGGGGCCGCGCGAATGCCTCGCCGTCCACTTCGCGCGACGGTACATAGCGCTCGACCAGCGTGTCATACGTGGTGCCGGTGGACAGGATCTCCGGACCGTCCGCGCCATTCTGGAAGCCAGCCAGCCCGCCCGTGTGATCGCCGTGATAATGGGTCACCACCACATGGGTCGGGCGCCTGCCGGTCAAGGCCAGACACTGGTCGGACAGCCAGGCCGCGCCGCCAGGGGTGGCATAGCCATCCACCGCCAGGACCATGTCGGACCCTGCGATGATGCCGCCATTGCACACGGTGGTGAAATCGCCGCCCTGCCCGTCCTTGCCGAAGGGCGTGGACACTACGGCCCAGATCCCTTCCGCCACCGTCTCCAGACGGGCATAGGCCTTAGTGTCGATCACCTCGCCATAGGGCGCACCCGCATGGGCCTTGCGCAACGCGACGGGCGTCAGGGCGTAAGCCGCCGCGAGCCCTGCCCCGCTGGCGATGGTGTTGAGCAGCATCTGCCGCCTGGACAGGCGCGGTGCACGGTCGAAACGGGTCATCGGCGTCTCCTCGAAACGGTTCTCGAACGGTCTTGTCCGGCAGCCGTGCTTTCAGAAGTATTTGCGGCGGCGCTCAAGCTCGGCCTGGGCCTCGCGCACCCGGTCGAGGGTCATCGCATGGCCGTTGCCATTGCCGTTGGCCATGTTTTCTTCCGTGGCGATATCGAGCAGATGGCAGTCATGTTCCATGGCCGCGAGGATGCGCGCCATCTCGTCATGACTCCAGCGCGGATCGCCCAGCACTTCCATGGGATCGGCATAGGCCGAGCACGGATCAGCCAGTATTTCGTCCAGAGTGTCGCTCATGTCCCTCTCCCCATGTCGCCCATATATTCTCAGACCCGGCCGATCGACCGGGAGATTTCGGTCACCGCTTTCGGCAGATCGCTCAATCCCTTCGCCGCTGCGGACGCATTGGTGTCCTTGGCCAGATGCAGCAGCACAGCGGATTGAACGAGCGAGCCCAGAAGCTCGGGCGAACGCTCCGCCGCCCCCGGCCCCAGCACGCGGTCAACCCCGCTGCTGATTTCCTGGAGCAGTCTGAGCGTGATGGTCGTGGCTTCCATGGCCATGGTCACCTCCCTTGCCAAAGCGTACCCATGATCCAGCGCACGCATGGGAAGTGCAAGCCGATCCTGAGCGAAAGGCCCATTGCTCACGGCGACGTGTGGATCCCGCCGGCGGCCCCAAAAAGGCCTGGCTTGACGATCACGGTTTTCCGATCAAACGCGCACGACTCGACAATGCTATAGTTGGGTCAACGCCGCATCGGGGGGGAGTCACATGACAATCAGGGCAAGCGCCGCCGCAGCCGCTGTTTTGTGGTGTCTGTCGCACACGGGTCTCAGCGCTCAAGCCGAAACGCAGACAGCGCTCGATTGCGAGAACGCGCTGACGACACTCGACATGAACCAATGCGCTTTACGCGTTTTCGAGGCGGCGGACCGGGAATTGAACGCTGTCTATCGGGACGCCATCGCGACACTGACGGACTGGACGCGGGACCTTGGCACACTGCCGCCGTCCCAGGACGATCCCGTCGCGAGCCTGCGCGCGGCCCAGCGGCAATGGATCACCTACCGGGACCGGAACTGCGAGTGGCATGCGGCATTGGCCATGGGCGGGACCATCCGTACACTGTATCACATAGGCTGCAAGACCCGCATGACCGAAGAGCGTACGCAAGAGCTGCGCGAACACGTCACGGAACAGAATTAGGCGCAACCGCTCATGAGCATTCGTGTGTTACCGGGCCTGCTGGCGCGGCGTCTTGTTCTCGGGATCACCCTGCTGGCGCTGGCGGGCTGCGAGGTCTCCCACCGTGCGCCGGTCAAAAGCCGGTTCACGGCGCAAAGCTGCACCAATCTCGGCAATGCGCTCGACGCGCCTCAGGAAGGCGACTGGGGCTTCCGCATCATGGACGAGCATTTCGACCTGATCGCCGATGCGGGCTTCGACGCGGTGCGCATTCCCGTGCGCTGGTCGGCCCATGCGGAAGACGAAGCGCCTTATCAGATCAACCCGGCCTTTTTCGACCGCGTCGATCTGGCCGTCGAACAGGCCTTGGCGCGCGGGCTCGAGGTCGTTATCAATATTCATCATTACAATGACATTTATGCCGATCCGACCGGCCACCGGGACCGGTTCATCGCGCTTTGGGAGCAGATCGCCGCCCATTACCAAAATCACGATCTGGCGCTTCATTTCGAGCTTTTGAACGAGCCGCGCAATGCCTTGGGCGGGGCCTATCTCAACGAACTGCTGGAAGAAGCGGTTGAGACCATCCGCAAGACCAATCCGGACCGCATTCTGATTGTCGGCGGCGGCAAATGGAACAGCCTGGAAGGCCTCGCCGGTCTCGATCTGCCTGCGGATAAAAATCTCGTGGCGACGTTCCATTATTACGATCCCTTCGCCTTCACCCATCAGGGCGCGGGCTTTCTGGACAGTCCGCCGCCGGAGGGCCGTGCATGGGGCGATGCCGAGGACCGGGCGGCGCTCAAATGGGCGAGCCGCCAGGCCAAGGCGCAAGGAGAGCGTTTGGGCGTGCCGGTCTGGCTCGGCGAGTTCGGCGTCTATCAGGATGTGGATGACGCCCAGCGCCTTGCCTGGTACGCCGCCGTGCGCGAGGCCTTCGAAGCCAAGGGCATCGGCTGGTGCGCCTGGAATTTCGCCTCGAACTTCCCCTTGTGGGACGGCGAGGCCGAAGCCTGGAAACCGGGCGCCTTGGAAGCGTTGGGATTGACGGGCGAGACTGCCCAGGCCGACGCCGGTAGCTAGGGCTGTCCAGCCTACGGTGACCGGCGCCACACCTCCACCCCCGCGCAATTGCGCTCCCGCCTGCCTCACGCTACGCTTTGTGCTCCCAGTGGGGAGGGGTCATGGCGGACGTCTTCATCAGTCACGTACAGGCGGATCGGGCGCAAGCGCGGCAGATCGCAACCGGTTTGACGTCTCTCGGCTTCGACGTGGCCTGGGACGCGCCCACCGGCGCCGGCGAGACGGGCCGTCTGGCCATCGACCGGGCGCTCGACGCCGCCAAGGCGGTGATCGTGGTCTGGACGCCGAATTCCCAAGGCTCCGCCCGTCTGCACGCCGAAGCGCTGGCCGCCAAGCGCGCGGGCAAGCTGGTGCAAATCCGCTTCAACGGCGCTCAACCGCCCCTGGATCTGCGCGGTGCCGCGAGCCCGGACCTCAGCCAGTGGGACGGGCGCGACGCCGACACTCAGTGGCAGCGGGCGGTGACCCGCGTCAAACGGGCGATCGCCCGCCAGGACGGGCTTGGCCGCTCCGGCCCGTCGCTCGCCAAGACCCAAGTCTGGCTCGAAGCCGCGGCAGGCAAGGTCGCCGCCGTGCTGGCGATTTCGGGGCTCGCCGTCGCCATGATCGCAGGCGTTGTCTGGCTCGGCGCCTATTGGCACGGCTATTCGGACGGCTATGACCACAGCGTCGAACTCGCGCCGGGCGCCTCGGACGGCAAGGCCTGGACGGTTCTGGACCTGGTGGAGGAAACCGGCGTCTGCCACAAGACGCAAGCGGCCGAAGGCGGCGCGGAAGACGACGCGGTTCTGATCAATCCCCTGAACATGCTGAGCCTGGAAGCGGTGGAAGCCAAAGCGGTGGGCGGCGATCTGGAGGCCCAATACGCCCTGGCGATCCGCCTTTACGACGGGCTGGAGCCGCCGGACAATGTCATGCGCTCGCTCGAATGGTTCCGCCGCGCGGCGGAAGGCGGCAAGGCCGAAGCGCAATTCGATCTGGGCACGCTGTATGCGGACGGCACCATGATCGAACAGGATATGGTCGAGGCTGCCCACTGGTTCATCCGGGCCGCCCGCCAGGGCCATGCGGATGCCCAATACAATATGGGTGTGCTCCACATGCTGGGCGAAGGGGCGGCACAGGACGAAGCCGCCGCCCTCGACTGGTTCGAGAAAGCCGCCGCACAAGACCAGCTCGACGCGCTATATAATCTGGGTGCGATCTATACCAACGGCATCGGCGTCAGACCCGATCACAAACGCGCCGCCGGCTATCTGGAACGGGCCGCCAAGGCCGGCCTTGCGGAGGCGCAATACGGCTTCGGCCTGCTCCTGCAGGCGGGCGACGGCGTAGAGCGCGATCCGGTGGCGGCGACCGCCTGGTTCCGGGAAGCCGCGCAGCAAAGCCATCCGGACGCGTTGTTCCGCATGGCCGCCGCTTATGCCCAAGGCGATGGCGTCACGCCGTCGGCCGTGGTCTCCAGCGTCTGGTACACCCTCTCCAAAGAGGCAGGTGTGACCGATGACGGACTGGCGCAAGACCTGAACGAGACATTGAGCGACCGGGAACGGGGCCTTGTGCGCCTGGCCGCGCGCCATGCCGCCTCTTGCCTGAAAGAGATCCCGGCCGAATAGGCCCCTTTCGGATCAATGTCCGGATCAAACCGCCAGACGCATAAAAGCCTTTAGTCGGTCGGAGTGGCTTCCGCCGGATCGACCGGTTGCGGCGCGGCCTGGGGAAACGGCAACGGATTAAGGCTCAAACTGCCCAGATAGGCCAGAAGATCCGCCCGCTGCGCATCCCGGCGAATGCCCGCAAAGGCCATCCGGTTGCCCGGCACCGCACGGGCCGGATTTTCCAGATAAGCATCGAGCGCCTCATAGGTCCAAGCGCCCGCCTCTGCCGCCAGGGCCTCGGAATAGCCGAAGGGTCCCGAGGCAATATCCCGGCCCACAATGTTCCACAGATTGGGACCGATGCCGTCGCGCCCGCCCTCCTCGAAGGTGTGGCAGGAGACGCATTGCCGGGCGACCCCTTCACCCTTGGCGGCATCGGCCGTGACCAGAAGCGTGGCCAGATCCACCTCCGGTTCGGCCACGCGCGCGCCGCCAGTGGCTTCCGCCGTCACGGCCTCGGGGATCTCTACCGCCTCGATGCCGCCATCCATGAAGGCGCGTAAGCGCGTCCGGTCGCCGGGCCGCTCCATGCCCTGTTGCGGCCAGCCGCGCTGAACCTCGGCCATATCCATGGGCGGCTCTTCCACGCCCTCGATTTCGACGACCGATTTGGGTAGATGTTCCACCGGATAAAGAAGGCGCGCCAGACCCTGAATGGCCAGCGCCACGGTCAAGGCCAGCAACGTGGCGAAGATGATCTTGGTCCATTCAAAGGCATCCATGAGCGCTTCCCCGTTCGTCCAATTTGCCCATATATCCGGTTTGTTAGTGTGCTGACTCGCCACCGGTCCAGGATTGATCGAAAAAGATGATCCGTGTCCAGTGCGTGTAATCGGACTCCAGGATCATGAACCCTAAAAGCGCCAGGAGCGCAAAGGGCGGCACCAGAATGGCGTAGATGAGAGAGATCCGTTCCCACATCATGTGCATGAAAACCGCGATGATGAGTCCCGCCTTCAGGAACATGAACAGCAGGATCAGCGACCACCTGAGCAGTCCCTGGAACTGGAAGTAATCCACCATGTAAGAGAGCAGGCTCAAGACGAAGAGGTAGCCCCAGACCTTGAAGTAAACCCCAAGCGGGTGCTGCTGTTCGCCGGCGGCGGCATGGTCCATGGTTTTTCTCCCGCTTACCAAAGATAGAAGAAGGCGAAGATGAAGACCCAGACGAGATCGACGAAATGCCAGTACAGCCCGGCGATCTCGACGGGCGCATAATCGCCCGTCTTTTCGTAATCGCCCTTCATGACCTTGACCGCGATCAGCAGCAGGTAGATCACGCCGATGCTCACGTGAAGACCGTGAAAGCCGGTGATCATGAAGAAGGTGGCGCCGAACTGGTGGGCGCCCATGGGATTGCCCCAGGGCCTGACCCCTTCCTCGATCAGCTTGCTCCATTCGAATGCCTGCATGCCGACGAACATGGCGCCAAAGAGCGCGGTGATGAAAATCAGCGCCGCCGTCATGTTCTTGTTGCGGCGATACCCGAAATTCACCGCCATGGCCATGGTGCCGCTCGATGTGATGAGCACGAAGGTCATGATGGCGATCAGGATCAGCGGGATATGCTGGCCGAAGATCGTCAGGGCAAAGACTTCGCTGGTATTGGGCCAGGGGATCGTCGTGCTCGCCCGCACGGTCATATAAGACGTCAGAAAGCAGCCGAAAATGAAGGTGTCGCTGAGGAGGAAAATCCACATCATGGATTTGCCCCAGTGGGTCTGCTTGAACACCTCCTGATCGCCCGACCAATCCTCGGAGAGGCTTTGTAACTGTGTCTGCGCCGTCTGATTGGTCTGTGTCATGTCACATCCATCTTGAGTGAAGCCGTTCCGGCACTGGTCACGTGATCAATAAAAGAGCGAACATCACGAGCCAGACGATCAGCAGCACGTGCCAATAGACTGCACTCAGATCGATGGCGAGACGTACCCGTTCCGCCTCCGCCCCTTGCAGGACGCGCGCTGTGGTCCGGCCCCAGACGAACAGCCCGCCCAGGATATGCGCCCCATGGAGCGCCGTGATCAGATAGAAGAAGGCGCCCGCCGGTCCGGCCGTCAGGCCATAGCCCTCGCCATGGAGCAGGTGCCAGACCAGGACCTGTCCGATCACGAAAATGAGGCCCAGAAGGCCCGCGGCCATCAACCCCGAGCGCACCAGATCGATCCGCCCGTCCCTTATGTCCACCCGCGCCCATTGCCAGGCGAAACTGGAGAGCACCAGCACGCCCGTATTGCCCCACATGAGCCAAGGCTCGGGGATCGGTTTCCAGTCGCGGGCCGGCGGAATGCCGCACAGGGCCGACAGATTCCACCAGGGCAGATCTTCGGGCATCTCCGCTGCGCCGAAACTCCCCATCCGGATGAAATAGGTCACCAGAATGATCGAAAAGACGACGCCGATAATCGCCACGTAGAGGCGAAGCCCAAGGGTCGCCGCCTGATCGTACCGGGCAGCCCCGTCGGCCACCTCCGGCACATGATCTATGCCGGGGGATAACCAGGGCTTTTCCGTCAACTTGCTCAGGATCGACAAGGGCTTGGTCTCCCCGGTTCCGGTCAGGTCTCGTGCGGACGGGCCTTGCCGTCCGGCGGCTCGGTCTGCGGGATATAGTCCTTGTCCGCGCCGGGTACGGAATAATCGTAAGCCCAGCGGTAAACCACCGGCAGCTTGGGGCCCCAGTTGCCATGGGCGGGCGGCGTGTCCGGCGTCAGCCATTCGAGCGTCGTGGCCTTCCACGGATTGGGATCGGCCTTCTCGCCCTTAAATAGGCTGCGGATGATGTTGTAGAAAAAGACAAGCTGGATCACCGCCACGAAGATCGCCGCCACCGTGATCGCCTGGTTGGCGATGGCGGCCGACGGCGGCACGAAGGCCGAGTCGCCCATCTCGTAATAGCGGCGCGGCATGCCGAGAAAGCCCAGATAATGCATGGGCAGATAGACCAGATAAGCGCCCAGGAAGGTGCCCCAGAAATGGATCTGGCCCAGCCGCTCGTTCCACATGCGCCCCGTGATCTTGGGATACCAGTGATAGATGGCGCCATAGATCACCAGGACCGGCGACACACCCATCACCATGTGGAAATGGCCAACCACGAAATAGGTGTCGGACAAGGGCACGTCCACGCTCACATTGCCGAGAAAGAGGCCCGTCAGCCCGCCATGAACGAAGGTGAAGATGAAGCCGATGGCGAACAGCATGGGCACCCGCAGATGGATGTCGCCGCGCCACAGCGTCAACACCCAGTTATAGACCTTGATGGCCGTCGGTACCGCGATGATCAGCGTGGAGGCGGCGAAGAAATAGCCGAAGACCGGGCTCATGCCGCTCACATACATATGGTGGGCCCAGACGAAGAAACTCAAGACACCGATGATCACGATGGCCCAGACCATCATGCGGTAACCGAAGATGTTCTTGCGGGCGTGAGTGCTGATCAGATCCGAGACGATGCCGAAAGCGGGCAGCGCCACGATATAGACTTCCGGATGGCCGAAGAACCAGAAGAGATGCTGGAACAGGATCGGGCTGCCGCCATTGTGATCGAGCGGCTCGCCCATGGAGATGATCTCGGGCATGAAGAAGCTGGTGCCGATCAGCCGGTCGAGCAGCATCATGATGGCCGCCACGAAGAGCGCCGGGAACGCCAGAAGGCCCAGAATGGAAGCGACGAAAATGCCCCAGACCGTGCAGGGCATGCGCATCAGGGTCATGCCCTTGGTGCGCGCCTGAAGGACCGTGGTCACATAGTTGAGGCCGCCCATGGTGAAGGCCACGATGAAGATGGCGAGCGACACCAGCATCAAGATGATGCCCCACTGGCTGCCCGGCGTGCCTTCCGTGATGGCTTGCGGCGGATAGAGCGTCCAGCCCGCCCCTGTCGGCCCTCCGGGCACGAAGAAACTCGCCACCAGGACCAGAACCGAGACCAGGTAGAACCAGTAGCTCAGCATATTGACATATGGGAACACCATGTCCCGCGCGCCGATCATCAGCGGGATCATATAGTTTCCGAAGCCGCCCAGAAGCAGGGCGGTCAGCAGATACACCACCATGATCATGCCGTGCATGGTGACGTATTGGAAATAGGCGTTGGGGTCGATGAAATCCAAAAGCCCGGGAAAGCCGATCTGGATGCGCATCAATCCCGAGAGGACGAGCGCCACGAGCCCGATGGCGATGGCGGTCGCCGTGTACTGAATGGCGATGACCTTGTGATCCTGGCTCCAGATATATTTCCCGATAAAGGTCTTCGGGTGATGGAGCGGCTTGGTATCGTCGGCAATGGTGGTATACGCCATCACGGCCCCCCGCTGATGTGGTTTTCAGTCCCGACAGACGGACCCGTTTCACCGGACGGCAAACCTGTTACCTGCGCCAATTGCCTGTCCTGGCTGTCCATGCCGTTGCGGGCCATCATTTCGGTGAAAGTGAGCTGGTCGGCGAGCCAGGCATCGTAGTCCGCCTGATCCTCGACCACGACCGTGCCGCGCATGGCGTGATGGCCGACGCCGCACAGCTCTGCACACAGAATTTCATAAGTACCGTTCACGGTCGGGGTCACCCAGAAATAGGTGACGGTGCCCGGCACCATGTCCATCTTGGCCCGGAACTGGGGCACGTAGAAATCGTGCAGCACGTCCTTGGAGCGCAGGATCACCTTGACCGGCTGATCCACGGGCAGATGCATTTCATTGGAGGTCACCAGCCTGTCGTCGCGGCCGTAAGGGTCGTCCGGATTGATCCCGAACGGATTATCCGCGCTGATGTGCTCGATCCCCGTGGAACCCAGAACACCGTCCGTCCCCGGATAGCGGTAGCTCCAGCTCCATTGCTGACCCACCGCTTCCATCACGGCGGCATCCTCCGGCACCTCGATATATTCGTGCCAGGCCAAGAGCCCCGGCGCCAGCAGGAAGGCGATGCCGACGGCGGTCCAAAGGGTCAGGGTTTTCTCAAGCGGGGCGTTTTCCGGCTCGTAGTCGGCCTTATGCCCCTCCCGGTGGCGGTATTTGATGATCGCATAGGCCAGGAACAGATTGACCGCGATGAAGACGGCGCCGGTGATCCAGATGGTGATGTTGAGCGCGTTATCGATCGCCGTCCAATTGGACGCGAGCGGTGTCTGCCACCAGGGACTCAGCAGATGAAACAGCACCGAGAACACGATCAAGCCAAGGATCGCGATGGCAACGCCCATATGTCCCTCCCGCCGGTGGCGCTTTGTGGTCTGCGCCTGCGGCTTTTGTTAGCACCTGGTCCGCAGCCGCGGCGGACGCCGGAAGGCCCGAAATGGCTGTCAGGCCGAACACCAGCAGGACGATGGAATCGTCCATGCCAATGCGCACTAGGGTATCAATGCCGCGCTATATAACACAAGAAGCTGTTTTCAAGAGGTTAGTTTGATCGGATTAGTAGAAATCCGGTGAACTCCAACGGGTTTGGGAGTCACGTGTCGCACGCGGAAGGTGAGGCGGGTTGACGCAGGCTTGGCGGGAAACGGGAGAGAAAGAAGTCCGGCCGGTCCAGGGAGTTGGGGGGACCGGCCGGACGCGCGGCCTGTCAGGGGACAGTTAAGCCGCGAAGATGAAGTCCGCGTCCGTCAGATCGTCCAGATCGGTCCGGCGCAGGATCAGATCGCTGTCATTGTCGGTGGAGATCAGCAGGTGACGGCCTACCTGCTCGGCATTGGCGATGACATCGTCCAGGTTCGAGATGCCGTCCACGGCCGTCAGGTCGACCTGGTCGATGCCGACCTGGAAGTCGACAATCACGTCCACATCGCTCGCGCCCGCGTCTTCGAAGACGAAAATGTCCGCGCCGCGCCCGCCAGCGATCTTGTCGCTGCCGTCGCCGCCGGTGATGACATCGTTGCCCCAACCGCCGCGGATCTTGTCGGCGCCGTCGCCGCCCATGATGGTGTCGTTGCCATCGCCGCCGCGGATCTTGTCGGCGCCGCCATTGCCGTCGAGCATGTCGTCCCCGGCTCGGCCGTCGAGCTTGTTGCGGGCATCGTTGCCGGTGATTTCATTGTCGAGGAAATTGCCGACGCCCTTGGCGGGGCCCTCGCCGACCAGGTTCAGGTTCTCCACATTCAGGCGCAGCTTGAAGCTGCCCGTGGCATCGACCGTATCGATGCCTTCGCCGAATTCCTCGATGACCTTGTCGCGCCGGGTGACGATGTAAACATCGTCGCCTTCGCCGCCATACAGAACGTCCTTGCCGCCATTGCCATCAAGCACATCGTTGCCGTCGCCGCCCGCGAGCCCTTCATTGGCGTCGCTGCCGGTGATCATGTCGTCGCCGGACAGCAGCGTGTCGCTGGCCGTGTCCAGTTCGTTCTGGGTGATGGCCTCGCTGAAGGACGCCAGATCCAGATTGAGATCGGAAGCTTCGGCCGCGACGGTCACATCGTCATAGGAGAAGGTGAAAGCGTCCACCGTGCCGCCGGTGACGTTAAAATCGGCCTCGCCGGGCGTGCCTTCATAGGTGAAGCCGGTGCCGGTGAAGGTCCAGACATTGAACTTGCCGGTTTCGTCTTCGAAACCGAAGCTGAAGACCGTGTCGGTGGTTTCGAAAATCGTGTCGAAGAGGATGTTGTCCCCCACTTCGCCGAGCACGGCGCGAATGGCTGGAACGGGTTCGAAGATCGAGAAGATGCCCATGGGTCTTTACTCCTGCGCTGGACTGACTGCGTTTCATAACCGGCGTTGCAGATAGCAATATCTGCTATATCGCGCTGGCGTCAAGTTACACGATCCGTGGCGCAGGACCAGTCGGGTCGTTTCAGAAAAAAAGCAAAAACTGCGATTTGCCCCTTGGCGGGCCCTGTCGCTTGCAAATCCGCGGGTTTCAGCCCTTGCCCGCATCGCCAGAACGGAGAAAACTCGCGCGGAAAGCGCGGTACTCGATGAGATCTGTCTTGGAAGGAGAACCCCATGAAGCGGCAGGATTACGCACAAGCGCATCTGCTTGCCACTCAGGCGGCGATCATGGCAGTCATTACCGTTTCGTTAGGAGACCGGTCAGCAGAACGGCAAAGGGGGCAAGCATCATGGACGCGTATTGGCGGGACATTCTGCTCACGATTCACATCTTCGCTGTGATCGTCTGGTTGGGGTTCGGTTTTTTCGAACTTTGGCTCGGCCGCATTTTCTTGGGCGATCCAAACAGCCATGTGGCCGACCCTTTGATCCGCATCATCTATCAGTCGGATGTCGTGGTTTTCGGCGCGACGCTCGTTGCATTTGCAGCCGGTATTACGCAAACCATCGTTTTCGGTTGGGGCTGGTTCGAGACTTTTTGGCTGGGCGCCAAACAGGCCATTATGATCGGTATATTGACGATCGTAGCTTTCATTCTGCCCGGCGCCCTCAGGCTGGGTAAGCTGATCGACGCGCTCCCAGAGGGACCGGGACCCGCATCGCACGACGTGATAGCCCAGTATAAACGCCTGGAACCCTGGTATTGGCTGATGCGCCTTATGGGGGCGGGCGCTGTCGTTCTGGCCGTCTGGAAACCGTCATGATGCCGACTTTGGGTCATGACGCCCTATCACGTTCAGTGATCCACTCATCCAATCGCCAATATGTAATGACCTAGTGGTTCGATTCCAACATTTGCATCCCGTTTGCCGCAGGCTCGCAAGCAAATGTTGGAATCAAAGAACCACTAGCAAGCTATTGTTTCTAGTGGAGCTTTTGAATTTGACATTTGAGAACGAGGCGAGCCGCAACCGGGACTCAAATGTCAAATTCGCTCCACTAGGGTCCAAACTCAATCACCAGTGCGGCCGGGATCCGGTTTTCGGCGCGCCAGATGGCAGGAAGGGCCGCGACAGCGGTCTGGCCGACCGGTGAGCGGGCCTGACGCCCCGGATGGCACGCCGAAACCGGACCGAAGGCGGGGCGCTTTTGCCCGCTGGCCGCTGGCGCTTTTCGATGCTCGTCCTTGAATATGCTCAAGCATGTCCTGCGTCCTCGCATCGAAACCAGCGGACAAAATCGCACCCGTCACGGCCACGCTGGCGATTGAGTTTGGACCCTAG
>CAZTCJ010000014.1:0-61268 GCA_964612085.1 uncultured Alphaproteobacteria bacterium
AGCGGCAGCGCGGGCGCGAAAATCCTTTTGCGCTTCCTCAAGCTCACCCTCGATCATGGCCGCTTGAGCCAAGGCCTGTTTCCGTTCCGCCTGCCTGGTCTTTTTGTCCCGCATGACCGCGATGCGCTGTTCTTCCAGATCAAGCAGTTGCAAGCGCGGACTCAGCCCTTTTTCGACAAGATCCTGCCGGGCCGCAATACGTTGTTGCAACAAGGGAATCAGCTCGCTGAATTTGAGGATCGCCTGACGGGCCGCTTCCGCTTCGGCCAAGGCAGCCTCACGCCGCTGTGTCAGAGACGCCCGCCTCGCATCGAAAGCAGCGGCACGCGAGGCGACCACTTCCGCCTCGGCCTGGGCCGCCTCTTCAGGAACCGTGTCCGGAGCATCGAATGCTAATGGATCACCGTCCGTATAGGCCAGCAGAGCACGGGCCCGGGCCCGGGCCAGAACCGCCGCGCTGAGATCGGCCTGGGCCGTTCCGGCATCCGCATCCGCATAAGTCGGATCCAGGGCCAGTAACGGCGTTCCGGCCTGCACACTATCGCCCTCGGCCACATGAATGGCGGTGACGAGCCCGGCCTCGGCTGTCTCGACCGTTTTCAATCGCTCGCGGGAGATAATCCGGCCTTCGGCAACGGCCACCACATCGACGCGACCCCAAAAGGCCCAGGCCAGCGTGACGAGCGTCAGAAGAATAATCGTCCATAAGATTGCACGCCCGAGCGGAGACGGCGGCCGTTCCATGATTTCAAGCGCGGCAGGGAGAAAATCCGTTTCGATCGGCCGCACCGTGTTCGTCTTGCGGCGGAGCGTTTCATCGCGCCAGGCGGAGAAAAAGATACGGCCATGATGGGCCAGATTGCCGAAAAATCCGTCAAAGCCCGAACGGCCCGGCCCGCGCTCGCGCTTAGTGCCGCGAGCCTCCTCCTTACCGTCAGCAGGGTTTTCGTTGGGGCGTTCGGAAGACTCCATCTCACCGCTCCCCAAACGCAGAGGTCTGCATGCGCCACATGGCGGCATAGCGTCCATCTTGTGCAATCAGATCGTTATGGGACCCGTCTTCGATCACCTCTCCGGTCTCAATCGTGACGATGCGATGGGCCGTTTTGAGCGCACTCAAACGATGGGCGATGATAATCACCGTCCGGCCCTCGACGATCCGTTTCAGATTGGTCTGGACGATCGCCTCACTTTCCGCATCAAGCGCGGAGGTCGCTTCATCGAAAATCAGAATGCGCGGATCCGTGACCAGCGCGCGCGCAATAGCAATCCGTTGGCGCTGACCACCGGACAAATTCGTTCCCTGTTCTTCAATCTCGGTATCGTATCCATACGGAAGCTGCAGAATGAAATCATGGGCCCCCGCCAGTTGCGCTGCAGCCGTCACCCGCTCAAGGGGCATGGCCGGTTCGCCAAGTGCGATGTTTTCGCGGACGGTCCGGTTGAACAGGCGATTTTCCTGAAGCACAACACCGATCTGCCGGCGCAGCCAGGCCGGATCGACAAGGGCGAGATCGATACCATCGATCAGTACCCGTCCAGACTCAGGGACATAAAGGCGTTGAACCAGTTTGGTCAAAGTCGATTTGCCCGATCCCGACGGACCGACGACGCCAACGACTTCTCCGCTGCGGACGGACAGCGAGACACGGCGCAACACCTCGGGTCCATCGGGCCGGTAACGGAACGTCACATTCTCGAACTGGATATCGCCCTTGATGTCGGGCAAAGAACTGCGCGACGGGGCATGGGAGGCCTCCGCGGGCATATTCAGGATATCGCCCAAGCGCGATACGCCGACCCGCGCTTCCTGAAACTGTTGCCAAAGATGCGCCAGGCGCAGAACGGGTTCGGCCACACGTCCGGCCAGCATGTTGAAAGCAACAAGTTCGCCCACGGTCAAATGGCCCTCGATCACCTGACGGGCGCCCACATACAGAATGCCCACCATGGCCAGCCTGCTGACCAGTTGGATCGCCTGCCCGCCCCAGATACCGAGAACGGCAGCCTGAAACCCCGACTTCACATAGCCGGCCAGAACGGTTTCCCAGCGGGACTGCATTTGCGGCTCGACCGCCGCCGCTTTCAAAGTCTGGATGCCGGAAACGCTCTCGACCAGGAAGGCCTGGGCCTCCGCACCGCGCCTGAAGCGGTCTTCGATACGCGCCCGCAACGGCGGCGTGACCACGATACTGATCACGATGTACAAAAGGATCGAAACGACAACGATCAGGAGCAGGAACGGAGAATAAAACCACATTACGATCAGGAAAAGAACCGTAAACAGAAGATCGATCAACAACGTCGATGCCGATGACGTCAAAAACTCCCGTATCGTTTCAAGCTCCCGGACACGGGCGACCGTTTCACCGATCCGCCGGTTTTCGAAATACGACAAAGGCAGTGTCAGCAAATGCCGGTAGAGTTTGGAACTGAGCTCCACATCCACGCGGCATGTGGTATGCGTGAAGATGTAACTGCGCAAAGCGCCTAGGACCGCTTCGAAGCAGACAACGCCCAGCAATCCGACAGCCAGCACATCGAGAGTCGTCAGCCCCCGGTGCACCAGCACCTTGTCGATGACCACCTGGAAGAAAATCGGCGTGATGAGAGCAAAAATCTGCAGGATGACCGACGCAATCAGAACATTACCGATAAGGCCGCGATAGCGCATCAACGCAGGAATGAACCAGGTAATATCAAAACGCCCAAGCTGGCTTATCCCGCCGGCCCGGGTCGTGATCAAAATGATCCGGCCATCCCATTTCTGAGACAACTCATCGAGCGACAGGCGTTCCGGGCGTCCGCCCGGCCGCTGGACCAGCGCCATACCGTCGCGCACCGCTCCAATAACAAAGAAACCGCCCCCGGTCGTGCGGGCGATCGCTGGCAGCGGCACCTGTTCCAGGTCGTCAGGATGCATGGTTGTGAGTTTCGCGCGGGCGCCAAGACGCAAGGCGATGCGCACCAAATCCTCAGCGCCGGCCGTCCGTCCGGCCAGGGTGTGCTTCAGTTGCGCGATGTCAGCCGGAATCTGCAAAAACTGAAGAAGCAGGACCAGGCATTGCAGCCCCGTATCCTCTGTATCACCATATTCGGTTGCCACCTGCTCAGGCGACGCGGTCGTAGCCCCCATGATCCGGCTCCCATATTGCCGGTTGGTCCAAGCTCCCCGCCGCTTCATCTGCCTCAAGAGCAGATGTCAGACCCATGTGCCCCGTCTTTTGTTTCCGGCGGTCAAGCCTTGCCCCATCCTGACCTGGCCGCCCGGTCTCCACCCCACTATCAGCTTCACCGGTTACGGAATATCCGGTGTCGCTGAACAGTCCTTGCACACATACACATCATCGAAGAAAGCGTTGCCCGCTCCGTGATCCTGGCGCAACTCCACCCGCATCCAGGTGGTGCCGCTGGGCACCGATGACTGGCAGACCTGCTGCTTCGTCCAGTCCTGATTGGCCGGCCCGATACCGGCGGTCTCGTTCACGCCCTTGAAGCCCCACCCATCGTCGAAAAACACGATGGCCAGTTTGGCAAGGCCATAGTGGAACGACCCCGTCTTAACATAAACCGACGCACACACACTTTCTCCAGGCATCACCGGCGTGGTCCGGTAGCTCGTCATCCATCGGGTCAGGCTGCTGGTGCTGCTATTGATCTCCAGTGAGCGCGCACCGCTGCGCCCGGTCGTGGCATGGGTATATTGGGCGCTGCCATGGGTTTCCCAATCGCCGGACAAGCTGTCCTCGAACGAGCCGTTATCCAGAATATTACTCGGAATATCGCTGCCGACCGTGTCGTCGGACGGATCATTCGTCACACTGATCGTAAAGCTTTTCGAGAACGTGGCGCTGTCTGGATCAGCGACCTGGATCAACACCGTATGCTGTTCGGAGGCTTCGAAATCCAGGCTGACACCGGACTGAAGCTTCAAGGTCGATCCGGTCACTTCGAAGAGATCCGTCGCGCCGCCCATCAAGGAGAAGACAAACCCGGACAGGTCATCCGGATCTGTAGCATCCAGGCTACCCACGGTCGCGCCAGCCGCATTCTCCGTTACCGTTGCATTAGACAGGGTGATGTCGGTCGGCGCCTGATTGCCGCCACCGCCGGTCCCTTGGGACTCCGGCGTTGAGGTGCAGCTCCGGCAGGCAAAGACATCATCGAACAGGGCCTGCCCCGCCCCTTGGTCCTGGCGCAGTTCAAGGCGCATCCAGGTCGCCCCTGCGGGCACGGATAGGCTGCACACTTCCTGTTTGGCCCAAGGTTGGTTCGGCCCACTGATCCCATTTGTCTCCTGGACGCCCTTGAAGCCCCAGCTATCGTCGAAAAAGGTCAAAGCAATCTTCGCCACGCCGGAATGGCTAGTGCCGGTCTTGACATAAGCGGAAACGCAAACCTCTTCGCCGGGTGAGACCGGCATGTGCCGATATTCCGTCATCCAGCGCGTCAGGGAACTGATGCTGCTGGCGATTTCCAGAGCCTGGGATCCGGAATGGCCGGTCGAGGCCAAATTATATTGCGCGGATCCATGGGTCTGCCACTCGCCGCCAATGCCGCTTTCAAAAGACGGATTGGCAAGCAGATTGGTCGGCTGATCCATGGCATCATCCGTCACATCGTTTTCGACGACGATGATCAGGGTTTCCGTGTAGGGATTACCCGCAGGGTCGGTGACACGCACGGTGACCGCATGCTGTTGGGCGGTCTCGTAATCAAGACCCACGCCCAGTTTCAGCCGCAGCGTCGCGCCGGAGATTTCAAACAGATCCGTTGCGCCGCCAACCAGCGCGAAGACAAATCCCGAACTGTCGTCCGGATCCGATGCGCTGAGCGTTCCGACCGTCAGACTGGGCTGGTTCTCAGGCACCACGGTGTTGGAAAGCTGAATATCCGTCGGACCGCCTGTCCCTGGCGTACCACCGCCGCCGCCATCGACAGTCGCGGGGTCCAGATCCGCCGGATCATAATCGGCCACGGCCTGCGCGGGGCTCTTGCCGCAAAAGGCGCCAAGGCACGTTTCATCGTAAGGTGTCGCCGCGAAGAAGCCGGGATACTCAGTATTGCTAAGGCTTGAAAGATGCGTCCGGCAGGTGGTCCGGTCCTGGGTTTCCGTCGCAGGATCGGCGGGCTGATGATTATCGTAATCATAGCCGACGCCGTCGCTGCCGCTCGGCGACTGGAACAGTTGATTCGGCCCATGACCGAAATCGATCTGATAGGATCCGCTATTGTCGCGATAACGCACGTAAATCGGATCATTGGCACTGCGCTGACTGTTCGTTTCGTTGCGCACCGCAATCGGACCGCGACGCTCCGCCTGTGGATTGTTCCGATTGCTGTCATCGAAGTGGTTGCGGTAAATCGTCAGATTAGACGTATTCGCCAGATGGATGTGAGCGTAATCCGTGTTGTTTTCAAAGCGGTTGAAGCACAGTTGCCCATTGGTGTAATCGCCAGGCGTGTCCTGGCCCGGCACCGCCTGATTGTTCTCAAGTTGCAAGGCCGCCATGAACGGATTGTTCGGATGCGGAATGCGTTGCCCGGCGAAGGTGCTGAAGCGGATGGCATAATCCGTATTTCGCCAGTCAAACCACAGAGCCGATCCCCCGTGATTTTCCGAGCGCACATGTTCCCAGATGATATTGCTCGCCTGAAGAATCTTCGTGCAATTGGTCCAGGCCGGCGCGGGAATGACAGTGTTCGTATTGCAGCCCTGAAAGGTCGCGCGTGACACACGCACATTGCCGTGGCGCGGATTGGACGGGCCGATGGATCCCGGCGATTCGGCGGTCAGAAAATGCGCGTTCACACCGAGAATATCGGCGATCTCCGTGTCGACGACACGCGCGTTCTTACCCCCAAGAATGATCCCCAGCTTGACCTTTTCGATCTTGACACTGTCGATCACCCAGCCCTTTTCCGCCGCAATGACAGGGTTTCCGTTACTGGTTTCAGAGGCTGCCGTCGAACTGCCGCCCGTGTAGGGGGCGTTGTAGCCGACCTGATTTCGGATCAGAAATCCTTTGAGATAAACATTGATTGCCGTATCGGCCGTCGATTTCCCGTGCTGCCATCCTGCACCGCGAAAACCGACATCTTGTGTGAAATTGCCGTCCAGAATCGCGCCATGCAGAACTTCGGAAACGATCTTGATGTTATCTTCATAGTCGTCGATCGTCACATACTCATTGTAAATCCCTGGTTTGACAAGAATATAGTCCCCAGACTGAGCGTTATCGACGGCTTGCTGAATGGTAGAAAGAGCGCCTGGCGTATTCCCGCTGCTGTCAACGATCCAATCCGGATTGATGGCATGTGCCTGCCCCGCGATCATCAAGGCGAAACAGGCGGAAAAGCAAAATTTGGTTGCTTTGAGCGGGTGATACGGGTTCATGACGTTTCCCAATAAATTCCTAGGTTTAAGTTTTTTTGACTGCACTCCGACAATTCATCATCCACCGAATCGCAGAGATCAGTACAAGAATTATTATTCTGATCGTAATGCGGGCTAAGAATGCTGTCAAATATAACAGCACAGTGACCAACTGAACTGACAATCAGTCCAGTTCTAAAACTGATGATTTGTCGGCGAGTGCAAAGAGGTGGAGCAGGGCTTATGAAACCTTAAGCATTATCTTATGCCTTTGGCATGACGCATGGCCTGCGTGCCAGCACACTCAGCAAAAAAGACAATCAGTATACTAAATGTTTATGGCCCGCCCTCAGCTTGGCTGCTGATTTGAATGGGGCATCTCAAGCACCAAAAGAAGCTTTAAACGTTCCGTTGTATTGAGATCACGAGAAAATCTGTAGCCCTGCCAAACAGCCAAAGCACTTTCAGAGAGCATCGCTTCGAGATGACAGTCCTAAACAAGCTTGATCTATCGGCGAGCCTGGCCATGCACGCCGTGACGGTCTAACCTGACATTCTTAAATCCGGAACCGGATCGATGAGTACCGTGCAGGTTTTGCTTTTCGAAAGCAGACTGCCTTGCCGGAAGGACAGATCAGGGCCGCTCTCAGATGATAGCTTTCAGCAAGGCACCCACCGTGTAAGCAAGGGCGGCGGCCGTCATTCCGATCGAAACCGTTTCCAGGCCAGACCGCCACCATGGTGCCGTGGACCAGCGTCCTTTTAAGGAGCCTATTCCAAAAAAGACGGCAGCCGTCATGCCGATGGATATGGCGAAAGAGTTCATCTGACTAAAGAGGAACGGCAGGAGAGGAATTCCACCGCAAATTATAAAGGCAGCGAAGGTGACAATGGCGGCTGTCCACGCAGACCGTAACGATCTTGGGACGCCATATTCTTCCGCCAGCATCAGGTCGACCCATCGATCCCGCGAGGCCGTGGTGACGGCGACGGCCCGTTCCAGATCCTCGCCTGCAAATCCTTTAGCGGCAAAGATCTGGCGAATTTCCTCGACCTCCCCTTCCGGCGCGACCCGGATGTGCCGATATTCCTGCTGCCTCAAACGATCCCTGTCGTCGGCTTCCGCCTTGGTGCCGCTGTAATTGGCGGCAGCCATGGAAAAACCGTCCGCTATCAAATTAGCGGCCCCGAGGATCAGGATCACGGTCGTGGACAATCCGGCTCCGGCAATCCCCGCAACGATCGCAAAGGTAGTGACGGCACCATCAATCCCGCCATAGACCCAGTCACGCAAATAGTTCGGCACCGGCCCAACGGACAACCGGTCAGCGATCTCCTGCGGGTCATGCCCATGCTCGAGTTCCGGCACGACAACTTTCCTCACCATACAGATTTTAAGTACATCAACTGTTATTTCGGATCGGTACGATCTGTATCAGTGGTTTTGCCTTTTCCGATATGGCGCATCAGCCAGTTCACCGTATAGTGCGCAAGCTCATCATGACGGGAAAAGACGTCAAACCGGTCTATCGCTGCTGGAATTGTCACAATATCGGTTTCGGAAGAAAAGCGCTCAAGCAGTCCAAGGTTCAGATCACATCCCCCCCTTCTTGAAGCACTCTTTATCAAGAGCATCGGTGCCATGATGGACGATAAGGGCTCTTCACTCAGATCGGGCCAGCCGCCCGCATAAATGACCGCGCTGATGGTTTCAGGCCAGTATGCCGCGGCCATGAGACCCGCCGCTGCACCGTCGCCAACACCGAGCAAAACAACGGGCAGACTAGCTGTTTTCGGATATGTGCGCACGAAATCGATTGCGATCTCGATGCGGCTTGTCAAGAAAAGCGTTTCGGAAACATCCGTGCTGCCTTCATATTCATCAGGCGTAAGCGGATTAAAAACAAAACTGCCGAACCCGGCGCGATAGAAAGCCTCCGCGATACGCATGGTCTCAGGACTGAGGGAAGCCGCAGGGAAACTGTATGCAGCCAACAGAATAGCCCGCGCCTTATGGGGCAGTGTGAGCCCTGCCTGCAAATCAAGAGGCGGAATAACGATTGTATCGGTTAAACTGTCGTCATGCATGAGATCATGCCAGTCCATATTTTGCTGAGCGCTATTTTGGACGCGTTGTCTCGAAGGACGTTGATCTTGATCAACAGGCTGGCCTTACCGTTTTCTCAGGCATCGGTTGCCTTGGCCAACAAGCTGATTGCAAAAGAATGTGTGCGTATGTGACGGTTTATGCCGTAGGCTTCTCATGCCTTGATCTTAAGCACGGCCTATGGCTGCGGGAGAAACCCGCAAAGGGGGAAACCGATGGCAAGCGCCTTTCACCGTGTGCTTCATAATCTGCTTGCCTCGAAACGCATGCCGTACTGGCTGTGCGCCCTGTCGTTTCTCGACAACACAATTCTCTTCGTGGCGATCGAACCGCTCTTCATTCCGATCCTCGCGGCCCGCCGCAAACAAGGGTATCTGCTGGCCAGCATGCTGCTGATAGGCAGTCTGGCGGGCGCCCTCACCATGTATGCGTTGGGACAATGGGCCTATGAGCCCGCGATCAGGCCGGCTCTACTGTCATTAGGACTTTTGGATGCATTCACGCGCATTCAAGGTGATCTGTCCATCAATGGCCTGGTTGCCCTCTTCCTGATCGGGGTCGTTCCAATTCCGTTTCAGCTCGCGACACTCGCCGCGGGCGTCTTGCATATGCCGCTCATCCCATTCCTGATCGTTACGGCTCTTTCTCGCGGCATACGGTATTTTGGGCTTGTAACACTCATTATACTGATCGGAAAGCGCACCGAAACACTGCTACAACGTTATGAGACAGAGATCATGGCGGCGGGAATCGGCATCTTTCTCCTTTTCGTCTTAACAAGCGCCTTTCTGCATTTTTTGGGCTGATGCCGGAGCCCTTTTAAACAACAAGACCGTCAAGAGAGATCAGCCGGTCTGACGCCCGCATCGCAGGCTTTGAGAGCTATTATGTCTTTCAAGACAATTCTGTGGGCCGTGGCAAGTTCGATCACGCCTTCCTTGGCCAATCTGTTCAGGATCCGGCTTACCGTCTCGATCGTCAGCCCAAGGTAATCGGCGATATCCCCGCGCGTCATCGGCAGCTCGATTTCATTCGCGGATGTCCCCAAACGGTTGGCATTCATCTTGAGCAGGAAGGACACGACCCGTTCCCGTGCGGTCTTACGGCCCAGCAAGACGAACTGTTCCTGTGCCGCGGCCAACTCATCGATGGCCATGGTCAGCAGCCTGTGATTGACCTCAGGGATTTCGTCCGCCAGAGCCATCAGGCTCTTTCTCTCAAACCGGCATAAAACGGTGTCCGTCACGGCATCGGCGGAACAGCTATAGGTTTCCCGGTCGGACAGGCCAAGATATTGGCCCGGAAACAGAAAGCCGGTGATCTGCCGGCGCCCATCGGGAAGAATTTTGGAGAGTCTGACCACACCATCCAGCACATTGAACGTGTAATCGGCAGGATCGCCCTCATAGAGGATCGGTTTGTGGGCTTCGACCGAAAGCCGCCTTGATAAAGCGTGGATGTGTTCGACCGCATGCGCATCCAATTGACCGCAAAAAGCAAGGGGCCGGGCCGCGCAGGAATCGCACGCTTTCCCCGGCCGCCCGTTACAGGCGGACAAGCGGTCCCGGATCTGATGGATCTGCCGTGACAAGGCTTTATCCGTCATGGTGCTCCCGGCCGGTTGAAGTGATCCGCTCACCCCTATTTATCATACGCCTTTTTGGGTGAGCCGTCTCACTCTTCATGGAAGGCATCGAAAGCTTGGATTGCCTGCCCGCCATAGACCAAGGCCGGGCCGCCACCCATCTGAATGCAAATGCCAATCATCTCCAGCACTTCTTCCCTGGGCGTCTGTAGATGAGCCAATGTGCGGGTGTGATGAGCAATACACCCTTCGCATTTCCCCGTAATGGCAATCGCCAAAGCGATCAGTTCCTTGGTTCGTTCACTCAAGGCGCCATCCGCATAGGCCGCTTTTCCCAGCGCCGTGAAGGCCTGAAGGGTCTCCGGTATGCCTTGACGCAAACTGGACGTTCCCAAAGCCATCTGCCGGACAGTTTCACGAGGGTTTTCCATGGGTTCCTCCTTGTGTACAAAACAAGATAAGCTGTCTAATGCTTGATTTTCCTCAAGCCGATCAGTTTCAGGAAAAGCGTTTCAAAGACTGTTTCGACGGTACCGGTACGGACCTTTCGAAGAAAGTATCGCTCGAACAGAACTTTCGCGAGATGCACCCAGCGCCCTTTCGAGGCCCAATTGGCATTGCGCGGCGGGATCTGGGGGCTTGCGAGAAATGCCACGCCCTTATCGCCGAAATCGGCGAGGCAGAAGGCATTCCATGTCGCCTCATGAGCCGGCTCCTTATCTTTGATCATATCACGGATATTCCGGGCCGTGGCCGCCGCCATGGAATCGATCATGAACCCGGTCTTTGGCACGCCCACGGGCACGGGCGTCGGCCCCATGGGCGGGATGGCGATACACACTCCGATGCCGAAAACGTTCTTGTAGGTCGGATTGCGCTGATGCTCATCCACCAGAACAAGACCGCGCGGATTGACGAGATTTTCGACACCCATGACGGCGTCCACACCCCGAAAGGCCGGCAAGATCATGGAATAGGCGAAGGGAAGATTCCAAGTATCCTTAATCGTTCCGTTCTCGGCGATTTCCTCGATGACCATCTGGCCATCCGTGACCTTCTCGATCTTGGTATTCGTGATCCATTTGATGTGCCGGTTGCGCAGTTCAGATTCCAGGATACCCTTGGTGTCGCCCACGCCGTCCAGTCCGAGATGACCGATATAGGGTTCGGACGTCACATAGGTCATGGGAACCTGATTTCGGATCTTCCGCTTCCGGAGAGCTGTTTCGAGAATAAAGGCGAATTCGTAAGCCGGGCCGAAACAGGATGCGCCCTGAACCGCCCCGATAATCACCGGCCCCGGCGATTTGAGAAACTTTTCGTAAGCCTGCCAGGCCTGAACCGCATGCTCTGTCGTGCACACAGACTGTGTGAAACCGCCATGGGGTCCCAGGCCTTCGATCTCTTCGAAAGCAAGATGCGGCCCCGTCGCGATGACAAGGAAGTCATACGCAATCTCGCGCCCATCCGTAAGCTGAACGTAATTGTTCTCTGGCACGACCCGCGATGCAGCAACCGGAATGAAATCGATGTTACGGCGCTCGAACGGTTCGGTGAGATCGGTCTCAATCTGCTTCGGCTGACGCCAGCCGACGGCCACCCAGGGATTGGACGGAGTGAACTGAAAGGTCGGCCGCTCGGAAATGACCGAGATCTTGTTGTTCCGCCCGCCGATTTCGCGCATCTCGTAGGCCATGGTGACGCCGCCAAGGCCGGCACCCAATATCACGATATGAGCCATCGTCTCCTCCCATCATGGGGCCGGCAGCTTAGCCGGCCTTGAGCGTTCATCCCCGCTAAAAGCTCCTCCTCACTCCAAAGAAAACATTCGAATTGTCCTTAAGCTGATCGAAGAACCCGTCCTGGTGGGGACCGTAAAAGACATTCCCACCGCCCTCCGCCAGCCAGGCATCGGTCAGCTTGTAGCTTGCCCGCAGACGCAGATGGCCGTCATCCGCATTCGGACTCCAGAAATTGAAAAGGCTCAAGGTCAGTGTCTGGTCGAACGCCAGCTTGGTCAGACGCACGGTCAGCAGATGGCGAATGCGGTCAAGCTCCGCCTGGCCGGACGCAAGGGCGGCCTGAAAGGCGTCATCGTCCGTCATGATTTCAGCGTAATACTGAACCGCGACCGTGAATTCAGGCAACGCCTCGCGCTCGAATCCGGCCAGGACACGCCATTCCCCGTTGCGGATCAGCGGATCGTCACCGCGCCGGTCATCCGTACTGCTATAATAGGCGATCTCGCCATTAGCGATCCCGCCCGCGAGAGGACCGCGGGCGCTCGCCCCGAACACCCGCAGATCCGGAAAGATCGGGCGCCCGCTGACCGGGGCGATACCCTGCGGCGTCTTCCAAAATCCGTCATAGGCATAGGCCGCCACCTCCACCGGACCCACATTGCGGTAAAGACGCAGGGCAATTTCATCGTCAGCAAACCAACCGTCAGGCTGCTTTGCATCGAGAATGGCGTCCTGCCCCGCGAGCCGCCCCAAAACTGGATTGAAATAAGACAGGCGCGAGCCGTCGATGAACCGGTCCGCATCGAAGCGGGGGGTGTAGACCACATCCAGATTGGCGAAAGCGCTGAAGAAGGACGCCCGCAGCGCATCGGACGGGGCCTTGAGATATTCATCGTCACGCCCGATGAAGAAGGACCGGAAATCCTTCGGAAACAGATCGTTGAGGAACAGAAGATCGCCCGTGCCCCAGGTCAGGATCTGGCGCCCCAGCTTCACATCCAGGAAATCGAGCGGGCGCAGCAGAAGATTGGCTTCGCGCAAATCGAGCCAGCCGCGGCCCGTTTCCAGATCCACTGCGCGGTCCTCATCCACGTCGTCATATAGGAAATCACTAACGATCCGCACGGCGGCGCCCGCAAACGCCCAGTCGGCGCCAAGCTGGAGACGCCCTTCCCCGATGGATATGTCCTTTTGAAACGGATCGTCCTGCGTGCGGAAACCGATGCGGCCTTCAGCGAACCCCGAAAGCGCCGGGATCAGAGGATGGGACCCCGCCGCTTGCGTACGGCTTTCCCGGCCGTCCTCGACAGGTTCTCCAAGCCCTTCGGGTAAGGCCGGTTCCTCAGTCTGCGGCTCTTCTTTGCCGGACTGGGGCTGTGCCAGACCTGCAGGCAGCTCCGGTTCGTCCGTCTGCGCGGCGCAAGGTGCAGCGGCCAGACAGAAGACCCAGATAGTTGCCAAGAGCCGGATCATTAAGTGCTCCCGATCCTCAACGCAGATACCGCCGGGGCGGGTTGCGCAAATAGCGTTCGGTGAAAATATCGGCCGGCAGACCGATATCGTAGTCCACCGACGAATAGCTCATGACCGTTTCGCCGCCGGAGCGCTCGTCTTTCATGCGCGCCTCCACCACCGTCGGCCAGCCTTCGATGGTCTCGACCTTGACGGCGCTGTATGTCCGGTAGACCTCTCCCAGATCGTCGTAATATTCGGTCTTGACCGGAATAAAAGTTTCTTTGTGAATGTAGCTGCGGTAGCGGGCGAACTCGACCGCGCCCGGATCCTTCGGTGTACTGTCGATCACGAAGAATGTCTCGGTGGTCTCGGCGAGGTCGTGGATGTCTTCCTCCGGCCCCCGGCCAGAAACGTCTTCGTAAAAGAAGTGGGAGCCGACGAAACTCGTGCGCTCGTCGCTCGGCGCGATCCGGCGCACGAGGTCAAGGCCCGGCAAATAGAGCCAGCGGTCGTCATCCCGGTCCACATGTTTCCAGACCATGAAAACCGTGCGGTTGACATCGGCGGGACGCGTGAAATGGACGTAAAACCGCTGCTCGCCATTGTCCCGGTCGTCGATATCCGTCCGGAGAATGACGAAATCGCGGATGCGTTCGCGCTCTTGAGCGTCCTTGATCGACATATGCACGGCCGCCTTGCCGTCCTTTCCCTGATAATAGGCGGCGGCGCTCGCCTGGTTCACGATATCCTGCGCGTCCTGGGCGAGTGCGGCTGTCACGGCGCTCACGATGAAGACAAGACAGAAAGGCAGTATGCGCATTAGCCGCTCCTTTTGGGAAAGAGGACGGGTTCGAAAAGGGTGATGAGAGCCGGCAACCCGAACAGCGTCGCCGCGCCCGCCAGCAGCAGAATGGCCGAGATGAAAATGCCCACCGTCTGATAGGGCACGAGCGGCGCCAGCAGGAGCGGCAGGAACCCGACGCCGATAACGATCACATTGCGGAAGATCGCCCGCGCCGGTTCCCCGAAAACCGGGCGAACCGTTTCCGCCCAAGACCCCGTCCGGACAAAGATCTGCCGACTCCTGGCATTGAAATGAATGGCGTAATCCACGGCGAGACCGAGGCTGAGAGAGGACAGGACCGCGATGGGCATGTCGTAGTCCTTCCCGATCAATCCGATGACCCCGTAAATCACGGCGATGGTGACGGTCAGCGGCGCCATGCTGAGCAGTCCCCAGAAAAAAGACCGGAACAGGATCGTCATAAGGACAAGAACGATGACAAAACTGCCCGCGAAGGCAACCGCCATGCCGCGCACCATTTTCTGCTGCCAGACCGTGTTGATATAGGTGAGACCGAACCAGTCATGGGTCAGCGCAACCGGCGGAGGCGTTGCCGCCATATAGCGCGCGACGGCATCGACCACCGCATTCATGTCGCGGTTGTCGCCGCTTTTGAGCTGGATCCACAGATTGGCCCGCCCGTAGTCCGGCGTCACCAGCTTGAAGAGATCCTGGGGCTTGTGGCTGTTCTGGAATGTAATCAGGGTCTGGGCGACCGCTTCGACCGTGTCCGGAATACGGAAGGCCTCCTCCGCACCCAGAAAGAGATCCCGGTGCACTGTCTTGACGAGATCGGGGAGCGCATTCGACTTGCCCACCAGGCCGGTGCCGTTCAAATGGGTTTGAAGCGCTGCCATGTAGCGCAGAACATCCGGACGCTTGAAGACCTCTCCCTGCTGCCCGGCCCGTTCGAGACGGAGCACGACCGCATCCCAGGCTTCCCAATCGGCATCGCTGACGGCGTCGTCGCGGCGCGCCGTGGCACTGGCGACCAGATCGGTAATCAACGCCTCCGGCGTTTCGGCGGCAGCCTCCACTTCGGACAGGCCGTCAAGGGTTTGCGCAGCAGCCTGCGTGCCAAGGGCTTCAAGATCCCGGCGGATGGCGGCGGCGGTGCTGGCGACCGTCGGCGCGTCTTCAGGCGTTAAGGTCAGATAGGCCATATAAGTCCCGGCGAAGCGGGCATTGAGGGCATCGTCCGCCACCCGGATCGGATGATCGGTCGCGAACCATTTCACCGGATTGTCGTTGATTTCGATCCGGGTCATGCCATAGCCCGCGATCGCCATGGCAATGGCTAAAATCAGTATCACGACGATCTTGTAGCCATAGGCGAAGCGGCCGAGCCCCCGCAGAAAGGCCGACAGCGGACTGTTGGCCACGCCTGCGGCACGCACCATGCCGAAGCGCTCAAAGGCTTTTTCCGGCATCACCATGATAAAGGCCGGAACAAGGGTCATGGTGAAGAACCAGGCCAGGAAAACGCCCAGGGCGACGAAAATTCCGAAGACCTGAACCGGCGGGATCGGCGCGAAGGCAAGCGAGGCAAAGCCGATACAGGTGGTCAGTGTCGTGAACAGCATGGGCGTCCACAATTCCTGCATCACATGGTTCAACGTGGTGCGCCGGTCGCCCATCTCCCGATAGCGGTCGTAAAAATCCGACAACATATGAACGGCATCGAGCACGGCGATCGGCATGACGAAAATCGGGATCATCGAACTCATGATATGCACGGTGTTGCCGGTCGCGATGAGGAACCCCATGGCGCCGATCACCGAAACCAAGGCCACGATCATGGGCGAGACGATAAGCGCTGCATTCCGGAAGAAAATCCACATCAGGACGAAGATCAGGACCATCGCGGCCGGTGCCGAGAGCGCCATCTGCTTGAACATCTCGACGCCGAACTGATCCTGCGCGATGGGCAGTCCGGTGATGTGATAGGTCGCGGTCGTGTCGAATGCGGAGATTTTCTCTCTGAGAGCCTGCGCCACCCGGTAGCTGATATCCTTGCGGGCAATCGGAATGTAGAGCGCGATGGCCTGTCCGTCTCCGGAGACCAGCGTGCCGTTCAAGGTTGGGATCCGCAACGCCTTGTCGCGGACCACGAGCGCATCCGCCTCGGTCTCAGGGGGACGCGGCAGCAGCCAGTCGAAGCGCACGGCGCCCAGACCCGCCTGCTCGATACTGTCGACCGTCGAGGGCGCGATGATATCGGCGGCGATCACCCCTTGAGTCCGGTCCCCCTCCTCAAAGCGGATGGTGCGGGCGAACTGGGTGAGCGTGTACAGATCGTTCAGCGTGGCCTTTGTGAAGACGCCCTGCGCCTGCGTCGCATCCACAACACCGACGACAATCAGATCGTGGATATCGAAAGCCCGTTTCATCTCGTTATGGAAGACGCGCACCGGTTCGTCTTCCGAAAGCATGTTCTCCGGGTCCGTATCGATTTTCAGCGGAGCGAGAAAAGGGGCCGTTTGCGGCGCCAGTGTCGGCACAGCCACCAGCAGGATCATCACGAGGCTGAAGACACCCGCCCCCCAGAGACAGAGGTGCGGACGGTCCATTGCGATGCGGGTCAGCATGGTCATGGCCGCCCCTCAGTCGAAGGCCGCGCCGGGTCTGGCGCCAACAGCCTTCAAAAATAGGGCAAGCGGACAAAACCGTGTTAAAGCGGCTTGAACCATGTTCAAACCGACAAACGCGGTTAACAGGAACCACGCGCGATGAATGCTCAGACCAAGGCCCAAGCTGGCCAGGACCAGCCCCCCGGTGATCGCGAAAACGAGACGGTCGATTGTCATGAAGGCGTCCCCACCCATCAGAGTTAAGACTGTCTCTCTGTCTTAAGATCACACCTTGAGATAGATTTAGCAAGGCACGATTCTCGCAGAGTTTTGTTTGCCAATTAATCTGAATATTCGTATAATCGAATTTAACAGAGGAAACAATGAGCAAATTCTCCGGCATGGAGGACAATCTGGATAAGGCCTCCCAGCTCCTGAAAGCGATGGCCAGTCCGACGCGCCTGATGCTGCTGTGCACGCTGGCGGAGCGGGAAAAGTCCGTGAACGAATTGGCCGCAGAACTTGAGCTGCGCCAATCGACGGTCTCTCAGCATCTGTCGCGTCTCCGCCTCGACCGGCTCGTGGCCACCAGGCGCGAGGCGCAGACTATTTACTACCGTCTGGAACACGGCGCGGCCGAAGACGTCATTCAGATCCTCTACGATCATTTTTGTGTCAATCGCGATGACAAAAGGGCAGCACAATGAGTACGACGGACCATCTTGACGGCGGCGCAACGCTTGAAATCCTGACGCCCCTGGAGGTCAAGGAGCGCTTCGACCGCAACGCCATCGCGCTGATCGATGTGCGCACCCCGAACGAATATATCTTCGAACATATCGCGGGCTCCCTGCTGTTTCCTCTGGCGTTCTTTCAGGCTGAGAAACTGCCAAGCCAGGACGGCAAACCCATCGTCTTCTTTTGCGGCGCCGGTCCCCGGTCGCGGCGGGTCGCCGAGCGCAGCGCAACGGCCGGGCTCACGACGCTGGCCCTGATGGAAGGAGGCTTTGCGGCCTGGAAAGCCGCGGGCCTGCCTTATGTGACGGTGGATCCCGCCACCGGCAATCTCGTGACCAGGCCGTAAGGATGCCATCGCGCTTCAGCGTCCGGCCCGCTTGAAAACATCGCTGGTGAAACTCAGTGTCACGATGACCCCCAGCACAAGCGCATGCAGATTGGCGACCGCGAATTCCAGCGGCGGCATGACCGGCCGATTGCTCAGCAGGCCGCCTTCCGGCACCGTGGTCAACGCGAAGCCGAGAAAGGGATCCACGACCCACCAGACGGCCAGTAAGAAGAACACGTAGCGTGCCGGAGGCCATAGGGCGATCATCAAGCCGTATAACAGGATCAGTAAAAAGCCCGAGGCCAACATCGCCCAGTACACAACGTCATCGGAAAAACCGAGGCTTTGCGGCGGAATGACGGACAGGACGCCCATGCCGGTCAGTTCGAGCCAGTAGAGGGCCACGCCGGACATGAAGTTGAGCAAGAGCAGAAGCCTGAAGATATGTTTATGGACCATGATCTTCATCCTTTCTCGAAAGATCCGCCTGCGTCGATGAGCGATGAACGGACAGCCATACCCGCCTTGATCCAGTCCCGGGTCTCATAAACGCTTGGCGGCAAAAACGATCAGGAGCCTGGCAGGGCCAGGGGATAGCGCAGACGGACGATGGTCTGCCCGCCCTGCTCATCGCGGATCTCGACACAGGACACCTCGCCGGCGTTATCGTCCACAAAGATCGTCATCGGGTTACGGACGAAATGCTGCAATCCCTCCAAGGCGATGCTGATCGCGTTGTCATGAGGGTCGTAACTGATGCCGATCAAGGGCACCCATTCCGCCTGGATCTGCGATCCCATGGCGAGGGACTCGACTTCGACTTCCGCCTGGGCCCCTGCAAGCTGCCGGGCCATGCGGTCGAAATAGGGCTTCCATTGATGCTGTGTAAGGGCATGACTAGCCATAGCTGATCCGCTCCATTGCGTTGTAAGATGGTCTTTGGCGCGTTTTCGAAACGATCGGCTCCGGCCCCGGCCTTTTACACAAAGGCAGGCATCCCGGCCCTAGCCGTCTTTCAGCACAAACGTCTGCGCGACATGCGGCCTTGATTTATCTCAAGGCCGCATGCCCCCCGAGCGGGATCATCGAAGCCTCTTTCAGGTGGCTTGCACGCTCGAAAGGAAGAAAGGCGTTTGGATGAACCGTCGTTGAACATTCCAGGAGAGCCTTATGCGTATCGTCCGTACTGTGCTGTTAAGCCGTTATGCCGTTATCGGGGCACTCGCCATCCTGTGCGCGATACCCTCCGCAGCCTTCGCCGACTGCGCCAGGGATTCCAGGGGAGAAGTCTATTGTGGGCAAGGCCGCTGCATGAATGATCGTCAGGGCGTCATATGGTGTTCACGGTATTTCGAAGGCGGCGCGGAGCGAACCCAGGATGGACGCGTTGTGTGCGGCCGTGGGCAGTGTGCCCGGGACATCCGTGGAGAGATATTCTGCTCCACGGTAGAGAGCGGACCTGTCCTCAGGGATAGCCGGGGCCGCGTGCGCTGCTACGGCCAGTGTGAACGGGCAAGGCCGCAACATTGTGAGAATACGCTCGCTGACGCATCTCCGTCCTGACGGCCTCTAGAACCAAGACCAGGGGACGCCCCATGTGCGTAGCTTTCCCCATGCGCATCCACGCCGTCAACGGCGACACCGCCCAGTGCCGCGCCAAAGGACTCGAGCGCAGCGTCAGTCTTCTTCTGTTGCAGGACCAGGCGCCGCAACCCGGAGATTACGTCCTGGTGCAGATGGGATATGCCGTCCAGATCGTGAATGAAGAGGACGCACTCAAAACATGGGCCCTGCTCGACCAGGCCTTCTCAACGGAAACCCAGGCAAGCCCAGATGCATAGAGGATTGGCCTGCAGAGCATTGACGATCAAGCCGTTTTCCGGGCGATATAGGCAACCGCGCCGGCGAGTGTGACGAGCTGGACCGCGTCTTCTTCCGGGATATCGATCCGCAGACGCTCATGAAGCGCAATCGTCAGATTCATGATGTCCATGGAATCCATATCGAGCTCTTCCCGGATATCCGCAGTTGGATCGAGCGACTCGAGATCCGCTTCCGGCGCGATCGCGGCGATTTCTTCCAATACGATGGCGCGGATGTCATCTTCCGTCATTGGGACAGCTCCTCAGGATCCTGAAGCAATTTCGCGATATGGGCGAGGAACAGGGCGCCCCTGTGGCCATCACTCACCCGGTGATCCGCTGACAGAGTAACCGTCACCACCGGCCGGGCTTCGATCGTCTCGCCCACCGCCCAGGGCCGCGCCACCATGGCGCCGAAGCCCACAATAGCCACTTGTGGCGGATAGATGACGCCATAAAGACTGTCCACCCCCCGGTCCCCAAGGCTGGAGACCGTGATGGTCGGATCGGCAAGCTCGGAGCCGCGCAAGCCGCCCTTGCGGACCCGGTTGACCAGGTCGCGCATCTGCTTCATCAGGGCATCGAGGCTGAGACGGTCCGTATCGTGAAGAGCCGGCGCGATCAGTCCGCCGCCGCGCATGGCCACGGCAAGCCCCACATGAACCGCGCCGCTCGGCACGAAACCGTCCGGCCCGTAATGGCCGTTGAACTCAGGATATTTGGTCAAGGCGCGGGCAACCGCCTTGACGAACAGCGCCCCCATCAGCAGCCGGTCCGGCGGATCGAGACGCGCATTGGCAGCGCTCAGCCATGTCTGCGCGTTATGGAGGTCGAACGTGTGCTGAAGGTAATAATGGGGGATCTCCTGCTTCGCCCGCGACATGGCGGCGGCGATGACTTTGCGCATTTCGGAAAAATCGAGACCGCTGCGCTTTGCGCCCCCGGACGCCGGCGTGTCCGGTACGTCGCTGGAGACGATCGCACCGCCCGGTCCGCTGCCTTCGAGAGTATCAAGGTCGATCCCCCGTTCGGCCGCGAGCCTGCGGGCCGCCGGCGAGGCCACGATTCCCTCCCGCGCAGGCAGAGCCCCGGCGGGCGCCCAGGGCTTGGCCTCGGGCGTGACAACGGGCTGGGCGGCAGGATCCGTTTCCTCCGGGACAGGCTTATCCGTCTCGCCCGCACCGGCGATCTCCGCCATGGGCCCGCCGACCTTCAGCACCGTGCCCGGCTCCACCAGCAAGGCTCCGATTTGTCCGTCCTCGAAGATTTCGATCTCGATGGCGCCTTTTTCGGTTTCGACCACGGCGATGACATCGCCGCGTTTGACCCTATCGCCGGGCTTGACGAACCATTCGATCAGGGTCGCTTTTTCCATGTCGGCGCCGAGCGAGGGCATGCGGTAAAGGCCCATGGCTCAGCCCCCCATGGCCGCCCGGACGGCAGCGACGATGGTCTCAGGCTGCGGAATGGCGGCCTGTTCCAAATGGCGCGGATAGGGAATCGGCACCTCGGCACTGCACACGCGGCCCACCGGTGCATCCAGGTCCCAGAAGGCCTGTTCCATGATCCGGGCACTGACCTCGGCGGCCAGGCTGCCGGTGCGCCAGCCTTCGTCCACGATCACGGCCCGGCGGGTTTTGCGCACCGATTGAAGGAACGTCGCCTCATCGAGGGGCCGCAACACGCGCAGATCGATGACCTCAGCCTCCACGCCCTGCCCGGCCAAGGTTTCGGCAGCCTCCAAAGCCGGCCACAGCGATCCGCCATAGGTGATCAGCGTGACATGACCGCCATTCCGCCGGACTGCGGCCCGGTCGATATCGGTCCCGGGATCGTCCGGCACCGGACCGGTCATGTTGTAAAGACGCGCATTCTCGAAAATCAGGACCGGGTCCGGATCCTCGAGCGCCGGGGCCAGCATGCCCCGCGCATCGGCAACGGTCGCGGGCGCCAGAATCCGGAGCCCCGGAATATGCGCATACCACCCTTCCAGACTATGGGAGTGTTGGGCCGCAAGCTGACGCCCGGCACCCGTCGCCATACGGATCACCAGGGGCACCGTGAACTGGCCGCCGGACATATGCCGGAGCGTCGCCGCCGTGTTCATGATCTGATCAAGCGCGAGCAGGCTGAAATTGACCGTCATCAGTTCCACGACGGGGCGCATGCCGCCCAGCGCCGCACCGATCCCTGCGCCTGTGAAGCCCGATTCCGACAAGGGCGTGTCGCGCACGCGCTCCGGCCCGAACTCCTCAAGCATGCCCTTGCTGACCGCATAGCAGCCGCCATAGCGGCCCACATCCTCGCCCATCAAAAAGACGCGCTCATCCTTGCGCATGGCCTCGCACAGGGCTTCCCGCACGGCCTCGCGATAAGACAGATCCCGGCTCATGGTCTGGCCTCCCCGCCCACATCCCGCGTCAGATCCTCCACCGGTTCCCATGTTCCGGCTTCGGCAAACGCCACGGCCTCTTCAACCTCCTCCGCGATCTCCGCTTCCATGCGGGACAGGTCGTCTTCATGCAGATAACCGGCCTCCTTCAGCCAGGCCGTGAAGATGCGGATCGGCCCATGGGCCTTGTGCTCTTCGACCTCGTCTTTCGAGCGGTAAAGCTGGGCATCGAACATGGAATGGGCCCGGAAGCGATAGGTCCGGCATTCGAGCAGGTAAGGGCCATTGCCTGCCCTGATATGGGCCACCGCCTTCCGGCCTGCGGCCTCCACATCCACCACATTCATGCCGTCCACCAACTGAGCGGGAATACGGTAGCCTTCCGCCTTCCGGTATATTTCCGGTTCGGATTCCGAGAGGGCGAGCGCCGTGCCCATGGCATAGAGATTGTTTTCGCACACGAATAATACCGGCAGCTTCCACAGGGCGGCAAGGTTCATGCTCTCATGGAATTCCCCTTCCGCGACGGCCCCTTCGCCGAAAAAGACAGCCGTCACCCTGTTCAGCCCTTGCATCTTGTCGGCGAGCGCCAGGCCCACGGCGAGCGGCAGACCGCCGCCCACAATGGCATTGCCGCCGTAAAAGCGTCTGCTTGCATCGAACAGATGCATCGAGCCGCCACGGCCCCGGCTGCAGCCTTCCTGCTTGCCGTACATCTCGGCCATGATGGTGGTCATCGGTACGCCGCGCACCAACGCATGGCCATGTTCCCGATAGGTCGCGACAACGGCGTCCTCCGTATCCAACGCCTGCATGATGCCGACCGCCACCGCCTCTTCCCCGATATACAGATGCAGGAACCCTCTGATCTTCTCTTGGGTATAGAGTTCCGCGCATTTCTCCTCGAAGAGCCGGATACGGACCATGTCATGGAGCAGACGCAAGGCATGGTCCCGCGTCAGCGAGACCTTGTCCGTTTCCCTGGGTGCTGCCTTGGTGGAAGCCGCAGGTTTGTCGTCGGATTCGAGGGTGGAGATATCCCCTTCCGGAAGACCGAGTTCGCGGGCCTTCAAGAGACGGCGCATGATCTTGCCCGACCGCGTCTTGGGCAGGCTTTCACGCATTTCGATGGCCCGGGGCGCGACGGCCGCGCCCAGGCGCTTCCGGGCATGACCGATCAGCTCGCGCTGCAAGGCATCCGACCATTCATAGGACGGATTGAGCGTGACGAAAGCCTTCACAACTTCGCCCATGCGCTCGTCGGGAATGCCGATGACGGCGGCCTCGGCCACGGCCGCATGCTCGATCAGCGCGCTTTCCACCTCGAACGGCCCGATCAGATGGCCCGCCGATTTGATGACATCATCGGCCCGGCCCACGAACCAGAAATAGCCGTCCTCGTCCTGCATGGCGAGGTCGCCGGACAGATACCATCCGCCAGCGAAGCTTTTCTTGTAGCGTTCTTCATTATTGAGATAACCCCGGAACATGGACGGCCAGCCGGATTTGAGGGCCAGTTCGCCCACGACCATGGGCTGGCTGGCCACGCGCATGCCAGTCTCCGTTTTCTCGACGATAGCCGCTTCGATTCCGGGCAGAGGACGCCCCATGGAGCCGGGTTTGACGTCCATCGCCGCATAGTTGGCGATCATGATACCGCCGGTTTCGGTCTGCCACCAATTATCGTGGAACGGCATACCGAAAACCGTCTGGCTCCAGACCACCGCTTCCGGATTGAGCGGCTCACCGACGCTGGCCATGAAGCGCAGGGCGGACAGGTCGTAACGGCGCGGCAACTCCTCGCCGATTTTCATCAAGGTGCGGATCGCCGTTGGCGCCGTATACCAGACCGTCACCTTCTGGTCCTGGAGGATCCGGTACCAGCGTTCGGCATCGAACTCCGCCTGATCCACCACCATGGCGACGCCATTGACCAGCGGCGAAATGATGCCGTAGGAGGTGCCCGTCACCCAACCCGGATCAGCCGTACACCAATAAATATCCGAGTCATGAAAATCGAGGACGAGTTTGCCGGTCGCATAATGGGCGATGATCGCCTGATGGACATGGATGGCGCCTTTCGGCTTGCCCGTGGTGCCGCTCGTGAAATGGAGCAGCGCCATATCTTCCGGATCCGTCGGGACGGTGTCGAATTCGGCCGGCGTTTGGGCCAGCAGCGCCGCCAGATCCTCGGTGCCTTCCGGCGGGCTGCCGTGGCAATCCGTGACCAGCACATGGCGCAGGCTGGGCAAGGCGCCGCGCCACGGCAAGACCTTCTTCTTGTAAAAATCCGCCGTCGTGACGAGCACACTCGCCTCGCCGATCGTCATCCGGGCCCGGACGGGTTCCGGACCGAAGGCCGAGAACAGCGGCGAATAGACGGCGCCAGCCTTCAGGGCGCCCAGGGCCGTGAAGTAGAGTTCAGGCACCCGCCCCAGCAGCGAGAACACCCGCTCGCCTTTGGTCACGCCAAGATTGGCCAGCAGGCGCGCGAAGCGGTTCGTCTCGTCGCGCAAGGCCCCATAGCTGTAATCCCGGACCGTGCCGTCCTTGGCGATCCAGCGCAGGGCCAGACGGTCACCCCGGCCATGGGCCACATGCCGGTCCACAGCCTCATGGGCGATATTGAGGGTGCCGCCCGGCAGACCGTCAAGCCCAGCCCGCACCTCGTCCCAGCGGAACATCCTGCGAGCCGTATCGTAATCGGCCAGATTGGGGGCGATCCCTGGATCACTGGGCTTGGTGATGCGCTCAAGGGTCATGGGGCACCTCGTCGGGGCTGGAACCAGTGCACTTCAACTATCTAGAGTTTCATTTCTCTCCAACGTGTTCCATCCCGCCTTGATCGGGATCAATGTCGGTTCCAGACCCTGAGCGCATGAAAAAGAGAGTGCCAACGGTCAGAGAGACTGAGGATGCCCGAAGCATCGAAGGCCCAAACAGAAACGTTTCTTCTCGACCGGGATGGCCTGGATCGTCTGGTGCGCCTGCTGCATGGCCAAGGGTTCACTGTTATCGCACCGACCCGCCGCGAAGAGGCCATTGACTTCGCCCCGATCCAAAGCGGTGACGATCTGCCCTGGGGCTGGACGACCCATCAGGAGGCCGGCCAGTACCGCCTCGCGCCCCATGACCGGCCCTTGGCGTTCCATTTTGCGAACGGTCCCGCGTCTCTGAAGCGTTATCTGCACCCGCCGGAGCGGCGCCTCTGGCGGGCCGGAAAGACGCGCACGGGCTTTGCGGTCGAGACCGAACCGCCCGCCGCCGAACGTTACGCTTTTCTCGGCGTCCGCTCGTGCGACCTGGCCGCGCTCGATCTCCTTGACCGGATCTTCCTGGACGGTCCTTACGCGGATCCTCATTACGCGGCCATAAGAGAGCATGCGCTCATCATTGCTGTGAACTGCACGACCACGGCGCCGACCTGTTTTTGCGCCTCGCTGGAAACGGGCCCACGGGCCACGAAGGGCTATGATCTGGTCCTCACCGAAAGTGCGGACGAAGAACACGACCGGATTCTGGTGGAAACCGGCAGCGAGCGCGGCGCAGCGCTCATGCGCATACTGACGGCCCAGCACGCCGGTCCGGGTCATCTGGCGCAGGCCCGCGCCCTGTCCGCCAAGGTCGCGGCCAGTCAGACCCGGGCGCTGGGAACCTCGGGCCTCAAGGAGCGGCTTCAGGATCATCCTGACGATCCCTGCTGGGATGCGGTGGCGGACCGCTGCCTGACATGCGGCAACTGCACCATGGTCTGTCCGACCTGTTTCTGCACAACCGTCGAAGACCGCACGGATGTGGACGGCAGCCATGCGGAACGCTGGCAGCACTGGGAATCCTGCTTCACGCTCGATTTTTCCTATCTCGCAGGCGGATCCGTACGCCAATCGGCCCGGTCCCGGTACCGCCAATGGCTGACCCACAAACTCAGCACCTGGGTCGATCAGTTCGGCGATATCGGCTGCGTCGGCTGCGGACGCTGCATCACCTGGTGCCCCGTCGGCATTGACATCACAGCGGAAGCCTTCAAGCCCGGGCTCGCAGCGCAAGCAAGGCGGAGCACCCCATGAAAACGATTGCCGACCTGATCCGGGACCATCATTTCCTGAAAGACCTGGAGCCGCGCTTCGTGGACACGATTGCCGGATGCGGACGCAATGAAATTATTGAGACGGGCCGGTTCGTTTTCGAAGAAGGGGGCAGTGCCGATTATTTTTATTTGATCCGGACAGGACGGATTGCCCTGACGACTCATGCGCCGGGCCAGCCTGAAACCATCTTTCAAACCTTGGAACCCGGCAGCATTCTCGGCCTGTCCTGGCTTATACCGCCTTACCGCTGGAACTTTTCCGCCCGCGTTCTGGAAACGGCCCACACGATCATGTTCGATGCCGCCTGCCTGCGGCGGAAATGCGAAGAGGATCATGACCTGGGCTACGCGCTCATGATGCGGTTCGTTCCTGCGCTGGTCGCGCGCTTGACGGACGCGCGGCTTCAATCCCTCGATCTGTATCGGGCCTGAGCCCATGACCGCTCGCCAGCAAACCGATCCACTGGTTCCGAGACCCGTGCTTGTGCGCGCCAAACGCGTCGAATGTCTCGATACGGTCACCCTCGAACTGGCCGCGCCGCATTCCAGCGAATTCGCCTTCCGTCCCGGTCAGTTCAATATGCTTTATGTCTACGGTGTCGGCGAGATCCCGGTCAGCGTATCGGGCGATCCGAACCATCCGGTGACGTTGTTTCATACGATCCGGGCGACCGGCGCCGTGAGCCGTGCCCTGATCGAGGCGGAAAGCGGCGATGTTCTGGGCCTACGCGGTCCTTACGGCTCTGCCTGGCCCCTGGAAAGCGCCAGGCATGGCGATGTGCTCATTCTGGCGGGCGGGATCGGACTGGCGCCGCTGCGCCCCCTTCTTTATGAGCTTGCCAGACACCGCAGCCAGTACCGCAACGTCACCCTGCTTTACGGCACGCGCCTGCCCGAAACTATTCTGTATCGAGACCTCCTTGCATCCCTGGCCCAATGGCGGATCGACACCTATGTCACGGTCGACAGTGCGACGCCCGGCTGGACGGGCAATGTGGGGGTCGTCACATCCCAGATGAGCAAGGCCGTGTTCGATCCCCAAGGAACCACCGTGTTCATGTGCGGGCCTGAGGTGATGATGCGCTTTGCCGTCCGCACCGTTCTCGATGCGGGCATCCCGGAACAAAACGTTCATCTGTCCCTGGAACGCAATATGAAATGCGCCATCCGCCAGTGCGGCCGTTGCCAGCTCGGTCCGGTTTTTGTCTGCCGGGATGGCCCCGTTTTCCCTTTGCCGCGCATTTGGCGCCTGCTCAACATTCAGGAACTCTGACATGGCGGCACGTGCCTCCAAACCAAAGCTTGCCGTCTGGAAATTCGCGTCCTGCGACGGCTGCCAATTGAGTCTGCTCGAATGCGAGGACGATCTTCTGGCCATCGCCGAAGAAATCGACATCGCCTATTTCCGCGAAGCATCGCGGACGGAAGATCAAGGGCCGTACGACCTGTCTCTTGTTGAAGGATCCATTTCCACGCCCGATCACCTGAAGGAAATCGTCAGGATCCGAGACCAATCGAAAGTGCTGATCACGATCGGGGCGTGTGCCACGGCGGGCGGCATACAGGCTCTGCGCAATTTCCGGGATCATCAGGACTTCCTCAGAAGTGTTTATGCGCATCCGGATTATATCGATACACTGGCAACCTCGACACCGATCAGCGATCATGTGACCGTCGACTTCGAGCTGCGCGGCTGCCCGATTTCGAAACACCAGTTGATCGAGGTGATCACGGCCTTTCTCCACCGGCGCAAGCCGCAAATCTCCGAAGCCAGCGTCTGTGCCGAATGCAAACGGCGCGGCACCATATGCGTGATGGTCGCGCGCGGCATGGCCTGTCTGGGACCCGTGACCCATGCGGGCTGCGGCGCGATCTGCCCGGCTTACGGGCGCGGCTGTTATGGCTGTTTCGGCCCCATGGAAACACCGAACACGGCAGCCCTGGCGCAGGCATTCTCTGCTCAAGGCGCATCCGCCTACAGCATTCATCAATCGTTCCAAACCTTTTATGCCAATGCGCCGGCATTCCGTCAGGAGGCAGATCGTCATGAGCACACGGACGATTGAAGTAAACGCCCTGGCCCGTGTCGAAGGCGAAGGCAGGCTCCGTCTTACGATCGAAGCCGACAAGGTGACGCAGGCGCAGCTTAGTATTTTCGAGCCTCCGCGGTTTTTCGAAGCCCTGCTCAAAGGCCGCAGCTTGCACGACGCGCCCGATATCACCGCGCGGATCTGCGGGATCTGTCCGGTTGCGTATCAGACCAGCGCCTGCCAGGCCATGGAGCGGGCGGCCGGCGTGACAGTGCCGGGGCCGCTACGCAATCTGCGCCGTCTTCTGTATTGCGGTGAATGGATAGCGAGTCATACGCTGCACATTTACATGCTCCACGCGCCCGATTATCTCGGCTATGACGATGCCATCGCTATGGCCAAGGATCATCCCGGCATTGTCGAGCGCGGCCTTCGCCTGAAAAAGACCGGCAACCGGATTTTATCGCTTCTGGGCGGCCGGGAAATTCACCCCATCAATATGCGGGTGGGCGGATTTCACAGCGTACCGCACCGCGATGCCCTGAAGGCCCTTCTTCCGGAACTGGAATGGGCGCGCGATGCCGCCCTGGAAACCGTTGCCTGGACAGCCCGCCTGCCCTGCCCCGAGATTGAAAGGGACTATTGTTTCGTCAGCCTCTATCACGGCCGGGAATATCCCATTATGGAAGGGTGGATTGTCTCGAACAGCGGCTTACGGATCGATGTCAAGGACTACGAGACCTATTTCACGGAACTGCACCGGCCGCATTCGACAGCGCTCTATTCCTGGCTCAGTGGCGCAGGCCCTTATCTTGTCGGACCGGTTGCCCGGTTCAATCTCAACCGGGAGCATCTGACGCCTCTGGCTGCCGAAGCGGCACGCAAAGCAGGCCTCGCGGGCGGCTGCCTCAATCCGTTCAAAAGCATCGTGGTGCGGAGCATCGAAGTCCTGATGACTTGTGAGGAGGCCATACGGCTTATCGAGACCTATGACGAACCAGACCACCCTTTCGTCCAAGCTGAGCCGCGCGCGACGATCGGCTGGGGCGCGAGCGAAGCGCCACGCGGGTTATTGTGGCACCGCTATGAAATCGACGGGGACGGACGGATCGCCAGCGCCCGTATCGTGCCTCCCACATCGCAAAACCAGGCCATCATCGAGGAAGATCTCAAACAGGTTGCCCAACGCGCGCTCGATCTGCCGGACGACAAGCTGCGTTGGCGCTGCGAACAAACCGTTCGGAACTACGATCCGTGTATTTCCTGTGCGACTCATTTTCTAAGCCTGGAGATCGACCGCCGATGACGGACGCCGGCATTCTAGTCATCGGAATCGGCAACCTATATCGCGGCGACGACGCGGTTGGACGACATGTCGTCCGGGCCTTAAAAGAAAAACCGCCTGCCAATTCAGAACTGATTGAGATGGAGGGCCAGACCGCCGATCTGATGGAAGCGTGGCGCGGGGCTGATCGCGTCATCATTGTCGATGCCTGCCAGGCCCAAGGACAACCGGGCCGTACCCACCGCATTGTACCGTCTACTGATCATTCTTTGCCGTCAAAACCCCTCGCGTCCGCACACGGCCTTGGTCTCGCGGAAGCCGTTGCGTTAAGTCAAATACTGAAGATCATGCCACAGATGCTTGTTGTCTTCGCCATCGAAGGGCTGTCGTTCGATCTGGGACGCGGGCTTTCGCCCCCTGTGGCTCAAGCCGTGCCACGCGTCGCGGCGTGGCTGCGGGACCGGGAAAGCCTGTTTTCTGAAGTGTCGTACAGCGAGTTTGAAACCGGGATCAGGGAACGCATTTAGTTTCCGGCAGGCGCAATGTTTTCAGCCTACCGCGCAACATCACGAGCGGACAGTTGCGGCAACAGGCCGTAGACGACCGTGCGCAACTCCTCTTCCATACGCGCCAGAAGCGCCTTAGGGCGGCCGGAAATCCGTTCGATGGCAAGCCCATGGATCATACCGACAATCGCATAGCGGTGGGCAATCAGATCCTCGGGCGGTACGCCGGTATGGCCGAACATCTGCACCCAGACGGCATCGGCTTCCGATTCCCGTTTGTTGATCAGGCCCTGCAAGACCGTCTGCAATTCAGCATCGCCACGGGTCGCCAGCTTGAGTTCGAGTTCGACCACATGGGCCTTGGTGCCGGCCCGCCGGATGGAGGCATCGATCGCCAGATCGAGACGTTCCTGATCCGTCAGAGCCGGGTCCATGAACCCCCGATAATCCAGGTCGAGTTGGTTGGAGATATACTCCCAGACACCGACCATAAGATCGACCTTGGACGGAAAATAATATTGCTGCGGACCGCGGCTCAGGCCCGCTTCCCGGGCCACGGCGCTCAGGGTGGTTCCGGCATAGCCGTATTGCCACAGACAGGTGACCGCCGCCTCCAGCAAACGTTGACGGGTGGCGGCGCTTTTCAAGCTGGACTGTCTGGTGGGCCGAGAGGTCATCCGCGCGGTCCGGAACGGTCAAAAGGATCGACACAAAGATGGGGCCGCGTTTCCCGCGGCCCCACGCAAAGCTTAACGCATTCTCGCATCAAGGCAATTCACTCAGCTTCATTGAGCCGGGCGATCAACCCGTCGACCATATCCTCATTGAACTGCCCCTGCGACCAGTTAACGAGCTTGATGACCGGCACCTGCGCCAGATAGAGGGCGATCGGATTGCTCGGATCGTCGTCCATCATATCGTCCGCCGTGACGCCGAACGCCGCCTGCACGATCGGCTCCAACGCGGCCCGGCCCTCGGGAACGCTCAGCACGTCCCGGAGCGGACTGTACCGGTCGTAGATCAGCCGGGGCGCGGCGGCTTGCGTGACCGTCACCGTTTCGCGCAGGCGGATGTCCCTGGACGAAGCGCCGATCTCGATTGCGAAATCGCCGGGCTCCACGACCCACGCCTGCGCCCCTTCATGGAAAAACGCGAAGTCGCGTTGGCCCAGCTCGAACGCAATCTGCGTGCTTTCGCCCGGATCGAGCGAGACCTTGGCAAAGTCCCGCAATTCCCTGATGGGACGTAAGGCGGAGGACACCGGATCGCGCACATAAAGCTGCACGGTTTCCTTGCCCGCCCGGCCGCCGTCATTAGTAACGGTCACGCTGACAGTGACCGTCTCGCCTTCCGCAAAGGACGAAGGCGAGACTGAGAGGTCCGCATACTTGAAATCCGTATAGGACAATCCGTGTCCGAAAGGAAAGAGCGGCTCCAGGCCGAGCCGGTCATAATGGCGGTACCCGATAAAGATCCCTTCGCCGTAACTGACCGACCTGTAGCCGCCCGGGAACGTGTAATAGGACGGCGTTTGGCGAAGCGAAACGGGAAAGGTCTCGGACAGTTTGCCCGACGGATTGACCTCTCCCGTGATCAGATCGGCCAAAGCGCCGCCGCCGGCCTGGCCCGACAGCCACATTTCGAGCACGGCCTCCACATCGCCGATCCAGGGCATGGCAACCGCCGAACCGTTCATCAGGACGACAACCGTCCGCTTGCTGACATCGGCGACGGCCTCGACCAGGGCGTCATGCCCGTCCGGCAGGGTGATATCGGACCGGTCGCGGCCTTCCGCGTCCCGCCCGGCCGGCTCACCGATCAGCACGATACTGACATCGGCGCGGCGGGCTTTCTTTCGGGCGTCATCCAGCAATTCGTCACTGGTGCTGCCATCCGGTTCATATCCTTGCGCGAAAGCGATGGCCGCATCGTCTTGCAGGCGGTTCAATTCGTCCCAGAACGCATCCATCTGGGTGGGGACCACCTGGGAACTGCCCGCGCCTTGATAGCGCGGCTCCTTGGCGAATTGGCCGATCACGGCAATCTTGCGGTCCCGGCGCGGGCGCAAGGGCAAGGTCTTCCGCGCATTCTTGAGCAGCACGGCGCTCTCGCCGGCGACCTTGCGGGCAAATTGATGATGCGCCTCGGTATCGAACTCGCCGCGCTCCCGGGCCTTGTCGGAGGCCATCAGAATGACGCGCAGCAGGTCGGTGACGACCGTATCGAGCCGCGCCTCGTCAAGGGACCTGCCCTCCACCGCCTGGACGATCTGGCCTTCCGTATAAGGACCGGTTCCCGGCATCTCCAGATGCAGTCCGGCTTCGATACCCGCGACCCGGTCGTTGACCGCGCCCCAGTCGGAGACCACGAAGCCTTCGAAGCCGAATTCATCTTTGAGAATGTCTTTAAGCAGTCTTTCGTGCTCCGACACATAAGTGCCGTTGACCCGGTTATAGGCGGCCATGATGGTCCAGGGCTGGGCCTGTTTCACCGCATGCTCGAATCCGGCCAGATAGATTTCCCGCAAGGCCCGTTCACCGACCTGGGCATCGATGTAAAGACGGCCCGTCTCCTGATTGTTGACTGCATAATGCTTGAGCGACGTGCCGACCCCTTGCCCTTGCACGCCGTCGATGAAAGCGGCCGCCATGGCGCCAGACAGGAACGGATCTTCCGAGTAATATTCGAAATTCCGTCCACCGAGGGGCGAGCGCTTGATGTTCGCGCCGGGGCCCAGAAGGATATGCACGCCTTGCGCTTGCGCCTCCACGCCCAGATGCCGGCCGACCTCGCGCACCAGATCCCGGTCCCAGGAGGAGGCGAGCGCCGAGGCGGTCGGGAAGCTCGTTGCCGGAAGACTGTCGCCCAGGCCACCGACGGCGCTCGATGGCGCCTTGCGCAGGCCGTGGGGACCGTCCGCCAGCCAGATCGCAGGGATGCCGAGCCGCTCATTGGCCTTGGTCGTCCAGAAATCCTGACCGGAAGCGAGAGCGGCCTTCTCCTGCACGCTCATCTGCGCAACAAGATCCCGCGCTTTGTCTCTATACGGATCGGCCATCGCTTCCTCAGCCCCTGCTGCACCGCAGCACAAAACGATCGCAGCCATCCAGCATAACATTCCCAAGCCTGTCGCCCTCATCAATGGTCTCCCTCCGCCGCTGCCGGACCGATCTGTCGCTCATTTGCAACAGGCCTGTCGCAATCCTCAAAAGATTATGCATTGAAGAATATTCTTCCTTGCTGAGCAAGCCCTGCCGATCCTACCCTTCCAAACAAGAAGCAAAGATCTTCAAAAAGCGCTGGCCTGCTGAACAGAAACGGCCGCGGAAACTGCGGAGGGGACCATGACCGGGCACAAGGCACACAATCTGCTCACCATTTCCATTGTTTCGATACTGAACCTGTCGGTCTCGGCAACGAGCTTGCTGGCCCAGGAAACAGACATGGAGACCATTGATGAACGGATGATCGTCACGGCGCAGAAGCGGGAAGAAAGCATTCTGGAAGTGCCCTTGTCCGTCTCCGTTGTTTCCGGAGACCTTATCGAAGGCACCCAAACCGGCGTCTTCCAGGATCTGATTAACATCAACCCGTCGCTGACCTATGCGCCCTCCGGCGGCCAGCGCGGCGACGGCATCTTCATCCGGGGCATCGGCACCAATGCCTTTCAGTCGGGCGTGGAACCCACAGTCTCGACCGTGGTCGACGGCGTGGTCATCGGCCGTACCGGCAACTTCCTGACCGACCTTGTGGATATTGAGCGCATCGAAGTTCTGCGCGGTCCCCAGAGCACGCTGTTCGGGCGGAATGCATCCGGCGGCGTGATCAACGTCATCACCAGGCGGCCCACGGACGAATTGGAAGGCAAGCTGGATTTCCTGGCGACGAGCGACGAGGAATTCCGGGTGGCGGGCACCATTTCAGGTCCGCTCCTGGACGGCTTGGCCGGGCGCGTGACCGCCTTTTACAAGGAATTCGACGGACCGCTGGAGAACGCCTTCAACGGCGGCGACCTCAACGGATTCGAGAACTGGGGCGTGCGCGCCAAGCTCGACTGGAACGTGACGCCCGATACCAATGTCTATGTCATCGGCGACTGGACGGAGTTGAACCGGAATTGCTGCTCGGCCTTTATCGGCTCCACGGTCAATCCGGTGATCCTGGACACGCTGGCCGAATTCGGCGTCACGCCGGGTCCGGAAAACGCCACGGCCGCGACCAATGCGGCGATCGCCTCAGACATGTATTCAGGCGGCATCTCCGCCGAGGTCACCCACGATTTCGGCGCCGTCACCCTCACCTCGATCACGGCCTACCGGGTTTGGGAAATCGATACCGAACAGGATGCGGATCAATTGCCTGCGACGGAGCCGACCTTCGGCCTGCTCGGCCTGAACGTTAATGGCGGCGATTCCGAAACCCAGCAGTTCAGCCAGGAAATCCGCTTCGCCAATACCGTGCCCGGCGTCATCGATTATGTGGCCGGGGTCTTCTATTTCGAGCAGGACCTGACTCGCTTCTTCCAGCGCGAAATCGATCTTTGCCTGGCGCCGCCGCCGGATGCATCCTCCGCCTGCGGTTTTCCGCTGGTGCAGAACGGCTTCTTCAACACCACGGTCGACACCCGCAATCTGGGTATCTTCGGCCAGGTGGACTACGATCTGACGGACCGGCTGACCGTGTCGGGCGGGCTGCGCTGGATCTGGGACGAACTCGAATATGACTTTGACCGGCCGACGCCCGCCATCGCCTTTCCGAATGTCGAGCCGTTCCAGAACAGCGACGGCGAAAGCAACACGGGATGGGGCGGCAAGGTCAGCGCGCAATATGTGTTCACGGACGATCTGACGGGCTATGCCTCCTATGCGCGCGGCTACAAGAGCCCCGCTTTCGACATCGTCTTCGGCTTCGATGCCTCGCTGGCCGACAGCCAGCCCATCGACGCGGAAACCTCGGACGCTTACGAGGCCGGGGTCAAAGCCAACCTGCCCTACGATCTGGGTTTCCTGACCTTCGCGCTCTACCGCGCGACATACAGCAACTTCCAGGCCCAATCTTTCGATGCCGAGTTGAACGCGTTCGTGCTTCAGAACGCCGGGGAAATCCGCACCCAAGGCTTTGAACTGGATGCAACGCTGGAACCGCTCGAAAACTGGTCGGTCACGCTCGGCGTCGCCTATACGGATGCGGAAATCACCGATTTCCCCAATGCGAGCTGCTTTGCCGGCCAGACGGAAGCGCAGGGCTGCATCGGCGGAACGCAGGATATCTCGGGCGGCGACGTACCCAATTCGCCCGATTGGAAGACGACGATCTTCACCCGCTACCTGCAGCCGGTGCCCGGCCCCATCGATCTCTTCGCGACACTGGGCTACCGCTGGCAGACGGAAGTGCAGTTCGATCTGGAGCAGGATCCCAACACCATCGAGGGCTCTTACGGCATTCTCGACCTGTCGGTCGGCATACAGAGCGATGACGGGCGCTGGGTTCTGACAGGTTTCGCCAAGAACGTGACGAACAATTTCTACCGCTCGCTGCTCGCCGATTTCTCGCCGATCATCCAGGGCGATCTGCAATTCGTGCCGCGGGATTTCGAGCGTTTTTACGGCGTCAATCTGACCTGGAACTTCGGCGCGTACTGATCGATGGCTCGGCCCTGCCCTCCCCAAACTGCTGCGGAGCACCGTCTCCGCAGCCTCCTTTTTATCTGGACCCTGGTCCTTTGCGGATTCGCGCTCCCTGCGGCTTTGAACGCGCAGACGCCGGAGAACCGGCCCAATATCATCTTCATCCTGTCAGACGATCACCGCTGGGACTATTTGGGCTCGGCCGGACACCCCTTCGTCCGCACGCCCCATCTGGACCGGTTGGCCCGGGAAGGCGCCCGTTTCACGAATGCCTTCGTCACCACGTCCCTGTGCAGCCCGTCGCGCGCCAGCTTTCTGACCGGGCGTTACCCCCAGGGCCACGGCGTCCAGAACAATTTCACGAAATGGGACGAAAGCAACGTCACCTTTCTGGAGCCCTTGAAACGCGCGGGCTACCGCACGGCCTTTATCGGCAAATGGCACATGCCGGGCGGCATTCCGGATCTGCCGGGGGCGGATCTTTTCATCACCTTCGATCATGTGGCGGGCCAGGGCGCTTATTACGGTACGCCTTATATCGTGAACGGCGAGCGCATTCCCTTAGGCGAAGAGGTGATGCCGGGCATCACTGCCGAGGGATACATCACCAAAGACCTGACCGACATGGCGTTGGCCTTTATCGATCAGCAGCTTGACACTCCGTTCGTCCTTTACCTGTCCCACAAGGCAGCGCATCTGCCCATGACGCCCCCTGAAGAAACGAAGGGCCGCCACAGCGACATCCCCATTGCTATTCCGGAGGAAGCGGACAATTGGGTGTCCTTCGCGAACGGCAATTACGTCCATCTGCTCTGGGGCCAACTCCGGACCTATATCCGCGCCTATGCGGAGACGATCGAGGCGATGGACGCGGAAATCGGCCGCCTGCTGACCAGGCTGGACGAGTTGGGCCTGACGGACAACACCATTGTCGTCTATGCCGGCGACAACGGTTATCTGTGGGGCGAGCACCGGCAGATTGACAAGCGCTGGGCCTATGAGGACTCGATCCGCATTCCATTCCTGGTGCGCTATCCGGACGGCCTGTCCGACCCCGGAGAACCTGTCGAAGACATGGTCCTTAATGTGGATCTGGCGCCCACCCTGCTCGACCTTGCTGGCCTCGACATTCCGGATATCATGGACGGCGAAAGCCTCCTGCCCCGGATCAGGGGCGAGGCGCCCGTCGACCGGGCGGACTGGCTTTATTCCTATTTCGCCGATTATCCCTACCGGGTGCCCTCCCTCAATGCACTGCGTACGGAACGCTACAAGCTCGTGCGCTATGACCGGGGCAAGAGCCCGGAACTCTACGATCTGGATCAGGACCCGGAGGAAAGGGCCAACCTCGCGCAAGATCCGGCGCACCGGTCCGTCTTCGAGCGTCTGTCATCCCGCATGGACGATCTGATCCGGGACATCTCTTCCACTGAGGAGGCCGCGCCATGATAGCGGAAGCATCCTCGCGTCCGGTTTCCCAAGCGCCTGCGGCCATCGCCTTCGGCGTTCTCTTCGCAACCGGCCTGGCGGCGAGCCTGATCTATGACTATGGCTGGCAGTGGGGCGTGCCCCAAGGCATCCGCTCGATGATCGCGCCCGTGGTTTTTGCGGTGCTCATGGGCGGCGGCGCGCTCGTCATGGCGGTAGCCGTCTGGCAGGGTCTGCATTTCTGGCGCGCGCTGGCCTGGGCGAGCCTTTTGCCCGCCATCTGGCTGGTCAAGGAAATCGTCCTGGTCCTCCAAATTCATGGACAGGACGGCCTCGCCTTCTCGCTTCAGCTCGTCGTGTTCCTGGGCTTTGCAGGAGTGGTCGCGGCCGGTATGACGGTTGCGGACATTCTAGCCTTAATCGCCGCGAAACTGTTCCGCCGCCCGACACCCGGCCTCGCTTTTCATCTGCTCATGCCGCTCCTCGCGATTGCTTGTTTCGCAGGCGCTTATCTTTGCCTCCAATCCTACGGCGCGCCCCAGGACTGAGACCATGCTCCGGATACTGTCCGCCATCCCATTCCTACTTCTGACCCTCGCCGCCGGGCCTGTGGCGGCATGGGCCGAAGACGCACCGGCGCGACCTAACATCGTTTTGATCATGGCGGACGATCTGGGGTGGGCGGACGTGTCCACCTACGGGCTCGACCGGGTGCCGACGCCCCATATCGACCGTATCGCAACCGAGGGCGTTGCCTTCACCAACGGCTATGTCACGTCGCCGGCCTGTGCGCCGTCCCGCGCCGGTCTGATGACCGGGCGCTATCCACAGTCCTTCGGCTTCGAATACAATATGTTCCCCCAGGACGGCACGCGGGGCCTGCCGCGCGGCGCGGCCACCATCGCGGAAGTTCTGAAAGAGGCGGGCTACACGACCGGTCTCGTGGGCAAATGGCACCAGGGCGTGCAGGACCATCAGTATCCGACCAATCGCGGCTTCGATCACTTTTTCGGTTTTCTGTCGGGCACCGCGACCTATATCGATCCCGACGCCCCCGGCATCGTCAGTGCGCGCCCAGCCGAAGCCCCGGAAACCACGCCGCGCAGGCCCGAGGCCCTTGTCCTCACGGGGCCGGACAAACAGGTCGTCGAGAATGAAGACCGCTACCTGACCCACGAGATCACGCGTGAGGCCGTCGCGTTCATCCGGCAACAGAAGGATGAACCCTTCTTTCTTTATGTCGCCCATCACGCGCCCCACCGGCCTTTCCAGGTGCCCCAGGCCTATTACGACCGCTTCGCCCATATCGCGGAGCATGACCGGCGGGTCTATGTCGCCATGATCGCCGCGATGGACGACGGCATCGGCGCGGTGCTGGACGAACTGGAGGCCCAGGGCCTGCGCGAGACCACCATGGTGATCTTCCTGTCGGACAATGGCTGCCCCGCGCGCTTTGCGGTCTGCGATTGTTCGTCCAAAATCAACGCTGGTAAGTTCACCCATTTGGAGGGCGGCGTGCGGGTGCCGTTTGTCCTGTCCTGGCCGGCGGGCCTCGCCATGCGCGGACTCGCTCACGACCCGGTGATGTCGGTGGATTTGTTCCCGACGATCGCGGCGGCGGCAGGCGCCGAGACGGGCACGCTGCCCCTCGACGGGCTTGATCTTGTCAGGGCTCTGACGGACGGTTCCGCTTCTCTGACCCAGCGTGCGCTCTACTGGCGCCAGCAGCCGGTGCGCGCGGCGCGCAAGGGCAAGTGGAAGCTGATCGAGGCGGCGGGACAGGGCCCTGCCCGGCTTTATGATCTTGAGGCCGATCCGGACGAGACCACGGATCTGGCGGGCGATCATCCGGACATCGCCGCGCGCCTCGCCGCCGATCTTTCAGACTGGGAAGCGGGGCTTGAGCCGCCCGCCTGGGACAAATTTTTTGAGCGGACCGTCGAAGTCTGCGAGCGGGAGACCTATGCCGTATACTGACCAATCCGTCTTGATACGGGCCCAGAACGCCAATCAACCCATGAAGCGCCCGGTGCGTATCGCAGCTTTGGCCCTCGCCTTTCTCTGCCTTTCGTTCGCCGCTCAGGCTGCGGAGCGGCCGAACATCCTGCTGCTGATGGCCGAGGATATGAGCCTGCGCGTTGGCGCTTTCGGAGACGATGTGGCAGTCACACCGAATATCGATGCGCTGGCAGCCCAAGGCGTGCGTTATCCCAACACCTTCACCACATCGGGCGTCTGCGCACCGAGCCGCGCCGCGATCATCACGGGCCAGCACCAAATGGCCTTCGGGGCCCAGCATATGCGCACCGAAACGCGGCCTGAAGGCCCCTACCGGACCGTGCCGCCGCCCCAGGTCAAAGGGTTTCCCGAATATCTGCGGGCGGCTGGTTATTACACCTTCAATGCGGGCCTGAAACTCGATGTGCAGTTCAGCGGCCCTTTATCCGGCTCCGGACCGTTCACGATCTGGGACGACGACTCCGCCACGGCAAACTGGCGCAACCGGCCAGGGAACAAGCCGTTTTTCGGCTATATCAATTTCCTCGTCAGCCATGAGAGCGGAGTCTTTCCGCCCCTGGGAACCGAGCCGGTTAATGAGCTGCACCGGCAGACGCAAGTCATGCGCGCCCGTTTCGGTTTCCCCGCGCCCGCCCGTTCCGTCGATCCGGACGCCATCGCGGTGCCACCCTATTATCCGGATACGGAAACCGTCCGTGCGGATATGGCCCGCCATTATGACAATATCGGATCGATGGATGTTCAGGTGGGCGCGATCATGCGCCAACTGAGGGAAGACGGTTTGCTCGACGACACCATCGTCATCTGGACGACCGACCACGGTGACGGCCTGCCCCGCGCCAAACGGGAGCTTTACGACAGCGGCATCCAGGTGCCCATGGTGATCGTCTGGCCGGATAAATGGCGGCCTGACGATGCCGAGCCCGGCGCTCTCGACACCCGCCTGATCAGTTTCGTGGATCTGGCGCCGACCATTCTGGCGCTCGCGGGCGCCTCCGTGCCGGACCATCTGCACGGCCGCGACATAAGGGACGGCGCGAAACGACGCTATGTCTACGCCGCAAGGGACCGCATCGATACGGTCTATGACCGTCAGCGGGCGGTACGGGACACGCGTTTCAAATATATCCGGAGCTGGTATCCGGACCAGGCCGGCGGCCATAAGCTGCCCTACCGGGATGTCGTTCCCATGGCGCGGGAAATGCGCGCGCTTTATGAAGCGGATGACCTCAACGCGGATCAGCGCCGCTGGTTCGAAGCGCCGGGTCCGGAACAGCTCTACGATCTGGAGACTGATCCCTTTGAACTCACCAATCTCGTGGACGATCCGCGCTATGCGGAGGATCTGGCGCGGTTGCGCACGGCGCTCGACCGGTGGATCGCCAAGACCGGCGATATGAGCACGGTCCATGAAAACGAGATGGTGGATCGGTTCTGGCCCGGCGGCGTCCAGCCCGTGACGCCACCGCCTGTCCTTCAAAAGACGAACAATTCCGTCACGATCACAAACACCGCACCGGGTGCCTCTATCGGGTACCGGATCGGCGGCGGCCCCTGGCGTCTTTATACCGGACCGGTCCCTCTGGACCCGGACGACACGATCGAGGCCAAAGCCGTGCGCTACGGCTGGGCCGAAAGTCCCGTTGCGACCCTGGAAACGCCTTAACCGAGGCGGAAGGATTTCACATGATACAGAAGCTGATTTTCAGTGTTTGCCTCATCCTGGCAAGTCTGACCGGCCTCGGCATGGCCCGGGCTGAGCAGCAGGACCAAGCTCCCCGCCCGAACATCATTCTGATCGTCGCCGACGATCTGGGCTATGGTGATTTGAGCCTCACCGGCTCCGATCTGATCGACACGCCCCATATCGACCGGATGGCGGCGGACGGCATTCAGCTTACTGATTTCCACACCAGCGCTAATGTCTGCACACCTTCGCGCGCGGGCCTGCTCACGGGTCGGTACCCTATCCGCTCAGGTTTGGCCCTTGGCGTCGTCCAACCCTGGCACGATCACGGCCTGTCCCAAAGTGAATATACCCTGGCGGAGCTTTTGAAGGATGCTGGTTATGCCACGGCCATGATCGGCAAATGGCATCTGGGGCATGGGCAAGAGCACTGGCCCACACGCCACGGCTTCGACAGTTTCTACGGCGTGCTCTATTCGAACGACATGAACCCGTTCGCGCTTTATCGTGGTACGGAGAACATCGAAGAACCCGTCGATCAGACAACCCTGACCCAGCGTTATACGCAAGAAACGATCCGCTTCATGGAAGCCAATAAGGATCGTCCGTTCTTCATCTATCTGCCCCATACTTTTCCACATATTCCGCTTTATGCCTCGGAAGAATTCTCCGGAACTTCCGAGGGCGGCCTTTATGGCGACGTGGTGGAAACGCTCGACTGGAGCACCGGGGAAATCATCGCCGCCTTGAAACGCCTTGGGCTCGACCGGAACACGTTGGTGATTTTCACCAGCGACAATGGCCCCTGGTTCGAAGGCTCTTCGGCGCGTCTGCGGGGACGCAAGGGCGGCGTCTATAACGGCGGCTATCAGGTGCCCTTCATCGCCCGCTGGCCCGGTGCCATTCCGCCGGGTACGGAGAGCCCGGCACTCACCACCAATCTCGACCTCATGCCCACCATCGCGAAGCTCGCCGGTGCGGACCTGCCCGAAGGCGTCGCGATCGACGGCAAAGATATCATGCCGGTGCTGAGCGGGTCTCAGGACAGTCCGCACGACGTCGTTTATTTCTTCGACAATCAGCGCATCGCAGCCGTGCGCTCGGGCAAATGGAAATATGTGGTGTCCACCTTTTACCGGAATTTCCCGATCCCGCTCGAAGGGTTCGCAGGGCCGATGCTGTTCGACCTGGAAAAGGATCCGTCAGAGACGGTCAGCTATATCCGGGACAATCACGATGTGGTGCGCCGCATGCAGACCTATCTGGCGGCCGGGCGCAAGGACCTGGAGCCCCTGGCCATCGATCCGTCCACGCTCAAGGCTCCGCCTGCTGATCTTCAACAGCGCCTGATGCGCCAGATCCAGCTTGGCGAGCCGCTCCATGCGGGCCAGAACACACCCCCCAAACCCGCAGCACCCGGCCCTTGACGCAAACGGGCACTGTCACACGTCGATGACGAGCCTGCCTGCGGGCCGCGAACAGCAGATCAAGGCACGGGCGGAGCGGCAACTGTTGGGGGGATGGAGACCGTGCCGCTCCGCCAGATCGAGAATGGTTTCACAGCTTTCGTCCCATACCGCCGTGACGCCGGAACGCTGAAACGTCACTTCGGTCCCGCCCGCCAGTTCCTGCTCGCCCGTGCGCGCGCCATGGATAAACCACACGGGCCGCCGGGAGCCCTTTTCCAGGACCGTACGAGTGCGGATTTTCCGACCAGGCTCATCTGACCCGCCTGTTCCGGGACCGCTTCGGCATCACGCCGGGCGCCTGGCGCAAGAACAGGCTGCGCCCATAACGCCTGCCTGACGCGCTTGGCCAGGACATGCAGATGGCTGTCAGGCAGAGGCAGCCGACCGAAAGATCGCGTGCCTGAATCTTTCAGGCGTGCACATCCGCCCGTTGCACTGCTGGGCGAAAATCGCCCATACTTTACTTTTCGGAAACATGCGGGCTGAGGGAAGACCCATGGCACAGGACCGATCGGACAAGTTGGCAGTGGTCCTGATCCACGGCATTGGCGAGCCGCGCCCGATGGCGAATTTGCACACTTTTGTGAAGGCCGTCTGGACCACCAATGACAAGGTCAAACATAAGCACGCCAAGCCGGGCCTCTGGAGCAAGCCTCTCGAGCTGAGTGTGGATTATGAACTCCGCCGGCTGACGACCTCCAAGACGGCTTGGGATACCCGCATCGACTTTTTCGAGTTCTACTGGGCACATCTGATGCCGCGGGCGTCTATGGCCCAGCTCATCGGCTGGTTGCGCATGCTGGTGCTGCGCGATCCACGCAAACTACACCCGACTCTTATTCTAGGCTGGGTTTTGGTGATGACGGCCTTTGCCATCGCCATATTCGTCACCGTCAAGAATGCCATTCCGCAGTTCCGGCAGGACGACACGCACGCTCTGGTCTCAGTTGCCTCTATCCTGGTGACCGCTGGAATCCTGCCGCTCGTGTACGGCTATCTGCGTTCCGGAGTGGGGGATGCCGCGCGCTACCTCAATCCGGCACCGGAAAATATTCAAGCCCGCCATGCCATCCGCTCCGCAGGCATCGACTTGCTCCGTAAACTGCATGAACGCGGCTATGGGCGCATTGTTGTCATGGGTTACAGCCTTGGGAGCATGATCGGCTATGACCTGATGACCCATGCCTTTCCGGAACTGGTGAAACCGGACGATCTGACGGCGGACAAGACGAAAGCTCTGGACGCACTAGAGGCGGCCGCCACCGCTGAGACACCCATCAGCGATGAGGAATTTCAGAGGCTGCAACGGGCCTATGCGGCGGAACTGGCCGAGGCCGGCGCCACCTGGCGGGTCACGGATTTCGTTACCGTCGGCTGCCCACTGGTTTTCGCCCGCGAGCTGATGGCCCGAAACGCAACGGAGTTCGACGAAAAGGTGGAAAGCCGGGAATTTCCTGTCTGCCCGCCCCAGCTTGAAACCAGCACGCAGGCCGGCAAGGAGATACGGCGCTTTTCCTATCGCCGCGGCGCGAACGGATCTGTGCCCCACCATGCCGCCGTTTTCGGCCCCACCCGCTGGACCAATCTTTATTTCCCCATTCGCTGGATGGTGCTGGGCGATCCGCTGGCCGGGCCGCTGAAGCCGCTGTTCGGCAAAGGCGTGCGCGATATGCCGCTGAGCGAGGTCAAGAACGCACCGCCTTTCGGGCATACCCGCTACTGGACGGTACCGAAGCAAGGCACTGGAGCCAGTCCGCAGACCGTATCGCGACATATCAAAGGGTTGCGTGACGCGCTGCACTTTGACGATAAGGGTTTGCTCGCTGACAAAGGTCAGCCTAGGGATGAATCAGGCAGACGACGGGCTCCTGTCCACTCGAGCGGCCTTAACCATCCAACGCCAGGCCCATCTGGATGACATTCGGCGGCAGACCAATCACCACCAGGATCAATCGATCCCAAAAGCCTTTGTGAGATGTCACAGGAAAGGAAGGCGCACCAGGTTGGATCCCGATGCGCCTTCCAGATCGCAGTAGTCGGCACGAAAATTAGAACCGGACGGTGATCTCCCCGCCATAAGTGCGCGGCGCGCCTCGGGTCAGATAATCCTGATAGAACGCATTCAGATTCAGTCCGTAGACATAGTAGAACTCGTCCGTCAGATTTCTGCCCCACAGGCTGAGCGCATAATGCTCCGCCTCGAAGGTCAGCCGGGCATTGGCAAGCCAGTAACTGGGATTGCCGCAGGCCAGTTCAGGCGTTGCCTGAAGTACGTTGAAGCCCGGCGCAGGTTGATCGCACGGATCCTGACCATAAGACCCAAACGGATCGAAGAAGTATTCACCCATATATTGGGCCTGGGCGTTCAAGATGAGCGCCTTGTCGTCCCGTTCCCACAAGGTCACATCGACACCGGCCGAGAAGGTCAGATCGGGTGCGTTCGGGAACTGATTACCGTTGATATCGAGGGTCAGATTGCTGGGATCGGACGGATCCACCGCATTGCCGCTGTACTCGCTTTCCAGAACGCCGAGGGCGGCATTGACGGCCAGCCAGTCGGTGACTTGGGCCACCAGCTCCGCCTCGGCGCCGTAAAGCTCGCCGTCCGCGCTGCGCAGGAATGACGTGGCCCCGACGATCTGGGCAATCTGCTGATTGCTGTAGTCGTAGTAGAAGCCGGCAACGTTCAACTGCACCCGATTGTCGAAGAGGCGCGATTTAAAACCGACCTCATAGGCGTTTACCGTCTCAGGTTCCACGAAGTAGACCTGCGACACATCCTGATAGGCAAGTGCGTTGAAAGTGCCTGCGCGATAGCCACGGCTGTAGCTGGCATAGACCATGATATCGTCCGTGACTTGATAATCCGCGATGATGCGGCCCGTGAACTCGCCGGTGCTGTCGCTCTCAGAGATCCGGCCCACATCGGGATCGAACGGAAAACTGTAAGGCACGGTGGTCGCCAGCGGCGTCGTTCCATCAAGCGCAAACACTTTCGTGCGCGCGCCCTCAAGGCGCACCTCATCATAAGTGTACCGCACACCGAGGGTCAGGGAGAACCGGTCGGTTACGTCATACGTCGCCTCACCGAAGATGGCGACGGACGGACGGACGATGGAGAACTGCTGATTGGCCAGAATGGGCCCGAAAGGCGGCGCGCCGGCCGCTGCACAGGCCGCTTGCGCTTCGCCAGGAAAACCGCCGGGCGTGTTGTTGGCTTGAACGTCCGCATTGAAGGCGATCAGGGAGCGGCCGTCGAAAAAGCCGCCCGGATTGATCGTGATCGGATCACAGAACCCCGGATCGCCCGGCGTCAGAGTTGGATCGGCGGCAAAGGCCGGAATGACCGCCAGAGAATTAGTCTCGGCGATGGCGACATTGCCGAATTCGCCCGGCAGCCCCGCGCCCAGAAGCAATGGCCGGAGGAAGCCGAAGAAGTCGGGCTCGTTCTCCGTATAGATATCGTCCTTGCCGTAATAAACGCCGCCGATCACCTGGAAGCGGTCGCCTGTATAGGTGGCACGCAGTTCCTGGTTGAAATTGATGCTTTCGGAGTAATAGCGGATGGCGCAGACATTGTTGGGCGAACCGTCGCAATCGAACGGTGCCAAGCGATATTCGGCAAGGTCATAACCGGTGATGGAGGTAAAGGTCCAGTTATCGAGCCCATATTCGAGCTTCAGGCTCAACCCTTGGGATGCCGTGAAATACTCGCCAGCCGTGTCGGCTTGCACTTCATCTTCTTCCAGCCGACGCCCGCCCAGTTCGGGCCGTGGCGCAAACCGGGAATACCCGCCCGCATCGGTGCGGCCTTCCAAATATCCGATCCCGTAGGGAAGATCCTGACGCGGTGTATTCTCCGCAATATAGGCTTTCAAGTCCGCCCTGAAGTTTTCAAACGGCTCGAAGCGCACATTGATCCGCGCCGCGACCGAATCGATCTGGGCGAAATCTTCCCGCAGGGTGGGATTAAAAGTATAGCCGTTATTCTCCGCATAGATCCCGGAAGCGCGGATACCCAAAACGCCTTCAATGGGCGTGACTTCAAGCGCGGCCTGGGCCCGGCGCAGGCCGAAATTGCCGCCACCCACGGTCAGATACCCGCTATGGCCTTCGAGCGATGGCTTGATGGTGATGAAGTTGATCGCGCCGCCCGTGGTGTTGCGCCCATAGAGCGTGCCTTGAGGCCCCCGCAGCACCTCGACCCGCTCCAGATCGTAAAGCTGCTGGCCGTGGCTCGCCCGGAAACTCTGATACACTTCGTCCACATAAACGCCGACGGGCGAGGCGGTGGCGGCGGAAAACTCATTTGCCACGGAAACACCGCGTAAGGAAAAATTGGGCTGGGTCGTGGAATAGGCCGATGTGACCTGCAGGTTCGGCAGCGAGCCCATGAGATCGGACGTCTCAAAAATGCCCCGCGCTTGAAGCTCTTCTCCGGTGAATGCCGAAATCGCGATCGGGATGCTTTGCAGATCCTGCTCCACTCTTTGAGCGGTGACCACGATGCGTTCAAGCCCTTGGGATGCCGATGCGCCATCATTGGCGTCCTGCGCCAGTGCCGTGCCGCCTGAAAACGCAGCGAGAACCGCCAAAACGCTGGCACCAGAGCGCAGGGGTGCGTGTATTTCTTTCGTCAATCGAACCGTCATTGTGCCTCTCCTCCGCTGTGCACGGGTGCCGTTGGTGATTGCCGGCACATCCTTGTCGTCATCCCTCAAAATACCCGCGCCTAGACGGCGCAGAACCCGCCGTCTACGTTGTAAATACTGCCTGTACAGAACGATGCCTCGTCGCTTGCCAGAAACAGAGCGACACGGGCAACCTCGTCATTGGTGGCATAGCGCTTCATCGGGATCAGTTGCTCGAACTGGCCGCGCGCGGCGGACGGTTGATCCGGCGCCGCCTGTTTTTCGATCGAGCGCATCATGTCGTTATCGACCGGACAGGGCGCGATCAGATTGACGCGCACGCCGGTCTCGGCCAGCTCGACGGCGGCCGATTTGACGAGGCCGGCCAGTGCGTGCTTGCTTGCCACATAGGCCGACAGGCCCGGCACCGTCACAAGGCTTGCCACCGATCCGGTCGCCACGATCGAGCCGCCGCCCGATTGCAGCATGGCTCCGGCGACATGCTTGAAGGTCAGCCAAGACCCCTTGATATTGGTGGAATACACCGCATCGAAGTCTTCAGAAGACAGATCGAAAAAGGGTTTGATGGATCCTTCCGTTCCCGCATTGACCACGGCCACATCGATCCTGCCGAAAGCGTTTAGCGTGTCCGCGACGAAGCGGCCGACATCCTCTTCCCGGCCCACATCGGCGGCGCATATGGCAACCCGGCCAGACGCATCGAGACTGTCGCGCACGGCCTCGAGCTTGGCGGCGGTGCGCCCCACCAGCATCACCTTGGCGCCTTCTTCGAGAAATACTTCCGCCGTCCGCGTACCGATGCCGCCCGTGGCACCTGTGATCACGGCGACCTTGTCCTGAAGCCTGCCCATTTTTTTCGCCTTTCCGTTTGCAGACAGCTGCGGGGCCTGGTCCGCCGGATCGCGGTCGAGGCCGGCCCATTGCCGTATGGTCTGGATATAGGGATCGAGCACGGTCCGGGTTTCCACCGCCCCGGCCATGACCGTGCCCGCGCTGCCGTCGATGGTGATGACGTCGCCTTCCCGGCAGACAAGGGGGCCTACGGAGAAGTGATCCTCGCCGATGACGAGCGCTTCGGCGCCGCAGACGGCAGGGATGCCCCAGGAGCGCGCGACGATCGCCGCATGGGACAATTGTCCGCCCAGGGACGTCAGGATGCCGCGGGACGCCCCCATGCCGTGCACATCCGCCGGAGAGGTTTCCCGGCGCACCAGAATGACATCTGCCCCCTGATCGGCGAGATCGAGCGCCCGGTCCGGATCGAAAACGGCCTGCCCCGTGGCGATCCCAGGAGACGCGGGCACGCCGGTGGCCAGGGGTTTTTGCTGGGTGATGACTTCGTCCGCGCCTTGCGTATGGATGACATCCGGTGCCAGGCGCGCCAGGGCCTGCTCGCGGCTCAATGGAAAATTGGGATCCTCCGCCTGTTCCACCGCGATGCGGGCTGCCGCCGCCGTACTGCGCTTGCCAACGCGCGATTGCAGGATCCACAGGCGCCCGGACTCGATCGTGAATTCCACATCCACCATATCGGCATAATGGCGCTCAAGTGTCCGGCCCGTTTGCTTAAGCTGGGTCCAGATATCCGGGAAACGCTCCGCCAGCACATCAAGGTCGAGTGTCTTATGGGTGCCCGAGACCACCTCTTCGCCTTGCGCCTTGATGATAAAATCACCGCACGGCACGTTTTCGCCCGTGGACGGATCACGTGAGAACAAAACGCCGGAGCCGGATCGTTCATCCAGATTGCCGAAGACCATGGCCTGAACGGTGACCGCCGTACCGCCCGATGTATCAAGGCCTTCCCTGCGGCGATAGGTGTCCACGCGCGAAGAGTTCCAGGAGCGGAACACCGCTTCGATACACAATACGAGTAAGGTCCGTGCATCGTCGACGGCGGCCTCGCCATAAGCAGCGCCGATCCGGGCGCGCAATGCCATGATTTCCCGGTCGAGCGCCGCGCTGTCCGCCGGCGGATCGGGATCGGTCTTGGGATCGGCGCCCATGACGATGCGCACGAACATGGTGAGAAAGCGCCAATAGCACTGCCTGGCGAACCGCCAGTCATTGGTCAGGCCTGTGAGGCCGATCACCGTTTCGCCGGTCAGTCCCACATTCAGGACCGTATCCATCATGCCGGGCATGGAGACGGCCGCACCCGAGCGTACACTGACCAAAAGCGGCGCTTGCGGATCGCCATAGCGGCGCCCCAGGGACGCTCCGACCCGCTCCAGCCCGACCATAATCTCCTCAGTCTGGGCGAGACTGAGCCCGCCCCGGTCCAGAACGGACGCACACCAGGTCGACGGGATCGTGAAACCGGGCGGCACCGGCAAGTCCAGATCCTGTGTCATGGCTGCGAGCCCGGCGCCCTTGCCGCCGAGCAGCGCGTTGAGCGCCTGGCCTTCCTTCGTATGCCGATGATCGAAGGGATACACCATGATTTACGACCCGATCTGCCTGACCGTGCCACGGGCACCGTCGATCTCGATCTCGCTGCCGTCGTCGATGCGCTCCGTCGCACCGTCGATGCCGACGACACACGGAATGCCCAGCTCGCGCGCCACAATCACCGCATGGCTGACCGTCGCGCCCACATTGACGACGACGCCGGAACAAGCGCTGAAAAGCGGGGTCCAGGAGGGATCCGTATAGGGCGCAACGAGAATATCGCCCGGCTCCAGATCGCCCGGTTCGGCCGCGTCCCGCACGATGCGCGCGCGCCCCCTGGCGATGCCGGCGCAACCCGGCTGTCCCTGAAGAATTTCATCCGGCTGAAGACGGGCCCGCGCCGCGCCCCGCACTGGCCAGCCGGCAATGGGCGGCACCACGCGATCGACCACGAAGGGCGGCTCCCGTTCCGCGAGATAGGCTTCGTGCGCCTTACGGTCTGCGACGATGGCGGGCGCGGCTTCCGGATCGCTCAGCACACGGTCCCATTCATCATTGGTCAGATAGGCGAAATCCTGCGGCGTCTTGAAAATGCCGCGGGCGGTGAACCGCCGCCCCAGCTCCCACATGGGCAGACGCATCTCATGGGTGACCATGGCGCAGGAGGTGCGGGTACGCTCCCGTCCAGCAAAGAAGACCGCCGCCGCCCGGGCGGCCGCGTGCAACTGACCGATGGCCTCGTCGTTCCCAGAGAGGCGGGCCTCAATCTCCTTGATCGCCGCCTCCCGCGCCGCGACCCGTTCCTTGTTCTTGGCGCGGGGCGCTTCCGCGTCATATTGATGGCGCATCTTGCCGATCATGCCGAGGGGCGCGGCGGGATCGAGATCCCAGCATGCGCTGCGCATTTCCCATTCATTGGGACCCCGGAAACCGAACTCATCCAGGAAGGCGTGGAAGCGCGCCGCGAAGTCCCGCTGGTCGGCATCGCCCCGTTCCAGCCGCTCCAGAAGGCCCTCCGTTCCCTGATCGAAGGCCTGCGCGATGCTCGGCAGAGAGCGGACCAGCCGCGACAGATCCCAGAGCGCCTGGGCCGGAAGGGCTGAATCCACATCACCGACACCGGAGATGATATCGGCCATCAGGTCGGGCCGCCCTGCCGCCTCGCACAGTGCGCCGATGGCACCCGGCGGCACCATGGAGTGATAGGTCGCCATAATGTGCCGGGTCCAGAACCGGCCCCAATAGCCTTCAGCAATCGTCCGGCAGCGGTCCAGAAGATCTTTGTCGGACAAGGCCGTCAGATCGGGCCGCGCAGCACGCAAGTCATGAACTTCTTGACGCTGATCGCGCAACTCTTTCAGGTCTGGTGCGGACATGACCCAGCCGATCATCGCACCCAGACGCTCCGTATGGGCTGGCGATTCATCCGCGGGCCGCGCTTCGTATGGCGTGATGCCGGGCTGGGAGCCGAAAAAACTCGCGTCAATCGCTTCCGGCGACAGGCCCGGCGCGCGCACGCCGAAAACCCGGCTCGCCGAAACGTTCAGATAGCCGTAGCCCCCGAATACGCCGAGCACGTCATGATCGCCATCTTCGAATTCGTCCGGATCGAAGGCCCCGATATTCACATAAGCCTGGCGCCAGCCCGGGATGGCCAGCGGGATGCCCCAGACTGTCCAGGAAAAGGGCATGACGACGGTCGGAAAGACCTCGCCAATATTGGCGCGCGTGTAAATCGGGAAATAGGGGCTTGGATCGCTGTCCACCACCCACCTTTTATGCGCATAGTCCGGCGTTTCCCCTACCATAGACGTCCCCCGCGCCGATCCTGACGGGTCCGCTCTTTGTCGCGGCGGCTCTCATCGCGCGGCCTGGGCCGAAAGCCCATCACGGTCGCGCGATCCGGCAAGATCTGACATTGATGTCAGGTTTTCATTGAGCTAACGTCATCCTCACATTGATGTCAAGAAATGGCGGGTGTTTGGCTGTTCTTGTCGCGGTTTGGACGCTGTTGCTGCGCTGCAGAACGGGCTCAAATGGCGGGCATGCTTTGCATGCAGATAAAGGACAAGACCTGTGATCCGGGGAGAGGCATGACCATCGTCAAAGACTTGCTCACTGGGATCGACCGCTCCCTGCCCAAGACGAAGCGGGGCCAGAAGACGCGCGCCAAACTGCTCGAGGCGGCGGTTTCCGTTTTCGGCGAAACCGGCGTTGAAGGGGCGTCCGTGGCTTTGATCGCGGAGCGCGCGGGCGTCGCCCATGGCAGTTTCTACAATTACTTTCAGGACCTGGACGATATTCTCGTGACCGTCCTGTTGTCTTTGTACCAGGATCTTCGGGAAGGCTCCGGCGAAACGGCTGCGCGCCAGGCGAGCACGCGGCGGGACATTTTGATCGAGAATGCGACTGCCTTCTTCCGGCGCTACGCCCAACGCCGTCATCTGATGCGGCTGGCGCGGGAAGCGGCCGCCCGGCCCGATTCCGGAACCTTCGTGGAGATCTGGCTCGAACTGAGGCGTCTTTTCATCGACCGGACCCAGAACTGGATCGAACGGCTTCAGCAAACCGGCGAAATCCCGCCCGGCCGCGACGCCGATCTTCTCGCCGAAGCGCTCGGGGCCATGAACGAACAATTGGCCTACGTCCATATTTGCCTGCCGACGATCCCGCCTTCGGCAGAACGCATCGAAGAACTCGGCCGGATCTGCGGCGATATCTGGTATGCCGCGATCTTTCTGGGCGACACGCCAAGCGCGGCTGATACGTCCGCGGCCTCGCTCCTTGACACACAAGGGCGAGACTGATGCGCCTGGATTTGGATCAGATCGACCTTCTGGATGTCGGACCGTTCGTCTGCGGCCAAGAACACGAGATGTTCGCAGTCCTGCGGGAACAAGCGCCGGTCTTTTTCAATCCGGAACCGGACGGCCCCGGTTTTTACGCTTTGACTCGCCACGCCCATGTCTGGGACACGGCCATGGATGCGGATCGCTTCATCAGCGGTAAGGGTACCCAGATCCCCGACCGGCGCGCGGAAGGCAAGGGCCATCCGTCCATCCACAATGCGGATGCGCCGATCCATATGAAACTGCGTATGGTGACGACCGAGATTTTTCGACAGCGCAATGTCCGGCCCTTGAGCGAACGCATCCGCGATATCGTCTCGGGCCTGATCGATGCGGCCCCGCGCGGCGAACCTTTCGACTTCGTCGAGCATATCGCCGTCAAGATCCCCATGATCGTTTTCGCGGAATTCCTTGGCGCGCCGGAAGAGCGGCAGATGGATCTGGTGCGCTGGGCCAACACCATGAGCAGCACCCAGACGAGCGAGGCGGAACAGGCCCAAGCCCGCCGGGATCTTTTCGCCTATTTCCGCACGCTTGTCGCCGAGAAGCGCCGCAATCCCGGAAATGACGTGGCGAGCGTGCTGGCGACGGGTACGGTTGACGGCGATCTTTTGACGGACGAACAGCTCGACGCCTATTTCATCCTGCTGACGGTTGCGGGCAACGAGACCACGCGCTTCCTGCTCACCGGCGGCCTTGAACAACTTTGTCTGCAACAGGACGATCTGGTACTCCTTCGGCAATCGCCCGATATGCTCCCCTTCGCCGTTGAAGAGATGGTGCGCTGGGTCTCTCCTGTGATGCAGATGCGCCGCACGGCCATCGAGGATTGCGATCTCTACGGCACGCCGATCAAGGCCGGCGCCAAGGTCGTGCTGTATTTCGTCTCCGCGAACCGCGACCCGCGCGCCTTTTACGACGCCACCTCGTTCTTGATCGACCGCAAACCCAATCCCCATATCGGCTTCGGCATCGGCCCGCATTTCTGCCTGGGCGCGCATCTGGCGCGGCTCGAGACCCGGATTTTTTTCGAGGAATTTTTCAAACGCGTCAGGCGCTGCACGCTCGCCGCTGCAGGCGACAGGCTCCCCTCCAACTGGTTCCGGGGCCATACGCGCCTCATGGTCGAGTGGGATTGAGCCGGTGGAGAGCGCCCCGCCCGTTCTCGTGACCGGTGGCGCCAACGGCATCGGCGCCGCCGTGTGCGCCGGTCTGAAAGCGGCCGGCTGCACCGTCATCGCGCTCGACCTTATGGACGCACCCCATGCGGATCAAACGATCCGCTGCGACCTCGGCAATCAGGATGATCTGCATGCGGCTCTGGAGGACTTAACAGGACCGTTCGCCGGCCTGGTGCAGGCGGCGGGTCTGCCGGGCACGCAGGATCCGGCAACCGTTTTCGCAGTGAACTTTCTAGCGCCCCGGGCGATCGGCTGGGCGTTCCGCCAGCGGATTGCTTCGGGCGGAGCCATGGTGCTCGTCTCCAGCATCGCGGCGGCCCGCTGCGACTGGACGGCGGACCGGTTGGCACGGCTGATCAGCACCGATTGGCAGACAGCGCAAGACACCGTGCGGTACATGGGCCTCGACGGCACCCAGGCCTATGAACTGTCCAAGCGGGCGCTCAATGCCTGGATGCCCCAGGCGGCCCATGCCTTCGCGGCCCATCAAGTGCGCGTCAACACGGTCAGCCCCGGCCCTGTGGAGACCCGCATTCTTGACGACTTTAAAACCTCCATGGGCCCGGACCGTCTCGACAAGGCGGCACGGGTGACTGGACGGCACGGCAGGCCGGACGAGATCGCGGCGGCGATCCTCTTTCTGCTGAGCGATGGCGCATCCTGGATCAACGGCATCGACCTTTCCGTTGACGGCGGCTATCACGCTTTACGGTCCGCTGGCGCATCGTGACGATCTGACCGGGAAGGGAACATCATGCCACAAACCGTTCATCTCGTCCTGGTCCGTCACGGCCATCCGGTGGATGTGGACGATACCTGGAGCGTGAACCCGCCGTTAAGCGAACGCGGACGGCATCAGGCAATGCGCGTCGCCGAGCGCCTGGCGCGCGAATCGATCGATGCGGTGATCTCGAGCCCGCTCAAGCGGGCCCTGGAAACGGCCCGCATCCACGCCGAAAGGACGGGAGCGGAGGTCCGCACCATGGACGGCGTCGCTGAACTCGATCATTTCGGCGGCCGTTACATGACCATGGAACTGTTGCGTCAGCGCGGCGAGTTTGAAGCATTCCTGCGCGATCCCATCGGCCTTCTGGGCGGAAACGAAGAAACGTTCAGGGCCGGGATCATGGATGCCCTGGAACGGATCATTGTAAGCCATCCCGGCGGCAAGGTGGCGATCTTTACACACGGCCTGCCGATCAATGCGATCTTGAGCAGGATCCTCGGATTGCCCGAACTTACCCGCTTCATGCCGTTCTACTGCTCACTCACCCGAATCCTCGCTCTGGATCCGGAGCGCATGACGATTCTGAGCGTCAACGATACGGGTCACTTCGATCCATCGGAGATGTAATATGAGTATGCTGAGCATCGGCCACCCCGGAGCGATCGCCCTCGACGCGCCCCATCGGATCGCGGTGCGCATGGGCGAGGAAACGCTCAGCTACCGGGAACTTGACAGGGCCTCCGCGACTTTGGCCGCAAGGCTGCGTGACCATGGTTTGACCCGGGGCGATGTTCTGGCCATCCTGATGACCAACACACCGGCCTATTTCATCGCTGCCTGGGCGGCGCAGCGCTCAGGCCTTTACTGCCTGGCCGTTTCCACACGACTGAAAAAAGATGAAATCACTTATATCTTGTCCGATAGCGGCGCAAAAGCGCTGATTACGGATCAAAACTGTGCTGCGCAAACTGCCCAAGCCATCACCCTACTGGCCGCCCTGCCTATATGCTTCAGTTTCGAGTCCGGCACGCCCTTCGCAACACTCGATCTCGATCCGCCCCGCCCCAACCCTGACGAAGTGGAAGGAGGCGATATGCTGTATACGTCCGGCACCACGGGCCACCCGAAAGGCGTAAAAAGGCCGTTGAGCTTCGCACCGCTCGGCTCCGAAAGGCGCCGCGTCGAACGCCAGCAGGAACTGTTCGGCATGGATCAGCATACGGTCTATCTGTCGCCGGCGCCGCTGTATCACGCCGCCCCGTTGCGTTTCGCCATGAATGTTCTGCGGCTCGGCGGTTGCATCGTCGTCCTGCCGCGTTTCGACGCGAAATCGGCCCTCAAAGCCATCGCCCGCTTCCGGGTGACCCATAGCCAATGGGTGCCCACCATGTTTTCCCGGCTTCTGGCGCTCGATCCGGCGTTGCACCGCGAAACTGATTTGTCGTCTCATATGTGTGCGATCCATGCGGGCGCGCCCTGCCCCGAGGACATTAAACGCCGGATGATCGACTGGTGGGGACCGATCCTGCATGAATATTATTCGGGAACGGAAAGTATCGGCTTCACCCATATCACCAGCCGGGAATGGCTGGAGCGGCCCGGTTCAGTCGGGCGGCCCTGGCGCTGCACCATTCATATTCTCGGCGATGACGGTCAGGAATGTCCGCCGAACACGGTCGGCGATGTCTATTTCGAAGGCGGCGCGCCACTCGTCTATCACAACGCGCCAGACAAGACAGCGGCCGCCAGCAACCGGCAGGGTTGGGCCACCATGGGCGATATCGGCTATGTGGATACGGACGGTTATCTGTTTCTCACCGGCCGCCGGTCCTTCACCATCGTCTCCGGCGGCGTGAACATCTACCCGAAAGAGGTGGAAGATGCCTTGATGGCCCATCCGGACGTTGCCGATGCAGCCGTTTTCGGCGTGCCGGATCCGGACTTAGGGGAAACGGTGCAAGCCGTCATCGAACTCATTCATCCGGTAGCGGACGAGGCGGACAAAGCTGTGGAACTGGCAGCGTTCCTAAGGACCCGCATCGCCGGTTATAAATGCCCCCGCTTCATCGCCTTTACAGATGCCCTGCCGCGTATGGATACGGGCAAGCTGCGCAAAGCCGATCTCGTGGAAGCTTATCGCAATGAGGTCGCCCGCGGCCACCGCGTATAGTTCTCAAGGATATGACATCATGGACCGCACGGAATTTCTAATCACTCTCGCCCTGAAAGGTATGGCGCGGCCGGAAGCCCTGATCGAAACATTAAATGCATCGCAGGCGGATATAAAGGCCATGGCCGATCAATTACAGGCGGAAGGCGCCGTGCAGGAAAGCCGTCTGGGATTGCGCCTCACGCCGGTTGGCAAGACCGCTGTCGCAGCCGCTTATGAAGAAGCGCGACAGTCCCTCGATCATGCGGCGATGGATGCACTCTATACGGAATTCCTGCCCCTTAATAAAGCATTCAAGATCTTGATCAATCAATGGCAGATGAAAGGCGACACGCCGAACGATCATGAGGACGCCAGCTATGATCAGGCGATCATCGCGGACCTGAAGACCCTTCATGATCAAATCATGGATCTTCTCGCAAACGCCGCCGCGCAAGTGACCCGCCTGGACGGCTACCGGCGCCGGTTTACTGCCGCCCTCGGCCAGCTTGAGGCGGGTGCGACCCGCTATATGACGGCGCCGATCATCGATAGTTACCACACGGTTTGGTTTGAACTGCACGAGGACCTGATCCGGCTCACCGGGCGTACGCGCGCTGGGGAAGCTGCATCGGGCCAGGCCGACTGAAGAGGCATATCATGCTTGAAACCGGTTCCCATCTCATCAACGGCACCCTTGTGACGGGCGATGAACCGCCGGTCATCCATCCCTCGCCAGTCGACGAAGAGCCTTACGCCGCCTGCCGTTTCGCCAGTAAAGATCAGGCGGATCGGGCCCTTGATGCGGCCGTCGCGGCGGCGCCTGACGCGGAGCAATTGGACATTGCGGCCCGCGCCCATGCTCTGCGTCAGCTTTGCGAGCGGATTGAGGCGCGGGCTGACGAAATCGCCGCTCATTTGACCATGGAGATCGGTTGCCCGGCCAGGCAGTCCCTTCACTTACAAGCCCGGACCGCGTCAGCCCTCGCCGCAGCCTATGCGGACCTCGTGAAAATGCACCGGTTCGAAGAGCGCCGCCCCGGTCTGCGCGGCGGCGATATCCTGCTGCAGAAATATCCCGTTGGTATCAGTGTGGGGATCGTTCCATGGAACGTGCCACTCTTTTTGCTGACCGTGAAACTCGGTGCGGCCATCGCGGCCGGATGCCCGATCGTCTTGAAGACTTCTCCGGAAAATCCGGCGACAGGTACGGTTATTGCGGAAATCCTGGAAGGGCTCGACCTTCCCCGCGGCATGGTCAGTATCATGACCGGCGGCCGGGATCTGGGCCGCCATCTGGTGGCCGATGCCCGTGTGCAGAAAGTCAGCTTCACAGGGAGCACGGCGGCGGGACGCGCCGTCGCGGCGGCTTGCGCCGAGCAGCTCATTCCGTGTACGCTGGAGCTTGGCGGCAAGTCGGCGGCCATTCTCCTTGACGATATGAATATTGATGCGGTGAAGGGCGAACTGTTCCTGGCCATGTGCCAGAACAATGGGCAGGTCTGCGGTGCCCAATCCCGCCTTCTGGTCCCACGCTCTCATATAAATCAGTTTACGGATCAACTGCAGGACCTCTTCGAAAATCTTGTCGTAGGGGACCCGCGCGACAGCCGGACCGATATCGGGCCTCTCGCCACTCCCGCCCAACTCAAACGCTCCATGCACGCCGTCGAGCAGGCGCGGCAGGACGGCGCGACTATCAGAACCGGCGGTCAGGCCTGGCCTGGCGCAACACGGGGCTTTTACTACGAACCGACATTGATCACGCATGTCACGAACGATATGCCCGTCGCACGGGAGGAGATATTCGGTCCCGTGATCGCGGTCATCGCCTATGACAATGAGGACGAAGCCATCGCCATGGCCAACGACTCTCCCTACGGATTATCCGGGTCGGTCTGGTCGTCCGATCAGGACCGGGCTTTACGGGTGGCATCACGGTTGAAGACAGGGACGGTCGGCCTCAGCACACGGCGCATCCTCGATTTCGGCGCCCCCTTCGGCGGTGTTCGGGCCTCCGGTCTGGGCCGGGAACTGGGTTCTGAAGGTATTGATGCTTATCTCAACGTCCGAACAGTGATCATCCCTTAAGAGATGCGTTTGAGCCTGGGCAACGGAAAGAAGCTCCGCCATGATCGGGGGCGATGGTTGAACAACCGGATCGAACAAGACCATCGCAGGATCAAACGCCTCACCCGACCGATGCTTGGACTGAAATCATTGGAGACCGCAGAGCGCACAATCGCCGGCATTGAGGCCATGGCCATGATCCGAAAGGGCCAAGTGCCGTTCGTAAGGCCCGGCGATCGCACCTGCCAAGCCACCCTGATCCGCGAACTGCTGCACGAGGCCTGAAACTTTCGCTCGCTCAACGCCTGAACGACGAAACGCGCCTCAACCCGGCCTCAACGCAACAGAACTCGATTTCGGCTGGCCCTTTCCTCACCGATATATCAAAGGCCTGGCCCGAAGAAATGCGTAAAACGGCGCCGAATTCGCTTGGCAGGCCAGGACGGCCGGAAGAGATCGTGTCAACGGCGCTCTACCTCGCAGATCCCGCGTCCAGCTTCATCACGGGTACAGTGGTCCGCTGCGATGGCGGGATTACGTAGATGCCGGGCGATGTGTCAGTCGGGGGCGAAGAGCCGATTGAACGTCTCGATAAGTTCGGCTTTCATGGCTTTCCGACTGACAGTCTTTCGACGCACCGCTTCGGCCGCCGCCATCATGATGCCCGATGCAATCGCTGGCATAGTCTTGTGATCTGCAGGCCGCGCAACACCGCGCGCGGCCAACTCGCCGAACACTTGGCTGATGGCTGCGTCGACCGCTCCGAAGGCTTCGATGGCCTCTGGGCCCAACTGCTCAAGCCGTGCGCGGTCTATGGGCCCGCCCATCGGACCGCGCTTCAACATGAGATCGAAAACGGGCGGAACGAGGCGTTGGAGCGCTGCATCAAGGGACATGCCGGGCCCTGGCGCGCGGTCCAGGATGAGGTCGGCAATCTCGCGCTTGCGGGCATTGATTACCCCGATGCGCAGCGAAGCCTTGTCTGGATAGGACAGGTAAACTGTCCCGACAGCGACCCCGGCCCGGCGCGCCACCTGCGAGATGCTGGTGTCTTCGAAGCCGACGTCCCGAAAAAGCGCGTCGGCAGCTTCGATGATAAGGGCTCTGCGAGCTTCGGGCGCGCGCCGTCCAAGGTCGGTGGTTGGCGTGTTCTGCATCGCCGCACTTTAAAAGGCCAAAAAGGACATCAAGCAAGCGCCATGACTGAATGATGTTCAGTCATTGACTTCACTGGCTGAATGATTAGCTATTCGTTCAGAAGAAGGAGAGCGATGATGGGCTGGTTGAAATGGGTGTTCGGCGTTCTGGGCTTGCTCGTTGTTATCGTGCTGTGGTGGCTGAATTTCACCCCCCAGGGACGCCTGATCGGCAACTCCTATGAGGCGCCGGCTCCGCAAGTGCTTCAGCCGACAACAGCGTCCAGCGCAGAAGACCTCTCACCCCTGAATGTGGATTTCAGCAATGCAAGCGGAACATTTGGCGGGCTGACAGAGTTGCTTCCAGGCCTGGCTCGCACTGCGGACATCTCAGACGGACAGTTCGAGGTGCGCGGCGTTCCCGAAATCGCCGGCTGGTATTCCGACCGTTCTGGACCGTTCTATTACCAAATCGTCTCAGGTGATTTCATGGTCGAAACCGAGGTGCGCGCGGTCAAGGCTGATGATCCGGGATCACGTCCGGAAGGCAGTTTCAACTCCTCGGGCCTCCTGGTGCGCGACCCCTCAAGTGATACCGGCGACATGCGCTGGGTCATGTACAATATCGGTCAGCAGGCAGACTTTTATGGCACGGAAGCCAAGAGCACAGTGCCTGACACAGGCGAGTGGCATATGCAGCGCCTGGCCGGCTTCACCTCAGGCTCAACACTCTGGCTGACGCCTGTCCCTAGCGGCGTTATGGAGGCGCGGCTTCGCGTCTGCCGCGTCGGCGATGAGTTCCGTTTTTTCAAACGCCTACCGGGCGCAACCGAGTGGGTTGAAGAAGCTTACGCGCCGGGCACAGATGTACAGGGCAATGGCATGGCCGTGCCCACCGAAGGTGTTGTCGATGGCGGGGTCATCCGCTTCATCCGGCCGGATATTGCAGACACCGTCCAGGTCGGTCTCATCAACAATCCTGGCCAGCCGCCCAATGATGGGATCGGCCAATTCTCCGGCATTTCGTTCGAGCGGATCGATAGCTTTTCCGCTTGCATGGCCGATTGACGCGGATGGGTGCCTTGTCGGTCATTCGTCGCCACTGGGGGTTCAGTACGCTCGGCTTGATCGTGCTGGTCCTTGCCGTCGCCTTTTGGTGGCTATTCCTAGACGCGCGCGCGCCCAAAAACACAGATGGCGTCTATGACCTCGCTGCCTGGCGCGTCCTTGTCCAAGACGATCAAGACACGGCCCCGAATGAGGTGCGGATCGAATTCATCGGGGGCGACGTCGCCCCCGGCTGGGCGGCCGAGGCCGGCAATTTTGGCGCGCCCTACATTCTCGTCTATACCTCGATTCAGATCATCGGCTCGGAGACAACGCTCGTTCTCGGCGGTGCCGTGGACCGCATGGGTGCTGAATCCTTCGCCCAAAGCGACGAGGCCTGGTTCGATGCAGACGCCTTCGACCGCATGACCCAGGCCATGACCGAAGCCGATATCGTCACCATCACCCATGAGCATTTCGACCATATTCTTGGCATTGTCCGCCACCCGGACCCAGCCGCCATTGCGCCCAAGCTCCTCCTCTCCGAGCGGCACCTGACCGCCATGGCCCGCTTCGGCCGGGGCTTCACCTTGCCCGAATCGTTCGAGGGCATCGAGCGGTGGGAGTTGTCTGCACCAACCCGTATCGCGCCAGGCATTGTGGCGGTTCCTTCGGCGGGCCACTCGCCGGGGACCATTGTGTTTTACGTTCGCACCCAAGACGGCTCCGAATATGTTTTCATCGGTGACATCGTCTGGGCGATGTCAAACCTCGATACGCTGAAGACCCGTCCACGCATCCTGCAATACATGATGTTCGATCCGAATGAGCAGCGCGACGAGGTGCTGCGCCAGGTGCGCGCCCTGAGCGAAATGCGCGACGCCCATCCAGACCTGATCATCGTACCTTCCCATGACCGGCCCTATCTC